>JADKAC010000005.1:661828-1323656 GCA_016715425.1 Bacteroidota bacterium
TCAACTGCAAGAGGAATATTCCAATTCGATTTATTCCTTGGTTCTACAAAATTTGAAACAGTTCTTATTTGATAAAAAGGGATATTAAAAAATCGGCATGCATAAAAAAATGCAAAACCTTCCATACTTTCCGTATCCGGATTTAATCTGCGTTTTATTGCATTAATTGATTCTGCTTTTCCATGCACTGTATTCACCGTAATGCTTTTTACTTTTTGCAATGCATTCCACACTTGCAATGGTTGTGAATTATTTTCAATGAAATCTTGAGTAATTATTTTTTCTAATTCACTATATAAATTTAATTGAGATGCAGGTAAAAATCGGGAGTTTTTTTCTGCTCCAAAATCAGCCATATTATCAAGTAGCACTTCTACTGTTGTGCCAATACGAATTTTCTTTTTAAAGGATCCACATATACCTGCATTGATTGCCAGATCATATTTATTTTTCTGTAAAATTCTACCAAGATGAAATGCAGTGTGATTAATTCCCGCACCTGTAATCAATACATCCAGATTAATTCCTTTTTGAAGTTTTATTTGAAATAAATTTAAATCCCCGGAATTTTCAGTTGTATTAAATTCCTGAAGCAAAGGCATTATTTCAAAAGATGTAGCTGCAACAATTAATATTCGCATTGCCTATATATTGAGAAAAAAAAACCACCATAATTTATGGTGGCGTGAGGTCGGAAGCGGATTCGAACCGCTGTATGAGCTTTTGCAGAGCTCTGCCTAGCCACTCGGCCATCCGACCATTGTGCAAAGATATAGGAATTTATGCAGCTAAAAAATTATCTATAAAAGCATATCAGCATCCCAATTAATTTCAACACCCGAAGATTCCACTACGCCATCCAATGGTGGATTTATTTTTTTTATTTGAACATTAATAGTTTCTAATTTATTTCCAAACTCTTTTTTTATTTCATTGATAATGTTGTTTGCAACATATTCCATTAAATTGGCAGGTTGCATTACGCATTTCTTTACGATGGAATATATTATAGAGTAATCAATTGTGTCTGCTAAATAATCATTTTGTCCATTAATACCTTTTCCGGAAACAATTACATTTATCATAAGACGGCTTCCGAATAATTTTTCTTTTTGCAAAACACCTACAGGTGCCCGGAATTCCATCCCTTCTAACAATAACTTACCCATGAACTATGTTTTCTGCGAATGTAAATATTTTGATTTGTACGGATTCAATTTTTACAAGAATTGTAGTACTTATCTTTGCAACTAAATAATAAAATATGCCAAACGATTTATTTGAAGGAGTGGATTATTTTAATGTGGACGATTTACTTACCACAGAACAAAAATTAGTGCGTGATGCTGTAAGACAATTTGTAAAAAAGGAGATTTCTCCTATTATAGAAGATTATGCGCAGAAGGCAGAAACACCAATGCAATTAATTAAAGGACTTGCAGAGGTGGGTGCATTCGGCCCATCTATTCCCGCAGAATATGGCGGTGGTGGATTAGACGATATTAGTTATGGACTTATTATGCAGGAAATTGAAAGAGGCGACAGTGGAATTCGTTCTTTGGTTTCTGTGCAAGGTTCTTTAGTAATGTATCCTATTTATGCTTTTGGATCAGAAGAACAAAAAAGAAAATATTTACCAAAATTAGGTGCAGGTGAAATTATTGGATGTTTTGGATTAACAGAACCTGATCATGGTTCTAATCCGGGTGGAATGATTAGCACTATAAAAGATAAAGGCGATTATTATTTATTGAATGGTGCAAAAATGTGGATCTCCAATGCACCGTTTGCAGACATTGCGGTTGTATGGGCTAAAGATGATGAGGGAAAAATTCGTGGGATAATTGTAGAACGTGGAATGGAAGGATTTACTACACCGGAAACACATGGTAAATGGTCGTTACGTGCATCCGCCACAGGCGAATTAGTTTTTGATAATGTGAAAGTGCCGAAAGAAAATATATTGCCAGGAGTAAAAGGTTTGAAAGGACCACTCTCATGTTTATCCACTGCTCGTTATGGAATTGCATGGGGTGCTATTGGTGCAGCGATGGATTGTTATGATACTGCATTGCGCTATTCAAAAGAGCGAATTCAATTCGGAAAACCTATTGCAGGATTTCAATTGCAACAAAAAAAATTAGCAGAGATGATTACTGAAATTACCAAAGCGCAATTATTAGCATGGCGTCTTGGAACTTTAAAAATTGAAGGAAAAGTTACACCTGCTCAAATTTCACTCGCCAAAAGAAATAATGTAGATATGGCATTGCATATTGCCAGAGAAGCACGTCAAATGTTGGGAGGCATGGGCATTACAGGAGAATATCCGATAATGCGTCATATGATGAATCTGGAAAGTGTAATTACTTATGAGGGAACTCACGATGTACATTTACTAATTACCGGTGCAGATATTACCGGTATTGAAGCATTTAAATAATTGCAGTAATTGCATTTATTTAATTACATGTAAAGTATTCCTAATAATAATTTTTATTTTCTCACTTCTAATTCACAGTAACATTTTATTGTGGACAATTCGTTTATAAATTTTGTTGATTGTATCTAAATTGTACTCCTGTAAGCAAAGTGTATTGTGCGTATTTATTTATCTTAAAATCCTTGCATTCATGTCGTGTTTCATTCTATTTTTGATCCTCCTATTTATAGTAAAACTCAGAAATATTTTTGCAGAGTTGAGAGGTACACAATTTTTGTGTGGGCGGAGCTTTATTGTTGTAACTGTACAAACCAAAACAAACAATGACTATTAACGAAGGGAATACATCCGATGTAAACAGAACAGGAAAACGTATTAGCAAACAAACTGATGCTACAAGTTTTGCATTAGGGAAAGTGCCGCCTCAGGCTGTTGATTTGGAAGAAGCTGTATTGGGTGCATTTATGATTGATAGAGATGCTGTAACTAACGCTATTGAATTATTGCGTATTGATAGTTTTTATGATGACAGACACAAACTTATTTTTGAAGCAATCAGAAAATTGTTTGAAAAAACACAACCTATTGATTTATTAACTGTAACAGAAATGTTGCGCAGTATGGGTAAGTTGGAAGAATGTGGTGGACCGTATTATATTACTAGTTTAACAAATAGAGTGGCTTCAGCCGCACACGTTGAACATCATGCACGTATTGTTACACAAAAATTTATTCAGCGTGAATTAATTCGCATCAGCACCGAGATAGTAAAAGATTCTTACGAAGACACAACAGATGTTTTCGAATTATTAGATAAAGCAGAACAATCGTTATTTCAAATTGCAGATAATAATTTACGTACAAGTTTTACTGATATCAGAAATTTAATCAGTAATACAATTGCAGAAATTGATGAAGCTCGTAAACATGAAGATTCACTTACCGGATGTCCTACAGGTTTTACAAGATTGGATCGACTGACAGGTGGTTGGCAAAAAAGTGATTTAATAATTGTAGCTGCAAGACCATCTATGGGTAAAACAGCTTTTACGCTTTCTATCGCAAGAAATGCTGCAGTAGATTTTAATAAACCGGTTGCAATATTTTCATTAGAGATGTCTTCTCAGCAGTTAGTAAAAAGATTAATTAGTGCGGAAACAGAATTGCCTGCCGAAAAAATTATTAAAGGTCAACTTGCAGAACATGAGATGGTGCAATTGATGAAAAAAAGTGGAGCGTTAGGTGATGCGCCAATTTTTATTGATGATACTCCTGCAATAAATATTTTTGAATTACGTGCAAAATGTCGTCGATTAAAAATGCAACACGATATTCAATTAGTGGTAATTGATTATTTGCAATTAATGACATCATCAGAAAATGGAAAAGCAGGTAATAGAGAGCAAGAGATAAGTTCAATCAGCCGTGCATTAAAAAGTATCGCTAAAGAATTAAATATTCCCATCATAGCACTTTCACAGTTGAGTAGAAAAGTGGAAGACAGAGGTGGAAATAAACGACCAATACTTTCCGATTTGCGTGAGTCGGGAGCCATTGAACAGGATGCGGATTTAGTTTGCTTTTTATACAGACCGGAATATTATGGATTTGATGAAGATGATGAAGGCAACTCAACAAAAGGTGTGGCAGAAGTAATTATTGCAAAACATAGAAATGGTGCTTTGGACAGAGTGCGGGTTCGATTTATTGATCAGTATATCAAGTTTGTGGATATGGAAGAATTTCCTCGTCAGAATTTATCTCCACTTTCTGATCATTTAAAAGAATCGAAAGTTACCGTAACCCGCAAATCCAAAATGGATGATATGCCGGATGATGATGTTCCATTCTGATTTTAATTATTTATTCGTTAGCCGAATTAAATAAAGTGTAATTAAAAGATAAATGATGTTTGGAATATTTGCACCGATTATTGGGGGCAAACTTCCATTCACAGAAAATGAAGAAGAGAATTGCAGAAATACTACATACAAAGATGCAAGAGCAAGCGCTGCAACAATATTTAATCCCATACCGCCACGCACTTTCCATGAACCAATTGCAGCTCCCATCACAATCATAATTATTACAGAGATTGCTGCTGCCGTTCGCCTATTATTTTCCACCTGAAAATATTCTATTCCACTTGCACCTTTCAATTTTTCAGATTCCATAAAATCATTTATCTCCTTAAAATTTAATGCCTCTTTTATAATTACATCCACATCAAAACTTTCAGGACTCATATTTAAAGTGGTATCCATTTGTTTACCCTGAATAAACCCTTCACTCGTATTATTTATTTTCCAATATTTATAATTAACTAATCGCCAGTTTTTTATTCCAGGCATAAATTTCACACGATCAGCATTGATTTTATAAACTAATCTTTTATTATTTCCACTTCCCTCAAATCGCTCTAATGCAAAGTTGGTCCCTTCACCGGTAGAATATTTAAATCGCTCTAAGGATACAAGCGTATTATTATCTAATCGCAAGTGAATATTATTGCCATAACCTTTTGGTGCTCGTGTATATTTATCTTCAAATGCAATGCGTGTTTTATTTGCAACAGGTACTAACCAATGATTGGCAAACAGCAATAATAAGCCGGAGAAAACACCACAAATAATATATGGTCTTAAATAGCGAAGCATCGTAATACCACTGTTGCGCAGCGCAATTAATTCACTGTTGTACGCCATGCGGCTTGTAAAAAAAATAACCGCAAGAAAAATTAATAAGGGCGCCAGCAATGCTGCAATATGAGGAATGAAATTGAAATAATAATCAAAGATTATTTGATGTGCAGTTGGTTTATATTTTACAAAATTTTCGGTCTTTTCTGAATAATCAATAATTAATGCAATGGCGATTATTATAAAAAAAGTAAAGAGCGTAGTGGTAAAATATTTTCGAATAATATATCTGTCGTAAATAGAAAGCCATTTGCGAAAGGGAAATAAAAATGCATTCCAGATTTTATTCATCATAATCGGCTACTTACTTTTTTTACCATAGTATTTTTCCAATTGGTAAAAGTACCTGCAATAATTTGTTCCCGTGCGGTATGTACTAACCATAAATAAAATGCAAGATTATGAATGCTTGCCAATTGAGGTCCCAACATTTCACCACTGATAAATAAATGTCGTAAATATGCTTTTGAATGCAGTTGACTTGTTGGTGCAGTGGAAGCAATATCAACAGGAGAAAAATCTTCTTCCCATTTTTTATTGCGAATATTTATTATTCCTTCTACTGTAAACAACATACCATTTCTTCCGTTGCGGGTAGGCATCACACAATCAAACATATCTATTCCCAATGCAATACATTCTAAAATATTTGCCGGAGTGCCAACACCCATCAGGTAACGTGGCTTTTCAAAAGGGAGTATGTTTGTTACCAACTCCGTCATTGCATACATATCATCTACCGGTTCGCCCACACTTAATCCACCGATTGCATTTCCTGAGCAGTTTGTTGCAGCAATAAATTCTGCAGATTGTTTTCGCAATTCAGGATACACACTTCCCTGCACAATCGGAAATAAATATTGCGCATAATCGTATTTCGATTCTGTAGTTTCAAATTGTGTAATACATCTTTTCAGCCAGCGATGTGTGAGCCCCATAGATTGCTTTGCATATTTTTCATCGCAAGGGTAGGGAGTACATTCATCAAATGCCATGATGATATCAGCACCGATACTGCGTTGAATATCTATTGCAGATTCCGGAGTAAAATAATGTGTGGATCCATCAATATGCGATCGGAATTTTACACCTTCTTCAGTAATCTTTCGCATTTGCGCTAATGAATACACCTGATAGCCACCACTATCTGTAAGCATCGGTTTTTTCCATGCAGTAAATTGTTGTAAGCCTCCGGCCTTTTCTATTTTCTGAATACCCGGACGCAAATACAAATGATAAGTATTGCCTAAAATTATTTCTGCTTGTATTGCATTATTCAATTCGTTGAAGTGTACACCTTTCACAGTTCCTGCCGTGCCCACCGGCATAAATATAGGAGTGCGAATATTGCCATGTGCAGTTTGCAATGTACCTGCTCTTGCTTTGGATTGTGTGTCTGTAGATTCTATTTTAAAAAACATTGCGCACAAAAGTAAAGAAATGTGTACAGCATGTGGATATGGCGATAAGTTGTAAAATATCATTGTAAAGCATTCTTCTAACTTTGGCGTTGCAATGAATCCTAATATTTTGTTTATTCTTTTTCTGGTATTTTGTTCGGCAACCGGAATTCAAATTTTATACTTTTTATGCTTTCATCTCAGGCTTGCACTATATAAAAAGCAAGCAGATGTTAATAAAGAATTCCCTCCCGTATCTGTAATTATTTGCGCTCGCAATGAGGATGTAAATCTTAAAAATAATCTTCCTAAAATTTTAGCACAAGATTTTCCGCAGTTTGAAGTGATAGTGGTGGACGATAATTCCGAAGATGGCACTTTGGAATATTTGCATTACTTAGCGCATAAAGAACCACGATTAAAAAAAGTAAGAGTAGGAGAGGTAAACAGATTAATGGCAGGTAAAAAATTCCCATTAACTCTTGGAATAAAAGCAGCTACTTATGATACACTGGTTTTGACAGATGCGGATTGTATTCCGGCAAGTGATCAGTGGTTGAAAATTACTATTGCAAGTTATCGTGATAGTGATTCTATTATACTTGGTTATGGGCCTTATGAAAAGGAAAAAGGTTTTTTAAATAAGCTGATTCGTTTTGAAACAGTGGCTTCAGCAATGCAATATTTTTCTTATGCATTGGCCGGTTTACCTTATATGGGCGTGGGCAGAAATTTATCCTACAAAAAAGAATTGTTTTTTAAATATGGTGGTTTTGCCGATCATAGAAATATTCCTTCCGGTGATGATGATTTGTTTATTAATAAAGTAGCAAATAAAAAAAATTGCGGTATTAATATTCAAAAAGATGCATTCACTTATTCTGCACCCAAGCAAACGTATCCTGATTGGAAAGAACAAAAGAAGCGACATCTTTCCACTGCAAAGTTTTATAAAGCAAAACATAAATTTTTGTTGAGTTTATTTCCCATGACTCAAATAATAAGTTGGATTTTATTCCCTGTATTAATGCTGTTTTTATTTCAATGGTATTATGTCTTGGGATTATTTGTATTGCGATTAATCTTGCAACGCATTCTATATACTTCCTGCATGAAAAAATTAGATGAAAAAGATCTTATTTCTTCAATAGAAGTTTTTGATGTATTGCAAGTTTTTTATTATTTCGTATTTGCCCGTGCGGCAATGGTGAAGACAAAATACAGATGGAATTAAATCCTAATTTATCGCAACGAGCCAGGGAAGACCTGAAGTTATTGGAACGTGCTCGTAACGGCGATCAAAAAGCATTTGCAGAATTACTTTCTAAATACCGTGACTCCATAAATTATATGGTATTGAAAATGGTGCACAATCGTGATGATGCGGATGATATTACTATAGAAGCATTTGGAAAAGCATTCAGTAACTTAGATAAATACACACCTGATTATGCATTCAGTACATGGTTGTATAAAATTGCAACGAATAACACTATTGATTTTATTCGCCGTAAACGTTTTCAAACTCTAAGTCTGGATTATGAAAATGAAGACAACCTGAATTTATCAGAAATTGTAAAAGCGGATATTGCAGATCCGGAAGAAAAATTTATAAAACATCAACGGGCAATTATACTACGGGAAATAATTGAAAAGCTTAATCCCAAATATGGTAAACTTATTCAACTGCGCTACTTTGATGAACTCTCTTATGAAGAAATTGCACAAGAACTAAATATACCGTTGGGCACGGTTAAAGCACAACTATTCAGAGCTAAAAATTTGCTGTATAACATTTTGAAGAATACGAAGGGAAGGTATTGAGTATCGGGTATTTTAGTGAGTAGTGAGTGGTGAGTAGTGAGTAAAAAAATCAGTGATGAGTTATGAGTTTTTTTCATTGCAAACTGTCCAATTTCAACTGTCAATAGTTTAAGTTTTTTTATCAATGTCAATGGTCAAAGTTAATAGTCAATAATATAGGTCAATGGTCTAAGTCAATAGTTAAAGTTTTTTCGCCAATGGCTAAAAGCCAACAGCTAAAAGCCAATAGCCAAGATATCTACAACAATTAAATCAGTAAAAATTTTAAAACTATTTCATGAATAAAAAAATTGTAATAGCTGGTGGAACTGGATTTGTTGGGAAATATTTTACAAAACATTTTTGCAATTTAAATTATGAGCTTATAATTATTTCACGTCAGGAACAAAGTATTAAATGGAACGACGAAGTTGGAATTATTAATGCACTTGAAAATTCTGATATGCTTATAAATCTTGCAGGTAAATCAGTTGATTGCAGATATAATAAAAAGAATAAAGAAGAAATTTTAAAATCAAGAACAGAAACTACAAAGGTGCTGGGAGAAGCAATCTTGAGATGCAAAAATCCACCGGAACTTTGGATTAATTCGAGCACTGCAACTATTTATCGCCATGCAGAAGATTTTCCAATGACTGAAAGTAAAGGTGAAATTGGAAATGGTTTTTCAGTGGATGTGGCTACAAGTTGGGAGCAATCTTTTTTTCAATTTAAGCTTCCCAATACCAGGCAAGTCGCATTGCGTATGGCTATTATTTTAGGAAAAAATGGTGGGGTAATGGAGCCGTTGAAAAATCTTGTTCGTTTCGGATTGGGAGGAAAACAAGGCAAAGGAAATCAAATGTTTAGTTGGATACATATTGAAGATTTGTACAACATCATTTTATTTTTACAATCACACACAGAGTTGAAAGGTGTTTTCAATTGCTCATCTCCAAATCCCATTAATAACAAAACATTAATGCAATCTTTAAGACAAGAAATGCATATAAAAATCGGGTTGCCTACTCCTGAATTATTACTAAAAATAGGAGCTGCTGTAATTAAAACAGAACCCGAACTCGTTTTAAAAAGTCGTTGGGTTATTCCCGAAAAACTTATTCAGAACGGTTACCATTTTAAATTTCCTACAATTGAAACTGCACTGAAAAATCTTTTAGAAACTAAGTAAACTTATTTTCACACGAAAAACATTTCAAATAAACTCATTGGAACTCACTCAAAATAAATGCAATTATAATTTTATTAAAACTGATTTTTAAGAATGAATAATGAATATACAATTCCTGAACAAACACGAATAGGTCATGTGCATCTCAAAGTAGCTGACCTTGAAAGATCACTTACGTTTTATCATGACTTATTAGGTTTTGAAGTAACTATGAAATATGGGACTCAGGCAGCATTTATTTCTGCCGGTGGTTATCATCATCATATTGGTTTAAATACATGGCATAGTAAAGATTTACCGCCTGCGCCTGTGAATAGTGTTGGCTTATATCACACTGCAATTTTATATCCGACAAGAAAAGATCTTGCAATAATTTATCAGCGATTAATAAAAGTAAATTATCCACTAACAGGTGCAAGTGATCATGGTGTTTCAGAAGCAATTTATCTTGATGATCCGGATGGTAATGGTGTGGAATTATATTGGGATCGCCCTCAGGAACTTTGGCCAAAAAATTCAGTCGGCAGTTTAGATATGTTTACAAAAGCACTCGATCTGGAAAATTTATTGAAAGAGATGGATTTTGAACTTTGACCATTGACTTTTAAAATTGACAATTGACAATGAAAAAACTCATCACTGATTACTGATCACTGATTTTTTTATTCACCATTCACTAAAAAAAACTCATCACTTAATTAATGGCTATTAGCAATTAGCTGTTGGCTGTTGGCGAAAAAAACTTTGACTATTGATTTTGACAGTGGACAATTGACAATGAAAAAATTGAGAACATTGACTAAATAGTTTCGAGTTTAAAAATCAATCACTGATTTTTTCATTCACCATTTATAATTTATAATTTACAATTGACTTTTGCCTTTTGCTTATTGCTTATTGCTGATTATTTTTTCACCATTCACCATTCACCATTCACCATTCACCATTCACCATTCAATACTCATTCCTCCCCCGCATAATCTTTCAAATACAAATACGGTGTATTCAATTTTCCATCCGCACAAATAGTTGCTTCGTAAATCATACGACTATCAGTTTTCAATAATTCAGCAATTACATTATTGATTAATAAATTTCCAAATTCTTCCGACGCATCTCTTGGTAATTCATTAGGTAAATTATCAATTGCCATAATATCAATTGTATCCGTTTCATAAGGTGCAGTTGCTTTATCGGTGTGCATATTATATCCAAACACAGGATCATTAATCGTGGTGTTATTTAATGTTGCCGGAACACCACCATTCACATCGCAAGAAATATCTGCAATTACCTGCATATTAAAATCAGGATGATGCATATCTGTTTTTTCAAATAATCTTGCTGCCTTTGGATTCCAATAGATTGCATTGATCATAATATCACATTGTTTTGCATACGGCAGAAAAATGCTTTTATATAATTCGGGTTTTGTATGAAATTCTTTTCTTTCATATCCACCATCACTAATTCTATCGTAAATAGCATTGGTATCTAACACAGTAAAAACAGGATGCGGATATTTTGTTGTTAAAAAATCAGAATTAGAAACTTGTTGAATTTTCAATGCATTTAATACTTCCATACTTCCCTGAGCAACACGACCTGTTCCTGTAAGAACAATTTTTATTGGAGGAAGAATAATTTTAGTATAAGAATGTTTCAATGCTTTATAATCTTTATAATCCTTTGCTCTTTTTAAATTAAAATCTCCGGTGCGTTTTCCCCAAGTATAAAATGCATTATACGCACCTACAATACCTGCCCATCTGCCGAATGCAATTACACGATTTCCATCTGCATCACGCAAACATTCATAATCTATCAATCGTATTTTTTTATCTAACAAAGCACGAATTAATGGTTTGTTATGCGCTTGTTTTTTTATAACATGCGCAAAGAATAAATACGTTTTACCCGGGATTAATAATTCTATCGGCACTTCTTTTACTCCGATAAGTACATCACAATCGCTGATATCTTCTTGCACCGGGAAACCGGCAGCCTTAAATTCAGAATCATTGAAACAACGACCATGACTGTGCTGAACAGTGATTTCTATTTCGGGAAAACGTTGTTGAATTAATTTACATTGTTCAGGTGTGATCGCCACTCTGGAGTCCGGCGGAAATTTTCCTTCACGGATTATACCCAGCTTCAATTTCTTTTCCATACCGGGTAAAGATAGCAAGTGCATTCAGCAATCGGATTGAAGAATATAAAAACATCAAAAAATGTATTAGTGCTTATGTTTTATTTTTGCCTATACTACACTATGGAAATTTCTAAAACATATAATCCCGCCGAGACAGAGAGTAAATGGTATGCACATTGGCTTTCTAAAAAATATTTTCATTCACAACCGGATGATCGCACTCCTTTTACAATTGTGATTCCACCACCCAATGTTACAGGCATGTTACACATGGGCCATGTATTGAATAATACATTGCAGGATGTGTTTGTACGCAGAGCAAGAATGATGGGAAAAAATGCATGTTGGGTGCCGGGGACCGATCATGCATCTATTGCCACCGAAGCAAAAGTAGTTGCGATGTTGCGTGAACGTGGAATTAAAAAAAGTGATCTCAGCAGAGATAAATTTTTAGAATATGCATGGGAATGGAAAGAAAAATATGGTGGAATTATTTTAAAACAATTGCAGGAATTAGGTTGTAGTTGCGATTGGGATCGTACACGGTTTACAATGGATAAAAATTACTATGAAGATGTAATCAACGTATTTATTGATCTCTATAAAAAAGGATTAATCTATCGTGGTTTGCGTATGATTAATTGGGATCCGGAAGCAAAAACTGCATTGAGTAATGAGGAAGTAATTTATAAAGAAGTAAAATCAAAACTGTATTACGTTAAGTATCGCATTAAAAATGAAGATGCATTTATTACAATCGCAACTACAAGACCTGAAACAATTTTAGGTGATACTGCTATATGTGTTCACCCTGATGATGAACGCTATAAAAATTTTGTTGGAAAAACTGCTTTGGTACCTGCAATACATCGTGAGATACCAATTATTGCTGATACTTATGTGGATGCAACATTTGGAACAGGCGCTTTAAAAATTACTCCTGCGCATGATTTGAATGATTATGAATTGGGTTTGAAACACAACTTGAAGGTTATAAATATCATGCATGAAAATGGTACTTTAAACGAGCATGCAGAATTATTAATTGGTGAAGATAGATTTACTGCAAGAAAAAAAATACTTGCTATTTTGGAAGAAACTGGTCAGCTAATTAAAGTAGAAGAATTAATAAATAATGTAGGTTATTCCGAACGTACTGATGCAGTTGTGGAACCGAGATTAAGTGAGCAATGGTTTTTAAATATGCAGGAAATTTCAAAACCTGCTTTGCAATCTGTGATGGATGGAGAAATAAAATTGCATCCGGATAAATTTATAAATACCTATCGCCACTGGATGGAAAATGTAAGAGATTGGTGTATCAGTCGGCAGCTTTGGTGGGGACATAGAATTCCTGCCTGGTATAATGAAAATAGAGATTTTGTTGTTTGTAAAACTGCGGAAGAAGCAAAGGAATTATTATCAAAAAATGGTTTAAGTACCGAAGGCATTTATCAGGATGAAGATGTGCTGGATACATGGGCAAGCAGTTGGTTGTGGCCGATATCTGTATTCAATGGAATTGAAGATTCTAAGAATAAAGAAATTCAATATTATTATCCAACAGATGTATTAGTAACAGCACCTGAAATTTTATTTTTCTGGGTAGCAAGAATGATAATTGCCGGATATTTTTATCGGGATGAAAAACCATTCAGCGATGTATATCTCACGGGAATTGTTAGAGATAAACAACGCAGAAAAATGTCGAAGTCTTTAGGAAATTCCCCCGACCCACTCGACCTGATTACTAAATACGGAGCCGATGGTGTGCGCATGGGAATGTTGATGATGTCACCTGCGGGAAATGATATTTTGTTTGATGAAAAACAAGTAGAGCAGGGAAGAAATTTTAGTAATAAAATCTGGAATGCTTTCCGATTAGTAAATGGTTGGGAACAAAAGTCCGGTAAAAATTCTGATAATGATGCAGCCATTGAATGGTTTCAGGCAAAATTGAATAACACCATTGAAATAGTGCAACAACATTTTGAATCTTTTAGAGTAAGTGATGCGCTGATGCATCTCTACAATTTTGTATGGGATGATTTCTGTGCATGGTATCTTGAATTTGTAAAACCTGTTTTTGGTGAAGCAATTGATAATGCTACTTATGAAAAAACAATTGCATTTTTTGAAGACATTTTGAAATTGTTGCATCCGATAATGCCTTTTATTACCGAAGAATTATATCATAGTTTAAAAGAAAGAAAAGAAGGGGATGATATAATAATTGCAAAATATCCTCAAGCAGAAAAAAGTAGTTTAGAAAAAATAGATGCAGGAGAATTTGCTAAACAACTTATTTCTGCAATCAGAGATATCCGTTCTAAGAATCAAATGAGTCCTAAAGTAGCATTGCCATTATTTTATCCTGTAGAAAATTTACATCTGCAAAAATTTGCACCATTGATTTCCAAGCTTGCAAACCTTTCAGAAATAACTATCCAAACAATGGAGCCTGAGAATGCAATTACCTTCCTAATAGGAAAGGAAAAGTTTTTTGTGGTAGTGAATAAAGAGGTAGATGCAAGACAAGAGAGAGTGAGTCTTACGGAACAGATAAAATATCAGCAGGGATTTCTGCGTAGTGTAGAAGCGAAGATGAGCAATAAAAAATTCGTTGCAAATGCCCCTGAATCGGTTGTGGCAGTAGAAAAGCAGAAAATGGAAGATGCTATGGAAAAAATAAGACTATTGGAACAAGCATTGAACAAGTTAAAATAAATGCTGTTAAAAATAACCTAGTACAGAAAAAACATTTCTACTTTTGCTGTCTAATTCAAAATCAAAAAATCAAAGAATGAAAATCAAAGTTTTATTATTTACGGCTGTAATAGGTGCAACCGTATTAGTTTCATGTGGTGAAAAAGGCTTAAGTGCAGAAACAAAAACCAAAATGACCGCATTTGAAACAGACTGGAAAGCTACCGGTGAAGCTTTAAAAGGCTGGGAAGCTACAATGAATACTACATTAACCGACATGCACGGTATGATGGAAAAAGCAATGCCAATGGATGGCGGGGATGTAAAAGCCGATAAAAAAGCGGTTGTGAATCCAAAAATGGATTCATTAAATACTGTTTGTACTAATATTTTTGCTAAAGCAGATGAATTGAAAGCTACTTATTCAAATACACTTACAAGCTGGAATGCTGACGAAAAAGCGTATGCAGATTGGAAAGCTAACAACAAGAATATACCTGAAGAAGAGGTAGTTGCGGGTATTGATGAGTACAATACAAAACTAGCTTCTTACAAAGCTCAAATGGATGGTTGGAATACAACATTGATGGCACTACAAGCTGATTGTAAAAACACTTGTGATATGATGACAGCGCACATGGCGATGTAATTTTTTTTGCATGCACATTATTTAAAACCTCTCAGCAATGAGAGGTTTTTTTTTAACTGTATTTTTTTGAATGATTAATTTTAAAGCCTATGTATCAATCTATTTTATATTCAGTTATAGAAAAAAAATGTTCGATTACAATTAATCGTGCAGAAAAAAGAAATGCATTTAATGCAGAATTAGTAGAAGAATTGAAAGCAGCATTTCGGAAAGCAGAATCCGATGAAAAAGTAAAAGTTATAATACTGACTGGTGCAGGGGATGTGTTTTCTGCAGGTGCTGATCTTGCATATTTGCAATCATTACAAAACAATTCTTTGGAGGAAAATACGGATGATTCAAAAAGACTTACTGAACTATATATGTTGATTTATACATTACAGAAACCGGTGATTGCAAAAATTAATGGACATGCAATTGCTGGTGGATGTGGTTTGGCAACAGTGTGTGATTTTGCAATTAGTGTGAGTCATGCACAGTTTGGATATACGGAAGTAAAAATTGGTTTTGTCCCTGCCATTGTTATGGTGTTTTTATTGCGCAAAATTTCTGAAACACATGCAAAAGAATTATTGCTAACAGGAAAATTAATTGATGCAAATACCGCATTGCAATATAACATGATTAATAAAGTAGTTTCTGCTGCTGAATTGGATGATGCTGTAAATGTATTGGCAGAAGAATTAATTCAAAATACAAGCAGAAGTGCGGTGCAGATAACTAAGTTGATGATTGCACAGGTGCAGGAATTAAGTTTGGATGATGCAATTATATTGGCTGCGCAAATAAATGCAAAAGCAAGAGCAACTAAAGATTGCAAATATGGAATTCAAAGTTTCTTAGAAAAGAAAAAACCGATATGGGAATAAAATTTATTATTAATAAATTAGAAATTTAATTACATAATATATAATCATCACCCTCGGTTAAAACCGAGGGAAATAAATTCATAGAAAATTACAACAGTACACTATCCATTGCCCTCGGTTTTAACCGAGGGATGGAAAATAAATTAAAATCAACAATTTGAAAAGAATTCTGTTACTTACAAATGCAGTTTAAGGATAATAAAGACTTACTATATTTGATGTTATCATTATTCCCAATTTTTTATAATTATAATTACTTTACTTAAACATGAAATTTACGAGAAGACCACATGTAATATCAAAAAATCTGGATGCAGTATTTGGTGGACTCACGCATACAATGCAATTTATGGGGCAGTATTTCCGTCAGTTATTCAATGGTCCGTTTGAGTGGCGAGAATTTATAAAGCAATGTTATAATATCGGTGTCAGATCATTATTATTAATTACATTAACTGGTTTCGTTACCGGTATTGTATTCACAAAACAATCCAGGCCATCATTAATTGAATTTGGTGCAGCAAGCTGGCTGCCATCATTAATTGCAATTGCTGTTGTGAGAGCACTAGCACCATTAGTTACTGCATTAATTGGATCGGGAAAAATAGGATCTAATATCGGAGCAGAACTAGGCTCAATGCGAGTAACTGAACAAATAGATGCGATGGAAGTTTCAGGTACTAATCCATTTAAATTTTTAGTAGTAACAAGAGTAACTGCCACCACTGTTATGATTCCTATTTTGATGATGTATTTTGGTTTTGTTGCTTTGATGGGATCATTTTTAAATGTACATCAAAATGAAGCAACGAGTTTTGTAACATTTTTTCAGGACGCATTTTCTCCAATTACGTTTCTAGATATTTTTACCGGTTTGTTTAAAGCAATTTTCTATGGATTTACTATCGGAATGGTGGGATGTTATAGTGGTTATCATGCAGAAAAGGGTACTGAAGGGGTAGGTATGGCAGCAAACAGAGCAGTTATTATAAGTATGTTTTTAGTTTTCATTGAAGAGATAGTTATTGTACAAATATCTAATTGGATTAGACTAGCTTAATATGAAACACGAACCTGTTATTACAGATACAAATAATGTAGCCATATCTATTGAGAATTTGCATAAATCATTTGGCGATTTGCATATTTTACAAGGAATTACTATTGATATTTACAAAGGAGAAAATCTTGTTGTGCTAGGTCGATCCGGAACTGGTAAATCTGTATTGATAAAAATTATCGCCGGATTATTAAAACCCGATAAAGGAAAAGTAGTTGTTTTAGGAAATGATATTTCAACGCTTTCAGAAAAAGAATTGCAACAACTCAGATTGAAACTTGGCTTTTCTTTTCAAAGTAGTGCATTATATGATAGCATGACGGTGAAAGAAAATCTTGAATTCCCGCTTGTTCGCAATAACAGGAAATTAGCTCAATCTCAAATTGATGAAAGTGTGAATGAAGCATTGGAAGCAGTTGGTCTTATTAAAGCAATTCATCAGATGCCATCAGAATTATCGGGTGGTCAACGCAAAAGAATTGGCATTGCAAGAACACTGATGTTAAAACCTGAAGTGATGTTGTATGATGAACCAACAGCCGGATTGGATCCAATCACTTGCATCGAAATAAATAATCTTATTAATAAAGTGCAGCAGGTATATCATACCACAAGTATTATTATCACACATGATCTTACGTGTGCCAAAGCAACAGGAGATAGAATTGCCATGTTGATTGATGGCAGATTTTTAAGACGTGGCACATTCGATGAAATATTTTCAACAGAAGATGAAACAGTTAAAAAGTTTTTCGACTATAATTTTATAAATTAAATCTATGACCGCTGAAAAAAATAAAAAATCTGTAAGGGTTGGAATATTTACCGCTATTGGACTTGTATTTTTTGTGGTAGGTGTGCTGGCTATAGGAAATATTAATAAAACCTTTACAAAATCATTTCTTGTATCCACAGTATTTGATGATGTGAATGGATTAAAGCTGGGAAATAATATCTGGTTTTCAGGAGTGAAAATCGGCACTGTGAAAGAGATTAGTTTCTATGGTACTTCACAAGTAAAAGTAATTATGGATATTGAGGAGAAATCAAGAGCATATGTCAAGAAAGATGCATTAGTAAAACTTGGTTCTGATGGCTTAATTGGTAATAAAATTCTAATCATTTTTGGAGGTACAGAAAACTCACCGCAAGTGGAAACTGGTGATGTATTATCATCCACAAAACTTAACAGCACTGAGGAAATGATGACAACATTGCAAGAAAATAATGTAAACATACTTGCAATCACTACAGATTTTAAAGAGATACTTTCAAAAATAAATCGAGGAGAAGGCACTGTTGGAAAACTGCTAACGGATGATAGGATTTATAATGATTTACACACTTCTATAGCAACTTTACAAAGTGCTATTCAGAATGTAAATAAACTAACGGCAAACATTAATCAATTTTCTGATCAATTGGATGATGAAGGATTTTTAGTGAATGATGTTTTGACAGATACTGCTATTTATCCCTCAATTAAAAATTCTGTAATGCAAATAGAAGAACTTACTAAAAGTGCAAATGCAATGGTAGATAATTTAAATACAATTACAGAAAAATTAAGCACTGATACTACAAGTCCTGCAGGTGTAATATTGAATGACCCACAAGTAGCAGCTCAGCTAAAAGAAACCATTACCAATCTGCAAGCTGCTTCAAAAAAATTAGATGAAAACATGGAAGCCCTGCAGCACAATTTTTTGTTCCGTGGATTTTTTAAAGATTAGCAATTCTAAAATTATTTAAGCTTAAAAAATTGGTTTCAATGATAAAATTTATCACCTTATTCAGCATAATAATTTTATGCATAAATTGCTCTAATGCCATTGCACAAAGTGAAGACAAATTGAGTAATCTGGGTTTAGTGGGGGAGATGGCCTATAATAAAAGAACTGCTGAAACGCATGCCATTCGGATTTTTAATCATTATGCTTTAAGCGATGCAGAGAAAAGTATGATGATTACTAAATACAATGATTTGCGTATTAAGGAAGATCAATTAATTATGCAAATGATTTCGGATTTATTGAAGAAAAAAAGTATATCGAACTTTAAAAAAGTAGATAAGTATTTTTTAGAAGGCAAGAAAAAGAATAATAAATATGTGCAATCATTTCTGCAAAACTGGAATGAGGTTACCGCTTCTTATGATGCGATGATTCAATATCCGACTCAAATTTATTTGGATAGTATGGTTGCGGAATACACCGAAAGACAAAATGAAGAATTGGAATTTGAAAACCCTACCGATAATGTGAACCCGGATAATGTAAAAGTAAATCCTGCTGATCCAATGGGTTCGATAGGCTCGCTATTCGGGGTTTATAAAACTTTGAAAATAAATAGTGCACAAAAAGCGATGAATATTACTGAACTTTTAAATGCAATGCGATTAAGAGATGCAAGTGAATTAGTGGCTGATGAAGGCGAATTAATTCAAACGAAATTGGAGCCGGAGAAAAAGGAATAATTATATTTATTAATAGTGAATTATAAATTATTTATTCTTTTTAAAAAATCCTTTTATTCTTTCCACAAAAGTATCATCGTTTTCTTCCTCTCCATTGCCGAGCATTTCACCAATGGGTTTTAGTGCTTCTACATGATCACAAATAATTTTAATAATCGCAGTTATAGGAATACAAATCGCCATACCTGCTATACCCCAGATGAAACCTCCTAATATTAATGTTGCTATTATAAAAAATGGATTGATGTTTACTGCCTTTCCAATAATGATTGGCTGCAATAAATAATTTTGTAATAATTGAATAGACATATATGAACCCGCTACCCATAATGCCATTGAAATTCCACCACCTTGCACCAATGCCATCACTGCTGTTAATGTGTTGCCGGTAATGTTTCCGACAAACGGAATTATTTCTAATGTACCGGATAACACAGCAAAAAATATCGCATGTTTAACACCGATGATTGAAAAAGCTATGGAATACAATATCCATAAACAAACAATCATAACCATCATACCGGCTAGATATTGAAATGACACTTTTTGAATCTTCTTCAACACAAGTTTTGCTTCTTCTTTATGCTTTTCTTCAAACAGCATTATTATTCCTTCTTTAAATCTGCTGCGCAATAACAGAAATAATAAATTATAAATAAGTACCAGTATTGTACTTGTAATTAATGTAGAAAACGAACCCAGAATAGACTTCACTACATTTCCACTTCCTTCAGATTGCTTTTTAATTAATTCCTCCTGTTGTTCCCGTGAAAAATTTAATTTTTCGGTAATAAAATTTCTGGCATTATTAATAAATGTTCTTATCTGTTGTTCTACGTTCGCCATGTCCTGAGATATACCTGTAATCTGCCATGTTACTACCGTTACTAAGGTTGCAATAACAATTAAAATTATTAAGGAACAAATTGCAGCAGCAAGCCCCCGGTGTAATCCCCACTTTTCTAATCGTTGGCATAAAGGCAGAAATAACATGGACAACAACATAGCGATAACAATCGGTTTGAAAAAATTTTCACCCAGAATAAGTGCAGTGAAAATTAAAGCAGTAAAAAATAATAGTTTAATAATATTGGTGAGATTAAGATATTTCATTGCGCTTGTATTTCTTTCTATTGAGTAATATTATTTAAATGAAATGTAATGCTCTAAAATATGTTTAATAAATCCAAATGATACGCTGCACAGATTTTAAAAAATTTGTTTACGAATTACACGAATATATTTGAAACACGAACTTGCCTTTGGTAGGCAGGTGCACGAATAAAAGAAAATCTATTCGTGCATTCGTCCTTTTTTTCGTGTAATTCGTGGCTGATTTTTTTTTATTTCTGTAATTTCTATATAAAAAATATATAATTCTGCAATACATAGAGCCAACTTATTTATTCCGATGGGATAAGATGTTTTTAGAAAAAATTACAACCAAAACACATGCGATACTGGCGGGGTCATACAAATTCATTTAATTTATTTTGCTATAAACATGAGATGCCATTGGTATCTTTAGAAACCGTAATAAATAGTTTTTAAATTGTTATTTAGAAAGTACAATATTTATTTAGAAAAAAAAGCCATCGCTTTTTGCAATGGCTTTATCACTTTTAAAAATTATTCTGTTATCACCAGCTTTTCAGAAAATTGTTTACCAGAACTTGTTGTAATTACTGCGAGATACACACCGTAATTTAATTTTGGTAATTGAATTGTTTCATTTACAAAAACTTTCTCATACCTGCTTACAAGTGTGCCTGTAGAATTATATAACTCCAATAGACATTTTTCATTCTTATATGTTTCAGATGAAATATAAATATATTCATTTGCAGGGTTTGGATAAATCTGAATTGCACTCGATGCTTGTATATTATTTATTTCTGTGCTTATAGTATCGCAACCACTATGATATAAAACTCCCAAATCAAAATCTATTATATTAGGAAAACCACCGGTAAAAATTCTATCGCCAAGATCAATAGTAAGAGTGTCAACATCACATAATAAACCTTCATTATTTGGTTCATTTATTACACTTAGATGTGTATTAATAAAAGATTTGGTCTCTATAGGTGATCCCTCTTTATATTCATATCCAAAATATATTTTATTATCAATACCTAATTGGAGATTTGAAAATTCATAATTAGAGTAAGTATTTTTATATATCTCCGTTTTGGTTTCTTGAACATCAATACCGCATGTAAAACAAAATTGAAAAATCCTTATTGTTGTATAAGTATTTCCATTTGCAATTATATAGAGTTTAGAGCCATCAGAAGAAAAGATTACATCTATCGCATTTAAACTCCCACAATCTAAGGAGTATAAATATTTAACACTTCCTTCACATCTGTCAAATTGAAATAAATCTACTTTATTACCAACAGAATATGCCAAAATATCTCCACTTGGGGAGATTGCAGTTTGATTTAACGAACCATAATAAATTGGGTCAATAACATAGTCTGGCAATTCCACCTGAAACTTGGGTAAGGCTATACCTTCAGGCGTAATTAAAATAAAAATAAATTTTGCGGGATCAATTGATTCAATATTTTTTGCAAATGATATGAGCCACCAATCTCTACCATTCGCATGGCGAACTGCATTAACCCATCCAGATGAAGTTGTACAGTCTTCACTAAAAAAATCATAACATATTAGAATGTGGTTGTTTTTAGAAACTACCATTCCTAATCCATCATCGGTATTTAAATCAACTACACTATAATCCAAAGAAGCACTATCTGGATTTCCTACCACGTGAAATATATAAAATGTATTGAAGTTATTCGGCTTAGGAATTATTAGAACTGGTTGCTTGTATTGAGAATATGGATATTCAGAATTTCCTGAAGCTGCAATATTTAGACCATCACCATTGGTCATTAATTCATGATTTTTATTGAAAACGGATTGTCCGTTTGTATAAAAGAGTAATTGCCCAGCCGAGTCCGAAATTGTTGCGCTTGCATGCCAACATCCTAATTTGCTGTTAAATGTAAAAATTGAATCATCACTGAATGATAGCCCTACACTATCGCCAAAAACCCAATTAGCATTTTGTAATTGAGAATAACCATGATTGCAAAAAGCAATCATGGTTATCAGTAAAAAATAATTTTTCATAATTTTTTATTTATTGGAAATAATTGAAATTATATCCGATTGAGATGTTCCGTCCAAAAATCTAATTGATGAAGTAAAATTTTCAGTAGAATAAGTGAGTGTGCAAGTTTCCTTTGTAAGTGTACATTGTGAAAGTACCGGAAATGAAATCATGAGGCATAAGATACAGAAAACAAGTACTTTAAGCTTTCCTGCTTTGCGGCGAAGCGGCGAAGCGGCGAAGCGGCGAAGCGGCGAAATAAGATTTGGGAGTAGAAAGTTAAGGTGTTCATGATAAAATATTTAGTAGTTAAATAAATAATTATCTACATAGTTAATCAAATTTTTTTAGATAAACAATTATAAGATGGAATTTTTACTGAGAATTATAACTCAAAAAAATAAAAGAATACAATCAACCAATTACCTTCTCAATCACATCATATACTTTTTGCAATTGCTGTTCGGTGATGCAATACGGTGGCATGATGTAAATTGTATTTCCAAGTGGTCGCAATAATACACCTGCTTTTAAAAAAGCGGGATACAATGTTTTTTTTATAGTGCTGAAATAATCGCTGTTACTTGATTCAATTTCAAACGCAAGGATGGTTCCTGCACGTCTTGCATTTTTTACTTTGGTATGGTGTTGCAATGTGGTAATAAAATCACCGTGCATTTGTAAAATGGTTTCAATTTGTTTTTTAAATGCAGGTAGTTCACATAAATCCAAACTTGCATTTGCAGCAGCACAAGCTAAGGGATTTCCTGTATAGGAATGTCCGTGATACAATGCTTTTTTTGCATCATCATCATAAAATGCATTGAATATTTCTTCAGTACATGTAGTTAATCCCAATGCCATCGTACCACCTGTTATTCCTTTGCTGATACATATTATATCCGGTTTATTAATACAGTAGTCGGAGGCAAACATTTTTCCCGTGCGATAAAAACCTGTCATCACTTCATCAGCAATACACAAGATATTTTTTGATTTACAAATACTGATAAGCATATCCAATGCATCAGGTGCATACATGTGCATACCACCTGAACCTTGTACTAAGGGTTCATAAATAATTGCAGCAATAGTATCATCAGAATTTAATAATTCCCGCAATGCGTTAGAGCATTGTTGTTCTTGTCCGGCATAAGGTGGAGCAATATGAATTACATCAAATAGCATGGTATCAAACGCATGTGTAAATGCACTTCGGGCACTTACACTCATACTGCCGAATGTATCGCCATGATAACTGTTTTCTAATGCAATAATTTTTGTTTTTTTTATTCCTTTATTAAACCAATATTGCAGCGCCATTTTAATTGCAACTTCTACTGCGGTAGAACCATTATCACTAAAAAAAACTTTCTTTTGATTTTTTGGTAAATGATTTTCAATTAATCTTTCTGCTAATGTTTCTGCGGGTGTATGCGTAAACCCTGCAAAAATTACATGCTCCAATTGCAAAAGTTGAGCATGCATTTTTTCTGCGATGTATGGGTTTGCATGTCCGTGAATATTTGTCCACCAACTTGAGATTGCATCTATATAAGTATTGTCGTTGTTATCCCATAATAAAGCACCTTCGCCTTTTACAATGTGAATAGGAACATCCGCAGTTTTCATTTGTGTAAACGGATGCCATATATAATTTTTATTGCTCAATGTAAAATTGTTTTTAATTGTAAACTGTATTTTTTTACTGTTGTGTTATCCCATTTATTTTCAGAATCTATTTTTAGCAAAACAGGAAGTTGTGTGTATTCAATAATAAAATTTTCAGTGGTAAAATTACCTGCATCATTAAATACCAAACCTGCAATAGGTATATTTTTTTGTTTTAAAATTTCATAGGAAAGAATTGTATGATTGATACTCCCTAAATAATTTCTGCTTACAAGAATTACAGGAAGATTGAGTTGTTTAAATAAATCAACAATTAAAAAAGTATCGTTGAGTGGCACCATTAAACCACCGGCTCCTTCTATAATAATTGTATTTTCTGTTTCGGGTAATTTAAAATCAGCAGGATTAATAGCTACACCATCAATTGCGGCCGCAGCATGTGGCGACATCGGTTCTTTAAGTCGAAAAGTTTCAGGATGAAAAATTGTTTTAGAATTGGTAACAAGTGATTTTACAATAAGTGTATCTGAATTATTTAAATCACCGCACTGAACAGGTTTCCAGTAATCTGCATGTAATGCTTCTGTAATGATTGTTGAAAAAATTGTTTTGCCAACACCAGTTCCTATTCCTGCAATACAATATCCTTTCGGCATTATTTTTAATTTTTAATACACCATCATTTTCATACAGAAAACACTGCCACCACTTTTCATAAATTCTGTAGTATCTAATTCGATAACATTGGAAGCGCATTGTTGTAATAAATTTAAAGTAACAGGATTACCTCTTTGAATAATTGCAGCAGATTTATTTTTTTGTGGTTGATAAATCATGTGTGCATTTGCAGCAAAACCTTCCAATGCTTCTTCCAAAGGAATTTCATAAACACCTTCAAACATTTTACGAATAATTTGCAATGCTTCAAAAGAAAATGCTTCAGGTGCAATAATTACTTCAGTATTATTCAATGGAAGAAAACAAGTATCCAAATGATAAAAATTTTCATTCACTAATTCAAGAGTAATAATCGGTGCATCCAACATTCTGCATACTTCATCATAGGCATTGCGTTCGGTGCGAAAACCATAACCGCCGTACAATAATTTTTTTCCCGGATGTGCAATTAAATCACCCATGCCTTCAAAATGATAGCGGCTTTGCATATTAAAAATTTTATAACCAAGATCCTTATAAAAATCTTCGAAATAAATTACTTCCGTCTGTCGTGATTCATGCATCATGTTACTCATCACCACAATTTTTTCTCCATTCCACATCACCCACGGAAAACTTTGATTTGCACAAAACACCATGTCTTCACATTCTTCAACACCATCTACAATTAGTACTTCATCAATGATATCTTGATCTTTCAATTTTTCGTAAGTAGCCTTTAAATTTTCCCACTGTTGTTTTGCTTTTTCCTTATTTAAAGTTTTGCCTTGCATGTGTGCATTTTTCACATCTTTAATTTCAAAATATTCCGGCGTACACATCATAACACGTCGAGGTTCATTGCGGCTATCGCAATCGTCTAATGTGAAATGCACTTCTTCAGGTCTGTATGCTTTTGCAAAAACAGGAGTCATAAAATTTTTATTTAAATCGTTCAGAAATTATCAGGTCTTTTGTTCCGCCGGTGTAGTTGTAAAATCCTTCACCACTTTTTATTCCGAGGTAACCGGCTGTTACCATATTTACTAATAGAGGACAAGGCGCATATTTAGGATTTCCAAAACCGGTATGCAATACATGTAAAATGCTGAGACACACATCCAGACCAATAAAATCTGCAAGTTGTAAAGGTCCCATCGGATGCGCCATTCCCAATTTCATAACTGTATCAATTTCATGCACACCGGCAACACCTTCATGAAAAGTGTACATTGCTTCATTAATCATCGGCATTAAAATTCGGTTTGCAACAAATCCCGGATAATCATTTACTTCAACAGGAATTTTACCGAGGTTTTTACTTACATCCATTATAAGATTTGTAGTAGCATCGCTGGTAGCATAACCACGAATTATTTCTACCAATTTCATTACCGGAACAGGATTCATAAAATGCATTCCTATTACTTTATCTGCACGTTTTGTTGCAGAAGCAATTTTTGTAATTGAAATAGAAGAAGTGTTGGAAGCAAGTATCGCATCAGCTTTACACATCTGATCTAATTCAGTAAATATTTTTAATTTGAGATCTAATCTTTCGGTAGCAGCTTCTATTACTAAATCAGAAGAACTCACACAATCCGCAAGCGTAGTATGAATTTTTAAATTATGTAAAGTGCTTTCTTTTTTGGCGGCATCAATAGTTCCTTTGGTAAGCATTCTATCTAAATTTTTTTCGATAGTTGCCATTGCTTTTTGTAATGCAGATTCGGAAACATCCACAATATTTACGGAATAGTTATTCATTGCAAACACATGTGCAATGCCATTCCCCATTGTACCTGCGCCAATTACTGTAATTTGTTTCATCTAAATTTTGCTTTGCGCAAACTTAGCGAATAATAAGCAGCTTTTGACCGGCAGATAATGCGCCATTAGTGGTTACGCACACATTATATAGCCCTTGTGGAAACTTTGATGTGTCTATTGTAAAATGTGAATCCATTCCTGAAAGTGATTGCATAAAAATTAAAATACCATTACAATCATAAATACGTAAATCACCTTGTTGATTGATATTATAATTCTCAATTGTTAATGTATTATTTGCAGGATTGGGATATAATTTCCAATTGTATGGTTGTACTGTTTCGCTAATATCTGTGGAGAGCCATGCGCAATAATTAGTATCTAATTCCGCAGTAGGTAAAGCATTATTATAAATACCAATTGCATATTCGCCGGGTAATAATTTATCCAGTTCAAATGCACCTCGTTTATCCGTACTCACTCCCCATGTATTCAATTCATAATAAGAATAAATTGACCATTCCTCTTGCGGATCTGAGCGATATAACAGTACAAGACTATCATCTGAATTGGAAATAAATTCATCATCTAAATATCCACCGGAAGTATTAGCTGTTCCATTAAATTTTAAAGTAGCTGAAATATTATCTCCATTAAATCCTCCAATAATTCTCCAGTAGCGTTGTGAGTTTACATGCAGTCCAGTAACCGGTGTTCTGAAACCATCGGCAGCTACCCAATAATGTTCAATACGCATCCATGTAGTATCTGCATCTAAAGCATTTACTTTGAAAATCATTTTTCCTAAACCAGAATCATAAATTCCGATATCTGTAAGAAAAAATTCTTCTGCTGTAACTGCATCAGCGATTTTATTTTGTCGGTCAATTATTAAATTAGCTTCTTCAAATACAGGTGTTCCTATTGATAATTCAAAGTATTCGCCGTTCATAATTATTGTTTCAGTATTTAATTCTTCACCATCGTTATTTACCCATGAAAGTTCTAAAGGCACTGCATTAAAAAATTCTGGCGCATGATTTAATTTTTGTTGAATACAAACATCAAATAAACCTATCATGTGCGAGTATCCTGTAGATTGAAATTCAAATGCAGGCATACCTGGGTTAAACACCCATCCATCAAAAAAGGGAGTCATATCTGTTCCACTGCATGTACTTAAATAATCTCTGAATTGCTCGCTTGTTACAGCTTGAAATGCATGGTCTGATAAAAAACCTGTAATACATTCAAAAAACATTTCATCACCCATATATCCTCTTAAATTATGTGCAACCATTGCACCTTTATTATAAGTGGTAAAACCATAAGTATAATCATGTGGCATTTCTGCTAACGCAAAATAATTACCACCATCATTTGCAAAACCATAATTAATTATTTCCAAATGATTTGCATCCACAACATCTCTGTATGCTTGTTCGCCATATAAATTTTCTTTGAAAAGATGTGCCGAATATTCTGCCCATCCTTCATTCAGCCACATCTCCTTTTCATCAGCACATGTAATTAAATTTCCCCACCAATGATGTGATAATTCATGCGCCATTAAATCTTCCCAAACTGTAGTTCCGGTTACTGCAAATAAGGGATACGCAATATTCATTGCATGCTCCATCGCACCTCCATTAAAAGGCACTGCTACAAATCCCACTCTATCCCATTGATATGGTCCATACGCATTTTCAAAAATAGAGAGGGCATCAATAAGGTGAATAAATGAATTTTTAAGATTAGTGGTATCCGCTGCATTCGCAGCTAATTCAATGGGAATGGTTTCCATAATTCCGTTATAAGTCATGTGCACTGTTTCATAAGTAGAAACAGCCACCGAAGCAAGATAAGATGGAATTGTTTGATTGCAATTCCATATCCATAAGGTTGTGCTATCGCCATTATCAATTTCGCTTTCTAGTACTCCACCACAAACTGCTTTGTAATCATTAGTTGTAATTATTTCATAACGAAAAGTGCACCGTTCAGTAAAATTATCGAAACATGGAAACCAGATACGTCCGAAATTATGTGGGTCAGAATCGAAACCTACACCTAATTGGAAACTGTAATTTCCTGTCCAATACCAACCTCCCCAACTGCCATCTTTATCCGGACTGCCATGATAATATACAGTGATTACTGAAGTATCACCGGTGTTGATTATTGCAGGTAAATGAACTAATAATAGTGTGTCATTATATTCAAATGTGAGAGAAGTTTCTCCTGATTTTACAGAATCAACAGTGAGTTTTTGCAGGTCTAATGGAATGGAATTTATATTATCCACTTTCGCCGTTAATTGAATTTCTGCATTTCCGGAAATTACTTTGCTTACATAGTTTGTAATATTCAAACGAATAGTGGTATGTAAAATATCAATGGAATCACTTACACTTGCCGTGCTGATTTTTGCCATACATAAAATAAATATTACTATCAGAAATTGAAAATTGCGATTTATCAGTTTACACATATCTCTTATTTTTACAACAAGATGCAAGTTAGAAAAAAATGGTTGTGGTTGATGTTTTGTCTTATACAAATGCAGGTATTATTTGCGCAAACGGATACTGTTTACATTTATCCGATAATTCATCTGGATTCTGTGGTAATTGCCGATTCTAAAAGTGGATTTGATGTTTCTGATTTTATTTTGATGGTACAAAATGATACCACCTTTTATCAATCATTTCGAACATTGCGACAAGTGCAATATTCATCTGCAGCTAATGTAAGAATGTTTGATAAACGAGGATTGACACAAGCATCTTTGAATAATAAATCATTGCAACAAACAGCAAATAATTGTAGATGGATGGTTCCTTTTTATCAAACAACTACAGGTGATTTCTTTGACAAAAAAGGAGATATGAATTACTACACTGCGAAAATGTTTTCCTACATTTTTTTATATGGTGATACTATTTGTTCGGGAAATGTATCAACGCAAACTAATGACAAAGAAATATCGCAACTTGAAAAAAGAAAAGACCAATTAAAAATTTTAATTTTTAATCCAGGAAAACCTGTAGAAGGAATTCCGTTTATTAATAATAAACTCAGCATTTTTGATGAAGGTATGATGCAGTATTATAATTATAGTATTACTTCACAACGCAATGAAGCAGGTACAGAATGTTATGTGTTTAGCATTAAAGTAAAAGAAGGAGTGAAGACGGGTGATGTTGTATTAAAAGAAATGATTACCTGGTTTAAGAAAGCAGACTTTTCAATTGTTGCAAGAGATTACAGATTGAGCACAGATAATTTGGTTTTTGATTTTGATGTAACCATGCAAGTGAAAATGATACAATTGCAAAATCGAATTATTCCCGGAATGATACATTATAGCGGAACATGGAATGCACCGGGAAAAAAAAGAGAAACAGGAAGTGTATTAATTACAATTGATATTTGATTAATACTGTTCAGAATCATTTGGGAAGTCAGCAGATTTTACATCAGCCACATATTTACTTACACCACTTTTTATTTCATCATATAAATTTAAATAACGACGTAAAAACCGTGGTTTAAATTCTTTTGTCAATCCAAGCATATCATGCATAACTAATACTTGTCCATCCGTACCGCCACCTGCACCAATTCCAATAGTAGGAATTTGTAATGAAATAGAAACTTTGGTACCTAAATCTGCAGGAATTTTTTCAAGCACTATTGCAAAACATCCCAATTGCTCCAAAAGCAACGCATCTTGTTGTAATTTATCTGCTTCTATTTCTTCGGTAGCACGCACAGTATAAGTGCCGAATTTATAAATTGATTGAGGTGTTAAACCCAAATGTCCCATAACTGGAATGCCGGCAGAAAGTATGCGTTCAATAGATTCTTTAATTTCTTTTCCACCTTCCAACTTCACTCCATGTGCACCCGATTCTTTCATAATACGAATGGTGGATTCAAGAGCAACTTTAGAATTACCCTGATAAGAACCAAAAGGCAAGTCAACAACTACTAAACTTCTTTTTACACCACGAACAACCGAAGCCGCATGATAAATCATCTGGTCTAAAGTGATTGGTAGTGTAGTTTCATGCCCGGCCATAACATTAGAAGCTGAATCCCCAACAAGAATTACATCCACTCCGGCATCATCCAGAATACGAGCCATTGAGAAATCGTATGCTGTAAGCATGCTGATTTTTACTTTATTGTGCTTCATTTCCTGGATAGTATGCGTAGTTATCCTCTTAACTTTTGAAAAATCAGTGAGTTGAGTTGACATTGAATATTAATTTTGAGGACGAAAAATACATAATTAGAAATTTAATAGTGAAAGAAAAAAAATAATAAATAAGTTATGAAAAAGAAATTACTCATTTTTTTGAGTGTATTAGTTGTATTGGGAGTTGCTGCCGGATTAATAGTAAAAAATAAAAAAGTATACCTGACTTCTTATTTTAAAGATATCCGCACTTCTTATCCAAAGGATTTAGATGGCAATGCAGCAATGATTGAATATTTAAATGTGCATGCCAAGGACGTAGATAATTTTGAAAATAAATATTCAAATCTTTTGCGATTGCATGATTTGCAGAAAAAACCCATACCAAAAGATCCTGTTGAGGCAGTTAGCTTAAAATGTCAAATAGCCCGTGAATATCTGAATGTGGGAGAAGCAGGGAAAAGCCGTGAATTATTTGCAGAGGTTGTAAAAGATCCTGCATTTAAAAAAATACCACCCAAAATGCAAGATTTTTATATGCATTTAAATGCAGTATCCAATTTGCGTTATGCTGAAATTCAAAATTGTATTGCAAATCACAATAAAGAATCTTGTGTATTTCCTATTACAGGAAATGGTGTGCATTTGGACAGAACAGGTTCTGAAAGTGCTATTGCTATTTATAAAGATTTACTTAAAACCGAACCGAAGAATAGTTCTGAATATTTAATCTCACAATGGTTATTAAATATTGCGTACATGACTTTAGGAGAGTATCCTGCAAATGTGCCTGCAGAGTATTTAATTCCAAATCTCGGCAAAGACAGTGGCTATCCTATTGGTAAATTTTATGATGTGGGCATGTCCGCAGGTGTGGCACAAGATGGTTTAAGCGGAGGTGTCTCTTTAGATGATTTTAATAATGATGGTTATATAGACATCTTCACTTGTGGTTGGCAAAGCTATGAGCAACTTACATATTTTGAAAATAATAAAGATGGTACTTTCACAAATAAAACTGAACAAACCGGCTTAACGGGAATGAGTGGTGGCTTAAGTATTACACATGGAGACTATGATGGTGATGGCAACATGGATTTATTTGTAATGCGTGGCGGCTGGTGGGATAATTATGGATGTACTGCAAATTCGTTAATTAAAAATAATGGTGATGGCACTTTTACCGATGTTACCAAAGCAGCCGGCGTATTAAGCTTTCATCCGTGTCAAACTGCAAAATTTGAAGACTTTAATAATGATGGATTGTTGGATTTGATGTTGGGAAATGAATCCTCCAAAGGAAGTCCTGATCATCCGGTAGAACTCTATATTAATAATGGTGATGGCACTTTTAAAAATCTAGCTAAAGAAGCCGGTATTGATGTGCGTGGATATGTGAAGGGAGTGGCAACGGGTGATTTTGATAATGATGGATATGTGGATGTGGCTTTTTCATTATACTTGTCGAACAACTTATTATTTAGAAATACAACAGGAGATAATAATGGGAAACTCGGATTTGAAAACGTTACTAAAAAAGCAGGTATCACCGGTCCGAAAAAAAGTTTTCCTACATGGTTTTTTGATTATGATAATGATGGCGATCTGGATTTATTTATAGCAGCATTCGACAATGAGAAATTGGATAAGGTGCCTGCTTATATTTTAGGTTTACCTTATGATAAGGACATTAATCATTTTTATAAAAATAATGGTGATGGCACTTTTAGTTCTGTAGCAGAAGAGTTGCATTTGGGTCAGCCAACAATAGCGATGGGTGCAAACTTTGGTGATTTGGATAATGATGGATGGCTGGATTTTTATTTGGGAACAGGTAATCCGGATTATAGGACATTGATTCCTAATCTGATGTTTAGAAATAATGCAGGAAAAGATTTTCAGGATGTAACTTATACAGGTGGTTTTGGTCATTTGCAAAAAGGTCATGGAATTGGATTTGCCGATTTTGATATGGATGGAGATCAAGATATTTATCAAGTATTAGGAGGTGCATTGACGGGTGATAATTTTCCAAATGCATTGTTTGAAAATCCGGGTAATTCTAATGCATGGATTAATGTAAGTTTAAAAGGTACTAAATCTAATCTTGATGGAATTGGTGCAAGAATAAAAGTCACTGCAGTTTATCCGGACAGTACTTCAAGAAATATTTATATGACAGTAAATTCAGGTGCCAGCTTTGGTTCTTCTCCCTACAGAAAAGAAATAGGTTTGGCGAATGCTGTAAGTATTTCTGAATTGGAAGTAATATGGCCGGGAAAGAAAACGGTACAAAAATTTTACAACATCACACCTAATTCTTTTATTGAAATAAATGAAGATGCAAGTGAAGTAAAATATAACACTTTCATACCCTTCAAATTTTTGCAAAATCATGATCATATGAATCATTCAATGATGTAATGCTTTATAACAATCAACAGAATCACTTTCATTTATCTATATGTCTAATTACAAGATTTTCTCTTTAGCAATTTTTCTGAGTTTAATTTTTATAAGTTGCAGTAAAAAGAAAGAAAAAAAAGTACCTGCACAAAATACTATTGAATATTCAGAGTCAATGGATGAACATGCTGCAATGGTAAAATATCTTGCAGATGCAAAAGCACTTTACTTTGATAATCCCGCTAACAGATATGCAAGCGATTTGCGGGCAAATTCATTAAACGAAAAACCATTACCAAAAAAGTCAAAAGAACGATTTGATTTATTATTTAAAACTGCATATGCATATCTTGAATCAGGTGATACAAAAAAGACGATTGACATTTTAGATAAAATATTTTCTGATCCCGATTATGGAAGTATGTCAGAAAAAGAAAAAAGCAAAATTGTTTTTATGCAGGCGGTTAGTATGTTGAGATATGGTGAGCAATTAAACTGTATTTCAAATCATGTTGCAGAATCTTGCATTCTGCCAATTGCATCCGCAGCTTTTTATACTGAAAAAGAAGCTACACAAAAGTCATTCGATTTATTTAAAGAAATAATTAGCAAGGACAAAGAGAATTTAGATGCGATGTTTTTATTAAATGTTGCTGCAATGAATTTGGGTATGTATCCAGATGGTGTGCCTGCTGAATTAAGAATAGATCCGGCGAAGTTTGCAGAAGATCCATCTATTCCCAAACTAAATAATATTGCAATAACATTAGGGCTGGATATGATAACTTCCTCTGGTGGTGTTTGTGTGGATGATTTTAATAATGATGGATTTTTAGATATTGTTGCAAGCAGTTGGTTTCTTACAGATCAGGTAAGATTTTTTATTAATAATGGCGACGGCACATTTTCGGATAACACTGAAATAGCAAATCTTACCGGGATTACCGGAGGTTTGAATATGGATCATGCAGATTTTAATAATGATGGTTTTCAGGATATATTAATATTGAGAGGAGCCTGGTGGAACGACTATGGGAAATTGCCAAATTCACTGTTAAAAAATAATGGCGATGGCACATTTACAGACATCACTAAAAGTTCAGGAATATGGAGTTTGTTTCCTGCTCATTCATCTGCAATTGCAGATTATAATAACGATGGGTGGTTAGATATTTTTATTGGCAATGAAACACGAAAAGATTCTGAGCCTTATCACAGCGAATTATTTATTAATAATGGTGATGGCACATTTCAAAACAAAGCAACAGAAACGCATACTGATATTTTGGCTTTTGTAAAAGGAGCTATTGCAACAGATATTAATAACGATGGATATATGGATATTGCCATTTCAGGTCAAGGTCATGAAAATATGATTTTGAAAAATATGTCGAAGGAGAATGATGGAAAATTAATATTTGAAGACGTAACAAAAGCAACCGGTATTTCAGGACCTATTAAAAGCTTCCCCATTTTGGCAATGGATTTTAATAATGATGGATGGGAGGATATTTTCATTTTTACTTATGATGCAGGTAATTGTGATTACGATAATGCAGCTTACTTTTTTGATAAACCAGTGCGTGGTGAATATTCAGCCGTATATAAAAATAATGGTGATGGCACCTTTGAAAATATTACAAGCACTTCGGGTATGACTGTTCCAATGGCGGCAATGGGAGTAAACTTTGGTGATTTAAATAATGATGGTTGGCTTGATGTGTATGTGGGCACAGGCACACCAAATTATTCTTCCTTAGTTCCTAATAAAATGTTTCTAAATAATCAGGGAGTTGACTTTAAAGATATAACTACACAAACCGGAATGGGACATTTACAAAAAGGACATGGAATTGCATTTGCAGATTTTGATAACGATGGTGATCAGGATGTTTTTGAGGATATGGGTGGTGGTTATATGGGAGATGCTTTTCAAAGTGCATTTTTTGAAAACACAATTAATGAGAACAAATGGATTACTATTGATCTGGTTGGAAATAAATCCAATAGAGATGGAATTGGTGCAAGAATTTTAGTAAAAACGGTTTATCCGGATGGCAGCAGCAGAGATATTTATAATACAATGAGTACAGGTGGAAGTTTTGGTTCAGGACCATTAATAAAACAAATTGGTTTAGGAAATGCAAGCAGTATTTCTGAACTCCAAATCTATTGGCCTGCAAGCGGAATTACACAGGTATTTAAAGATGTAACATTAAATTCAAAATTGCAGATTGAAGAAGGAAAAGATTCTATAATCTACAAATCATTTATACCCTTTCAATTTCCGAAAATGACTGATCATAGTATGCACAATATGTAATCTTCATGAAAAAAATACACATGCGTTAAAGAAGATTTTCACATATAATAAATAAATAAAATGAACAAAAGAAAATGGCTGCTCCTCACAGCAGTTTTAGTAATCGCCATTGCTATTGTTGGATATGTTTTTAGAAAAGAAGGAATTTTACAACTTAAGCAAGTAAAGAATAAGGTAGTATTTGTTGACCCTATACCATGGGACTCTACAAAAAGTGGTAATGAAGCCATGATTGATTATCTGAAAAAAGTTTATGTAGTTACCAATGTTCCGGGAGTGCGATTTGCCAATAATGCAAATGCAGATTTTTTATTAACCCAAAAAATACCTGAGAAGCAAAAGCAGGCTTTGCAATATTATATTGAATTGGTAAGTCAATTAGGAAATGCCGGACGCATTAAAGAAGCAACAGATAAAATTGGCGAATTCGAAAATTCCAATACTTTTAAAAAATTGAATTCAGAAGAATTGGCATTATGGAATGCCGTTGCTGGAGTTATCTGGATGCGGTATGGAGAAGTATTTAATTGCATAAAAAATCATAATGAAGAATCTTGCATTTGGCCATTATCAGAAAAAGCAAGACATAATGATTTAAATGGAGCTGAAAATTCTATATCTTATTTTGAAAAAGCATTAGAATTAAATCCTGAAGATCTTTCTTCTGTCTGGCTCATGAATATTGCTTATATGCAGTTAGGAAAATATCCGCAAGGGGTACCACAACAATGGTTGATACCTGCTGAAAGTTTTGCATCAGAAAAACCAATGCCTGCATTTGAAAATATTGCTGCTGATATTGGAGTGGATTTTCCAAATATGTGCGGAGGAATAATCTATGAAGATTTTAATGGAGATAATTTGCTGGATATTTTCACCGGCGGTTGGGGATTAACGGAACATTGTTATTATTTGATAAATAATGGCGATGGAACGTTTACAGATCTTACTGAAGAAGCAGGAATGAAAGATTTTCCTGGAGGGCTGCATATGATGCAAACTGATTATAATAATGATGGTTTTCCTGATGTTTTTATTTTGCGTGGCGCATGGTACGATGAATATGGTATTTTACCTAATTCATTATTGCGCAACAATGGGGACAATACTTTTACAGATGTTACTTACGAAAGTGGATTGTTTTCTTGCCACCCAACACAAACTGCTGTTTGGGCTGATTTTAATAATGATGGTTGGTTGGATGTTTTTATTGGTAATGAAGGATTAAAAAATAGTAAGGACGATTTTAATTACTGTGAATTATATATAAACAACAAAGGGCGTTTTACAAATATTGCTAAAGAAGCCGGAGTTGATATTGTTGCATTTATAAAAGGTGTTGCAGCAGGTGATATGGACAACGATGGTGATCCCGACATTTACATTTCAGTTAATGGAGACAAAAATCACTTGTTCAGAAATGATACTGAAAAAGGAAGTAGTGATTTGCGATTTACAAACAACAGTGAAGAGGCGGGAATTTCCGGTCCGTTACAAAGTTTCCCTTGTTGGTTTTTTGATTATAACAATGATGGATTAATAGATATTATAAATTTTAGTTACAATGCGAATTCATCCGACAATGATATAGGTGCAGAATATTTGGGTAAACCATTTGATCAGGATATTTCTGCATTATATGTTAATAATGGCGATGGCACTTTTACGAATAAAGGTAATGAGGTGGGTTTGAACCGCACATTATTAGTAATGGGTTCCAGCTTTGGAGATATTGATAATGATGGATGGTTGGATTTTTATCTGGGCACAGGAAAACCTTCGTTAACCAGCATAATACCCAATAGATTTTTTTATAATGATGGCGGTAAAAAGTTTTTAGAAACAACCGTGGATATGAAGGTCGGACATTTACAAAAAGGGCATGCTATTACATTAAGTGATTTAAACAATGATGGCTATGTAGAAATAGGTGCACAAATGGGTGGCGCTTATGAAGGTGATGGTTTTCAGGATTGTTTGTATCTGAATCCGGCAAGCTTTGACAACAATTGGATTGCAATAAAATTAGTGGGCGATCAAACAAATAAAATTGCGGTGGGCGCAAAAATTATTTTGAATATCAATGATAACGGTGTTGTTAGAAAAATTTATAGAACAGTTGGTGAAAACTCAAGTTTTGGTACCACCAGTTTGCGACAAACAATTGGTGTAAACAAAGCATCTGTTATTACTTCAGTTACAATTGAGTGGCCTGTAAGTGGTAAACAAACTATAATCAGAAATGTACCCGTCAATCAATTTATAACAATCAGTGAAAACAAAGAAGGATATACAAAAGATTTGGTGCCTGCTTTTGTATTTAAAAAATCTGAACATCCACACGACCATCAAATGATGATGAATATGGAAGGCATGTAAATTCTGTAATTTTATATGTGCTTAAACAGTGGTGTCTATATATAATTTGCGGATTTCTATTCTCCTGTGATAATACAATAGATATTGATGCGGATTTTACTGAGCAAATGTATGTTTACGGTTTGCTCGACGATAGCGATTCAATGCAATACATCCGCATTCAAAAATCATTTTTACAAAGTGGTGTTAGTCCTTATGACTTAGTAGGTGATTACCAAAATATTTATTATCAACCGGATGAAATTTCTGTGGAAGTTGAAGAATGGAAAGATAATATTTTACTACGCAGTTGGAATCTTGAAGTAATTAATGGAGATACAATTGGTATTTTAAAAGACAAAGGATTGTTTGCTTCTTCGCCCAACATACTTTACAGATTCAATGCGCAATTAGATAAGTATGCGCAGTATAAATTTATAGCTGTAAATAATATTACCGGATTAATTACCACTGCAGAAACCAAATTAGTGGATTCATTTGCAGTATTATTTCCAACAGTATCTATTCCGGGATTTGACTTTACGGATGCAGGAGAAATTTATTACCTCTGCAGATATGCAGTGAATGCAAGACTCTATGATTTGAAAATGCGATTGTATTATCAGGAAGTAAATATCGAAAGTGGAGAGGCAACAGATGAATACATTGATTGGACAATTTTTAAGAATATAATAGGAGACAATATGCTTGGAACTGGCATTATTGCGTATGGTATTAATGCAAATGCTTTTTACAATTTTGTTGCAGCAGTATTAGAACCGAATGCAGAAGTAACCCGGGAATTTCAAAAAATTATATACACATTTTATGCAGGCGGAGAGGAGATGTATTTACATTATATAAACCTGATGGCAAACATCAACATCACAAGTCAATATGCATTTTCAATGTATTCCAATATTGAAAATGGCAATGGCTTATTCTCTTCAATTTATACCAGGGAACTTCCTGATATGATTATTTCTGCAGAGTCTATTGATACGTTAGCATGTGGAAGACTTACCGGAAATCTCGGCTTTAAATCATCCCCTTCTAATCCCGCTTATCCTGAATGTAGCGAATAGACTTTTTACGGATAGATGTCATATTTGGCTTTCATTTCTTATATCTTTGCGCCCGATGAAAAAATTTCTTTTTGCCGCCGGACTTATACTCACATGGTTTATTCATGGATGTACTACTGACTTTGATCTGAATGCAGACTTTCAGGAAACTCCGGTTGTGTATGGCTTATTAGATCCTACAATTCCTGTAAATTATATTAGAATTAACCGTGCTTATTTAAATGATAGTATAGATGGTTTAACGCTTGCAGCAGATCCCAATGAAATTTATTATGGTGATGAATTAACTGTTAAGCTTGAATATTATGATACCTATGGCAATTTTCAAGGAAGCAGTTTTTTAGAACGTGTTGATGGCGATACTTTAGGCATTCCAAAAAATAGTGGAACGTTTGCAAATATTCCAAATATACTTTACAGATATTCTGATACATTAAATGAAGATTTTACATATCGGCTGATTGTTGTTAATACAGAATCCGGCAAATCAGTGTATAGCGAAACACCAATTATCAATGATTTTCTAATAGTGCGACCTAATGAAGAATCTATTTTTCCGCAGGCTATTAGTATATCTCCAAATGGCTTTTATCAGTTTGCTTTTAACAATGCAAAGGATGCTGCGATTTATGATATTACCATGCGCATTCATTATCGTGAAGGAACTTATGTTCCTGCAACAGGAGATTTTGTAGATATGGTTTCTAAAGAAATTGACTGGAAGTTTGTAAAGAACTTAAGTACTATTAGCAGCGGTCCCGGTGAATTAATTACTTACGATATTCAAGGTCCGGCATTCTACAATTTTCTTAAAAATAATTTTTTCGCTAATCCTGATCCTAATTTTATTAGACTGGCAGATTCGGCTCAATTTATTATGGATGCAGGCGGTGAAAGTTTTTATAAATACATTCAATACAGTAGTGCTACTCTCGGCTTAAATGAAGGTCAGGTGATATTAGAATATACCAATGTGGATGGCGGCTTAGGTATTTTATCCGGCAGATATAAAAAAATTAGCAAGATATATCCCTTCACAATTCAAACACGTGACTCTATAGGATGCAGCACTGTAACTCAAGGATTAAATTTTGCTCCGGATCAATCAACACCTTCATTTCCTTTTTGCGATTAACTGTCTTTTTGTCACCGGTATAGTCTTCATTTGACTATATTTTTCCTAATTGTCATTTGCATTTGCTCTATTTTCCAATGGCACAAACATTGACAAACCCTACTCGTTGATAAAATAATTTCAAACGAAAAAAACTATACAATGGGAAAAATAATAGGAATAGACCTCGGAACTACCAACTCTTGCGTAGCCGTTATGGAAGGTAACGAACCGGTGGTAATACCAAATGAAGAAGGCAGAAGAACAACACCTTCAATCGTGGCTTTTTTAGATAATGGCGAACGCAAAATCGGTGATCCTGCAAAGCGTCAGTCAATTACTAATCCGCTAAAAACAATTATGAGTATTAAGCGCTTCATGGGGCATCGTTTCAGTGAAGTAGATAATGAAGCTAGCATGATGAGTTACTCAGTTGTGCGTGGTGATAATGATACTGCTCGTGTGAAAATCGGCGACAGATTATATACACCTCAGGAAATCAGTGCAATGATTTTGCAGAAGATGAAAAAAGTAGCTGAAGATTATCTGGGTACAGAAGTTACCGAAGCGGTAATTACAGTTCCGGCATACTTTAATGATTCACAACGTCAGGCTACAAAAGAAGCGGGTGAAATTGCAGGCCTAACTGTTAAACGTATTATTAACGAGCCAACTGCAGCAGCACTTTCTTATGGTTTGGATAAGCGCCATAAGGATATGAAAATCGCTGTGTTCGATTTAGGTGGTGGAACTTTTGATATATCTGTTCTTGAATTAGGTGATGGTGTATTTGAAGTGAAATCTACAAATGGTGATACGCATTTAGGTGGTGATGATTTTGATAAAGTGATTACGGATTGGTTGGCTGAAGAATTTAAAAAAGAAGAACCAACAATTGATTTGCGCAAAGATCCAATGGCATTACAACGTTTAAAAGAAGCTTCTGAAAAAGCGAAGGTTGAATTATCTTCTTCCATGGAGACAGAAATTAATTTGCCCTATGTAACTGCAGTTGATGGAGTGCCTAAACACTTGGTTAAAAAAATATCCAGAGCAAAATTTGAGCAACTTTCAGATGCATTAGTTAAACGTACATTAAAACCATGTGAAGCAGCATTGAAAGATGCCGGTTATAGTAAATCAGATATTGATGAAGTGATTTTGGTGGGAGGTTCAACTCGTATTCCAAAAATTCAACAAGTGGTAGAAGAATTTTTTGGTAAGAAACCATCTAAAGGTGTAAACCCCGATGAAGTAGTTGCAATTGGTGCAGCCATTCAAGGTGGTGTACTTACAGGTGAAGTAAAAGATGTGTTGCTGTTAGATGTAACTCCACTATCTCTTGGTATTGAAACTATGGGTGGTGTATTTACAAAATTGATTGAATCCAACACAACAATTCCTTCAAAGAAAAGTGAAGTATTTTCTACAGCAGCAGATAATCAACCGAGTGTTGAAATACATATTTTGCAAGGCGAACGTCCGATGGCAAAAGATAACCGCAGCATAGGAAGATTTTTACTTGATGGCATTCCACCTTCAAGAAGAGGTACTCCACAAATTGAAGTAACATTTGATATAGATGCAAACGGAATTTTACATGTAGGTGCAAAAGATAAAGGCACAGGTCGTGAGCAAAGTATTCGTATCGAAGCATCAACGGGATTAAGTGATGAAGAAGTAAAACGTATGCGTGATGAAGCAAAAGCAAATGAGGAAACGGATAAAGTAGCGAAAGAAAAAGTAGAAAAAATGAATCGTGCAGATGCGATGATTTTTGATACAGAAAAGCAATTGACTGAGTACGGTGATAAGCTAAGTCCGGAAACAAAGCAACCGATAGAAGCAGCGTTAAATGAATTGCGTGAAGCACATAAAAGTCAGGATGTAACAGCAATAGATGCAGCGTTGGAAAAACTGAATCAGGTTTGGCAAAGTGCTTCTCAGGAAATGTATAAAGCACAGGAACAAGCAGGAGCTAATGCTGATCCAAATGCAAATGCAAATCAGGAGAATCCAAATTCCGATAATCAGAATGCTACTGATGATGTAGAATATGAAGAAGTAGATCAAAATAAATAATAAGAAATAGTTAAAGTGAAAGGCCATCCGAGAGGGTGGCTTTTTTTATGGAGGATGATTGAAAACTTTAAAGAGCTTTATTCGGCAATAAAAGAATCTCGCCAAGTTCTTCTCAAATATTTTTGTCTAAATATGTCTAAACACAAATTAATTTGTCTAAATAAATCAAAAAGTGTCTAAATAGATTTAAAAGTGTCTAAATAATTTAATTTTCCAGACGCTGTTTGGAAAATTCATTTTCAATTTTTTTTTGTCAATTCATTAATAATAAAAAATACTCTGTAGAAAAACATCCTCACCTCACATACTCCAACAACGATTTTAATCCTTCATCATTCGGCCATTGTTTTAGTGCAATCATTAATGTATTGAATGCAGCTTGTTTATCATTTAGTTTTAGAAGAATTAAAACATAATTGTAGTAATACGTTGGGTTGGCATTTAATGTAATTGCTTTTGATAAATACTTTGCGGCATCGCTATAATTATTTTCTTCACTTGCAAGTAAGGCAGCATAATAAAAACCTAAATCATTTTCAGGATGTAACTGCATCATTAAATTTAATTGCTCACGAGTTTTTTCTGGCTGTGCAAGTTGACTATACACAACAGATAAATTCAATCGTGGTCCTTCTAATAATTTATCCATATCTAATGCTAATAAATAATGATATTCTGCGGTTTTTAAATCACCTAATTCCTGATAATATTCGCCTTTAATAACTTGCCCTGAGGCAAAGTCTGCATTCGCCATTAAGTATTCTAAATATTCTGATTGAGTAGAAGAATAGGAGGTAAGATATTGATCTTCAATTTTCATAATCTGCGGATTTGCAAGCGTACGAAATGCAGCCAACCTCACCGCCCGAACCGGATCTGTTAATCCTTTCAACAATACCGAAATATTTATTTGTTCTCGATAAGCTAATAGTTCTGTATATGCACTTGCTCTGATAATTTCCGATGCATTATTTGTTGCTTCAACTATTGTATTTAATGCTTGTGGTTGATTTAAATCTGCTAAGTAAGTTATAGCCGTGGCTTTTACAATTGCATTCACTGCGGTGTCAATCATTAATTTTTGCAAGTGTGCTAAAGAGGTATTGTTGAGTTCGCTTCCGGGAATCAGATCATCAGAAAAATGATATTTACGATTTGGTCCATACCAATTTTTTACTGCTTCTGCTGCCCATTCATTCGATTTATTTTCATGACAACTATTGCATGCATTGGGAGTTCCGAATTCAACACTTTGGTCGGGACGTGGAACTCTGAAACTATGATCGTGACGAAAATCATTCACCATATAATATCTGCCATCCATGTGGCAATTCATACACTTGGAACCTAAGGATTCTTCCGCATGAAAATGATGTGATGGACTATCATATTTTGGCTCATGACATTGCAGACAAAGTGCATTGCCTTCAAACTTTATTTTTGCGGAATGCGGATCATGGCAGTCTGTACAAGTAACTCCATAGCGATACATTTTACTCGATAAAAAAGAAGCGTATTTATAAACTTCACCCATCTGCTGTCCATCGGCAAAATAATATGCAGTAGTTAATAAATCCGGCAAATAAAATTGCATAAAATCTGTGTGCGGATTATTATCCATAGTAAGTGTTGTTCTTCTTCCATGACAAGTGCCACAAACACTTAATTGTAATTCCTGATGTTCTTTTCCAAGTTTTGCGTAATAGGTATTTGTATATTTTTTATCAGACTGCATTGTAGCCACATGTTGTTCTCCCGGTCCATGACATGCTTCACAACTCACATTAATTATATCGTATGTGGTGTTATAACTGCGAGTACTTTCTGTAAAATTTTTCTGCACGTTTGTACTGTGGCAGGAAGCACACATGGTATTCCATACTTGCGCAACTCCCGTCCAATGCAACCAATCATTTGTTGGAATAATTGTATCCGGAGATTGATGAAACCATTTATTTTCTTTTGTATCCCACGAAACTCGTAAAGTTTGATAATTACCCTTCGGAAATTTTATAAGATATTGTTGTAATGGTTCCCAACCGAAAGTGTAAGCTATTGGATATGGTGTTGAGTTACCTTCTAATTCTGTAACGTCAACCATATAAGCACTATCTGTTTTATAGAAGCGATAGGAGACACCATCGGCAGCATATTTTGTATCAGAAAAATCGCCACGCACAAATTCTGCAGTGGCAGGTTTCATTGCCAAATCATGATGGGAGCCAACCCATTTACTATGTTCTTCTGCATGGCAAGTTTTGCAAGTAATATCACCCATATAATTATTGGTGGAAGGAATAATATTACTTTCTTCAGTTTTATTTTCACTACATAACATCAAGCTCCATGCAAATAGGATTGCGAACAAAACAAACACAATAGATTTTATAATGCGAGTTGACATGCGATGAAAATTACTAAAGAATTATTCAAATAAAATTTTTGCTTTTAATAACGCAACAACAGTAAGTGAGTCTAAAATTTCTCCTGCTTCCAACATTGCATACGCTTCATCAAAAGGTAACTTGCGAATTTCCAATACTTCATCTTCGTCAGGGTTTGGTGTTGCAGATGTAAGTTCTTCACATAAATAAATATAAGCGAATTCATCAGTACATGAATTGGATACTTGCATTGTTTGAATCAATTTCCATTTTGCAGCTATCAATCCTGCTTCTTCCAGCAGCTCACGTTTTGCACTTTCTAAGGGATCAATATGTAATGGTCCGCCACCTTCAGGAATTTCCCAGGTGTATGTTTTTAATGGATATCTGTATTGACCAATCAGCCAAATATTTTTTTCTGAATCAACAGGTAAAATACCGATAGCATAATTTTTAAAATGTACAACACCATAAATGCCATCGCCGCCGGAAGGATTTTTCACCTGATGTTCACTCACTTCTATCCAGGGATTTTCATATACTTTTTCTACGGATTTTGTTTTCCATGGATTTTCCATTGGTATCAATTTTTAGTTTTAAAATTATTGGTTTACAAAAGATGATATATAATGACTGCGCAAATCTAAATTAAAATTAATGTGTGGCTGATTTAATCATTTGAAGCTACCGCAGCTAATTCATTTTCAGCACTATTTATCCTGCAAAACATTTATCAGTATAACTTTGCAAGATGTTTTTCTGGTAACTGTGGGGATAAAAATATTTTATGGATGCATCTATTGACAATTGATGACAATCTCTTGGTAAAGTATTTTTTAATTTACACCTAATTCTTCATCATAAAAACACACAGAAGAAAGCGCAAACCAATAACTGTTGAATCACAAAAAGAAAATAATTTCATCTGCTAAATATTTCGCATTACTATGCATACTTTTTTTGGGTTATGCTAATCAAAGTATTGCGCAAGTGAATGCAGCATTCACATCTGATTCTACTCAAGGGTGTGATTTTCTGGAATTGCAACTTATTAATCTTTCTACCGGTGCCACTGATTATGTGTGGCAGGTAACAGATGCCGGTGGAACTGTAATGGGAAATTCTATTTTAGAAAATCCGACTTTTTTTCTGGCAGGAGAGGGAAGTTATACAGTGCAATTAATTGCAAACGGACCCGGTGGAAGTGATACTTTGATAGTGCCTGCATTTGCAAATATCTATGCGCCACCTGTTGCAATAATCAATGCCACAGAATTAGAAGGATGTAATGGAGCCACACTCTCTTTTTCAGATGGATCGATTGCCGGTGGTTTTGGAAGTATTAGTGATCGCTATTGGGTGATAACTGGTGCGCCCGCATTTCCTGATGATCCAACAATTACTTACACATTTCCATCTCCGGGAATTTATACCGTGTATTTATTTATTAATGATGCAATTGGATGTACTGCATTTACGACAACAGAAGTTACTATCTATGAAGAAACAATTTCAAATTTTGCAGTAGATACATTCTTATCTTGCACCACACCTTTTACGGTGAGTTTTACAAACCTTTCCACAGGTTCTTCACCACTCAATTATTTATGGAATTTCGGTGATGGTTTTACATCCACTGCTGCATCACCATCGCATACGTATACTTCATTTGGAAATTTTTCTGTTTCACTTTATGTATCGAATACTTTCGGTTGTGATGATATTGTTATTTATCCAAATTATATTCAAATCAATCCGACACCTGATGTGGATTTTATTCCTTCATCCAATACTGTTTGCTCAGGAGGTTCAATAACATTTGACAACACAAGTGCATCCACAAGTGCTGTATGGTTTTGGGATTTTGGTGATGGAACTACATCCACAGAATTTGAACCCACACATACTTATACAACACCCGGAAGTTATACTGTTTCATTAACCGGAGATTTTGGTGCTGATTGTGTCGGTACTATTTCTTACACAGATATTATTACAGTAAATATTTCTCCCACAGTTATTTTTAATTCCTCTGATCCATCATCAATTTGTGAATTGCCCTATACTGTAAATTTTGGTACATCTGTAACCGGTGGACCTGTAATGTATGCATGGACTTTTGAAGATGTTGGCGGCTCGGGAACGGCATCGGGTGCATCACCACATTATACTTATGATGATTATGGTTTATTTGATGTTACAGTAACTGTTACAAATGTAAATGGATGTACTGCCACTTACAGTCAAACAGATTATGTAAGCATTGGTGAATTAACATTAACACCAGATTTTTTGCAAGTGCTTGGTTGTGTTCCAATGCCAACAAGTTTTGCTGTTAATGCAGGTGAAGAATTAGTTTCTTATTCCTGGGATTTAGGCAATGGAACTACTTCTAATTTAGCAGAACCCATCGCATTTTATACCGATACCGGTTGCTATACAATTTCTGTTACTGCAACCTCTATTAATGGATGTACAGCAACTGCAATATTTCCAAATTTTGTTTGTGTGGGGGATACTGCAACTGCGAACGTAATTGTGCCCGATACCTCTTGTCCTTCTGTTGCTATTGAAGTTTTAAATCTTCCACTTGATTCTATAATAATAAATATTGATGGCGGACTTGATCAGGTTTCCAGCAGTGCAATTGATTCAATAACATATTTCAGTATGACTGCCGGTGCGCATGAATTGGAAATTGTAACCTTTATGTATGGTTGTCGTGATACGGCGTATGCAAATATTTTTATACTTGATGTTGACGACAGCAGTTTAGTAGTTATTTATGATTGCGATAATCCATATTCAGTGCAATTTTTTATTGATACTGCATATTCAAATGCATCGTGCGGATGGGTATGGGATTTTGGTGATGGAACGCAAGATTCAATAAATGAAAATCCAATTCATATTTATAATGATCCCGGAAGTTATTCTGTAACTCTTACTTATTCTTGTATTACTTTAAATGAATGTGAAGGCAATGGATTAACAGCAAATATTACAATTCCTATCTCATCTTTTACACCTTCTTCAAACAACGGATGTGTTATTCCTTATACAATTTCATTTACAAATTTTTCTACAGATTCCTCAGCAAATGATTTAATCTATCAATGGAATTTTGGTGATGGAACCACAAGTACAGAAATTTCTCCAACACATACTTATACAGATTATGGAATCTATATTGTGAAATTAAAAGTGATTGATATCCATGGTTGTTTTGATAATTTTTTGGATACAATTTTTATCAGCGAAGTAAATGCATCATACACTGCTACTAATTATGGCGGATGTATTCCATATACATTTACAATGAACAATACAACTATAAATCCTTATGGCGCAATCGAATCTTATATCATCAATTGGGATGATGGAATTATAGATACTTTTTATTCTGCTTCTGATGTAATTTCTGTTGCACATGATTATACCATTGAAGATTATTATTATGTTTCACTTACAGTTACCAATGAATTTGGATGTGTTTCTATTTATACCGATACAATTATTGCAAGCGATCCTGTTAATGACTTTAGTGTGAATGATACCTTTCCTTGTATCGGTCAGGAAATATATTTTAATGAATTATCCTCCGGATTAGAGTTAGAATATTTATGGCATTTTGGAGATGGATCCACTTCCACAGAAGCAAATCCATCACATAGTTATAATACGTTTGGATCCTTTACTGTAGGATTACTTATTACTGATATTAATGGCTGTACAGAAGCAAAAAATAAATCATTTTATATCACCACAGATTCTGCAATCATTGATATTGCTGCAAATGCCTTAGTAGCAAATTGTAATTATGCACTCATTCAATTTACTGCATTGCCGGAAGATTCTGTATGCTCTTATTTTTGGGAATTTGGCGATGGTGGTACATCTACAGAACCCAATCCTGTGTATCCATATATTGCAGCAGGTGTATATTCTGTTGCGCTTACAATTACGAGTTGCAATGACTGTGTGAATTCAGTTGTAAAAGAAGATTTTATTACTGTTCCCGGACCCTATGGAGAAATTTCTGTAAGCGATGATTCATTATGTGTGAATGAAGAAATTACTTTTCAAATTCTTGTTGCTTCCACAGATAGTATAACCTTATATTTTGACAATGGTGATGCAATAGGATTTGATGTTGTGTTTTCTGATACGTTAACTAATATTGAAATTTCATATGGATATAATACCGATGGAAATTTTCTTCCGGTCGTGGTTGCGATGGATACAGGCGGATGTATTTCTTTGATTACACTTTCAGATTCTATTAAAATTGGAAATTATCCAATAGCGGGTTTTGATATAAGTGAAGAAACGTTTTGTGTGGGTACAATAATTACATACACTGATACATCGCAGGAAATGTCGAGTGGTGATTTATGGACTTGGAATCTCGGTGATGATACTTATGAAACCACAGAATCGGATACATTTAATTACGTGTATAATACGCCGGGTATTTATGCTGTTTCATTAATTACTGAAACTACGTTTGGTTGTGCAGATACAATTACAAATGAGTTGGAAGTGTTGCCTTATCCGATAGTTACAATTTCTGATGATACTACTATTTGTCCGGGATTTGATATTCAATTAGCAGCTACTGGAATTGGAAATTATACTTGGTCTCCGTCAACAGGATTAAATGATTCCACACTTTCAAATCCTATTGCATCACCGGAAATTACAACTACTTATTTGGTGGATGTAAATAATGGATATTGTTCTTCCTATGATTCAGTAACAATTTTTGTTGCGGATAAAATTGTGTTAGATGCAGGGCCGGATACTGGATTTTGTTTAGGTGAAGAGGTGGAATTATATGCGTTATTTTATGAAGGTGTTGATTCTGATTTTATAAATTTTTTCTGGACACCTTCTTCTTATTTAAGTGATGAAACTATTAGCAATCCCATAAGTAGTCCTTTGGAAAATATCACTTATACTTTAGTAGCATCATGTGGTACTTTAACAGATTCTGCGCAAGTTTCTATTACGGTGGAGCCATTGCCGGACATTGAAATATTGGAAGATACTATACTTATTATTCAAGGGCAATCAGTGGAGATTACAGCAGAATTTATTGGAGGAACAACACCTTCTAATTGGCTTTGGGAACCTGCTGTTGCAGTGGATTGTCCTACTTGTCAAATAGTAATTGCAGACCCAAAACAATCGGCAATATTTTCCTGTACGGCGTTTACGGAGTACGGATGTTCTGATGTGGATTTTGTATATCTGAAAGTGCGTACATGCGATAATTCTTTATTTAAATTACCAAATTTAATTACGCCAAATAATGATGGATTTAATGACAGATTTAATTTTACTTATGAAGGATTAACTGCATTTAAAAATATTCGTATCTATGATCGCTGGGGGAAAATTATGTTTCAAACAACAGATCCTGAAAATACATGGGATGGATATTTTAAAGGAAAATTATGCGATGCAGGAGTGTATGTATATGCTATGGATGTAATTTGTATTGATGGTGATTATGGTGTGATAACCGGTAACATCACTTTAATCCGATGAAAGATAATTTTCTTTAATTTTTTTTATTGCAATCGGAACTCCTTCAGTTGCATTTTTCAAAATAAATTCTGCATTATAATAATTGCTCAGCGGAGTTGCTTCCGGATTAATGATATACACTGGTGTACCACTTTGAATATATTGAATTAATGATGCCGCAGGATACACTACCATAGAAGTGCCTACAATAAAAAGTATATCTGCTTCTGCGCAAATTTTTGCGGCTTCATATAACATCGGAACTTCTTCACCAAACCAAACAATATGTGGTCGCAGTTGAGAGCCTTGTGTGCAATTATTTCCAATGATTATATCTTCCTTACATTCATAAATTAATTCTGAATTTATACTACTTCTACTTTTCAATATTTCACCGTGTAGATGCAATACATTTTTGGAACCTGCCCGTTCGTGTAAGTCATCAATATTTTGTGTTATAATAATTGTTTCAAAATAGTTTTCTAATTCCGCTAATGCGATATGTGCTGCATTGGGTTTTGCTTGTAAAATATTACGACGACGCACATTATAAAATTCTAAAACCATTGCAGGATTTTTTCTCCATCCTTCCGGAGAGGCAACATCTTCTATGTTGTGTCCTTCCCACAATCCATCATTACCTCTGAATGTAGGAATACCACTTTCTGCACTTACTCCGGCGCCTGTTAACACAACTACTTTCATTCGCAAATTTGTTTAATTGCCTTTGGAATAAATTGAATAATATCACTTGCAATTAATGAAACTTGTTGTAATGTTTCCATTGCAATATCACCGGCTAAACCATGTAGATATACTCCCAGTTTAGCAGCATCACTTTCGGAATATCCCTGTGCAAGAAATGAAGTAATAATTCCTGTCAATACATCACCACTTCCGCCAGTTGCCATACCCGGATTGCCGGTGCTGTTAAACCATGCAGTTCCATCGGGTAAAGTAATACATGTAAATGCAGTTTTATAGATAATTATCAATTGCAATTCCTGCGATTTTTTTATTTGCAATTCTAATCTGTCAAAACTATTTTCTGTTGTTCCGAATAATCTTTCAAATTCACCCGGATGCGGAGTGAGAATACTGTTGGCAGGAATGGATGAAAAAAGTGTTTTATTTTTTGCAATGATATTCAATGCATCGGCATCAATTACAAGAGGTAATTTTGCATTGGTAAAAATATTTTTAACAAGAATTTCTGTATTTGTATTTACACCTAATCCCGGACCAATACCAATACGTTTTATTTTATTTTCTGAAATAAATTCAACAATATTTTCTGTTGGAATAAACATCAGCTCCGGATATATAAAGCTGGGATTATCATTTGCAATTGTTACTAATCCGCATCCTGTTTTTAATGCTGCATAAGCACATAATAAAGCAGCGCCAGTCATCTGCTCACTTCCAGCAATAATAAGCACATTGCCGAAAATACCTTTATGATCAAATGTTTTACGAGGTTTGATTGTAGAATTTAAATCATCCGCAGTTAAAAAATAATGAGAAGAATTTGCAGATTCAATTGCATGTGTATCCAAACCAATACTTGCTACCTTCCAGGAATGTAAATGCTTATAATTTTCCGGAAAAAAGAATCCGAGTTTTGGTGTTTCAAACGTCAAACAATAATCTGCCTGAATACAATTCCAATCAAAATAGTTATCCGTTGAAAAACCGGAAGGCACATCCACCGAAATACATTTTGCATTTGATTTATTTATCACATCAATTACCATCGCATACAAACCCTCCGGTGCACGATTTAAACCGGTGCCGAAAATTGCATCAATGATTATTTCATAATCAGAAATAAATTCTATAGCATTTTCTTCCAGCGTAATTAATGGAATATTATATTTTTTTAATTGCTGCAGATTTAATGAATAATCCGGTGAAAATTTTCCTCTTGAAAATGTTGCCACTGAAACTTTAAATCCTTTTTGAAATAACATGCGTGCAATACATAATCCATCGCCTCCATTATTTCCTGTACCGCAAACAATTAATATGGTTTTTTTCTTATCTAAATAATTAATTACCCAATTTGAAAAAATTGCAGAAGCACGTTCCATTAATTGATCAGAAACTATTTTTTCTGCAATCAAGGTGGCTTTATCTGCTTCTTGCATTTGATGTGAAGTCAATACTTTCATAACACTCGTTTAATGATGCGTAATTTATGAGAATATTTTTTAATCGCAGAATTATAAATTCCATAATGATCAATTGGATCAATCCGTACTTTTCCGGAGGCATGAATAATTTTTTGATCCTTTAATAAAATACCTACATGCACAATTTTATCATTCCCATTATCGAAGAAACATAAGTCGCCGGGTTGTGCTTCAAGAATAAAATTTACAACTGATCCGGCCTCTGCTTGTTGATATGCATCCCGAGGTAATTGTACGCCACAAATTTTAAAAACCACTTGCACCAATCCGGAGCAATCCACCCCAAATGGACTGCGACCACCCCATAAATAAGGTGCATTTAAAAATTTTTTTGAAAATTTATTTATAAAATCTCGCTGCCTGTATTCACCATTATCTGGCAACGTGTCGCCGGTGTAAACCAATCTGTCTTTTCCTATTGTAAAATTGATACCATCAAATTCATGCAATTCTGAACCGATGAGTATAGGAAAAGTAATATCATGATTTGTGACCGTTTGCATCAATTCAGCAGCATACCAACGTTGAGTGGTTTGGATTAAATTCAACCATTGATTTGTGATAGCTAAATGTTGATTTATTGATATGAATCCTGTGTAATTATCAAAATGCATTTGAATTTTCAACCAGTCCTTTTCATACTCTGTGACGCTATAAGTTTCTCCGAAAAGTAATTGAGAAACCATTTCAGAATCATGCGTAGGTTTTTGCATTACAGGTATAATACTAATTGATGCTATTCCATGATCCATAATTATTCTTTATTTTAATTTTAATTTATCTGCAATAACAAAAATATCTCATTTGAATTTGAGCAGTTATACATTATTCACATTGATTGATGTATTAATTTTAATTAAATTTACCTCATCTCCATTGGTAACGTCACGTGAACAGAGTCGCACCAACACAAAATGAAATTAAATAAATACGCAGCTAATTTTAGCGGAATGCTCAACAAAAGTATTCTGTTTCTTCTGTTGATATTTTGTGTTTTCAGTGCAATGATTTCCAAATCGCAAGTAGTAGCAAATTTTACTTCGGACGACACAACAGGATGTGGATTGCTTGAACTTGAAATGATAAATTTATCTACCGGAGCATCTTCTTATTATTGGCAGGTATTTGATGAATCCGGAATAGAAGTAGCGAGTTCAACGCTTTCAAATCCTTCGTTTTTTCTAACAGTTACCGGATCATATACAGTTGAGCTAACTGCAACCGGAGTTTCAGGAAGTGATTTTTTATCTATTCCCGGTTTTGCAACAGTCTATACGAATCCGAATGCAGAATTTATATCATCAGGAACAGAAGGATGTTTGCCTTTAACATTAACTTTTACAAATACTTCTACACCCGGAACCTATGGATCACTATCAGATTTTTATTGGATAATTACTGGCGCAGGAGCATTACCTGATACCGATGAATTGACCTATACTTTTAATTCGCCGGGATTATATACTGTTTATATTTTTGTGGAAGATGGTGCCGGATGTTCTGATTATTTTACAACGGATATTCAAGTGTTTGATGCTCCTTCAGTAGATTTTATTGCAGATAGTACTGTGTCTTGTTCATTACCACTCACCACACATTTTACAAATTTATCATCCGGTTCAGGAGATTTAATTTATGCATGGAATTTTGGCGATGGTGCAACAAGCTCTGCAACAAATCCAACACATACTTTTTCCGAGATTGGAAATTTTGATGTGAGTTTAACTGTAACGGATGCAATTGGTTGTTCCAACACTTTTACCGCAGAAGATTTTATAATAATTAATACCACTTTGAATGTGGATTTTTCTTCTTCATTAACTACAGTGTGTGCAGGTAATTCTATAGAGTTTACAAATTTAAGTGATGCTGTTGTTGGTACATGGTTATGGGATTTTGGTGATGGCTCTACTTCATCTGCATTTGAACCCACACATACTTATACCTCTGCGGGAATTTATACTGTAAGTTTAAGTGGAGATTTTGGAGGTGGTTGTACAGGATTTATTAGTTATCCTTCATTAATGAATGTGATTGCATCGCCTACAGTTTCGTTTACATCTACTGATCCGAATTCCTATTGTTCTGTTCCCTTAACTGTATCATTTACTCCTTCAGTTGCTGGTGGTCCTGTAACGTTCTTATGGGAGTTTGAAACACCTGATGGTATTTCTACTTCCACGGCAATTATGCCTAACTTTTTATGGTCAGTTCCGGGCTCGTATGATGTTGCTTTAACGGTGACAAATATATTGGGATGCTCCGCAGAAATTTCGATACCGGATTATGTTACTATTGGTACTTTAGAAGTGGTGCCGATTGCAACACCCGAGTCCGGTTGTATTCCATTATCGGTTTCATTTGAAGCCATAGCTGGTGATGAGCTAACAGAATTTTATTGGGATTTTGGTGATGGAACTACTTCAACGTCAGTGCATCCAACACATGTTTATAATACAGTAGATTGTTTTGATATGATGTTAATTGCTTCTACTGCGGATGGTTGTATTGATACCACTTTTGTAAATGATTTTATTTGTGCAGGTGAATCAGGTACCGCATTGTTAGGAGTACCGGATACATCTTGTCCTTCAGTTAAATTGGAAGTATTTTATTTGCCATTAGATTCTATTGAATTAATAATTGATGGCGGCTTAGATTATTTTATTACAACAACTGTTGATTCAAATACAACCGTTTCTATGGAACCTGGATTTCATGAGGTATTATTTTATACTTGGATTAATGGTTGCCCGGATACTGTTTCTTCTTCTATTTTTATTTTAGATATTGATGATAGTTTATTGGTGTATGATATAAATTGTCTTGATCCGTATAAAGTGAAATTTTATATTGATTCATCACTTGCAGCACTTTCCTGTGGATGGACTTGGGACTTTGGGGATGGTACTGTGGATTCTGTAAATATGAACCCCATCCATACTTATGCGGAAACAGGTTCTTATCATGTGTCAATTGTATATGATTGTATTACAGAGGAAGAATGTTCGGGCATTGGATTTAATGTTTTAATCACAGATCCTGTTGCTGCTTTCGAAGTGGATGGAGGAGCATGCGACACTCCTTATACCGCCATATTTACAAATACATCTACGGATGGAGTAGATAATAATCTCACTTACTATTGGAATTTTGATGATGGCACTTTTTCTACTGACACTAATACAGAACATACCTATTCAGACTTCGGAATTTATTTAGTAACCTTATTAATTACAGATGTAAATGGTTGTACTGATTATTTTGTAGATACGGTGTCAATAAATCAGGTGAATGCATTTTATACTCTTGATGATGATTATGGATGCACACCTTTTACAATGCATCTTACAGATAGTTCTTCTTCTTTAGTTGGGGATATTACTTCTTGGGAAATTTATTGGGCGGATGGTACTTCTGATACTTATACTACAGCAGAAGAAATGATAGATGTTACGCATACCTATACTGAATCAGGAGTATATCCAATTACACTTATTGTTTATGATGCGAATGGATGCAGTGATTCTTATGTAGACACTATTAGATCTAAACTCCCTTTTGTTGACTTTATAGCTGATGATACAATACCTTGTGTTGGTCAATTAGTAACATTTACAGAGTTGGCAACCGGGACCGGTATTTCCTTTTTATGGGATTTTGGTGATGGTACTACTTCTACTCTTGCAAATCCAGCACATGCATATTCCACTCTTGGTTCTTTTACAGTTTCACTTACTGTTACCGATTATTATGGATGTGTTGTTGTTGTAGAAAAGCCTGCATTTATTATTGCGGAAACAATCAATGCAGATTTTGATTTTGATATTGTAATTGCCAATTGTAATTATTCTTTAGTTCAATTTAATTCTATAATTGAAGATTCTATTTGTTCCTTTTACTGGAATTTTGGCGATGGCGGAACATCCACTGATCCCAATCCACTTTATCCTTATTTAACTGCAGGAAGTTTTGATGTTTCACTTACTGTTATCGATTGCAATGATTGCGAAACAACTATTTATAAATCAGGTTATATTGATGTGCCAGGTCCTTTTGGTTATATTGTTCCATCAAAAGATTCAGTTTGCGTTGGAGAAGAATTGATTTTATATGTTTCCATTTATTCAAGTGATTCGCTAGGATTATTTTTTGACAATGGTGATTTCTATTCTCAGGATATTGTATTCAGCAATGAGGTTACAACATTAGAAATTCCATACACTTATAATGAAGCGGGATATTATGGCCCCACTGCATTAGTGGTGGATACAAGTGGTTGTTTAAATATTTTATACATCACCGATAGTATTTTAGTTAGTCCGATGCCGCAAGCACTTTATTCAGTTTCTGATGTGGGAGTTTGTCAGGGTACAGAAATTATTTTTTCTGATAGTTCTTATAGCGACGAACCAATTATTAGTTGGTTATGGAATACAGGGGATTCAAGTTTTATTGAAAATGAATCTATAGATTTTGAATATACTTATGTAGATACAGGTATTTATATTTCTTCATTAGAAGTGCAAACTGCTTTTGGTTGTACTAACACTTTTGATATACCTGTAACAGTAATTCCATATCCAATTTTTAATCTGAGTGAGGATACTATTATTTGTCCTGGAATGGATGTGCAATTAAGTGCAACCGGCGGATACACTTATTTTTGGAGTCCACCGGAAGGCCTATCATCATCAGTGGTTCCCGATCCAATTGCACATCCTTTGGTATCTACTTTATATACTGTGATAGTTACAAATGGAGATTGTTCTTTAATTGATTCTGTACAAGTAAATGTAGTAGAAGAATTAATATTGGATGCCGGTCCGGATACAATTTTATGTAAGCCCGGTGAGATAAATTTATATGCATTACTTACCAATGATATTCCTCAGTCGGAAATATTATTTTATTGGCAACCGGATAGTTTTTTGAATGACATTTTTATTCCGGATCCTATTTCAAATACTACAGAAACTATTCAATATACAGCCTATGCAAGTTGTGGATTTTTAGATGATTCAGCAATAGTAACTGTAGTAGTTACCGGGCCGCCTGATATTGATATTCCTGTGGATACTATTTCAACAATTGCCGGCCAACCGGTGAATGTTATTGCTGAAGTTATCTCAGGTAATGATCCCTTAACGCATGAATGGAATCCTTCTCAATTTGTGGATTGTCCTACTTGTTTAAATGTAAATATTACCGTAGATAATTCTATGGTTTTGGGAATCTTGACAACAGATTCATTAGGCTGTACCGATTATGATTATATATATCTGCGAGTGATACCTTGTGATGAATCTGTATTTAAAATTCCAAATATTATAAGTCCGAATAGCGATGGTTTTAATGATGAATTTTATATTGATTATACAGATGTTGCAGGATTAAAAAGTATCACCATTTTCGACAGATGGGGCGAACGCATGTTTCATACTACAGATGTGGAAAGACGTTGGGATGGAACTTATCGTGGTAAAATTTGTAACCCCGGTGTATATGTGTATACTATCGAATTTATTTGCGCAGATGGTGTCGAATCTGTTATCTCCGGAAATATTACTCTCGTAAAATAAAAGCCTGTCACAGCCTATAGCACAAATGCGATTCTATTCAAATTAAAATAGGCAGAATAATTATCACAATATTTTTGATACAACGTGTAATAAAATCTGCTTTATTTATTTACGCTATTGATATCTATTGTTATTTACGCAAGCATATCTAAAGTTTAGATGGTAACAAATATGTCTTTGGTGATTTGACCTGCTTCACCCTTCATGGATACTTTTAATTCCATTATAGCCACCTAACTAATTTGTGTATGAAAAACGTGATTACTCTTTATCACGTGAACCTAAAAGAAAGTATTTATCAACCGTTATTAAGTGTTGCATTTTGTGTTTGCGGCTTGCTTGTAAATACTTATGCCTTTTCGCAACTATCGGTTTCTAATTCTACATCAAATATCCCTGATATTTCGAATACGGAAATTGAAAGTTTATTACACTATTACGATCATCAAATATTCTTTACAGAAAATAAAGGTCAATGGGATTCCAATGAATTATATCGTGCTGAATTTCCATTAGGTCAAGCATTGGCAACTAAAGAAGGAATGTTGCTGGCAACCTTTAATGCGGAAGATATACAGGCATCATATGCATGGGGTTTGAAAGAAGAAGAGGCAAGAAAGAACTTACAAGAATTTAATGAAACTCCGGTAAAAATTCATGGACATGGATGGAGGATGGAATTTGTAAATGCTTCACCACAAATGTCTGTTCAGGCAAAGCAAGTACATAAAGAAGTGTTCAATTATTTTATGGGAGATAATGCCGGACAAACCAATGTAAAAAGCTATCAGGAAATATGGTATAACAATGTGTATGAACATGTAGATGTCAGATATTATCCATCAGCAGAAGGTTCGTTAGAGTATGATATCATTTGTAAGCCTGGGTTCGATAAAAATACATTAGCTATTCGCATGGCCGGAATTACAAAAATCAAAAAACAGGAAAATGGGTCACTAATATTCAGAACAAGTGTTGGCGATATGGAAATACCTGCACCTATTGTATATCAAATTGTGGAGGGGAAAAAAATAATGATTGATGCCAGATATAGAATTACTGACGACAACATTATTTCATTTGATATTGGAAGTTTTGATAAAAATGCAACATTGATTATTGATCCGATTGCAATGCGTTGGGCTACTTGGGTAAATTCAAATTCAACCGGACAGAATCATGGTCATTGTATTTGGGTTGATCAATCCGATGGTGCAATTTATATTGTTGCTCGTGTGGATGGTTCTACAAATTTTATTACTGTTGGTGCATTTGATGTTACATCCAATGGTCATGTGGATTTAGTAATCGGAAAATATTTGGAACCGGATGCGGTTGGCGGTGTGGGGTCTCGTGTTTGGCAAACTTATGTGGGTGGTAATTTGGATGATAATCCTTATGCAATGGAACAAGGACCTGATGGCGAATTATATATTGCCGGTTATACAGGCAGTTCGAATTATCCTTTATCGGGTGGTCTCGCTTTCAGTGGAAGTGGAATTGATAACCGGGCTCAAGCAACGGATAATATTTTTATTACAAAAATTAATACTTCTGGTAATTCAATTAAAAGTGCAGTAATTGGTGGTAACGGTAGCGACGGTGCTTTTGATTTGCGTACTACAGCGGATGGAAATATTGTTGTTTGCGGTAATACAAGAAGTACAAACCTAAATACTTTGTTTCCGGGTGTGGGTGCAACGAATATAAATTATGGAGGTATTGATGCAATTATTTTTAAAATTAATACTGATCTTGATGTAGTTGATTGGATAAATAATTATGGTGGTAGCGGTCTTGATCAGGCAACGATTATGTTGGTGAATCAGGATAACGCAGACATTTTTGTTGCGGGCTATACTAACTCTTCGGCATTTCCGACATTAATTGCCAGACAATCATCTAAAGTGGGTGGAACAGATGGTTATATTCAAAAATTTAATAGTGATGGCACAATGATCTGGTCATCATATTTTAATTCTGCGCTTTCAAAAATCACCAAGATACTTTGCATGGAATTTAATGGTGATGGAAGTGAATTAATTTTTGGTGGTATTACAAATGGTTTGCATGCAAGTAATATTTCTGCATCGGGCGTGTATGATAACTCTTATAATGGCGGGACCAATGATTTGTTTATTGTGAATATGGATACGAGTCAAACTTTTAATTACGCAACTTATATTGGTGGAAGTGGAAACGAAGTGAATATGATGGGTATGAATGTGGATGATAATAATGATGTATTTGTATTTGGATATACAGATAGTAATAGCCCAAGTTTAACCGCAACATTTGGCGCATTGCAAACCACAAACTTTGGAATAAATGATAAAATATTTTTAAAACTCTCTGCTGATCTCAGTGCATTAATTTATCTTACTTATTATGGTGGCAGCGGCAATGATTATGATCCTATTGGTCAGCGTGGAATTAAAACAAGTAATTGCAGAATTTATACAATTATCACTGCGCAATCAAAAGATATTCCTCTAACAGAAGGAGCGTTGAATACAAATAAAATTAGTAGCACTTCTATTTATGAACCGGGATTAGTTGTGTGGGCAAATCCGCCTGATTTAATTAATAATGAAATTTTCAGTGATCAAATATTATGTCCCGGACAAACACCCGAAGAATTTACAGGCTCTGAACCTGATTATGTATTGCCAGTAATTATTCGTGATGGAACAACATCTGTGTATCCAGATATTGGAACTGCTGAAGTATATCAATGGCAATATAGTTTGGATAGTATAACATGGATAGATGTGCCCGGCGGTATTTATCAAAATCTGGATCCGATTTTAATTGGTCCGATAGATACGTTTACTTATTTCAGAAGAATAATTGGTGGAGATGCCTGCATTAGTATTGATGCAGATCATGTTACTATTACAGTGAGTGTTTTAAATGTGGATGGCACTATAACAGATCCACTTTGTTATGACGCTGCAGAAGGTTCAATCACTTTAATACCTGCCGGTTCTTCAAGTTATAGTTATGTATGGAGTACAGGTGATGATGCAATTTCAATTGATGGTTTAATTGCAGGAGATTATTTTGCGGTGGTAACAGATGCATTGGGATGTTCAGATACATTCTTTGCAACAATTACTGATCCTGCACAAATACTTATCAGTGAAACGCATGAAAATGTAAACATATCTTGTGGTGTAAATGGCTCAATTGATCTTACTGTAACCGGCGGATCTCCTGCTTATACTTTTTTATGGGAAGATGGCAGTACGGATGAAGACAGAGAAGAATTAAGTGAAGGAATTTATTCGGTAATTGTTACTGATGTTTTTGATTGTACGGATACACTTGAAATAGAAATTGGTTTTGATACAACACTTGCTTGTTTAATAGATGGCGATTTACAATTTTGTAATGGTGGATTTACAACACTTACAGCTCCTGATGGATTTGATTATTTATGGAGTACAGGAGAAATTTCTCAAACAATAGAAGTGTATGCAGCCGGGTTTTATTCTTTAACTATTACTAACAATCTTGGTTGTACTGCTTTCTGCGATGTATATGTTGTTGAATTATCTGCTACATCAATTGATCAGGATGGGTTCATATGCGAAGGTGAAATTTATATACTGCCTGATGGTTCTACCACATCTATAACCGGTGATTATTCAACTACATTAGTTGCAGCAAATGGATGTGATTCAATAATTATTACACACTTATTTATAAATCCAACTTATGTTATAACCAACAATATAGAGATATGCGAATATGAGTCGTACACAATGCCCGATGGATCAATAGAAAATTCTACAGGTACTTATATTTTTAATTACACAACAATGTTTGGTTGTGATTCAAATATTACAATAAACCTGAATGTAGATTTATCATTAAGCGATACAGTAGAAGTAAATATTTGTGAAGGCGATATCTATACATTACCCGATGGTGTAACAGTAAATGCATCCGGCACTTACATTTCAATACCAACTGTAATAGTGGGTTGTGATTCTATAATAGTAACTCTGTTAACAGTAAATACTATTTACGAAGAAAATATATCTGCAGAAATTTGTGAAGGAGATTCCTATACTTTACCCGATGGTTCAAGTGCAACAACAAGCGGAATTTATATTTCAAATTTATTTTCAATCAACGGTTGCGATTCGATTATCACAACTGATTTAATTGTGCATCCAATTTACGATGAAAATATATCAGCAGAAATTTGCGATGGCGAAACATATATTTTACCCGGTGGAAGTTCAGTTTCAACCACTGGAATTTATATTTCCAATTTAATAAGTATAAACGGTTGTGATTCAATTATCACCACTGATTTAATTGTGAATCCGATTTATAATGAAAATATCTCAGCAGAAATCTGTGATGGGGAAGAATATATTTTACCTGATGGTTCAAGTGCAACAACAACTGGAATTTATATTACTAATTTAATAAGTATCAACGGTTGCGATTCGATTATCACCACTGATTTAATTGTGCATTCGATTTATTTAACAACAGTTGATGCAGAAATCTGCGATGGTGAAACTTATATTTTACCTGATGGATCAGCTGTTGCAACAACTGGAATTTATATTTCAAATTTATTTTCAATCAACGGTTGCGACTCCATAATCACCACTGATTTAATTGTGCATCCGATTTATTCAACAACAGTTGATGCAGAAATTTGCGATGGTGCAACTTATATTTTACCGGATGGATCAACGGTTGCAACAACTGGAATTTATATTACCAATTTATTTTCTATCAACGGTTGCGATTCAATAATCACAACAGATTTAATTGTGCATCCTGTTTATAATGAAAATGTAGATGCAGAAATCTGCGATGGTGAAACATATATTTTACCTGATGGATCAACTGTTTCAACAAGCGGAATTTATATTTCAAATTTATTTTCAATCAACGGTTGCGACTCATAATCACCACTGATTTAATTGTGCATCCTATTTACTTGAAAATGTTTCTGCAGAATGCGATGGTGAAACATATTTTACCTATGGATCCTTGCAACAACAAGCGGAATTTATGTTTCTAATTTATTTTCCATCGATGGTTGTGATTCAATTATCACCACTGATTTAATTGTGCATCCGGTTTACGATGAAAATATATCAGCAGAAATTTGCGATGGTGAAACTTATATTTTACCTGATGGATCAACAGCAACATCAACCGGAATTTATGTTTCTAATTTATTTTCCATCGATGGTTGCGATTCAATTATCACTACTGATTTAATTGTGAATCCAATTTATGATGAAAATATCTCAGCAGAAATTTGCGATGGTGAAGAATATATTTTACCTGATGGAACAACGGTTGCAACAACTGGAATTTATATTACCAATTTATTTTCTATCAATGGTTGCGATTCGATTATCACCACTGATTTAATTGTGCATCCGATTTACGATGAAAATATATCAGCAGAAATTTGCGATGGTGAAACATATATTTTACCTGATGGAACATCCGCAACAACAACCGGAATTTATATTACAAATTTAATTTCAATCAACGGTTGCGATTCGATTATCACTACTGATTTAATTGTGCATCCGATTTATTCGACTACTATAGAAGAAGAAATCTGCGATGGTGAAACTTATATTTTACCTGATGGATCAACTGTTTCAACAAGCGGAATTTATATTTCAAATTTATTTTCAATCAACGGTTGCGATTCCATAATCACCACTGATTTAATTGTGAATCCAATTTATTCAACAACAGTTGATGCAGAAATTTGCGATGGTGAAACTTATATTTTACCTGATGGATCAACAGTTACAACAACTGGAATTTATATTTCAAATTTAATAAGTATCAACGGTTGCGATTCAATAATTACTACAGATTTAATTGTAAACCCAATTTATTCAATCACAGTTGATGTAGAGATTTGCGATGGAGAAGAATATATTTTACCTGATGGATCAACTGTTGCAACAACCGGAATTTATATTTCAAATTTATTTTCTATCAACGGTTGTGATTCAATTATCACAACTGATTTAATTGTGCATCCGGTTTACGATGAAAATATATCAGCAGAAATTTGCGATGGTGAAACTTATATTTTACCTGATGGATCAACAGCAACATCAACCGGAATTTATGTTTCTAATTTATTTTCCATCGATGGTTGCGATTCAATTATCAACACTGATTTAATTGTGAATCCAATTTATTCAACAACAGTTGATGCAGAAATCTGCGATGGCGAAACATATATTTTACCTGATGGAACACCTGCAGCTACAAGCGGAATTTATGTTTCTAATTTAATAAGTATCAATGGTTGTGATTCAATAATTACTACAGATTTAATTGTAAACCCAATTTATTCAATCACAGTTGATGTAGAGATTTGCGATGGTGAAGAATATATTTTACCTGATGGATCAACTGTTGCAACAACCGGAATTTATATTTCAAATTTATTTTCTATCAACGGTTGTGATTCGATTATCACAACTGATTTAATTGTGCATCCGGTTTACGATGAAAATATGTCAGCAGAAATTTGTAATGGTGAAACATATTTTTTACCTGACGGAAGTTCAGTTTCTTCAACCGGAATTTATATTACCAATTTAATTTCTATCAATGGTTGCGACTCCATAATCACCACTGATTTAATTGTGCATTCGATTTATTTAACAACAGTTGATGCAGAAATCTGCGATGGTGAAACTTATATTTTACCTGATGGATCAACTGTTGCAACAACTGGAATTTATATTTCAAATTTATTTTCAATCAACGGTTGCGACTCCATAATCACCACTGATTTAATTGTGCATCCGATTTATTCAACAACAGTTGATGCAGAAATTTGCGATGGTGCAACTTATATTTTACCTGACGGAACATCCGCAACTACAACCGGAATTTATATTTCTAATTTATTTTCTATCGATGGTTGCGATTCCATAATCACAATAGATTTAATTGTGCATCCGGTTTACGTTGAAAATGTTTCTGCAGAGATTTGCGATGGTGAAACTTATATTTTACCTGATGGATCAACTGTTTCAACAACCGGAATTTATATTACAAATTTAATTTCCATCAATGGTTGCGATTCGATTATCACAACTGATTTAATTGTGCATCCGGTTTACGATGAAAATATATCAGCAGAAATTTGCGATGGTGAAACTTATATTTTACCTGATGGATCAACTGTTGCAACAACCGGAATTTATATTTCAAATTTATTTTCTATCAACGGTTGTGATTCGATTATCACAACTGATTTAATTGTGCATCCGGTTTACGATGAAAATATATCAGCAGAAATTTGTAATGGTGAAACATATTTTTTACCTGACGGAAGTTCAGTTTCTTCAACCGGAATTTATATTACCAATTTAATTTCTATCAATGGTTGCGACTCCATAATCACCACTGATTTAATTGTGCATTCGATTTATTTAACAACAGTTGATGCAGAAATCTGCGATGGTGAAACTTATATTTTACCTGATGGATCAACTGTTGCAACAACTGGAATTTATATTTCAAATTTATTTTCAATCAACGGTTGCGACTCCATAATCACCACTGATTTAATTGTGCATCCGATTTATTCAACAACAGTTGATGCAGAAATTTGCGATGGTGCAACTTATATTTTACCTGACGGAACATCCGCAACTACAACCGGAATTTATATTTCTAATTTATTTTCTATCGATGGTTGCGATTCCATAATCACAATAGATTTAATTGTGCATCCGGTTTACGTTGAAAATGTTTCTGCAGAGATTTGCGATGGTGAAACTTATATTTTACCTGATGGATCAACTGTTTCAACAACCGGAATTTATATTTCTAATTTATTTTCCATCGATGGTTGCGATTCGATTATCACAACTGATTTAATTGTGCATCCGGTTTACGATGAAAATATATCAGCAGAAATCTGCGATGGTGAAACTTATATTTTACCTGATGGATCAACTGTTGCAACAACTGGAATTTATATTTCAAATTTATTTTCTATCAACGGTTGTGATTCAATTATCACTACTGATTTAATTGTTCATCCGGTTTATAATGAAAATATCTCAGCAGAGATTTGTGATGGCGAAACATATATTTTACCTGATGGATCAACGGTTGCAACAACCGGAATTTATATTTCTAATTTAATTTCTATCAACGGTTGTGATTCAATTATCACTACTGATTTAATTGTTCATCCGGTTTATAATGAAAATATATCAGCAGAAATTTGCGATGGTGAAGAATATATTTTACCTGATGGAACAACAGTAACAACAACTGGAATTTATATTACCAATTTATTTTCTATCAACGGTTGCGATTCGATTATCACCACTGATTTAATTGTGCATCCGATTTATTCGACTACTATAGAAGAAGAAATCTGCGATGGTGAAACTTATATTTTACCTGATGGATCAACTGTTTCAACAAGCGGAATTTATATTTCTAATTTAATTTCTATCAACGGTTGCGACTCCATAATCACCACTGATTTAATTGTGCATTCGATTTATTCAACAACAGTTGATGCAGAAATTTGCGATGGTGAAACATATTTTTTACCTGACGGATCATCTGCAACAACTAGCGGAATTTATATTTCTAATTTAATTTCTATCAACGGTTGCGATTCAATAATCACCACTGATTTAATTGTGCATTCGATTTATTCAACAACAGTTGATGCAGAAATTTGCGATGGTGAAACATATTTTTTACCTGACGGATCATCTGCAACAACTAGCGGAATTTATATTTCTAATTTAATTTCTATCAACGGTTGCGATTCGATTATCACCACTGATTTAATTGTGAATCCAATTTATGATGAAAATATCTCAGCAGAAATTTGCGATGGTGAAGAATATATTTTACCTGATGGATCAACGGTTGCAACAACTGGAATTTATATTACCAATTTATTTTCTATCAACGGTTGCGATTCGATTATCACCACTGATTTAATTGTGCATCCGATTTATGATGAAAATATTTTAGCAGAAATTTGCGATGGTGCAACTTATATTTTACCTGATGGAACAACTGTTTCAACAAGCGGAATTTATATTTCAAATTTATTTTCTATCAATGGTTGCGATTCAATAATCACCACCGATTTAATTGTGCATCCTGTTTATAATGAAAATGTAGATGCAGAAATCTGCGATGGTGAAGAATATATTTTACCTGATGGAACACCTGCAACAACAAGCGGAATTTATATTTCAAATTTATTTTCTATCAATGGTTGTGATTCGATTATCACCACTGATTTAATTGTGCATTCTGTTTATTCAACAACAGTTGGTGCAGAAATTTGCGATGGCGAAACATATATTTTACCTGATGGAACACCTGCAACAACAAGCGGAATTTATATTTCAAACTTAATAAGTATCAACGGTTGCGATTCGATTATCACTACTGATTTAATTGTGCATCCGATTTATGATGAAAATATCTCAGCAGAAATTTGCGATGGTGCAACTTATATTTTACCTGACGGAACATCCGCAACTACAACCGGAATTTATATTTCTAATTTATTTTCTATCGATGGTTGCGATTCCATAATCACAATAGATTTAATTGTGCATCCGGTTTACGTTGAAAATGTTTCTGCAGAGATTTGCGATGGTGAAACTTATATTTTACCTGATGGATCAACTGTTTCAACAAGCGGAATTTATATTTCAAATTTATTTTCAATCAACGGTTGCGATTCGATTATCACAACTGATTTAATTGTGCATCCAATTTACGATGAAAATATATCAGCAGAAATTTGCGATGGCGAAACATATATTTTACCCGGTGGAAGTTCAGTTTCAACCACTGGAATTTATATTTCCAATTTAATAAGTATAAACGGTTGCGATTCGATTATCACCACTGATTTAATTGTGCATCCAATTTATAATGAAAATATATCATCAGAAATCTGCGATGGTGAAGAATATATTTTACCTGATGGATCAACTGTTACAACAACAGGAATTTATATTACCAATTTATTTTCTATCAATGGTTGCGATTCAATTATCACAACTGATTTAATTGTGCATCCGATTTATAATGAAAATATATCAGCAGAGATTTGCGATGGAGAAGAATATATTTTACCTGATGGATCAACAGCAACATCAACCGGAATTTATATTTCTAATTTAATTTCTATCAACGGTTGTGATTCGATTATCACCACTGATTTAATTGTGCATCCGGTTTATTCAACCACAGTTGATACAGAAATTTGCAATGGTGAAGAATATATTTTACCTGATGGATCAACAGTTACAACAACAGGAATTTATATTACCAATTTATTTTCTTTCAACGGTTGTGATTCAATAATCACCACCGATTTAATTATGCATCCTGTTTATAATGAAAATGTAGATGCAGAAATCTGCGATGGTGAAGAATATATTTTACCTGATGGAACATCCGCAACTACAGCCGGAATTTATATTTCCAATTTAATAGGTATAAACGGTTGTGATTCAATAATCACCACTGATTTAATTGTGCATCCTGTTTATTCAACAACAATTGATGCAGAAATTTGCGATGGTGCAACTTATATTTTACCTGATGGATCAACAGTTACAACAACTGGAATTTATATTTCAAATTTATTTTCAATCAACGGTTGCGACTCCATAATCACCACTGATTTAATTGTGCATTCAATTTACGTTGAAAATATCTCAGTAGAAATTTGCGATGGTGAAGAATATATTTTACCTGATGGATCAACGGTTGCAACAACTGGAATTTATATTACCAATTTATTTTCTATCAACGGTTGCGATTCAATAATCACCACCGATTTAATTGTGCATCCTGTTTATAATGAAAATGTAGATGCAGAAATTTGCGATGGAGACGAATATATTTTACCTGACGGAAGTTCAACGACAACAACTGGAATTTATATTACCAATTTATTTTCTATCAACGGTTGCGATTCGATTATCACAACTGATTTAATTGTGCATCCAATTTATTCTAAAACAGTTGATGCAGAAATTTGCGATGGTGAAACTTATATTTTACCTGATGGATCAACAGTTACAACAACTGGAATTTATATTTCAAATTTAATAAGTATCAACGGTTGCGATTCAATAATTACTACAGATTTAATTGTAAACCCAATTTATTCAATCACAGTTGATGTAGAGATTTGCGATGGTGAAGAATATATTTTACCTGATGGATCAACTGTTGCAACAACTGGAATTTATATTTCAAATTTAATAAGTATCAACGGTTGCGATTCAATAATTACTACAGATTTAATTGTAAACCCAATTTATTCAATCACAGTTGATGTAGAGATTTGCGATGGTGAAGAATATATTTTACCTGATGGATCAACTGTTGCAACAACTGGAATTTATATTACTAATTTATTTTCTATCAACGGTTGCGATTCAATTATCACTACTGATTTAATTGTGAATCCAATTTATGATGAAAATATCTCAGCAGAAATTTGCGATGGTGCAACTTATATTTTACCTGACGGAACATCCGCAACTACAACCGGAATTTATATTTCTAATTTATTTTCTATCGATGGTTGCGATTCCATAATCACAATAGATTTAATTGTGCATCCGGTTTACGTTGAAAATGTTTCTGCAGAGATTTGCGATGGTGAAACTTATATTTTACCTGATGGATCAACTGTTTCAACAAGCGGAATTTATATTTCAAATTTATTTTCAATCAACGGTTGCGATTCGATTATCACAACTGATTTAATTGTGCATCCAATTTACGATGAAAATATATCAGCAGAAATTTGCGATGGTGAAACATATATTTTACCTGATGGAACATCCGCAACAACAACCGGAATTTATATTACCAATTTATTTTCTATCAATGGTTGCGATTCAATAATCACAACAGATTTAATTGTGCATCCTGTTTATAATGAAAATGTAGATGCAGAAATTTGTGATGGTGAAGAATATATTTTACCTGACGGATCAACGGTTGCAACAACTGGAATTTATATTACCAATTTATTTTCTATCAACGGTTGCGATTCAATAATCACAACAGATTTAATTGTGCATCCTGTTTATAATGAAAATGTAGATGCAGAAATCTGCGATGGTGAAACATATATTTTACCTGATGGATCAACTGTTTCAACAAGCGGAATTTATATTTCAAATTTATTTTCAATCAACGGTTGCGACTCCATAATCACCACTGATTTAATTGTGCATCCTATTTACGTTGAAAATGTTTCTGCAGAGATTTGCGATGGTGAAACTTATATTTTACCTGATGGATCAACTGTTATAACAAGCGGAATTTATATTTCCAATTTAATAAGTATAAACGGTTGTGATTCAATTATCACTACTGATTTAATTGTGCATCCGATTTATAATGAAAATATATCAGCAGAAATTTGCGATGGTTCAACTTATATTTTGCCTGATGGATCAACAGTAGCCACAAGTGGAATTTATATTACCAATTTATTTTCTATCAACGGTTGCGATTCAATAATCACCACAGATTTAATTATTCATCCAATTTATTCAACCACAATTGATGCAGAAATCTGCGATGGTGAAACATATATTTTACCTGACGGAACATCAGCATCAACAACCGGAATTTATATTTCTAATTTATTTTCCATCAACGGTTGTGATTCGATTATCACCACTGATTTAATTGTGAATCCAATTTATTCAACAACAGTTGATGCAGAAATTTGCGATGGTGAAACTTATATTTTACCTGACGGAACATCAGCATCAACAAGCGGAATTTATATTTCTAATTTAATTTCTATCAATGGTTGCGATTCGATTATCACAACTGATTTAATTGTGCATCCAATTTATTCTACAACAGTTGATGCAGAAATCTGCGATGGTGAAGAATATATTTTAGCTGATGGAACAACAGCAGCTACAAGCGGAATTTATGTTTCTAATTTATTTTCCATCGATGGTTGCGATTCGATTATCACCACTGATTTAATTGTGAATCCAATTTATTCAACAACAGTTGATGCAGAAATTTGTGATGGTGAAACTTATATTTTACCTGATGGATCAACGGTTACAACAACTGGAATTTATATTTCTAATTTATTTTCCATCGATGGTTGCGATTCGATTATCACCACTGATTTAATTGTGCATCCTGTTTATTCAACAACAGTTGATGCAGAAATTTGCGATGGCGAAACTTATATTTTACTTGATGGAACATCCGCAACAACAACCGGAATTTATATTACAAATTTAATTTCCATCAATGGTTGCGATTCAATAATCACCACTGATTTAATTGTGCATTCGATTTATTCAACAACAGTTGATGCAGAAATTTGCGATGGTGAAGAATATATTTTACCTGATGGATCAACTGCAACATCAACCGGAATTTATATTACAAATTTAATTTCCATCAATGGTTGTGATTCAATTATCACCACCGATTTAATTGTGCATCCGATTTATAATGAAAATATATCAGCAGAAATCTGCGATGGCGAAACATATATTTTACCTGATGGAACACCTGCAACAACAAGCGGAATTTATATTTCAAACTTAATAAGTATCAACGGTTGCGATTCGATTATCACAACAGATTTAATTGTGCATCCAATTTACGATGAAAATATCTCAGCAGAAATCTGCGATGGTGAAACATATATTTTACCTGATGGAAGTTCAGTTTCAACCACTGGAATTTATATTTCCAATTTAATAAGTATAAACGGTTGTGATTCAATTATCACTACTGATTTAATTGTGAATCCAATTTATGATGAAAATATCTCAGCAGAAATTTGCGATGGTGAAGAATATATTTTACCTGATGGAACAACGGTTGCAACAACTGGAATTTATATTACCAATTTATTTTCTATCAATGGTTGCGATTCGATTATCACCACTGATTTAATTGTGCATCCGATTTACGATGAAAATATATCAGCAGAAATTTGCGATGGTGAAACATATGTTTTACCTGATGGAACATCCGCAACAACAACCGGAATTTATATTACAAATTTAATTTCCATCAACGGTTGCGATTCGATTATCACCACTGATTTAATTGTGAATCCATTAAGTATAATTATTATTGATGCGGAAATATGTATTGGTGAAGGATATTTACTTCCTGATGGTTCAAGTACTGGTGCTCCGGGGGAATATAATTACGTATTTATTAATGCATTGGGATGTGATAGTACAATTGCAGTTACTATTTCAGTTGATCCGGATTGTGATCAAATTGAAGTTTATGATCAAGATGAAATTCCTGTAGTTACTGATGTGGTAATAAATCCAATAGATAAAGGAAAGGATTGTGATAGCTTAAATAATCTGCCTTATGTGGATATTGCGAATGATACATTATATGTGTATTTGGGTGAGCAGGTGGAATTACTTGCAAATGTATTTGGTGGCTTAACGCCGTTAAGTTTTCAATGGGAACCGGCAAATATGGTTGAATGTCCTACTTGCCCCGAAACCAATACTATTGTGAATCAAACTGTTATTTTGACTTTCACTGCTACGGATACAATGGGTTGTAAATCCTCTGATGATATTATTCTTCGTTTATTACCTTGTGATGAATCTCTTTTTGAAATACCGAATATTATGAGTCCGAATGGCGATGGATTAAATGATGAATTTTATATTAGCTATGAAGGAAATCTTATTATAAAGCAACTGAATATTTTTAATCGCTGGGGAGAAGTAATGTTTCAAACAAGAGATTTATCCGAAAAATGGAATGGCACTTTTAATGGTATTCTTTGTAATCCGGGAGTGTATGTTTATACCGTTGATTTTATTTGCAGTGATGGAACACTTTCACTTATTTCAGGCAATATAACCTTAGTTAAATAGTAGAATTTATTTTCCTACTTTTAATTCAATAGAAAAGTAAAATTTATAACCATTCAATTGAAACCAGTGATTTGTAATAATTTTTGATTTTATTTGTTCTTCTTAAATTGTTAGCGTTTTGAATTGAATGATACATTTTCCCTGTTACAAATATCACCATTGCGTTCAAATTATTCGGTATATTAAACTCTACTTTTAAGGTATATTTAAATAGATGAGAAGACTTTTTACCCAAACAATCCTTTTTTCATTACTGCTACTGTCGCAATTAGGTAGAGCACAGGACTGGCACTATTCGCAGTTTCATGCTTCACCGTTAATGGTAAATCCCGGATTCACCGGTTTGTTTAATGGAGATATTCGCTTTATAACCAATTATAAAGATCAATGGAGTTTTGCAGCACCATATCGTACTTTTTCATTTTCTGCAGATGGTGCTTTTGCTATTTTAAAGAATGGTGATTTCGCAAGTGGTGGGCTTCAGGTATTAGCTGATAGAGCAGGCGATTTGAATTTTACTACTTTAAAAACTGCTGCGAGTTTCTCTTATAGTAAAGCATTAAGTGGGTATGGAAATCATTTTCTTACACTTGGTTTTGAAGCGGGTGTAAATCGTCGTTATGTGGATTATACTAAAATGGTAGCATTCGATCCGGAGCCATACGCTACCTCCGTAGATAACAATTTTAATTTTGCTGATATTTCAACGGGGCTTACATGGTATTTTCTTCCCAGCGATGAAATTTATGTGTATGCAGGAGGTTCTATTTTTCATTTGAATCAACCTAATCAAAGTTTTTTACAAGATGGAAGTGATATTCTTGAACGTCGTTATTCATTACAAGCAGGTATGCAATTTCCAGTTTCAGATAATGTAAATTTATTGCCAAGTTTATTATATAATGAGCAAGGACCGCATCGTGAATTTGTAATTGGAACTTATCTCAAATATAAATTAAGCCATGTAACTGTACGACAAGAAACTGCAATGTATGTGGGTGTATGGTATAGAAATAAAGATGCGGTAGTTACTTCAATTCGTTTTGATCATAATAATGTGATTGCAGGAATTAGTTATGATATTAATACAAGTACCTTGTCTGCTGCCAGCTATGGTAGAGGTGGATTAGAACTTAATTTGATTTATATTTTGGATAAGAAATTTAATTCTGCAAAACGCATGAAGAACAGAAGCTATCAATGTCCGAAGTTCTAATTTCTACTTTTATAAATTTCAAAATAATCACTTTCAATCGGTAATTTTTCACATTGCGAAGTAAGCCATGGAATGTAACTATGATTAAATTCAAAATCAGGGTCAAATGGAATTATTCCTTTATAAAACAACTTACTGTCAATCTTATCTACAAACAGATACACAATGTTTTCTTGCAAATCCTGAGTTACCATTTCCGTAAATTGTTCTTCAGCACCGATATATTCATGATGCTGCATCCAGTCTAATGGAAGTGGGTTTCGACTATGCATTACGGAATAAATAAATGCATTGTTAGGTATCATCGTAAAATGATTTTTCGGTTGATTAAGCAAAGCATAAATGCGCTTGAATTCTACAAAATATTTTCTGGTATTTTCATTCACCTTAGTTTTACCCATTTCAGGAAAAATATCTTCTAATGTATAATTTAATTTCGAACTTGTCCAGTCCCGATAATTTACTTTAGGCATACTTAATTGTGAAATAATAAATAATAGAATTGTAGCAACTGCAATAATGCTATAGGCTTTGCGAAGATGGATTTGTATAAACGTTATATTAGATAAACGGATGAAAATTAGTATCCAGCAAGCCATAGCAATACCGCCGAGATAGGGGCGGGGAGAGTTGTCGCCAATGGATATACTGCTAGTCCAGGCAATTAATAAAGTGAAGCCGATTGCTAGAAGAACAGATGCATTTAATCTCCAGATAAAAATGCCATGTAGTAGCAATATCACAAGCAGCCAATAGAAATAAAATGAATAGTCATTGGAATAATTTCCAAAAAACAAATGCAATGTAAACCATAAACTAGCTAACGTAATTGCTAAATAATACAGGTTGACTAACGAAGAAATTTTATTACTATTTAGAAGAATAGATTTTCTGAAAAAGATAAATATTAAACCAATTGCCTGAATAATTATCCAAGGGTATTTGGCAAGTGATTTAAAATAAGTAATGACACCAGTATCTACTAATTCAGTGCGCCCGGTCATCTGATCTATAAATAATTGCAATCCAGCTTGTTGCCAGAGATAAATAAAATAGAGAAGCAAAGGAGTGGAGCCGATAATTCCAATTAAAATTCTGAATGGAATTTTCTTTAATTGAAAGTTGTAAAGCAGAATCAAAATTCCCAATAATACTAATGGCAATGCAAATGATTGTCGGCAAAGTGTGGCACATGATGCAAAAAGTATCGCCGGTATTGCATACTTATAATACGCATTCTTTGTAAATGTGCTTTCAAAAAAGGGCATAATAAAATAGAAAGTAATTGTAATAAACAATAGTGCATCTGTGGTGGTCCAGGTGAAAATGGGTCCATTATTTAAATTCAATATTATAGTGGAAATAATAGCTGCACTGTAAATTAAATACTGTTTATTATATGGGATATATTTTTTAACAGTACTTAAGAAAATAAAAACCCATAAAATAGAAATCAGAATATATTCTAATGCAGCAATAATCCTTGAAGTAGGAATTATCGGAAAGGGTAGTATTAAATCTAATTGATGTAGCAAGCCTGAGCCTACAGGACGGATACTTATAAATTCTTTGTGAGGAACTTCGTGATTGAGTAATCGCCAGCTTTGGGATAATACAACTCCTTCATCCGAAGGATTGAAACCTTGATTAACTGTATATCCCGTAATGCTGAAAACAATTGCATACAGGAGAATAATTAGAATAGATGTTTGTATATATTTTTTAATATTCACTGCTTAACTTTCTATGCTTATAAATAGGGGAGTGTTGTAAAAATAAAAGTAATTATAAGCAGTGCACTATAAATAAAAAATAGAGGTAGAGGAATATAATTTTTGGGGGCAATATGCAATGATTTTAGTTTAATTGTAAATGCTATTTTTTCAAAAATATATGCAGCTACAGTTCCTAATGCAACACCCGGCAAACCAATCAGAGATAGGAATAAAAGACTTAATACAATGTTGAGAATAAATTCTATTATTGAAACCCACATAAGAAAATTATTTTTTTCAAATGCCATTAAAATGGATTGAGGAAGTAACGTTCTGGGGATTATCAGCAGTAAATAAATATTAAAGTAGATAAAGCTTTCGGAAAATTGCGGATTAAAAACAACCGGAAATGCAAACTTGCTAATGCACATTAATAAAATACCGGCAGGAAAAATTTTATGCATTAAAGCACTTGTGTTTTGCTTAAGTGCAGATATTCCGGTGATTGAATTAGCCGCTATTATCCCAATCATAGAAAGATTTACAGCACCTGCTAAAATCATTGCCAAAGGAAATTCTCGTGCGCCGTATTGATACATTGCAAATGTTGCCTTGTCAAAATGTGTATTGATAATAATTCCATCAACATAAATGGATGCACCACCCAACATAAAACTGATTCCAAGTGGAAGCGCAAGTTGCAATACCGATTTTACTTCTGCTTTATCAGCTACTGGTTTACCTGCAAATAAATACATAACATAAGTGAAGATTATTTTCACCAAATGGAAGGAAATGATTCCCCAAATAATCAAAGTGATATTAAGAGTTGTAAGTGCAATAATTAATACGATTATTGGAAGCAGGATTGCATGCGCAAGCGTAAGAATTAAAAGTGGTTTACCTTTTTTAACAGATAAAAAATAATGTTCGGAGAAATAAGAAATGTTTTGAGCCGGCAACAAAAGTGCAAGTTGTAAAACAAGTGTATGAGAAATATCAAACGTATTTCTTATTGTCGGTTCTAATAATAAAATTAAAAGAGATAACAGAAAGGAAATAGATATAAAAATGAGAAGTGTTGAATCAATTAATCTGTTTTTATTTTCTGCTTTTACAAATCGCTGTATGTATATAGATAGCACCGCATTCACCCAAAAGAAACTTGTTAGTCCGGTGAGTAAAAGCAGTGTTTCATAATTTCCAATTTCAGATTGTGCTATACCAGATTTTGATAAGATAATTCCAATAAGCAATAGACCGGAATATCTTGCAACCTGAAAAAGCTGAAATGCATTTTTATGATCTGATATGCGATGTTTTAATTGCAGACTACCTTATTTTTCTTCCACGCAAACGTAATGAATTTCCAATCACCATTACATCTGAAAATGCCATTGAAATTGCTGCAACCATTGGATTAAGTAATCCAACAGCAGCAATGGGTATTGCAAGTACGTTATAAAAGAATGCCCAAAAAAGATTTTGCTTAATTGTGGAATATGTCATCTTGCCGAGTTTGTGCGCAATGGCAAGATATTCCAGGTTATTGCTGAGCAAAATTATCTGCGCACTGTTCATGGCAATATCTGTTGCATTACTCATAGAAACGCCGGTTTGCGCTAATGAAAGGGCAGGAGAGTCATTAATTCCATCACCTACCATAGTAACATTATTATCTAATGAGTATTCTCTGATTTTTTTTAATTTATCCTCGGGAGTTTGTCGTGCGTAATAAGTATCAATTCCTAATTCTTTAGAAATTGCCACACATTTTTCTTCAGTGTCTCCACTTAGTAAAACAGTTTTTATTCCTGCATTTTTAAAATAATCAATCGTTGATTTTACACCAGCTTTTAATTCATCTTCTATATCAAGACCGGCAATTAATTGATCATTCACAGTAATATATAAATCATGAATGTGGAGAGAATCTGCTTTTAAAATATTCGAAGAACCAATGTTGTAATTTCTGTTTTGGTCATCTGTTCCGTATATTCCTACACCTTTTTTTTCCGTAATATTTTTTAATTCAATTGTTTCTCCTTCAGCACTAAAAGCAGTTAATGATTTTGCAATAGGATGTGATGAATGATTTTCTAATGCATGAATAATTCCAAGTACCTGTAGTTTATTATAGTTACTGTAGAGTTGAAAGTTTTTAATGGTGAATTTTCCATTTGTCAATGTTCCTGTTTTATCAAAAACCACCATAGTTGTTTTAGCGAAATTTTCTAAAGTGGTACTGCCTTTTAAAAGAATTCCGTTTTTTGCTGCCCTGCCTAAACCAACCATCACGGCCGTAGGAGTTGCTAGTCCCATAGCACATGGGCAAGCAATTACAAGTACTGCGATACTTCTTAAAATTGAATCATATAAAGAAATATGTATTGCAAAATAGGAAACGCAAAACGTAAGAATAGCAATAGCTAAAACTACTGGAACAAAAACAGCACTTATTCTATCTGCTAATTTTTGAATATTAGGTTTTTGCACTTGCGCCATTTTTACAAGCTCTACTATTTTACTGAGAGTAGTATCTTTTAATTCGGATGTAACTTTTACTTTGACTGTGCCATGCACTAAAATAGTACCCCCTATAACTATATCATCTATTTTTTTATCAACAGGAATACTCTCACCGGTTATCATACTTTCATCAATACTTGCTTCACCCCAGATAATAATTCCATCTAATGGAATTTTATCTCCAGTATTTACAAGAACAATTGTATCCGGTTTTATTTCCTGAATAGGTATTTCAAATATTTTTTCTTTAGCATCTTGTAAATCGTAAACTACTTGCTTTGCTTTTTGTGGTTGTATTTCTGTAAGCTCTTTTATTGCAGTAGTAGTTTTTGCAACAGAGCGCTTTTCTATATAATTGCCTACTAACACTAAAGTGATAATAGTAGCAGCAGTTTCGTAAAATAAATAATCCATACCCAGATTAAAAAGGGTACCTGTTAGGCTGTATATAAATGCAGCAGTACTTCCCACAAAAATTAATACATCCATGTTTGCAATTCCGGTACGTAGCGAACCTAGTCCGCTTTTACCAAAATGAATTACCCCAATAAAATACACCGGAATACATAAAGCAAGTTGAACATAATGATTATGTAAAAATGCAATCGGAAGAAACATGGATAAAAATAATGGCAATGTAAAAACAGCGGAGATTAAGAGTTTTATTTCTAAAGAATTTAACTTAATTTTTTTCTCGCTTTCCTGAATTTTATTTTCTTTTTTTTCACCAATTACATGATATCCTAATTTCTCAATTCCGGAAATAATAGAATTCATATCTAATTGCACAGGTGCTTGAGTAAATTGTACTTCATTAGTAGCAAAATTTACGTAGACATTATGCAGTCCTTTATTTTCTAAAAATTTTGTAATACCCAGAGCACAATTGGAACACGTCATTCCTTCTACCTCTAACTCAATCAAATTATTGTTTGTATTATTCATTTATTATAAAATTATGAAATATTTAAAGCTTTAGTCTTGAACATTTAATAAGCTGCAATGGTTTTTATCTTTATTAGTTTTAAGCAAACTTAAAAATATATCACATTGGAAAATTTAAAATCAAGCAGAAGAGACTTCATTAGGAAATCTGCACTTTCAGCAATTGGATTAGCCTTAATTAATAAGGACATTTTTGCAAACTCCCGAATTTCTACATTTGAAGATTCGGATTTTTCTTTAAATATGGCTGATGCCTTTACACAGAAAGCTTTGCCTTATGGTTTTGGTGATCTTGAACCTTACATTGATAAAATGACGATGGAGATTCATTACACAAAACATCATGCAGGATATGTAAAGAACTTGAATGAAGCTGTAGCGGCAACTCCGGAATTGCAAGGGAAAACACTGGATGATATTGTAATGAATATTAAAAAGGTACCTGAAGATGTACGCACCAAAGTGCGCAACAATGCAGGTGGACATTGGAATCACTCATTTTTTTGGGAGACGCTAACACCCGCTTCTTCAAAAACAACAACTAATGATGATTTGCGTGCTGCATTGATGAGTAAGTACAATGATATGGATACTTTCAAAACTGAATTTAATAAAGCAGCTACAGGAGTTTTTGGATCAGGATGGGCTTGGTTAGTAAAAGATGCCAAAGGAAATCTGGATATAATTGGAACACCAAATCAGGATAATCCGCTTATGGATATAAGTGAGAAACAAGGTAAGCCTTTACTTGGTGTTGATGTTTGGGAACATGCGTACTATTTAAAATATCAAAATAGACGTGCTGATTATTTATCTGCCTATTGGAATATAATAAATTGGGATACTGTTTCTCAAAGATTTGCAAAATAAATAAAGTCATTTTGTTCTGCCATCTATTTTATAAATTTGCCGATTGAATAAACGGTGGCCGTAGCTCAGTAGGTAGAGCACCAGATTGTGGTTCTGGTGGTCGTGGGTTCGAAACCCATCGGTCACCCACCTCTTTACCCGGAAAATTATTTTACCGGGCTTTTTTTTACAGATTCTTTTATTTACTCATTTATTTTTTTATAGATTAGTGAATGCAAAAATTCCTTCCCATATTTCCATTATCCATGGTTGCCTATCCCGGTGAAGAATTGAAGTTGCACATTTTTGAACCTCGGTATAAGCAATTAATTAGAGAATGCATTCAGGAAGAAAAATCATTTGGAATTCCGGTAATTAATAAAAATGAAATTTTGGATTACGGTACTGAAATGATTGTAAACGGAATCAGTAAGGAATATCTAAATGGCGAAGTGGATATTGTGATTACTGGCTTGCAAGCATTTCGGATTTTAGATATAGTACAGGTGATTCCTGATAAATTATATAGCGGTGCTGTTGTAAGCGTAATTAATAATGTACTTGATATTCACAGTAATATAAATAATGAATTTGATCAACTTACGGATGAGTTATTTCAAATGTTGGAGATACAAAATAAATTGGTTGAAAAGGGAATTATATCTCAATCTTTTAAAATGGCACATTATGTTGGATTTAATATTCTTGAAGAATTTGAATTATTAAAACATAGCAGGGAATCAGTTAGAAAAAAAATTATAATACAACATATAAAAAATATATTGCCGGGTTTAAGACAAGCGGCGGCAATTAGAAAGAGAGCAAAAATGAACGGACAATTTCATATTTTAAATCCACCGGACTTCCTCTAAAAAAAATAGCCCCCCATAATTGGGAGGGCTATCAAATTAATTGATTCTAAGTTTATTTATTCGAAGCGAGTGAGCTAGGATAAACCATTTTGGAATTTCCTGCATAATCCCACACTTTCACTGAAACTATTTCTGGTGTAATTCTTAAATATTTCGTGCTTTGACTCAAATATCCTGAACCGTTATAGAGCTCCATTTTTTGTGTTTTACCATTTTTCATTTGAATCTCAGCCATAGCATCCATTGGTGTGAAAGCTAACATCTTCACATTATTTTTAGTAAGTGAAAACGCTTCCAACGGACCGTTGGAATTTGCTAATAAATAAAGAGGTTGTTTATTAGCTCCCATAATTACTGCCATTCCTTTGGCATCACCGTCATTTCTCAATCCGCTCTGATAGCTTCTTACAGGAGCAAATGTTCCATCTCCTTTACCTAAAAGCATAACACCTGTTCCTGAATCATGTCTTGTAATTTCAATATCCGTATTATAGAAATTACCATGCGTTAATATATCAGGAATACCATCTTCATTGAAATCATCTACCACCATGCCGAATATTACAGATGTTTGAGTTTCATTTGGTAAATATGCCATTTTGAATTTTCCTTCACCTTGATTTATTAATACACAAGAGTGGAAATTATAGGTTTGTTTGTGTATGGCATTCCCCAGTGGACCATCTCCAAAAATTTGTGATAATGTAGCCTTACCATAAGAATCCCAGTTGGGATATTGTGTACTGATTCCTGGTAATTGTTCAATTAATCTTTCCCTAGGCTTTACAGGATATAGACTATCTTTTTGATAATATGCGAGTATTAGATCTTGAGTGCCATTACCATCAAAATCATTAAGATATCCTTCTAAAGGTAAGTTACTTCCATCCTTCAATGATTTAGAATTTTTATAACGGCGGTTAGTTCCAAAATTTCCAACAATATAATCTATATCGCCATCTAAATCTACATCTGAACCAATGATACTTTGATACCAACCATCAGTGTTTTTAAGTCCTGAATTTTGGGTGTCGTTCACAAATTTTCCACCTGCATTTTTGAAAAAGTTCACCGGCATCCAATCGCCTGTCAACACCAAATCAAGTGACCCGTCATTATTATAATCTGACCAAAGTGCAGAAGAAATCATTCCTACATTTTTTAATTCAGGAGCTAGTTCACTTGTAACATCTACAAACTTCCCATTATCATTTCTCAAAATATAACTGGAAGCTGATGCTAAGTAATTGCCGGGTACTTGTCTGCCACCAACAAATAGATCAAGATCACCATCTTTATCAAAATCAGCAGCAATAACTACTGAACTGCTTTCTTTAATATCGGGTATAGCTTGAATGTTTCTTGTAAAGTTTCCTTTGCCATCATTCATGTAAAGTCTGTCAAGATAATTTGCCTCTCCTTTTGCATATTCATTACTTCCCGAGCTTACATATAAATCCATATCACCATCATTATCTGCATCAAAAAATAATGCACCACCATCTTCCATTTTTAAATCATCTGGATTGGTTTGTTGGAAATTTGATTTTTTAAATTTGCCATTGCTTGCTTGTGTATAAATAGCACCCGATGTATTAACAGTACCACCAATATAGAAATCTTCCAGACCGTCACCATTCACATCTGCCACTGCTACTCCAGGTCCTAATACACTCATTTTATGGGGAAGCAAAAATTCACGTAAGAAATCATCGTAATTATTATCTTTCGATTGAAAATCGATTGCTAATTGTTTAGTTGAATTAACAAATGTCGGTTCTACAACATTATGTTTTTCAAATTTCACATCCTTTGATGCATCTGCATAATTCAATTTTATATTTTGATTTACATTCACATCTTTTAAAATTTGCTTAGATCCATCCAGCCATTCTACTTCTACTAAATCTACTTTATCTACTTTGCCGAGTCCAAAATGACAATCCTCTTGTAAACTCGTGATATATCCACGATTACTTGTATGCTGCACATATTGCATTTCATTTCCATAATAGATTTTTACTTTGGTACCTAAGCCCTCGGTGTTTGCTTTATATCCCTGGAAAGAAAAGCTCAGATAATTATTAGCACTGCTATCCTTTTCTGAATTGTTGCGGCAGATCCATGGAGTTTCATTTACGTTACTCACGATAATATCAAGATCTCCATCATTATCTAAATCTGCATAACCTGCACCGTAAGAAATTGATGGGAAATAAATACCCCAATCATCTCTTGTATCCTGAAATGTAAGATCACCATTATTTCTGAAAATAAAGTTTGGATGACTCAATACATAGAGTGGTAAATTTTCACGCACCTTATAAAATACGGTACTGTCTTTAAGGCGTACAGCACTTCTTACTTTAGTATATGTTTCTGATTCATCTACATGGAAATCCCGTAAGAAACCATTGGAGATATATAAATCTTTATAACCATCATTATCAAAATCGGCAAATAATGTTGACCAACTCCAATCAGTTGTGGATACACCGGAAGTATGTGAAATTTCACCAAAGGTTCCGTCACCATTATTTAATTGTAATGAGTTAGAACGATTTTGATAGCCATAACCTGCATTAATAAGTATGCGCATAGATTCAATTTGACTTGACAACATGAACGTTTTGTAAGTGTAATTATCTTCCATATCCATGTCGGCCACAATAATATCCTGGAAGCCATCATTATTCATGTCAGCAATATCAGAACCCATTGAGTTTATACTGGTTTTCTTTAGGTTGGTCAAAGATTCATCACGGAATGTTCCATCACCATTGTTCATATATAAGAAATCATACATCGCATAATCATTGGTAACGAAAATATCCAGATAGCCATCATCATTTAAATCGGCTACAGAACCACTAAGTCCATATCCATGATTATTTATACCAACTTCAAGATGGCATTCTACAAATTTGCCATTATCATTTCTATAAAAATGATCGCTGAGATTAACACCAGTTTCTATTTTTTGAAAATACTTTGTTTTGTTCTTATCAATAAAATCAACAGGGTGAGTTACTAAGTACATATCTAAATCACCATCGTTATCATAGTCAAAGAAGTTTGCATGCGTAGAATAGGTGTTATCATCCAAGCCAAATTCTTTGGCTTTTTCTACAAAGGTCATATCGCCATTATTAATCCAAAGACGGTTTCTTCTTTTCTCCGGATCATCCCAACGTGAGTTACAGATATAAATATCCAAATCATCATCACCATCAATGTCAACCATTGTAGAGCCGTAGGTAAATTCCCAACTTTCTGTTACGATACCACATTTATCGGTAACATCTTCAAATTGAAGATTTCCTTTATTGAGATATAATTTGTTTGGAACAAGGTTACCGGTAAAAAATAAGTCTTGTAATCCATCATTATTTACATCACCGATAGAAATTCCTCCACCATTATAGATGTAAGAATATCTCCACCAATTCACTGCATAATTTTCAGTAAGATCATTAACAAAATCAATTCCCGTAGATTTTCCGGTAAGGATATCAAACTTTTTACCTGAGTTACCATCTAAGGTAACTTCCCGGGATTTTTCTATAATTACTGAACCACGTGTATCTGTTGCACTAGTACCAACCTGATTACACGAGGAACCTCCCGCAATAATAATTGCGAGAGATACATATGTTGCGAATTTAAAATTCAATGTTATACGTTTCAATTTAAAATTATTTAGCGGTTAATAAACCTTTGTTATTAAATACATTTCTTTGAGTGCCTTTGTTATCGAATATTGTAATTGCCTGCATATCATCAGTAACCACAATTATTTTACTGCTTTGAGAAAGATATCCCGCACCACTATAAAATTCCATGCGACGAACACCGCCATTTTTTAAAGCAATTTCAGCGTATCTGTCATTTGCATTTAATTTAATTACCTGATTAGCAGGTGTAAAATTAAATGCTTGAACTGCTCCACTACTGTTGGTTGTAATTAATGCAGGTTTATTTGATTTACCTGTTGTAATTACAGATAATGCTTTAGTATTTCCTGTAGAAAGGAAACCGCTAAATCTTGCAGGCATTGATGTAAATGTTCCATCGCCATTGCCAAGCATAATATTGCCAATACTTGCATCCTGAATATTTGTTTCTATTTCCATCTCATACCAATTACCATGACTTATAAAGTCGAGGTTACCATCATTATTAATATCCATTGGTACTATTCCGAAGACAGATGAAATTTGTAATTCATTATTAAGTGGATGTATTGAAAATTTTCCGTTACCTAAGTTTTGGATATAACTGCTTTGGAATGTATTTGCCTTAAAGCGATACTTTGATTCTTCCATACGTTTTTTACCAAAAAAGTCCCAAATTTCTGCACGACCATAACTATCCCAGTTAGGGAATATTTCTGCAATTTGAGGCATTTGTTCTATCATCCTTTCACGAGTTTTTATTGGATATAATTTATCGCCTTGATAATAACCCATGATGATATCGTAAATACCATTATTGTCATAATCATCATAGAATAATTCGATTGGTTTATTTTTAGGTTTGTAACGACAGTTTAAACCGAAGTTACCGGCCAGATAATCTATATCACCATCATTGTCAAAATCACCTGCAGCTAAGCTGTTCCACCAACCAGTAGTTTGGTCAAGGCCAGCATTGGCGGTAATATTTGCGAACTTGCCTTTTTGATTTTGAAATACGGTGATAGGCATCCATTCACCATTGATTATTAAATCTAAATTACCGTCGTTATCAAAGTCAGTCCACAATGCAGCAGACACTAAACCCGGAGAAACTAAGTCAGGTGCAATGCTTCCTGTAACATCACTGAATTTACCGCCATCATTTTTAAGAATATAACTTCTTGCAGCAACAGGATAGTTACCTGGAATCACTCTTCCACCAACGAAAATATCCATGTCGCCATCATTATCATAATCGCCGGCTATTGCTACGGAGCTACTTGTAATCATAGAAGGTAAAGCATCTTTTTGCCAGGTGAAACTGCCATTATTATTAATGTATAATCTATCTTGTAAGTGTACATCATCTTTGGGGAAATCACTTCCACCACTTACAACATATAAATCTAAATCGCCGTCACCATCGACATCAATAAAAAGTGCAGCCATATCTTCTGAAACTTTATCTTCTCCGGCTGCTGAATATGCGTTGCTCTGACTAAATGTTCCATCCATGTTTTGAGTATAAAGCACACCGCTTGCATTTTTCGCACCACCAAAGAATAGATCATCAAGACCATCACCATTAATATCACCTGAAGCAATTCCGGGACCCATATTACTTAATTCGTGAGGGATCATAAATTCTCTGTCGAAATCATCGAATGCATTTTTCTCATAATTGTAATTGATATTCAAATTATTAGATGCCGATGCAAAGAATAAGTTGGTAGAGGGGGCTTCTGATTTAGGAGCTATTATTGCATCTTTAATATCAAAAGTTAATACCTGATTTACTGGAACATTGGTCATAACATTTTCTTTTCCATTCAACCATAATACAACTACTTTATCAACTGTTTCTGCATTATTTACTCCGAAATGAGCAACTGGTTCTGAACTAGACATATAGCCTTTTACCATTTCCATTTGAATAAATTGTGTTTGATCTTTCACAGTTACATAAACTTTAGCACCTAACCCATAAGGGTTTGCTTTTTCACCTTTAAGAGCAACACGTAAATAATTGTTAGTGCTTCTTTTTTCAGAATTGTTACGAATTACAAATGCGGGGTAGTTTGCGTTATTACAAACAATATCTACATCACCGTCGTTATCCAAATCCGCATAAGCTGCCCCATAAGTCATTGAAGGATGGTATAAACCCCAATCTTCACGCACATCATCAAATGAAAGATCACCATTGTTTTTAAACATAGCATTGGGGAACATCAATACAGAATTTTCAGGCAATTGTGCTCTCAGATTATAATAATCTGTAGAATCAGAAAGACGATTAGCACGAACTAGTTTTATATAAGTTTCCATAACATCCATATGGCTATCTTTTAGAAAGCCATTGGATACATATAAATCTTTAAAACCATCATTATCAAAATCTACAAACAAGGGCGACCAACTCCATCCAGTAGTACTTACTCCAGCAAAGTTTGCGATTTCACTAAATTTTCCTTCTCCATTATTTAATTGAAGAGCATTTCTACCATATTGTTGTAAATAACCAGCATTAACTAAAGTCCTTAAAAATGTTTGCTTATTGGATTGCATAAATGTTTTTGAGCCATAGTTACCTTCAATAGCCATATCTACTGTCATCATATCTAACAAACCATCATTATTAATATCGGCTACATCTGTGCCCATTCCATAATAAGAAGTTTTATATAATAACTCCTTAGACATTTCTTTAAATGTTCCATCTTTTTGATTGATGTAAGTATAATCATGCATGATATAATCATTACCTACAAATAAATCCTGCCAGCCATCATTATTTATATCACCTGCAGTTACAGATAAGCCGAATCCATGATTATTTATTCCAGATTCTATATGGGATTCAACATATTTACTATTACCCATGTTGCGATAAAAACGGTCACTAGTATTTGTGCCTTCTTCAATTTTCTGAAAATTCTTTTGTTTGTTTTTATCTTTAAAATCAGTAGGGTGGGTTACGATATATAAATCGAGATCTCCATCATTATCCGCATCAAAAAAGTTGGCTTGAGTTGAAAAGCTATCATCATCAATTCCATATTCTTTTGCTCTTTCAGTATAGGTCATATCGCCATTATTTACCCAAAGCAGGTTTCTTCTTTTATCCGCTTCGTCATAGCGTGCACGACACACATAGATATCCATAAATCCATCTTCATTGATGTCAACAAAAGCAACACCGGTGCTCCATCCGGGTAGGGTATTAATATTTGATTTATCAGAGACGTCTTCAAATTGAAGATTTCCTTTATTTAGGAATAATTTATCCTTCACCACATTTCCTGTAAAGAAAATATCCATTAGGCCGTCATTATTTAAATCGCAAATTCCAACACCTGCTCCGTTATAAGAATAGCCATAACGGTAATAGTTTAATTCATATGTTTCTTTTACTTCATTATTAAATGCAACTCCGGTAGAAGCACCGGTTAGGATATCAAACATTTTTCCAGTTTCAGTATCCAGAGGTTCAATCTTATTTTGATCAATGTTCTCTGTAAATTTCCAATCATTTAATTTATCCTTGCTGTTTTTATTTGAAGAACAGCTAAATAAAATAAACGAAATAAGGGTTGCCAATACAATCGGTGCCAATTTCATGCTTTCTTTTTTATGTTAATTACAAAGGTACTCACATGCTTAAAAACACCTTTCACCAACTCTGTAAATATTTTGTTAATTGATTAAATATTTATAAACTTTAGTTAATTGTCAACAGCTAATTTCCTTTACTTTTGCGGGCAGAATAAAATTTATTCAACAAGACATTAAAAAATGCAAAAAATGAAAATTAAACACTATCTATTTCTTGTTATTGCGGGTTTAATCGTTGCCAATTCAGGATGTAAAAAATCCACAGATGTTGATGCAGTTAATCCTTATTATAACTCCGTGTCAACACCCAGCAGCGAGCTTTCAGGCGAGTTTCTGATTGATTGGTGGAAGCAATTATTTTCTTTTGTTCAAAGCGAAAGAATAGGGCCTCCTGATGCTTCCCGCATGTTCGCCTATATTTCTACTGCTATTTATGAAGCTCAGCTTCCGGGAAATCCTGATTATCTAACACTTGCAGGTCAATTGAATGGTTTGAAGGAATTACCAAGACCTGATAAAGATGAAGTATATGATTGGACTGCAGTAACTAATGAAGCTATTTATTATGTGCAGGATGAAATGCTCGCAAGGTTCTTACCTGCTGGTGTTTCTTCTATTAATGAATTGCATTCAAAACAGATTGAAGAGTGTTCTAAAGTTTCACCACCCGATGTTATTGAAAGATCTTTAAAATATGGTCATGAGCTTGCCGATGCAATTATTGCATGGAGTGAAACTGATAATTATGAGCAAACGAGATATATGCAATATAAGTCTCCATCCAGAGAAGGACACTCTGATTACTGGGAGCCAACTGATTTTAACGGGGTGGCTGCTGAACCTTTTTGGGGAACAGTTAGGCCTTTTGCAATTAAAGAAGCGAAGCAGTGCGATTCTAATATGAAGTTCGCTTGGTCTATGGATTCTTCTGCTAATATGTATAAAGAAGTTTTGCAGGTGTATACAGTGGATAAAAATCTTACAGAAGACCAAAGAATTACAGCTCAATTTTGGTCTGACGACCAGGGTGAATCCTCAGGTCCTCCAGGCCATTGGTTAACTATAGTTGGAAATTTTGTGAGTACAGAGAATATGAGCTTGAGTCAAGCAGCAGAAATTTATGCTTTAACTTCAATATCTATGGCCGACGCTTGTGTTGCAGTATGGTTTACAAAGTTTCGTGTGAATCTGGTAAGACCAAAAACGATGATTAATGAGTATTTTGAAAAAGGATGGGAACCCTACGTGGAAACACCATCTTTCCCTGGATATACTTCCGGACATTCCGGATTTTCAGGTGCTGCAGCTACAGTTTTAACCTCATTGATTGGGGATAATAAATCTTTTATTGATAGTTCTCACATGGATGTGGGTCTGCTACCACGCACAATGAAATCCTTCAACGAGGCTGCAGAAGAAGCTGCATTTTCACGCATGTATGGAGGCATCCATTATACTTGTGAAATTCTAGATGGACTTGAACAAGGTAAATGTGCTGCAAATGAAATTTTAAATAATGTGATAATCAATGCAAAAAGACAAGATGTTACCGGTAAAAAGAAAGATACCGAAATGTCAAAATCTGAGGATGAAGAATCTGCAATGTAAAAAAACCTAAAAGCTTAATAGAATGAAAAATATAATTAAAACAATACTATTCGTGGCCTTCATTGGAATTGCTTCGGCTTCTCAGTCGCAGGTTGTAATGAAAGAATTTCTTAATCAGAATCATGAAGGCATGATTGCTAATTCTAAAAATAATAATGGGAAAGCGCTTTATTATAAATTAGAATATAAGAGTACAGATGGAGCTAGAATTTATTATACATTAAATTTTTATAAGGATGCAAGTATGAAATCTCTTTATATAAGTTTCCCTGTATTAATGCGAAATCTTACCTGGACTTATTATCTGGATGTTAGTATGGAAAAAGAGGGAGTTACCAAAGTATTTGCAATGATCTTCAAAAAGGATTTGCGTTGGGCTCGTGTTAAATTTTCTCCACATGCAGATTGTTCCTACCTTAATCCTACAATTTGGACTAGATATGAACAAGTGGATGATTATGAGAAATTACTTAACAACACGTTTACTCAAATGGATAAAAACGTGATTTTAGATTGTTATTTAAAATAAACAATTAATAAATTTTAATTAACCCTGCATCTTTTGATGCGGGGTTTTTTTTTGCCTCTTTCTTTCTTCTAACTTTACACAGTGTCATATACAATTATAGCAACAACATTTAAAGGTCTGGAACAAATATTAGCAGATGAATTATTTCAGTTAGGGGCCACTGATGTACAAGTAATAAACAGAGCAGTTTCATTTACCGGTGATGATTCTTTATTATATGCAAGTAATATTCATCTTAGAACTGCATTGAGAATTTTAAAACCGATTTTGCATTTTGATTTTAATGATGATAAAAGTTATTACGAAAACATTTATGCATTTCCCTGGGAAAATTATTTTAATGTAGAACAGACTTTTGCAATTGATTTTGTTGTCTATTCCGAAATGTTCAGAAACACACAATTTGCTGCATTACGAATGAAGGATGCAATAGTTGATAGGTTCAGAGATGTAATTAAAAGCAGACCTTCTATTGATATAAAATCTCCACAAATAAAATTCAATTTGCACATCAATGAAAATCATGTAAATATTTCATTGGATAGTTCTGGTGAACCATTATTTAAAAGAGGTTATCGCAATTCACAACATGAAGCACCATTAAATGAAGTATTAGCAGCGGGTATGATATTGATAAGTGGTTGGGATAAACGCACTGGTTTTTTTGATCCGATGTGTGGAACTGGCACCTTACCAATTGAAGCAGCATTAATTGCTTATAACATTGCACCGGGATTAATTCGTAAAGAATACGCATTTAAAAACTGGCCAGACTATAACCGCATTTTATACAGACAATTGTTATTGGATGCAAATGCAGCAATTCAAACAACGAAAGTTTTTATAGATGGATCTGACTTAGAGAAGAAATATATTATGGCTGCTCGTGAAAATGCGATGCATGCATTAGTGGATGATAAAATTAATTTTTTTATTAAGCCATTTGATATTTGCGATCCTCCACCATCCAGCTCTATGATTATAATGAATCCTCCCTATGGACAAAGAATTGGTGCTTCCGGAATTACAGATTTTTATAACATGATTGGAAATACAATGAAATCAAAATATGCCGGTAAAATAATTTGGTTGCTTACTTCTAATGTGGAAGCAATGAAGTCAATTGGTTTGAAACCATCTGTGAAATTACCTCTATATAATGGAGCACTGGAATGTCGTTTTCTTAAGTTTGAAATGTACAGCGGGTCAAAAAAAGCAATAAAAAATTGAAGTTGTAAAACATCTAATTGTTTTCAATTATGGTCATCTTAACTATAGATGTTAATTTATAAATCAAACTATCAGGAATTCTTCTATACCACTTACTTAGTTTTATACAGAATATTTTTACTTAGAATCAACTAATGACTGAGGCAAAAAACGGCAACGGTAAATCATTATACATTGCAATGATAATTGTGTTGTTAGCACTGAATGCATGGTTGTTTTATAATGCACAACAAAATAAAAAAACTACACTTCAATATCAGCATCAAATACATGAAGTAGATAGTTTGAATAAAGATTTAGAAATAGATTTTAATAATCTGATAATTGAACTGAATACTAAAAAAGGAGAATCTCTTGAAAAAGATTCATTGATAAAGTTATTAAAAAACGATTTACAACTAAAACGTAATCGTATTAATTCACTTATAAATGCAAGTGCTGCTAATTATGAACCTGCAAGCAATAAACAATTAATAGAAGCAAAACAACAAATTGCAAAATTGGAATCAGATGTGAATTTTTATAAAACTAAAGTGGATGAATACACAGATTTATATAATGCATTGTTGAAAGATTTTAATCAATTAAAAAGTGAATATGAATTACTTGTTGCAAATCATGAAATGCTAAAGACAGAGCGAGATTCTATTTTAATTATCGGCAGTATAATTATGGCAACGGATATTAAAGTGATACCTATGCAGGAAAAAAAATCGGGCGATAAAGAAATGGATAAAGCAAAAAAAATAACTCAACTGAAAATTGATTTTGATTTAGTACCCAATATGTTGTCAGCAGGAAGAAATCAGATTTTTTTCTTTAAGCTCACTGATCCCAATAATGTAATCATGAAATCATCGGATGCTATGGGGGGGGATTTTTCAGCTATGGTGAGCGTTGATTATAACGGTCAACATAAGGAAACACATACCGTATATTGGGAGCAGAACTCTACATTTTTACCGGGCACCTATCACATAGAAATGTTTCATAATGGATTTGAAGTGGGTGATAACACCTTTGAATTAAAATAGTATTTGCATTTAAAAAAAATAATTGCAAAAAATTATAGAACTTTGATTTTTAATGCAAAGCAGAGTAATTCTCGACAACCAGAAGTTTGCTCTTACCATCGAGAGGCTTTGTCATCAATTGATAGAGAACCACCAGGATTTTAATAATACTTGCATCATCGGTCTTCAGCCTCGTGGGATATTTTTATCGCAACGCATTCTCCAAACATTAACTCATTTATTGCCTGATACACAAATCCAATATGGTGTATTGGATACTACATTTTACAGAGATGATTTCCGCCATCAGGAAAAACCTTTAATTCCAAATCAAACGCATCTTGATTTTTCAATTGAGAATAAAGAAATCGTTTTAATTGATGATGTGTTTTATACAGGTCGTACTATTCGTGCTGGTTTAGATGCGTTATTGGATTATGGTCGCCCTGCAAAGATTGAATTGTTAGTGTTGATTGATCGCAGATTAAGCAGACATGTTCCTATCAGTCCGGATTATGTAGGTAAAACAGTCGATTCGGTTACTTCAGAAAAAGTGAGAGTAGAATGGAAGGAAAATGGTGGTAAAGATGAGGTATGGATTGTTCCATTTAAAATTGTAAAATGAGCAGCTTAAGTGTAAAACATTTGATAGCTATAAAAGATCTGCAAGCAGATGATTTACAATTGATAATTAAAACCGCTGATAATTTTAAAGAAGTACTGAATAGACCTATTAAAAAAGTACCATCACTCAGAGATATTACCATTGCCAATATTTTTTTTGAAAATAGCACTCGTACAAGAATATCTTTTGAACTTGCTGAAAAAAGATTATCAGCCGATATCATAAATTTTTCTGCCTCTGCATCCAGTGTAAAAAAGGGTGAGTCGCTTTTAGATACAGTGAATAATATTCTTGCCATGAAAGTGGATATGGTAGTGATGCGACATCAAAGTCCGGGGGCTCCTGTTTTTCTTAGCAGACATATTGATGCAAATATTATTAATGCGGGTGATGGCACACACGAACATCCTACACAAGCATTGTTAGATGTTTTTTCGATTAGAGAACAGCTTGGAAAAAGAAATGGTAAAGTACCTTCAGATTTTAAAGGATTGAAGGTTGCAATTATCGGCGACATCATGCATAGCCGGGTTGCACTGAGTAATATTTATGCATTAAAAAAATTAGGTGCAGAAGTTACAGTATGCGGTCCGCCAACATTAATTCCTGCATTTATAGAATCGTTAGGAGTGCAAGTAACTTACAATGTAAAAGAAGCATTGCAATGGTGTGATGTAGCAAATGTATTGCGCATTCAATTAGAAAGACAAGACATAAAGTTTTTCCCTAGCTTACGTGAATATGCATTGTATTTTGGTATCAATCGCAAACTGTTAGAATCAATAAATAAGGAAATAATTATTATGCATCCCGGCCCGATAAATAGGGGAGTGGAGATTACAAGTGATGTGGCTGATTCCGGTCAATCTATTATTCTTCAACAAGTAGAAAATGGAGTTGCTGTACGCATGGCAGTGTTATATTTACTTGCAGGAAGAATTGAAATGAATTAAATAAATTCTACATCTCTGCTGAAATTATATTTCATCAGATAAGACATACCTGCTTCAATACTTAAATTTTCGAAAATGCCTTTGTGTAATGATGTTATTATCGGGCAATTGATAGAATAATAATTTGCAAGACCATGCGCAATATTTAATGTATTTACTCCTTCTGCAGTTTCTTCCATACTCTCTACTATTTGTTCAATTCTTTCTCCTTTTGCAAGACGATAACCTACAGTAAAATTTCTACTGGTTGGTGATGTGCAAGTAGCAATAATATCTCCAATACCTGCTAAACCTAAAAATGATTTTACTTCAGCGCCCATTGCTTTGGTTAGTGTAATTATTTCAGCTAATCCTTTTGTAATTAATAAGGCTCTTGCATTTTCACCAAGCTCTAATCCACTTACTACACCGCTGCCAATTGCTAATATATTTTTTAAAACTCCAGCCAGTTCCACACCAAAAATATCCTGACTTCCATACACCTGAAACCTTTCGCTTTTTAATGCAGCTTGACCTTTTAAAATCACTTCATCAAATCGGCTTGCTAAAACTGTAGCTGCCGGTAATCCTTTCGCCATTTCTTTTGAAAGATTAGGACCAGCCAAACATCCTATACGAACCACTACACTTTCTTTAGCTATCAATTGACTCATTGTTAGCACATGTTCTTTAGCAATAATTCCTTTTTCCTGTAAGCTCTTTTTTCCTTTACCTTTTAATGCTAATCCTTTTGTGCCATGTATTAAAATATGATCCGGTTTTAAATACGGTGCAATGCTTTGAATCATCTCTTTAAAATTTTGCGAAGGCACCACAGGAAATATGAGTTTGCATTTTTCTGCAACTAATGCAAGATCATCTACAGGAATAATATTATCATGTAAAATTTGATTAGAACTGATTTTTTTCAATCGCATTTCTTCTACTTGTTCTGCTTTGCGCACATACAAATACACGGTTCTATTTGGAGCAAGCAGATTTGCTACAACTGTACCGAAACTACCGGCACCAATTACACCTACTGTTTTCTTATCCGACATGATTTTCTAATCCGTAGCCAACAAGATGATTGTGATAAAAGAGTAGCAGTTTCATATCTGTACATTTTATTTCACCACTTTTTTTATCAATTAATAAAGGACGTACTGTATGATATATACCCAGAGTTTTTATTCCATAGTTCATTACTTGCAAAGGCGGTCCATGTGAAATTGGTCCCAAACGAATCTTTCCTTTCTTTTCAAGCTTCAAAATTTCCTGTTGCAATAAAGTAACTGAATGCAGCAAATCAGCCTGTGGTATTCTTCTGAATTCTTCAGGCATTCGAAGTACAGAATATAAGTCGCTGTTTTGATGTTTATTTTGCAAATAATGAAATGCTGCAAAGGCAACAATATGCCCTGCCATTGCCACATTATTTTTACGAAATGCATCCAGAATTTTTTCACTTAACATGCGTGCATATTCTGAATCTCTTTGTGTATCATTGGAAAGTACACCATCACTTTTAAAGTAATCGGTGATATCAATTTTTCTTCCGGTATTATCCATGCTTTCACCATCCTCATTTACTTCATTGCCAAAAATATCCATACACTTTCCGAAGGCAATTGTAAAGTCGGCACTTGCCGTAAAAAACTTCGCAAGTAATTTTAAAATCTTATAAGAAGATGAATATTTATCTGCCTGAATAAAGTATCTTTCTTTACCAACGTTGCGCAAATGTTCATCAATTAATTCCGGTGCTTCTAAAACAAAACTATAATTAAGAGTAACTGGAGCAACAAATATTTTTTTGTAATCACCACCATTTGCTTGCAACACATTTAATCGTTGTGCTTCTAATGCAGTACCTAATAATCCAAGTTTTAAATTGGATTCTAATTCACCACTTCGTGAACGTGTGCCACCAGGAAAAAATAAACTGTGTCCATCCTTGCTGATTACATTCGTGCTATATTGTTTTAATGCTTCCAGATAAATTGAATTTTTTTTGCGTCGGTCTAATTTATACGCACCTAAACGTTTCATAAAAAATGCAAGCAATTTCACACTGAATAGATTTAATCCTGCACCATATAAAAATGGAGGAAGACCACTTGCACTAATTGCCCAACCAACTGTAATGCTATCAATATTACTTACATGTGTTGGTACCATTATTATGGTTCCTTTTTTTGCAAGTGTGCGCACTTGTTCTGTTTCGCCTACCAGATTAATGCGTTTTAATAATCCTTTCTCATTTCCGAATAAGCGAATAAATTCTTTGCTGCGGGTACTGTTTAATAAACGATTAAAAACAAATGGAACTAAGCGTTGTGCAAACCGATAAGTTCTGATATCGAAATGTCCGGAAATTTCTTCTGCATAGCGATAAATTATTTCACGAAGTAATGCAGCTTCATCGTCAATATTTTTATTGTTTTGCTGATCTGCTTTTACTAATTTGGATTTAATGGAATTCCAAAACTCTGTATCATCTTTTGGATCTGTACTCCAAACTCTACCACTAATTCTTGCCTTTTCTAAATACACTGCTTTGGCAAGTACTTCCTGCAAATCAGATTCTGTCGGATGTTTTTTTATAATTGCCTGCAATGTGGATTCTACCACTTCATCAATTATTTTTTTTCTTGCTCTACTAATCTTTACTATGGGCCATTCATTATAATCTGGTTCTATATCGGGGAATATTTTACTTGTATTTTTTTGTTCTTCCTTCATACTTCCGACAAATATACCGTTTGAAGGAACTTTGAGCTAAGTAATTTCATTGTAGTTTTACAAATTATATTTTGGGGCTGACAGGAATTGACAGCATCGTTCATTGACAAGTAAGCATGCCGAGTGTTGTGTATTTAGCTCGTTAAACTCAACGCACAAAACAATTTTTATCTGGCGAGTATAACTACGCCTTGGCTGCCTAATTCAAGGAATTAGATGGCCTTTGTCCTTTATGGTGTCCGCCTGGTCACATTGTAAATGGGCATAACTAAACCGGGCTGGTGTTGCAGAGTTCTGATGCAGCATAAGAAAAAAGAACTAAGGGAATATCAAGGGTTTGTTAAGGCGCCCGGTATTTCACGAAAATAAAGAATTAGCTAAGCATGGAGAAAGCTTGTAAATGCCTTGTCTGGACGTGGGTTCAAATCCCACCAGCTCCACTTTATTGTAAGCAACTTTCCGGTTGCTTTTTTTTTAAACTATAGATTTATTTTCGATGTGATGTATGTCACTCTCCTAAATCAGGATATTTATTTATTTTGTAATCAAACATGGAAGAATTAAAAAGAAAAAGTTTTACGGAGTTAATTAATAGTGATAAACCTGTGTTAGTAGATTTTTCTGCTGAATGGTGTGGCCCATGTAAAATGATGCCTCCAATTCTAAAAGAATTATCTGGTAAAATGGGTAACGCAATTCAGATTATAAAAATTGATGTTGACAAAAATCCTGCTGTATCCAATACATATCAAATACAGGGAGTGCCAACATTAATATTATTTAAAAACGGAGAAATAAAGTGGAGAAAAAGTGGCGTGATGCCAGCCAATGTAATTGAGCAGGAAATCAGCCAATATATACTCTGATAAGTATTTTTGTTTTCATAGTATGGGGAATCCCCCGCATGTGAATTTTTTAATTTGCAGCGGGGGTTTTTGTTCTCACAGAGAGTTCCCTTCGAAAAGTTTTTTTAAATATATGGTTTAGAGAGGCGGGTAACTCTGTGAGAACAAAAAGTTAGTAAATTCCTTCTTGTTATGTACCCAGCAGGTTACTCAAAACAAAGCCGAACAGAAGTCAAATGCGGGAACCTGCTGGGAAGGGAAAAATAAATTTGCATTGAATTAGTTTCTGCAATATCTTTATTATCGGAATAAATAGCCAGATTCTTTAAGAGAATATCCAGTTGGCCCATGAAGAAGACCTGAGCAGGCATGCAATAAAACAAAATGCATATTCACTTAGCAAAATTTTGATCGAAACAGATTAAACTACGGCAAGAGGACTCAGGCAGCACAATTCCATTTAACAAATTATTGTATTCCTAAATCATTACCCATGATACAAGGATTAAATGAGAGTTTACATTCGATAGAAGTAATTCTACATTGGCCAAATCGAGTTCTACATTGGTCAGATTGCTTTCTACATAACCAAACTCGGGTTCTACATAACCCAAAATGCCTTCTACATAACCCAAACCGTGTTCTACATAGCCCAAATCGTGTTCTACATAGCCCAAACCGTGTTCTACATAGCCCAAACCGTGTTCTACATAGCCCAAACCGTGTTCTACATAGCCCAAATCGTGTTCTACATAGCCCAAATCGTGTTCTACATAGCCCAAATCGTGTTCTACCTAACCCAAACTGTGTTCTACATAACCCAAACTGTGTTCTACACAGCCAAGATTGCAGAAAAAGTGTTTTAGAAGGCTTTAAAGAAGGAAAAAACTGACAAAATGTACAAAAATCACTTAAAAAGAGAATATTAATAATGAATTTTTTAATTAACAATTTAAACCAAAAAGCATCATGGACAAAAGACAGGAATCAGTAAGAAGCATGTACATAGCTGTACGAGATTACTTAGTAACCAATACAGCTATTTGGACAGCAAGTACAGGTATGACAAACGGTGTAGCTACCTTGACAACATACATTGATACTATTGACACGTATAGTCAAGGGCAACAGGCAGACACAAAGGGTATAACAAATACCAAAGGTGAAAAGAGAGATTCACTTGTAAGCAATATTTTGTCTGTGGCAGGGGCATTAGTTTCTTATGGTAAATCTACTGCAAACAGCACATTAATAGGGCAAGCAAAGGTTACCAAAAGCCAATTGGATGGTATGGCCGATACTATTTTATCTGATAAGGCATTGACAATTCGTAATTTGGGTAATACAAATATTGCTGGATTGGCGGATTTTAATATTTTACCCGCAGATATTACAGCACTTCAAGCGGCAAGAGTGGCATTTAATGCAGATATTCAAAAACCTAAAAACGTGATAGGCACTAAAAAAGCGAGTACAACTGCACTGAAAGATCAATTTGATGGGGCTAATCTACATTTAGAATTGTCACTGGATCAGTTAATACGGACTTACAATGCAACCGAACATGATTTTGTGTTAGGTTATTTTAATAACAGAACGATATTTAATATAGGTAGTGAAAAAGTAGCAGTACGCTTTATTGTGGATGATAGTGTTGATCATTTGCCATTGGGATTGGTGAAGATTTTGGTTACTCCGGGAGATATTCAAAAGAAAACAACGGAGAAAGGGAATGCGCAAATTAAAACGTTGGCTGATGGTACATACAATGTTGAGTTTAGCAGACCGGGTTTTGTAACACAAAATGCTACTTTTTACATAACTTTTGGGGCGACTACAAATGTGGTGGCAAGCATGGTGGCGGTGTGAGAGAATTGAGAATTAAGAATTAGGAATTAAGAATGTAGAATTAGGAATTAGGAATTGAGGAGAATTAAGAATTAGGAATGTAGAATTAGGAATGTAGAATTAGGAATTGAAAAAAGGGCGGGCAGGGATGTTCGCTCTTTTATTATGGGATAGGGCTTCACCTTATGGTAATGGATGCCGCCCTTTTAGGGCTGGGGGGGGTGGGTAAATGGATATAGTACTGAAATTGGTTTAGGCCGAGTTCTTTTCAAGTGACTCGGCTGGGAGAGAAAATATTATTGCTGCAAGTTTTTACGACGCAGGGGGTTGTGTATTATTTATTTTTATGGAGACAAGCCCCCTGCGAGAACTAAAGCGATGGCGATGGCATAAGGAGATGGCAGAGGGCGATGGGCAAAGGCAAAGGCGATGGCGAAAAAAAGCGATGGCGATGAAGGGCATGGGGCATAGGGCTGGAGATTGGACATACGGCTTCACCCTATGGTAATGGATGCAGCCCTTTCAGGGCTGGGGGTGGAAATGGCGGACGGATGAATTGGGATTGGGGGTAGGACGCAGCTATAATTAGCGAGGGTTTGTGGATTATATATTAATTGGAGATTCTATATTTTAACTAAAATTTAACTACCTTCAATTAAATTCAATTTTATGAAAAGTTTTTTACTTCCTTTTATTCTCCTTTTTACACATCAAATATTGCATGCCCAGACCTACACCATACCCGGTGCAACCGAGCAACCTGCATGGGTTTTTCCATTATGGTTTGAAGATGGGACTGGTGCAAAGGATACGCTGTATTTAGGTTATGACTCTGAAGGGCAAGATTATGGATATCCTCAAAGTGATACTGTTTTCGCAGAATACTTTAATTTAATAGATACGACAAAATTTAATGTTTATTGGTCTTCCATTTATTTTGATAGCCTAATTTTAAAAAATATAATATGGCAGCATTTAGAGTTCTATACTTATATAAGTTTTTACAAAGCAGAATATCCAATTAAAATTAGTTGGGATAATAATTTATTTTATAGTGAAGCATTGCCTTATCCTTTCAACGAAGATTTACCAAGAGCTTGGGGTTTGTTTTATTGCCATGATAACAGCCCTGAATATCCAAATTGTTTCCCACTTGGAGAATTACCATTATTATTTACCGATACCATTATAGGTCCTCCATATTTATTTGAAATTTGGCGGAAAGATTCTATGATATTCAATGGTCCTGATAATACTTATTTGCTTGACTATGCAGATTTTGCTGTTTTCCCCTATAATAGTTTTGATGGCACTGCAATTGAAGAACAGGATATTACTTCAATAACAGTAGGCCCAAATCCATTTATTAATGAGATTCAAATCAAATCCTTTGATCAATTAGAAAATTTAACTATTTATTCTATTACAGGTCAACAGATTTTTTTTAAGAATGATATCAAAGGAAATAGTATCCAATTATATCTTGGCTTTCTACCACGGGGTCAAATATATTTTTTAAAAGTAAATACCAGTAATTCAACTTATCCTATTAAATTAATTAAAAACTAAACCGATGAAAAAATTTTACCTGATTGCTTTAACGATCCAATTTTGTTTTCTCCAAATGCATTCTGAAGCTCAAGTTCAAAAAGAAATAAAAAACGGATATATACATCCAGCCGATGGGGTATTTAGAGTTTTTATAGTGTTTGCTGAACTGGATTATTCAACTTCTGGCTGTAGTTATTCTCTTGGCGAAGTGGATGAATCATGGCCTATTGTGGGCGGTGTAACTCAGATACCAACGTATGCGGATAATTTATTTGATCAATATTATACCACCGGTATTACCCCGACAAATTTGATTAGTAAATTTTATTATGAAGCATCCTTTGGGAAATATGTAATTCTTGGTGATTATTATGAAGATGTAATTACAATACCATGTTCAAGTTATAGTGGTTTAGATGGTGTTGCAGAGGTTATTGAAGCATTAAGCAATTCAATTTCCAGTGGTAGTGTATATTCTGCTAATGGATTACCATTAAGCGATTTTGATAATTATGATTTGTTAGGTGGTGAATCAAATTTAAGAGGAGTTTCAAAATCAAATACCAGCGATGATAAAATAGACCTGCTTGTAATTGCTTGGCGCAATAACAATGTTGGCTCAATAAAAAAATGTAACTCGGGTTTTGGGGTGTCCTATTCTGATTATTCATACACAGTTGATGACAAAATAGAAGGAGTAAATACCAGAACATCCTTTAATGTGTGTGGAGATGAGGAAGGTTTTTTCTATATATTTCAAGCAGAAATAATGCATGGACTCTTCGGCCCAAATAATTGGCATTCTGCTGGAGGCGCAGACAAAAGAACATTTTTAATTACACCTGCTTCTGCGGGGATTACTTCACAATCACCTGGCACAAGTGCTTCACCAAGCGGATGGGATAGATGGATGTTAGAATGGGAGCATCCAGCTAAAGACCAAATAGATGATGTATTTATTTCAACCGGTGAAGGAGTATTAGAAACTGATGGTGACATTTCCATTGAGAATCTTCCCAATGGAGGAACATTTGTGCTGAGAGATAATTATTTGACCGGAGATGCGGTGCGCATAAAGTTGCCACATATTGACTGGCAAATTTCGGGTGATATCAAGAATCAGTTTTTATGGCTTGAAAATCATCAACGTCTTTCAGAATTTGATCAAGAAAAGTATATTGACGATTGCAAAACACAGGGTACTGGCTTATATGTTTCACTTCAAGCTGGAAAAGATAATAATTTGCTTGACGATGATGCCTCTGTTTATCCAGCAACTACAAGCCCATCAATGCCTAATAGTTTAGGCAGTTGGATGATGCCTATCTCAGCAGAAGGAAATTTTGATTTTGTAATAAGTACCGAAACACCTCCCTATGGATTATGTGAATGGGATAATGGTAGTTTAGTAATAGATATGGATAATAATATCCCAAATCAGTTTACGGGATTTTCTGATCTTTTTAAAGTTGTTAACGGTGGTGATGGAGTTATTGGAGTTAATCCTTCTGAATCGGATGATTTAGTTATTGGAAGATTTAAAAGATTTGGTTCCAGTGTGGAACATGAATTATATGATTTTGGCGATGATTTAGATGCATTCACTTTATCCGGGAATAATAGATTATCAATTGCAACAAACCCATCTCCTGTTTCTGTTTATACTTATATTTCGAATTTATATGATCCGTTATACCCTGCTTTAAAGAATTCATGGGAAAATGATACGATATGGTTAAACGGATTAAATATTGAAATTAGTGCAGAAACCACAAACACAACTATTGGTGGTAAAGATATAACCGTTGATATATCCTGGGATAACTATTCAGTGGATAATGATGTACGCTGGTGTGGTAACATCGTTTTACAAAATGATGTAAATGACCCTTTAAGCCGTCAAAGTCAAATTATTTTAGAAGAAGGGAAGGTAATTAAACTTGAAAGAGGCAAAAGCCCTACGCAACATATAGCCGAAGAAATGATAGATGATGAATGGATATTTACAAAACCAACCACTCTCACTTTAAAAACCGGAACTAAAACAACCTTAAAGAAAAACTCCTGCTTGTTAGTGAATGAAAATTCTACTCTTTTAATAAAAAGTGGCGCAGAAATAATTATTGAGGAAGGCGCACAATTGCATGCTGAAAATGGTGGACAAATCATCATTGAAGCAGGGGCTATAGTAAAGCTATCGCAGATTAACGCAAAAATATTGGTGGAGAATGGTGGTGAGTTGATTATTAAACCGGGAATTAATGATCTTGAATTAACTGCCCAAACAAAAATTGAAATTGAGAATGGGGGTTTTATGATTTTGGAAGGAAATGATATTTATCTTAACTCAACTTCTGCAACAATTACACTTAAAGCAGGCGGCACCATTCAAACTGCAAATTATGTTGACTTTACTTTTACCGGTACAGGCTACTTAGCATATTATGAAGATGGCATTTTCGACTTAGGAACCGATAGTCGTTTTTATTTAAAAGGAAGCGGCACTACGGATATGAAATGTTGGCTGCAAACAGATGCCGATTTATATATCAGCACAAGAGATGTATGGTTAGAGGATTGTAAAATTGTTTATAACAATAATAGTTTAATGCGCAATGCGTATGCAAATTTTTATGCGGAAAATGTATTGTTTAACACTGGCGGCAGCACTGCAATAAATGGAATTTCTGCCTACGATACTGAATCGTTTTATATTACACAGGGTACATTCGATGGCTTTGCTACTCCTGTTAAACTTGAAAATATTTCTGTATGTCCGGAAGATGTGAATGTAGAAATTCGCCAGACCACTATTAAGAATTATACTCAAAATGGCATTCAGGCAGAAGATGTACATCGCATGTATTTATATGCAAATAGTATTGAAGGAAATGCAAATGCGACAACAGGATTGTGGTTAGAAAATGTAATTGAATGCAGAGTGGAAGCAGGTAATATTAAAAATCATACCTATCAACCCGGCGTATTTTTATACAACACACGTTACTTTATTTTAGATGGCGCCACCATTAAAAGTAATTATCGAGGAATTGAATCTTACCGCAGTAATATTTATTTGCGCAATCAGGCAACAATAAAATTAAATACCACAGAAGGCATTTTTGCTTTAAGTGCTATCAGCGATTTAGTAGATCCCGATATATTATGTAAAATAGTAGTAGGTGATATTGGCTGCGGATGGATAATTCAAAACGAAACGGGAATTTTGGGTGAAGATATTCTTTTGGATATTGATGCAATTACACATGCAATAAATGAAGGTGATACAGCTCAGCCCAATCGTTTTGATGGAAATACAAGAGCGATTGAAGTATGCTACGAATATTTTAATAACACCTATATTTCAGATACATTAATGGCAAAAGGCAATTATTGGACAGGCGGTGGCGCACCCATTGGCAGTGATGTAAGTACAGGCTTTGATATTAAATGTAGTGATATAACAACAGATTCCTCTCTATATGTTTCCACACAACCAACCAATTGCGATTGTCTTGGCAATTGCATTGATATAGAAGACGAAGAAGCCCTTACCTTGCGCATGGCAAATTACTCGTGTAATTACTATATAAATGAAAAGGGAGGAGGTCGTATTACCATTGCAAAGAAATATCAGCAAGCATATCAACTTTTTCTGGAAGGTGATTTTAATTATGCCTATCAGAAATTTAAATGGATAAAAGACAGAGTAGAAGTAGAATATCCTCAAGGCTTACCCGATGGAATTTGTAAAGACTTATATGGAAAAGCATATTGGTATAAAGATCAGATGGCAGTAATAGCAGAAGTATATTGTCAATATCCGTTTTATGAGCGCATGATAGAAGACAATACAGTTATTCCGAAGTTTAGTGTATTTCCAAATCCTGCACAAAACATAGTGGTAATTGCATGCACAGAAATTGGAAAAACCAACTATACAATATTCAGCGCATCAGGCAACCAAATGCAAAGCGGTAGTTTTGAAGGAAGCACACAATTGCAATTAGAAAATTATGCTTCAGGAATCTATTTTATAAATCTGCAAACAGAAACCGCAGTTGAAACTTTGAAGCTGATGGTGGAATAAATAAATTAATTAAACTCACTTTTTAAAAGCCATTGTATCTTGAAGGATATGATGGCTTTTTTTCGTATTATCGGTTTATCACCTCTTGCAGGCATACGTCTATATCAAAGGGATAATATGTTTTTGCATTTTTAGCCCCGATAGCAGTGGAAAGCCCGTACCCCGTTTTTCACGGGGGCGGACTTGGAACGGATAGCGGGAAAAAGCTCCTAAGATTTTTTCTTATTTGTTTTCTTCTACTTTCCCCCAAAAAAAAGAGGCTATTTCACCTTTTGAAATAGCCTCTTTTAAAAGTAAATTAAATTAGATTAATTGTATGCAGGTTTGGGTTGCTGCGAGTCGTTGTTACCTGAATCAATTTTTTCTATTTCTTTATCTGCTCGTTTCTTTGCTAATGCTAATTTATATGCAAACCATTTTTTGTCGAACATCTTGCGCATGATATCATCAAATTTTCTTTGAATGGAAAGGTTATATGCACCTTTTGCTTTTAAGGCAAGGGTAGAGCCAACAGTGCGCACACTTAAACCAAAACCACCTTCCAGATATTCGATATGATGCCAATAACCGCTGGGCATATAAAGCGTATCGCCATATTCTAAAATTGCAGTGCTGCCTTTCACATATTTTAATCCGGGATATTTTTCGTAATCCGGATGATCTATATCTACCGTGGTATGTACATTAAAAGGTAAACGATATAATAATTTGGATTGATCGGGTGCAAAAAGAACCACACGTTTTCTACCGTTAAATTGGGTGAGGAATACATTACTCATATCTATATCCTGATGAATACGTGTTATCGAATTTTTTGGTCCGAAAAACATAAAGGGCAATTTAATATAACCACTTGCAATGGAAGGATATCCAAAATCTTTTAATAGCTCGGGTTTGTATTTAAACACCGGAAATAAAAACAAGCGCAAATCTGTAGGTTCCTTTTCTATTAAATCTAAATATTCGCTGAATTTCATGCGAGCATGTGGGACTTTAATAGTTTCACTGGGATCTGCTTTTGAACTGCTTACTAAATCAACAATGTGGTCACCCATGGCATTTTTAAAATATTCCATAGTCCACTTTTCATAAGCGGGATATTGTTTCCATAAGCCACGGAGAACCACCGGTTTTTGAGGCTTGTGATATTGGTCCATAAATTCCTGTTTGCTTATACTCGAAGCGTCCACCACAGGAACAGGTGAATCATAGTTTATCATATTCCGATTTTATTATTGTACAAAATTAACACAGTAACAATTCTGTGACGAGTGATTTTAATCAATTAACTCACTTTTAATGTTTACAAACTAATTATTTCTAATTCTGTGCGTCGGTTAGTTGCTCTGCCATCCTCAGTTTCATTTGAATCAACCGGTTTTGTTTCTCCGAATCCCTGATGTGATAATCTTTCTTTTGCAATACCTGCCTGTATTAAATAATCTTCCACCGCTAATGCTCTGTCAATGGATAATTGTAAGTTTTCAGACTCACTTCCAATATTATCCGTATGTCCGTTTATCCGCACTTTAATATTGTTATTTAATTGCAGTAATTCAACCGCTTTATTTAATTCAGTTTCTGATTCCGGCAATAACTCTGCAGAAGCGGTATTAAAAAATATATTGCGCAGCGTAATTATTTCTCCTGAAGAAACAGGTTGAAGAAAAATTTCGAGTGTATAGGGTTCATCTTGTTTTACATTTTCCAAACTGAAATTTTCTGAGTGGAATAAATAGCCTTGCTTTTGAACAAACAATCCGTACTCATTTCCAATAGGTAGAATAACTAAAAACTCTCCATTTTTTTCATCGCTAAAAGTGGTGAGTACTTCTTTACCTGTTTTCAAATTCATTAACTGCACTTCTGCTTTCAATGTCTTTTTAGTGCGGGCATCTTTTACAATTGCTTTCACATAAGTTACCGGCTCTGGTCGCATAGGAGCAGGTACGTTGAAGCTGTATAAATCAAGTAATCCCAAGGCATCAAATCTATCGCTGGCAAAGTATGCAGTGTTTCCATCTGCTGAAAGACTAAGTGTGGTTTCATCGCCGGAAGTATTTATAGGATAACCAAGATTTACAGGTGTTTGCCATTCGCCATTTTCATCTTTTTTAATAAAAAATAAATCACTGCCACCCATGCCCGGATGTCCGCTGCTTGAAAAATATAATGTGCGTCCGTCGGGATGAATAAAGGGTGATTTATCATCTTCAGGGGTATTTATTTTCGGACCTGCATTCACAGGTTTTTCCCAATAACCATCTTCACCCATTTTGCTGATGTAAATATCTGCGCCGCCTAAACCTCCCGGACGATTACTGGTATAAAATAAATATTTCCCATCGGCAGAAACAGAGGGTTGTGAATCCCAATTTCCGGAATTTATATTTCGTCCTGCATTTTCAGGATAAGTCCATTCGTTGCCAATTTTTAATGAGTAATAAATATCACAACTGCCGAATCCTTCAGGGCTATTACATAAGGTATAAAAAAGCCATTTGCCATCAGCAGAAATGTTTTGAGCACCTTCATTTAATTTACTATTAATTGGCTTACCCATATTTAAGGCAGCAGACCAAACGCCATTGATATTTTCTGTAATGAAAAAATCTTCATTTAAATGAATAGTAGTTCCACCGCTTTCTAATTTAACTTCTTCTTGAATGTTTCTTGTAAAAATCATAACAGAATTATCAGCAGAAATACTGGGGAAATATTCTGAGTATTCGCTGTTTACATTCGGTCCGAGATTGATTGGTTTAAATTCAACAGGATGTTGCACTGCATCCACTGCAAACTCAATACTTGTCAACAATAATTCTGCTTTTCTTTTGTTTCTCCAACAATATCCGGATGTGCAAGAAATATTTGAATATGTTCAAACGCTTCATCGTACTTCATCAGCATTTGTTCTGATCTTGCAATTTTTATATAAACACCTACATCATAATCAGCTTGAAGGTCAATTGCTTTTTCTAAAAAATTCTTCTGCTTCTACATGCAAACCCGCTTGCTGATATGCATCGCCGCCATAGATATATGCTGTAATAAATTCAGGTTCGATTGTAACGGCCTGCTTAAACGCTTCAGCAGCTTCTTTAAAATTGCTGCCCATTGCCATTTGAATTCCGGTATCAAAAAATTTGCGTGCTTTTTTGGATGCAGTTTCAGGAGTTACTATCTGACTGTAGCTCTGAAAAAAAGTAAAACAAAATAATCCTGTAATTATTAAGTGGCGCATATATTTTTTCTACAACGTGATTATAAGGTGATGATTATAGTTTAAAAAAACCCCTATCTGGTTAGGAAAGGGGTTGGGTAAATGGACTTTATTAAAAATTATTTTCTACGCAACACTTCATCTGCTGATTTATCATGCGATTTTTTACCATATAATTCAAGTGCTAAAGAAGATGCAATAAATACAGATGAATATGTACCGAAGGCAACTCCTACAAAGATTGCTAATGCAAATCCTTGTATATTTTCTGTTCCAAATAATAGTAACACTAAAATGGACAGCATTGTTGTACCACCTGTAATTACAGTACGACTTAGTGTTTGATTAATTGCAAGGTTAAATATCTCTTTAATAGTACCTGCTTTTGATTCTCTAAGGTATTCACGAATTCTGTCGAAAACTACCACAGTGTCGTTAATTGAGTAACCGATAACAGTTAACAAGGCCGCAATAAATGCTTCATTAATTTCCAGAGTAAACGGCATTATATTTTTAAAGATGGCAAATACTGAGAGTACAACTACTGCATCGTGCAATAAGGCCATTACTCCGCCAAGTGCAAATTGCCACCTTCGGAATCGAATAGTGATATAAATGAAAATAGCAAGAAGTGCAAGTCCTAAAGCAATAAAGGCACTTTTCTTAATGTCTTGTGCAATGGTTGGCTCCACTTTCATTTGACTTTCTTTATATACTGCATCCCATGTGCTGAAGCTTGGATCTGTTGAATAAAAGCCAGTAAGATTTTGGTAAAGAGTTGAAGCAACTACACTATCAGTTTCAGGAAATGATTCTTCAATTTTATAACTCGTTGTAATTTTTAATTTATCATTTCCGCTGAAAGTTTTCACTTGTATTTTATCATCAAAAGTCCCGAACAAATGATTTCTCACTTCAGTAGCATCAACCGGTTGATCGAATTTTACTGTGTAAGTTCTACCGCCTTTAAAATCGACACCTAAATCAAATCCGGAAATGAAAATAAACATCAATCCGATAAATGTTATTGACAAAGAGAAAATATAACCAATACGTCGTTTTCCCATGAAATCAAAATTTACATTCTTAAAAGCATTCTTGGTGAAATTCGTATAGTATTTAATTGGTTTTTCTTTGCGAACCATATTATCCAAAATCAATCTGGAAATAAAAATGGAAGTAAATAATGAAGTTAAAATACCAATGATAAGGACTACTGCAAATCCTTTAACTGGTCCTACACCAAATTGAGAAAGGATAATACCAATTATTAAAGTTGTTAGCTGCGAGTCAATAATGGCTGAATAAGAATTGGAATAACCATCGGCAATTGCTTTAATCATGGTTTTACCTTTTGCCAATTCCTCCCTAATACGTTCATATATAATAACGTTGGCATCCACCGCCATACCCATTGTCAATACAAGACCGGCAATACCAGGTAGTGTTAATGTAGCCCCAATAGATGAGAGTATTCCAAATATGAAAAATATATTGGCGAATAAAGCAATGTCAGAAACTAATCCGGCAGTACTGTAATATAACGCCATAAAGAAAATCACAAGCACAAGTCCTGCAATCATGGATATTAAACCTGCACTAATTGCCTGACGACCTAATGAAGGACCTACAATATCTTCCTGTACAATGCGACTCGGCACCGGTAGCTTTCCTACCTCTAAAATATTTGCTAATACCTGTGCATCTTTTACTTCAAAATTTCCAGAGATAACAGAACGACCGTTAGGGATTTCTTCATTTACTCTAGGAGCAGAATACACAGTGTTATCTAAAGTAATTGCAATAAACTTTCCTGTATTTTCTGAGGTTATTCTTCTCCATGCTTTAGCTCCATCGCTCTTCATAGTCATGGAAACTTCCGGCGAACCGTTAGTTGGATTAAAACTTTGAGTTGCGTTACTAATTACATCACCTTCAAGCAGAGGGCCATTGCCATCCACTTTTCCTTTCATAGCATACAATTCATACAGATCTTTATCTGTAGGAATAGGTCCGGAACTTAGCATGAACCTAACATCTCCGGGAAACGTACTTACCACAACATCCATTGCGAGATACTCCATCAATTTGGCAGTATCTTTCACATTTACATATCCTAAAACAGGGCCTGCACTTTGGGGTGGCAATAAAACGGTATTTAATAATGGTCCGGATTGAGAAGCAGTTGTATCTAAATCAGAAATAGTATCGGTATTTTCACCAAACAGTGTATTAGAATCGCCGGAGTTTTCTGCAATTACTTCGGTTTGCGTAGCAGTATCTTCAGTAAATGCAGTTGTATTAACTGTAGTTGTATCTATTATAGAACTCCCATCACTAAAAGTATCTTTGTTCTCTTCCATTACACTTCTCAACGCTTCATTGGCAGCGGTAAGATTAGCAGAAAGATCCTGGATAGTATATGTTTGCCAAAACTGAAGATTTGCAGTTGATTGAAGTAGTTTTCTCACTTGCTTAGGATTATCTACTCCAGGTAATTCAACAATAATTCTTCCGGTGCTTTCTTGTAAAGTAATATAAGGCTGTGATACACCAAATTTATCAATTCGTTCTTTGAGTTTTGTATAAGTAGAGTTAACACCTTTCTCGGCTTCTTCCTTTAGAAATGTTTTTACATCTGAGTTGGAAGCGGTAGCTGCAAGTTTTTCGGAGTTATCTCTGCTACTAAACAGTGAAACCAATTGAGATCCCGGATTTGCCTTCTCATAAATCGAAACAAATAAATCTATCAAATCTCCATTACCTTTTCCAGATTCAATTCTCGCTTGTTCTAATGCCTCATTCAGCTTTGGATTTTTTGGATTATTGGAAAGGCTTTTAACGAGGTCGTATTTGGAAACTTCCAATACTACACTCATTCCACCTTGTAGATCAAGTCCAAGTTTTAGAGCTCTTTCTTTTACCTCATCATAATTATATTTTGCAATACCGAGGTTATATACTGTTTCATTGGCTTTTTTGGCCAGATATTCCCGTTTCTTTTCTGAGATAAATTCTACTCTGTCTTCACCAGTTAAATCTGCAGTTACAGATTGCTCGGCATAAGCAGCTGCATCACTTTCAACATTGCTTGCAACCCAGGTGAATGATAGTTGATAGATACATACTAAAGCGAGAACAATCAGGAAGAACCTGATTAAACCTTTTACCCTGCATAATTCGTGATTATTTATAATTTTAGGTCAAATTTTGAGCGTGCAAATATAGGAATATTTTCAGCAAGCAATACGGGATAACTTACAACCTAATCCTATCCGCTAGCATCATTCATAAAACATAAACAAAACATATATTAAACACACATTAGATTGAATATGAAACGTTTTACAATTATTACAGCTTTGCTTTTTAGTTCTTCTCTGATTTTTGCCCAAAATACAGCAACCGATTGGTTTAACTCTGCCTATGAAAAATATACAAAAGCAGATTATGTGGGTGCCGTTGCGGATTATACGGAATGCATTGCTTTAGCACCTGAGGATGCAGCTGCATATTTCAATAGAGGACTTGCCAATTACTACGGAGGGAAATTTGTCGCAGCAGTTGAAGACTTTGACAAGGTTACTAAAATCAATACCGGAGATTATGAGGCTTATTATTATAAAGGATATACGCTAGTTGATTTGAATAAGCTGGAGGAGGCTGTTCAGGCATACACAAGCGCTATATATTACAATACAGATTATGTAGAAGCTTATCTTGAAAGAGGTTTTACAAGATATTCACTTGGAAGATATACTGAAGCACTTGAAGATTTTAACACCACAATTCGCTTGGACGATTCTGAGAATGATGCATATTACAACCGTGGGCTTTGCTATCAAAAATTAGGCGATCCGGCAAAAGCAGCAATTGATTTTTAAAAAATGTACGGAGATAAATGCGAATGATGAAGATGCATGGTTCAACCTTGGTTTTAATCAGGTAGATTTAAAAAAGTATGAAGATGCAATTGCTTCTTACACAAAAGTTTTGGAATTGCATCCGGAAGCTAGTGATGCATATTATAATAGAGGCCTTGCTTACTATTATTTATATGATGATGAAAATGCATGTTCAGATTGGAAACGTGCCATTGATTTGGGAGATACAGATGCTCAGCAGGATTACGACAATATTTGTAAAAAGTAATTTTTTAAACACGATTTTTACTAAAGCCGGTTTCTCCGGCTTTTTTACTAATCTTATCTCACAATATGAAATTTGTACTCGCATTCGTTGGTATTCTTTTATTAGTAGAAAATAGCAGTGCGCAAGTGGCACCTGATTTTACCATAACTGATATAAATGGAGTAGAACACAATTTATATGAAAGACTCAATTCTGAACACACAGTAATTATCAATTTCTTTTTTTTGGGATGTACACCTTGTGAATATTATTTACCGGATTTGAAGCAGTTGAATATTGAATATGGTGCAGCTGCAGGAGGTGGCTTGGAAATCTGGGTAATTAGTAAACAAGATGAATCTGCAGAACTTGCTGCATTTAATCTAGAAAATGATTACCCTTTTTATTTTTTTGGTGTAGATGGTGGAGGTTATGATGTGGTGCAAGCCTTTGAAATAATTTACGATACTCTATTTTATCCCAATTACACAGTGGTTTGTCCTGATGCAAGCACCACCTTTGATATTTGGCCCGTTACCGATGGTATTTGGGAAATAGAATCCGTCATGTTGCAGTGTAATTATGATGTTGCAATAGAATCTGTTTCAAATTCCGATTTTAAGATTTACCCTAATCCTGCAAGTACAATGATTCAGTTTGAGGGGGAAAATTTTGATAAGATTCGCATTTCAGAATTAAATGGAAGGATTTTATTTGAAACTGAATCCTCAATAAATCAAATTGCAATTGAAAATCTGGAACCGGGAATGTATTTGTTTTCAGGATTTAAAAATAATCAGCAAATTATTACTTCACTCTTTATGAAAAAATAAAAGCCCCCGAAATCGGAGGCTTTTAAAAGATTTAATATTATTTTATTTAGACACTTTGAATTTGCCTGCAAAAATTTGTTCGCCGTTATTCATTAAGCGAAACATATATAATCCTGAAGCATAATTACTCACGTTAATTGCATTCATTTCAGGAGTTAGAGTAGTATAGTCAACTTTAGATCCGCTGATGTTATACACTTCCATCTCAACATTATAATCAAGTGGATTTAAAATGTTGATTACATCATAAGCCGGATTTGGATAAATATTCGGTTTTAAACCACTACCTGCAAGAAAATCAATGGATGATAAACCGGTAAGGGTCATATTATCTATATATAAGATACTTCCCGCAATAGCACCTGCAAAACTGCCTGATGATAAAAGAATAACCTGCATAGAATCAGGTGTGCCCGCTGTTGCAATTGGCACTTCAAACATCGTATAAGTTGATTTTTCTGTGGCATCGTTAAACTCGCCGCCACCAACTATTGTTCCGTCTTGAAATAATTGAACTCCAATACTCATCGTATCTCCTGGCGCTGGAAAATATTTATAATATCCAACCAATGCATCTGCAACTTCAGAAATTGCCATTCCGCCAATAACACCGGCTTCTAAGGTTAATGGATCAAATACAATTGTTCCAATAACTAAAGTGCCTGGAATAGTAAGTGGTGGCAAACCGGTAGCTACTAATGTTTTGGTAGTAAGTTTTGCAGCAGCAGAACCTGACTGAACCGAAGCGGTTTCTTTTTCAACCACACGGTCAGCTAAACCAAGTGCAGCTCCAATAACATCCGGGCTATCCCAACCCACAGGTTTTTCGCCGGTACCGATTACAAGTGGTAACCAGTCTTCCATATCTCCATTTGGAATTTGCTGTGCAATTCCGGAAAATGGTAAATATGCTAATGCAGTAATTAATAATAGTAAACGACTTCTCATAGTGTCAATTTTTTAAATGTTTTTGAATAGCACAAATATAAGGCAATGTAAAACCATAATTATGTAATGATTTAAATCTTATGTGAATAATTTTTCAATTCAGAAACATATTTGTAAATCATCTTTGTAATAATGATTTTAATCAAATTTAAATTAAAACACCTATTTAAACAGTTATGCCATAAACTTGTTAGAGTTAACTAAAACAAATATTTAAATAATTATGAAAGTAAATGTAAATGATGTTGCTCCAAAATTCTCCTTGTATTCCAGTGAGAAAGAGTTAATAAACTTAGAAGATTTTAAAGGTCAAAAAGTATTGTTGTTATTTTTTCCGCAAGCGTTTACCGGCGTTTGTACAAAAGAAATGTGTGCGACGAGAGATGGTCTTGGTGCCTATGAAGATTTAGATGCTAAAGTGCTTGCAATTTCTGTGGATTCCGTAAATACACTTGCAAAATTTAAAGAAGTTGAAAAACTAAATTTCTCTTTGCTATCTGATTTTAATAAAGAAGTGATTGAAATGTATGGCTGTGTGCATGAAACTTTTAATCCGGGAATGAAAGGTGTTGCTAAAAGATCTGAATTTGTTATAGATCGTGAAGGAATTGTGCGCTATGCGAATGTGAAAGATTCACCTGCTGATTTTCCTGATTTTGATAAAATTAAAGAAGTATTAAAGTCCATCGATTAATTCGTGTTCACCATTCGGGTATATGGACTTTGGCTGCACAACAATAGTGTTTTACTATCTAATGAATCAGTTAAAGGTGTACAAGTAATAAAATTTCCCGGAGGTGGACTTGAATTTGGTGAAGGAACAATAGATTGTTTAAAAAGAGAATTTATAGAAGAACTCGGATTAAAAATCCGGGTTCTTCGTCATTTATATACCACCGATTTTTTTGTGCAATCTTTTTTAAATGATCAACAGCAAGTAATTAGTATATATTATTTGATTGAAGCGGAAGAGATATCAAACGACGGTTATAAAAATCTCCCTTTCAATGCAGAAAATAATCAAAGTTTTTTATGGAAACGTTGGGATGAATTACAAGAAAAGGATTTGAATTTTCCAATTGATAAAGAAATATTACGTCGTATAAAATTTGGTGAAATACAGATTTAATGTTCAATAGTTTTTTTTACTTGTTTTAAATTCAACATATTTAATGCATCCGGTTCCATACCTGTAATACCGGGTTTTACAAATCTGTAAACTTCATCATAATACAGTGGTACAATAGGCGCATCCTGCATCATTACACTATCCATACTGCGATATAAAAGATTGCGTTTGTTCAAGTCTGTTTCAGCAACTGCTTGCTCAAATAATAAATCAAATTTCGGATTACTATATCTTGCATAATTTGGTGGTGCACCTGATTTAGAATAAAATAATTGCAAGAAAGATTCTGCATCTCCATAATCAGCAATCCAGCTTCCACGAAAGAAAGCAGACTGTCGGTTTACTCGCATTTCACGAAGTATTCTCGGATCCACCGTTTCTATCCGAATTGCAATACCAATATGTTCTAATTTTTCCTTTATAAAAACAGCAATATCCTGATATTGATCTGTAGTATGCAACATGATTTCAGGTAAGCCAATTCCATTTTCAAAACCTGCTTCTTTAAATAATTGAATTGCTTTTGAAGGATTATAATTATAGCCAAAATGCTCATAAAAATATTGATGATATAAACTGGGCGGCACTATTCCATCTTCAGCAGGAATACCTCTTCCATTGCGCAGAAATAAAATTATTTCCTTACGGTTAATTGCATAGTTAATTGCTTGTCGTATTTTTTGAATTGTCAATGGATTCATCTGCATAATTGCAGCGGTGGAGTCCATAAGTATTGTGAGATATTCTACATTTAAATAAGGACCTTTTAATAATTGAAACTGCTTGGCATATTGTTCTTGCAATTGTCCGTCACCTGTTAACACAGAGCGTTGTAAACTCACATCAATATCACTTACAAAATCCAATTCTCCATTCATAAATTTTAAAAATTCTGTTGACTTGTTGGAGATAAATTGAAAGTTAATTGCATCGAGATAGGGAAGTGGTTCACCTTTCAAATCTGTTTCAAAATAATTTGGATTTTTATGCATAATTAATAAATCTCCTTCCTTCCATTTTATAAGCATAAAAGGACCCGTGCCCACAGGATTACTACGGAAATCTTTGCCGTATTTTTCAATACCTTCTTTAGGTACAACACTACAATACGGAATACATAATCGTTGTAAAAAAGGAGAGAAAGGATGAATTAAATTAACGGCAAGTGTCGAATCATTCACCGCAATAAACGGTTGATTACTATTCACAATATTTTGAAACACCCAATTGCCTCTTGCAGCTGTTTTCGGATCTAACAAACGATTAAATGAAAACACAAAGTCCTCAGCAGTTACTCTTCTTCCTTTATTATTTTCAAAACAGATGTTGTCATGAAAAAATACGTCATTGCGTAAGTTAAATGTGTAGGTTTTTTCATCAGCGCTTAATGTCCATGATTTCGCAATACAAGGAATCACCTGTAAACCGGAATCCAATTGCACTAATCCGTTAAACATTTGATTTACTGCCCATGAATTTGGTTGGTCGCTTGCAAATGCAGGATCTAAAGAAGTTACCGGATTGGAAAGGTTGAGATTAAAAACTGTCTTCTCTGCTGCATCACTTTCACGTTTACAGGATTGCAAACAACAAACACTGAGTGCAAGAACTGCGAACAGTACTTTTATTAAATACTTAGACAAAATGCGTAAAGTTTAATTGAAAATAAAATTCAGGAAATAAAGATAATGTTTAAGCCAGTTTGATTGCCGAATTAATTGTGCATACAAAAAAAATATGCTTTGACCTAAACCGTTGGAAATTATCCACACTGAAAAAATATGCTGTTTAAAAGTTTATTCACTATGCTTAGTCTGCGGTAAAGCAATCGTTTAATTTTACCCTGTCGAAAAAATAGCTCAGACAAATGAAGATAATCTATTACGGTCATTCATGTTTTTTAGTAGAAATATCAGGAAAGCACTTGTTGTTTGATCCGTTTATTACACCTAATCCATTGGCAAAAGCAATTGATATAAATACTATTAAGGCAGATTTTATTTTACTGAGTCATGGACATTTAGATCATGTGGCAGATGTAATTGCAATACAAAAAAATACAAACGCTACTATCATTGGAAATTTTGAAGTAGTAACCTGGTTTCAAAAACATGGAATTGAAAATTTTCATCCGATGAATATCGGCGGTCAATGGACTTTTGATTTTGGTGTTGTAAAAATGGTGCATGCAGCGCATTCCAGTTCAATGCCGGATGGCTCTTACGGTGGTAATCCCGGAGGATTTATTATCACTTCCAAAGAAGCTACATTTTATTATGCAGGTGATACTGCACTTACACAGGACATGAAGTTGATTGGAAAAAATTATAAACTTGATTTAGCGTTTCTTCCGGTTGGCGATAATTTTACAATGGGTTATGCAGATGCAGTAATCGCATCGAAAATGATAAAATGCGATACCGTTATCGGAATGCATTACGATACTTTTGGTTATATTGAAATAGACCACAAAAAAGTAAAGAATAAATTTAAAGACGAAGAAATTAATTTACACTTAATTAAAATAGGAGAAACTTTTAACACCTGATATGGGAAAAATAATTGCGATAGCAAATCAAAAAGGCGGTGTTGGTAAAACCACAACCGCTATTAATCTGGCTGCAAGTCTTGCAGTTTTAGAATTCAAAACATTATTAGTGGATGCTGATCCGCAGGCCAATTCAACTTCCGGTATCGGTTTCGATCCTAAAGTGAATCGCACGAATATTTATGATTGCATGATTAATGAAAAAATAGCAAAAGATGCGGTGATTGATACAGCCACACCAAATTTATTTTTATTACCTGCTCACCTCGATTTGGTTGGAGCAGAAATAGAATTAATAAATCATCCCAATCGTGAAAAAATAATGGGTAAAGTGTTGGAAGAAATTAAAGATGATTTTGATTTTATACTCATTGATTGTTCTCCTTCACTCGGCTTAATTACAGTGAATGCACTCGCAGCTGCGGACTCAGTATTGATTCCTGTGCAGTGCGAATATTTTGCATTGGAAGGATTGGGAAAATTATTGAATACAGTTAAAATTGTTCAAAACAGATTGAATAATGAATTGCAGATAGAAGGTATTTTACTCACGATGTATGATGTGCGTTTGCGTTTATCTAATCAAGTAGTAACAGAAGTAAAGCGTCATTTTCAGGATATGGTGTTTGATACAATTATACATCGCAACACTCGTTTGGGTGAGGCACCGAGTTTTGGAAAACCAGTAATTATGTATGATGCAGAATCTACCGGCGCAATTAATTACATGAATCTTGCACGGGAAATTTTACAAAATAACGGTAAGGTGGAAGTAATTGAGAACAATGATTCGCTGTTAAATATTAGTCAGAATTGATTTCAAATAATTACATGAGCAAGCAAAAATCAGATTTAGGAAAAGGTATCAGAGCGCTTCTTGAAAACATGGAGTCGGATACTTCTTTGGATTTAGCTGCTCAGCAAAAATCAGACAGTGCGAGTACAAATTTTATAGCATTAGATCTGATTGAAATAAATCCATTTCAACCTCGTGCTGATTTTGATTCAGAAGCTTTGGAAGAACTCTCCGCTTCCATTAAAGTGCATGGTGTAATTCAGCCAATCACCGTGCGTAAATTAGATGATGGGAAATTTCAACTCATCAGTGGTGAACGCAGAGTTAGAGCTTCTAAACTTGCAGGATTAAATGAAGTGCCAGCTTATGTGCGCACTGCAAATGATCAGGAGATGTTGGAGATTGCACTTATCGAAAATATTCAGCGTGAAGATTTAAATGCAGTTGAAATTGCAATTCATTTAAGCAGATTATTAGATGAATGTACTTTAACTCATGAGCAGTTGGCAAGTCGTGTTGGAAAAAGCAGAAGTACAGTAACTAATTTTTTGCGATTATTAAAATTGCCACCGGATATTCAAACCGGATTAAAAAAGAAAGAAGTTACTGTAGGTCATGCGAGGGCACTTATTAATTTAGAAGATCCGATTGGGCAAATTGCAATTTATAAGGAAGTGGTGAAAAAAGGTTTGTCCGTGCGTGAAACTGAAGATTTAGTGCGCACTTATCAAAAAAGAAAAATTAAACATCAAAAACCAGTTACCGGAAGTTTACCTTATGCCCTCAAAAAATTGCAGGATGATCTTGCAACTCAATTAGGTACCCGTGTAATTGTAAAACGCAATTCACTTGGTAAAGGTGAAATTCATATTTCATTTTTTTCTGATGACGATTTGTTTCGTATAAAAGATCTGATGGATTAGATTTACTTCTGTAAATGTCTCGAGTAATTATATTTTTCTGTTTAATTTTTCCTGTACATGCTTTTGCGCAGGAATCGGATTCTTTACAGGCATCTGTAACGGATACTGTAGAATTTAAAATGGATACGATAGGCATTGTTACACAAAAAAGTTTTTGGAATGATGATCCACATTCTCCAACTAAAGCAGCGTTGCTAAGTTTGGTGCCCGGTATGGGACAAGCATACAATAAAAAATACTGGAAAATACCCATCGTATATGCAGGGCTTGGTGTTTCTGGATATGCTATTTGGTTTAATGCATATTATTATAATGATATAAAAGATGCATATTTAATTAGAACAGATGGGGATTCTACAACCACAGATGATTATGTGGTAACCATACCTTCTGAAACTTCTTTATTGCAATATGCCGAGTATTATAAAAAAAATCTGGACCTGTCTGTTGTTATTTTTTCTGCGGTTTATATTTTAAATATTGTGGATGCAGTGGTGGATGCGCATTTGTTTTCTTTTGATATTTCTGATGATCTCAGTTTACAATTAAAACCTTACTATAATTTACCGTTGTATGCATCCAATGATTTCAGAAATTCAAATGCGTATGGTGTCAAACTTAAATTTACTATCAAATGAAAGTAGCGCTTATCGGTTATGGTAAAATGGGAAAGTCTATCGAAGAAATCCTGAACCAACAGAATGATACGGTAGTACTTAAAATTGGAAGTGGTAATATAGATGATCTCACTAAAAGTAATTTGCAACAAGCGGATGTTGCAATTGAATTTACAGCGCCACATTTAGCGGTGCAACATATTCAATTATGTGTGGAAGCAGGTGTGCCTGTTGTTTGTGGAACTACAGGTTGGTCAGCAGATTTAAATACCATTACTAAATATTGCAATGCGCATAATAGTAAATTAGTACATGCACCAAATTTTAGTATTGGTGTAAATTTATTTTTTGAAATAAATAAAATTGTTGCTGCAATGTTTTCATCTCATCCGGATTATAAATTATCAATTACTGAAATTCATCATACTGAAAAAAAAGATGCACCCAGTGGCACTGCAATTCAGTTGGCAAATATTATTATGCAATCAAATCCGATTTTTAAATCGTGGGTAAATAATAGTTCTGAAATAAATTCAGAAATTCCAATTACATCCATTCGTGAACAAGGAGTTCCGGGAACACATAGCATAGAATATGATTCGGCGGTTGATACAATATCACTTACACATGTTGCTAAATCAAGATACGGATTTGCAAGTGGTGCGGTGCTGGCAGCAAAATGGTTGTTACAACAACCATCCGGTGTTTACACAATGCGTGATGTTTTAAAATTGCATTAATCACATTTCATCTTATCTGCGTTGTAATACAAAATTTTTAAAAGAAAAATAAAATCAGCTTTCAGTTTTTAATTATTGTTCTGAATACTATTTTCCTAACAACATTTTTTGAATAAGTAGTTTTTTATTTCCTGTTTAAATTGGAAGTTTTGTAAATCATTTATTCATTGCAAAAAAAAATTATAATCACCAACATGCAATTCACATTTAAAATATTCCTTATTACATTTTTTGCATCAATATTTGCAAATGATATTTATGCGCAAACAAAAATTCAAGGTCTTCAGTCAATTGAAAATTATGTCAGCACTTTAAGTAAAGATGCTGACTTGTTAAATGCAAGTTGGGGTTTTTGTTTAATGGATCCAGTAAATGGATCTGTGTTGAGTTCCTTTGATAAAGAAAGAAGTTTGATTCCTGCAAGTGGTGTTAAAGCAATTACTACACTCACTGCAATGGAATTGTTAGGTGCGAATTATACCTATAAAACAAAGTTGGAATATGATGGTGAATTAAGTAATGGTGTATTAACCGGAAATTTATATATCAGCGGAAGTGGTGATCCTACTTTGGGTAGTAATAGAATGAAAGGATACAATCGCTATGATACACTTTTGCTAAATTGGGCTGCTATAATTCAGCAATATGGTATAAAAGAAATACAAGGTTTTGTAATTGCAGACACTCGTGTTTTTGATGATGAGTTTGTTACAGGAAGTTGGAATTGGGATGATATCGGACAATATTATGGTAGTGGTGCAAACGGCTTAAATTTTTTTGAAAATATCTATACATTATATTACAGCAGTGAAAAAAAATCAACCAAAATTGATAGTGTGTTTCCAAAAATTAATGCACTTGAATTTGAAAATCAAGTAATCGCAGGCGGGTCTGGAAATAACGCTTATATTTTTGGTGGTCCGGATAGTTATAAAAAAACAATTACTGGGACAATACCTGTAGGAGTTAAAAGATATGAAGTGAAAGGTGCAATGCCTGACCCTGCAAAATTTGCTGCAGATGAATTTGTAAAAGTGCTGGAATTAAAAGGAGTAAAAGTGAAGAATGGTGCGTACGTATTATATCAAATGACTCCAATAACTAAATTTAGTAATGCAAAAAGAGAAACTATCTATACACATACTTCTGCGAATTTATTGGAAATTATAACGGAGACAAATAGTAAAAGCATTAATTTATATGCGGAGTCAATTTTAAAAACTATTGGTAAAGAAAAATTATTATTGGGAAGTCGCAATGCAGGCATAAAAGCTACCAGAGATTTCTGGACAACAGCAGGTTATAGTTTACGAGGTTTTAATATGGAAGATGGAAGCGGCCTATCTCGATTGAATGTAATGACTACTTATCAGATGGCTTCTTTTATGATGTATGCAACCAAGCGCAGTTATTTTTCCGATTATAAAAAGTCAATGGCGGTTGCTGGTGTTTCAGGAACATTAAAATCAATGGCCAGTGGAACAGCAGCGCAGGGAAAAATCTTTGCAAAAAGTGGAACCATGTCTAAGGTGCGTTCTTATACAGGATTTGTAGAAGGTAAATCAGGAAAGATTTATGTGTTCAGTGTTATCGTAAATAATTATACATGTTCCTCCACGGAATTAAAAAGCAAATTGGAAAAGCTTATGATTTTGATGGCGGGGTTGGAGTAATAGATTGCAATGTAAATTCCATTTTCTGAATTAGCGTATCCAGTGATTTTATTTCTTTAAAATCTTCACTCGAAATTATAACTTGAAAAGTGTTATTGTGCAATAATACAATTGCGGGAAGTGATGTTGTAATAAGCGGGTATTCTTTTTTCAATTCATCTTTATGCAGAAACAAAATCTTGTAGGGTAATTTATTTGTGTACTCTTTCCATGTTGGAAGCATTCCTTTTAAATCATAGGTAATTGCACATAAATCGCAAGGATAAGTTTTTGGTGAAATAGATTTATGTATTAAATCAAACAAGCCATTTAATGTTCCTGAATTGGCATTATAAATAAAAAGTAATGTATTCTTCATGATTAAATATTCCTATGATTGTTCACATAAAAGCTTAGCCACAACGCTCTTGAAAATCGGAATAAATAAGGTGAAATAAGTATATGAATTATCGCCATTGCGATAAACGACCAAAGTACTTCTATTTTAAAAACAAAAATGAAAAGACAAATAAGTACAATACTTAACAGTACGCCAACCGCATAACTCATCCACATTGCGCCAAAATAAAAACCTGTTTCAGGATTAAAGTTTAAATTGCATTTCGGGCAATACCGGGGCATCTCTGCAAGTGATTTTAGTTTATATGAATTGGGTTCAATAAATAAATTGCCGGTTTTGCATCTCGGGCATTTTAAACGCAATGCCACACCTAATTGACTGTTACGAAAAGACATGTTGCAAAAATAAAAGGAATATATTTGACGTTAGTACACGAATGAAAATCACACACTGTTTCTTACTTTTCTTTTCTGTATCCCTTACTTCCATTGCACAGAAATATCTGGATTATTATAATGATGCAAACTATCTAAAATCCATTGAAGCCTGCGATAAAGTTTTAGAAAAAAATAAATCAGATCTTCAGGTTTACTTATATAAATCACTTGCCTATGCTCATTTAGGAGCTGATGCAATAACTCGGGATGGAAATAAACCTGCAGCAGAAAAATCGCTTGGTGCTTTGCAGGTAATTCAGTTGAAAGATAAAAATCAAACCTTTATTCAGGCGCATTCCTCCAAAGTAGATTCTATAATTATGCTTACAAGAACTGCAGCTTCGTGGTTTTTTGATAATAAAGATATGTGGCATGCCGGCCGCATAGTGGATTTATTAATTAAACTATCTCCCGACGCAGAAGTATATTATTTATATAGTAAAATTTTAATGGAACAAGGTGAAACGTATGATGCAACAATGCAATTGAATTATGCCGCCCGTGATATTTATTTAGATTATAAAAACGGAAAAAATATTGATCCGGATTTAATACATATTTTTTCAGAGCTGGCAGAAGGATTATATCAAACCGGTGATTTACATTCTGCAATTACAATTATGGATCGCAGTCTTTGGATTTTTCCCGGTGCTGAAAGTAAAATCAATTTTGTTGTGTTTATACAAACTGTCGCAGATGATATTGTAGATAATGCAGCGGATTCTATATACACTACTTTGCTTTTTAAATTGGATTCTTTAGAAACAGTTGGAGCCGGTCACAATAATAATTTGCGATGGGAATTAATACAAAATAGATTGTATGCTGAGGCTTCAGAAGATATTACTTTATGTGAAACAGATATTGATATCAATGCAATTTACAATGGCTATGATGAAGTAATTCGAGATTCAATTATCACTTTTTTAAATACGGAAATTATTCAATCCACTTTTATTCAACTCATGTATGGCAAAGGAGCAGTTACTTTGGATACATGTGTTGTGTCGGCACTTATTAATTTGAATACAATAGAGCCCCAACTCACCGGAAAATTAAAGGCAATTGTTGAGGATGCATTTAATAGAAATGATTTGCATACAGCCGCTATATTAGTGTATGTGTATTCAACTAAAAAGAAATATAAAAATGATTGGAGTGTATGGCGGAGTACAATCATTACTGAATTGCAAAATAAATATGAGCAAGTGGGTTATGATTTAGAATTACGCAAACTGCTATTTTTATTTGAAGATGAGCCCGTGATTAAAAAGTTTACATACACTACTTCGCAGGAAAAAGTAAGGGAATTAATTGGAGAAAAACAATTTAGTAAAGCAGGAGAAATTTTACGCATCCTATTGCAGCAAAACCCAAATGATCCGGTTACAAAATCACTGCAAAAAGAATGGGTAATTGCAGACTATAAAAGCAATTATGTAAACATTTCAATATCAGATGAAGACTTAAAATGGAATGGAGATTTCACAACTTGCAATGCAGGAACTATCAGCAAGGAAGCACAACAAATTTTTATTTCGGCACTTAATTATTATCGCCGATTAGCAGGTGTTCCTGATAGTTGTGTGTTGAGTGATTCGTTGAATATATTTTGTCAGAACGCTGCTTTTGCTATGGATGCAAATAATGCATTATCTCATGGCATTGATACGAAGTGGCAGTGCTATTCTATTATGGCAAACACAGGTGCATCTAATTCAAATTTATCACTCGGTTATCACAGCACTTCTGCTTTGTATGGACAAATTGAAGATAGTGGAAGTGGCAATCAATCGGTTGGTCACCGCCGTTGGATTTTAAATCCCTATCGCAAAGTATTCGGACATGGAAGTACACCAGATGCAATGGCACTTTGGGCATTAGGCGGACGCAATACAAATTATCCGGGTGAGGTTACAGAAGTGTTTAAATATCAATATGTATTGTGGCCACCACAAGGTTATGTACCAGCAAATTTTATTTGTAGTCGTTGGTCGGTGTCTTTGGCAAATGCAGACTTTAGCAAAGTACAAGTAAAGGTAATGTTGGGTAAAAAAAATATTCCGGTTACTATTTACCCATTAGAAAACGGCTATGGACAGCCGACACTTGTTTTCAATATACCGGATATTGATTATTGGTTGCAGGCAGAAATAACTTACTATGTAGAAATTACCGGAATACATATTTATAATCAACCGGACATAGATATAAAATACTCAATAACCTTTATTCCAATTGAACCATAATATAAATCCATAGTATTAAGGTATCTTTGTTTATCTATGAATCTTTTCCTTCTCATTTTAATAATTCTTGTTGGTCTCGTATTTATTTTTATTGAAATATTTCTAATACCGGGTACGTCAATACTCACTATTTTGGGAATTGGAGTTGTTGCTATTGGAGTTTTTCTTGGATATACGGAATTTGGAAATACTGCAGGAAATTTATTGTTAATTGGAAGTATCATCGGCACAGGAATAATTTTATACATCGGCTACAAAAGAATCAGATCCAAAAAATGGGCATTATTTGCAACCATTGATGGGAAAGTAAATGATGAAGATATTTCAGAATTTAAAATCGGTGATATAGGAACGAGTTTTACAGCATTGCGTCCGGAAGGGTTTGTAATTTTTAGTAATGAGAATCGTCAAACGGTATATTCCTTAGGTGAGTTTATTGATAAAAATTCAGAAGTAGAAATTGTAAAAATTGATCAGAATAAAATATTTGTTAAACCAGTAAATAATTAATTATGGAAAGTAGTCAGATTCTTTTAGTTGTATTTGTAATCATTGGTATCATCGCATTGATATTTGTGTTTGCATTGTTGCGTATGTTTCGGCTTTGGTTGTCGGCACAACTTTCAGGAGTGCGCATTAGTTTATTGCAACTCATTATTATGCCATGGAGAAGAGTGAATCCATCCATAATTGTTGAAACATTAGTAACCGGACATAAAGCAGGAATTCTGTTAACCCGTGATCAAATGGAGGCGCATTATCTTGCAGGTGGAAATGTGAAGCGTGTTGTAAATGCAATGGTAAGTGCAGACAAAGCAAATATTCCATTGGATTTTAAATCGTGTACTGCAATTGATCTTGCAGGTCGTGATGTTTTTGAAGCAGTGCAGATGAGTGTAAATCCAAAAGTAATTGAATCACCACCGGTAACAGCAGTTGCAAAAGACGGTATTCAATTAATTGCAAAAGCAAGAGTAACTGTGCGTGCAAATATTCAAAAATTAGTGGGAGGTGCCGGTGAAGAAACTATTCTTGCAAGGGTAGGTGAGGGTATTGTAACTACTATTGGTTCTGCAGCAAATCATAAAGCAGTATTAGAAAATCCGGATACCATTTCTAAAACGGTATTAGCTAAAGGGTTGGATTCAGGAACTGCATTTGAAATCTTATCTATTGATATTGCAGATATAGATATTGGAAAAAATATTGGAGCTGAATTACAAATTGATCAGGCGAATGCCGATAAAAATATTGCACAGGCAAAAGCAGAAGAACGCAGAGCAATGGCTGTTGCATTAGAACAAGAAATGAAAGCATTGGCACAGGAAGCAAGAGCAAAAGTGATTCTTGCAGAAGCAGAAATTCCATTGGCAATGGCAGAATCTTTCCGTTCAGGAAATCTTGGTATCATGGATTACTATCGCATGAAAAATATTCAGTCAGATACTGATATGCGTGATGCATTAAGTAAAGGCCAAAAAAAGGATGATATAAAATAATATTTAGTCGTTAAATTTGCAGCTATAAATGGCCCCGTAGCTCAATTGAATACCTGCCTGCCGGCAGGCAGGGAGTATCTGACTAAGCGATGAAGTTCTTTGTATATATATTGATAAATAATACCGGTAGACATTATATAGGAATGTGCAGTGATTTTGATAAGCGGTTAATTGAGCACAATTCTGGAAAAACAAAATCTACAAAAGGATATCGTCCATGGAAATTACTTTTTAAGGAAGAACTTCCAAGTCGTTTAGAAGCAAGGGCAAGAGAAAAATATTTTAAAAGTGGTATAGGAAGAGAATATATTAATAAATGGCCCCGTAGCTCAATTGAATAGAGTATCTGACTACGGATCAGAAGGTTCCAGGTTTGACTCCTGGCGGGGTCACTAAAAAAGCGAAGCGAAAGTTTCGCTTTTTTTATTTATGCATTTCGTACAAAGCAAAATATTTAGCATTAACTTTTTTAAAAATAAATGAGGTGCAATTTTTTTTTGAAATATAGTTGATTGCAAAGTGCAGATGTCGAAAAGTATTTTTAAGATATTATTGAAGTAGCTCAATTGAATACCTGCCTTCGGCAGGCAGGGAGTATCTGACTACGGATCAGAAGGTTCCAGGTTTGACTCCTGGCGGGGTCACTAAATTTCTTTTTTTTGGGCAGAAATAGAGCAAGGTCAAGTTTAAAGGGGGCCGGAAAAGCGAAGCGAAAGTTTCGCTTTTTTTATTTATGCATTTCGTACAAAGCAAAATATTTAGCATTAACTTTTTTAAAAATAAATGAGGTGCAATTTTTTTTTGAAGTATAGTTGATTGTAAAGTGCAGATGTCGAAAAGTATTTTTAAGATATTATTGAAGTAGCTCAATTGAATACCTGCCTTCGGCAGGCAGGGAGTATCTGACTACGGATCAGAAGGTTCCAGGTTTGACTCCTGGCGGGGTCACTGAAAAAGCGAAGCGAAAGTTTCGCTTTTTTTATTTATGCATTTCGTACAAAGCAAAATATTTAGCATTAACTTTTTTAAAAATAAATGAGGTGCAATTTTTTTTTGAAGTATAGTTGATTGTAAAGTGCAGATGTCGAAAAGTATTTTTAAGATATTATTGAAGTAGCTCAATTGAATACCTGCCTTCGGCAGGCAGGGAGTATCTGACTACGGATCAGAAGGTTCCAGGTTTGACTCCTGGCGGGGTCACTAAAAAAGCGAAGCGGAAGTTTCGCTTTTTTTATTTATGAATTTTTCATCCTTATAATTTCATCCTGCCATAATTTTTTAAGGCATCGAATTCGACTCAATTAAAATTGAGTTATTAAATATCTCCACAACTTTAACGAATGAGATAATACTAAAATAAAGGGTTTACTTATAAAAAAAAACAACCCCTACAAATTTGAATTGTAAGGGTTGTTTTTATTTTTTTAATAAGTACCTCAAATTATTCTTTCATAATTTTTTGAGTAATTATTTTATCCGCTGTTTGCAGTTCTAATATATACATACCTGTTGCAAAATTTTCTAAATTAATATTGATTGTTTGCGAATATGCAGGTAATGTTTTTTCAATCAATAGACTTCCGGTTAAATTATAGATTCTAATATTTGCATCATTGTTCAGCTCCTCAGAAATTTGTAGATAAATTTCATCTATAGTTGGGTTAGGATTCACATACATTTCCAATTCAAATGTATCAGCAATTTTACATGATGCTGTTACAGGAATAGATCCGGAAGACTTGGAGCAACCAGTTGAAATAATAGTAACTAAACATCTATAAACACCATTATATTTTGCTACATAGGTGCTGTTAGTAGCACCGGCAATGGTTGTGCTTCCACGCATCCATTGATAGCTTCTATCCGGCTTGGGAATTATAGATAATGTAACACTATCACCTGGGCAAAATGTAGTAGCACCATCTGCGGAAATTATAGCAACGGGTGGCTTAGTAACATTTACGATAATCGGAGTTGAAGTTTTAGTAATGCCACATGCATTAGAAACAATACATCTATAATTACCTTTTTTAGTTACTGTATAATTTTCATCTGTTGCTCCCGGAATATCTGTTCCATTTCTCCTCCATTGCACTGAAGTTCCATCATGTGTAGCGGTTAAAATAACTGAGTCGCCTTGACAAAAATTAGTAGTATCGGATGCTGTAATGTTTATGGTTAGTTCAATGCTGCAAAATTCTTCATCAAAAAATGTAATACCTTTTATATAATAATATTGTGGCGGACTTATATCAAGTTCTCCGGGCAAAGCAAATACAACCGGCAATTCATACGTATAATCATTGTCAATTGAAACTGAAGACATAGTGGGATAATATGCAGAATTTGCATAATCTGTACCTTCAGTAATATTTAATTCAACGGTATAATATCCAGTTTCCACTTCGTAACCCATTGCATGAATATCCGGCGCAGAGTGTTCATCATATAACAATGAATCAGACATGGCCCAGATCATAAATATTCTTTCCCCATTTGCAGTGCGACTAATTTGCGGATTATAAGTTAGTTCAACGAAGCCAATATTGATTTTCGTTAAATTACTGAAGCCAATTTTTTTTGCAGTCCAGTCAGAACCATCGCTAACAGAAAAGTGCAGCATTACTTCATGATTTGAATAAGTATAAAATAAAGAATCAAAAGTATTAGAAGATAAGCCACTTGAAACTGCTGCGAAAATATTCAGCCTTCCATCTGCATCTACTGTAGCATCAAATTCATTGAATGACGGTTTAATTGGACCGGCTCCGGCATCAGAAGGGATTAGCCAATTTTGTATTTCTGTAAGTGAAGAAAGATCAAACCAAGGGAGGTAGGACCAAGTGCCCCCTGCATCCTCGGTTTTGAGTATCGTTGGCTGTAAATTATGTATCGGATCAGAATTTAATGTGCCGATAATTATAGTATATCCTATAATTCCCTGCTCATTAAATACAGTCATACACTTCGGATTTATTCCTGCAAGTTCACCATTGGTCATATACCAATCCGGAGCAATAGCAGTAGAATTAAATTCAAATGAATTTATACCACCAATAAATGTGGCTTCATTGATATAGACAGTGTCAAGATCTAAATTTATTTTACAATCCCATAAACTTCCACTTGCGTAAGCTTGGATTCCGTATGCAATATAATCATTAGATAAATTATTTTCAGAATAATAAGACTCCTTAATTTTTGCTCCATTTAGTTTTTGTGAGGCATTTACTGTTGCTCCCCAAGATCCTGTTACTGGCGTAAGGCACGGGCCATGTGTTACAAAGTATGCAGCATTAGGATTTGTATTTCCGGATGGGTTCCATAATGCACCGCTTGGCACTCTATTACCAGACATGCCTGTAGTACCTGCATTATAATTAGGTGTAAGGATTTGATTTATTGTCCATGTAGCGCCGCCATCCGTTGAATAATCAAATGCTAATCCACCTGAACCACCTGGTGTTCCATCGTTCTGGCGATGTACAAATGCGATTGTATTTATATCTGGGTTATAGGAAACCTGGCCTTGTTCAGAATTAAGAATTGAATATAAATTGTAGGAAGTACCGATGGGAACAAAATCCACCGCACTTCTGAGATAATTATTCAGGATGGGATTTTCAGTATGTTTTAAATTAGTTGATAAAATTCCATCAGGAGAAATCAACGATTGTGTTTCCATTAATGGTTGCTGCCCGTAAGTAATTAAATTGATAATTAATAGTAAGGTAAGTAAGGTAAATGTTTTCATATAATAAGTTTTTGTTATAACAAATCTAACCATTAAGTATAAATACTAATTTCAAATTAAATTATTTTGTTATTCAACAAATAAAAATTAAAATTTGTGACTTTTAAGGTATTTCGATATTTTAATAAAATCCCTAAAACAAAAACCCGATAGAAACAGAGTAGCGAAAGCCTCCGGCAAAAAAATCGGTTCTTCCGGTTGTTGTTATTTCACCTTCGTTAACCAGTGTACTAAAGCCAGGATATTTATTTGCTAAAGCTTGATAGAAATCCTGAACTAATTCATTTTCAGAAGAAACAGTAGAACTCAAATTAATATTGGTAGAATAAAAAGACAATGCCGGACCCATTAGTAAAAGGTCAACAGACCAACGCTTATAAAAAATAAAATGATATCCCACTTCAAAACCTGCCTGATAAATATTTGCCTTTACATTCAGATCTACACTTACCGAATTAGAATCAATAAATTGAAAGCTGTTTTGTTTATCGAAATGATAAAACGCTAAAAAAGGTCCTATATAAATTCCTCTTGGTGCACTAAATTTATTTTCTTTTTGGGGATAAAAACGGTAATCAAAAGCTATTTTAAAACCTTTGTTTTGATTTTCTTTAGATAAATAAAATCCATCTGCTGCTAATGAATCTATTGTGGGCAATGCGGCGGCTCCGAACTCAATTGACATACTTTGCTTATTGTTAATTATCCTTTCATAACTCATGATGAACGCCTTATCATAAATTGCAAATGAACTCACGTTGAGCTTTATATTATTTTTAAATTCTGGAAGGGAGTCCTTAAGGAATGGGTCTTGTGCATAGGAGCTGAATCCTAAGAGAATCGTGATAGAAAATATCAAAGTGTTTCTCATTGTATTAATAATTTGCTAAGATAAATGCGGTTTAAATCTATGATTTATTATTAAACCTCAGGAACAATTATACCGAATTATTTAATAAAACCTTATTACTTTTGACGTTATTATCAAAAAATCAAATCATTAAATTATGAGAAAAAAAATAGGAAATTTTAGTTTCTTATTAATCCTTGCAAGTTTAGTAAGCTGCCTTCCACCATATCCTACCAGTGATGAACTGTATAGCGATAATTTTGTGGTAGTTAACAGAGACACTACAGTTGACTTTAGCAATTATGAAACTTATGCCCTTCCGGATTCACTGTATTATTTAAATGAAGATTCTGTTTGGACAGCTTTTAATCAAGATAATGCAGAGCAGGTTTTAAGTACAATTCAAGATAATATGAATTCTCGTGGATTTACTCAGGTGGACAGAGATGCAGATCCTGATCTTGCAATTTTAACTACCGTAGTTACATCAACAACTATTCTATTTTATCCCGGGTCATATTGGGGTTATTGGGATTGCTACTACTGGTATTATTACTGTGGCGGCTGGTATTATCCAAGTTATCCTGTTATTAGTACTTATACTTCAGGTTCTTTTATAATGGAGTTTGCTGATTTGAAAAATGGAGGTAGTGCAGATAATGAAGCTATTCCTTTAAACTTCTCAGCCATTATATATACGCTTACAGAAGACAGTCCGCAGTTTAATGTAAACAAAGCGATACAGGGCGTAAATACTGCATTTGATATTGCACCTTACTTACAAACGAATTAATAAATCTATATAAATGAAAAAAATATTTTTATCAATAGTACTTTGCGGAATGTTACTTTCAGCAAGTGCGCAAGAACGAATTTCTTTAAACTGGTTAATGCACCAACCTTTAGGTAGTACTGCGGATTATATCGGAACTTTTAATGTACGTGGTTTTGATTTTCAATATCGGTATTTAGTTAATCCCAATATTGGGGTAGGTTTCGATGTAGGGTTTAATGCATGGTATGAAAAACAAGAAGCTCAAACGTATGTATTAACCGATGCTACTACGGTGAATGCAACATTCTATAATTATATAAATACATGGAATTTGCATGCAGCAGGTGATTATTATTTTGGAAGTAGTTCAGCAAAAGTGCAGCCTTCTGCAGGTTTAGCTTTAGGTGTTTCTTCTGTGAGTTTAGAAACACAAGTGGTTGACTATATACTTACAGATTATAATAACTGGCCGTTTAGTATTTCACCAAATGTGGGTGTTGCAATTGCTATACCTGGTTCCGGAGCAGCATTTAATTTAAATGCATTCTATACGTTCACTACTTATGATTATAAACAAATAATTAATAATTTGAATTATGTAGGATTCAGAGTTGGTATTACATGGTTATAATAAATTTAAAACTATTGTATAAAAAAAGAACGACTTCGGTCGTTCTTTTTTGTTTTATAAAATTACTTTTTTTATTCTTTTCCATCCGGAGTATTTGAATTGCAAGATGGAAGTAATTGCATCATTTGATCTCTGCCCCAATCGGGTGAAATATCAGTTGCGGGTTTAAAAGATTCATACTTTTCTTTTGCAGTCATTAGCATCTCGCATCCTTTATCTTTTCCTCCACCATATTGTTCCGGTGTATAAAATAAACTTTGCCCCATCATTAAATAAGTTCTTGGATTTTCAGGATCAAGCTCCATTGCTCGAGAAGTAAATGCACCACTTTGCATTCCGTATTGCATTCCTCTGTTCATAGGGTCCACCATAATTCTTCCTGCCAACACCATTCCTTTTAAAAGTACTATTTCAGAGTTGTTTGGATTGATAGAATCAGCCTTGTCCACATATTTTTGAGCTATATCTAATATGCCATCTACTTTGCTTTTATCTTCTGAAAGAAAGCCCATAAAAGTTCTGGTTAATGCTGCATAATAGTAAGGTAGCCATTCGGTTTTTTCAGCAAGTGCAATGCGTTCAAATTTATTTGAAACAGTTAATAGTTGTTCTGCTGTGCTGTCGGTTGCAAATTCAGCAAGTGTTTTTTTCATTGCATCCAAATATTTTGGACTCTGTGAAAATGCACTAATACTAAAAGTGCAGATGATAAGTAACAGGTTGATTTTTTTCATTATGATTTTGTTTTAAAAGTTTAATCCTTTAGAATCCATTTTAGATTGATTTACAATGCTAATAAACATGCCAATAAAAACCGTTTGTTTTAATGGTGGCATATCTGTAAATACAACTCCGGGATCCTGATAAGAAAATTGATATCCATAAATCTGGTCGAAGCCAAATACATTATTAAAGGAAGCAAAAATTACAGTAAAGTTTCCCGCAATCTGCGTAAGGAAACTTGCATTAATACTAATGTCATTATAAATAGGCGAAGTCTGAGTCATAAATCCGGTTTCATTCGGATCGTAATAAGGGAAGCCTGCATTAAACCGATAACTTGCGCCAAACTGAGTTCTTATTTTTGAAAAATATTGTTTGTAAATCACACTTAAAATATGATTTGTTACAAAATCCGGTTGAGCCTCTTCGGGATAATATGAAAATTTTCTTTTGGAATCTATATAAGAATAGGAAACCCAGAAATCTCCATTTTTAATAGTTTTCTTATCCCGATAAAAAATATCAAAACCCTGCGCATAACCATAGCCTTTATTATTTAAATTAAAAATATCACCCGGCTGATTTGTTATAGAACTATAACTGATTAAATCATCATATTTTTTATAATATGCTTCAATGCGAAAGGTGCGATCATTTGTTATGAATTGATAATTTGCAATGTAGTGTGTCGCCTTTTCATAAGTGAGTAAACTATTATCACCCACATATAAATACTGTGCTTGTGGTGATTGATAGAAATCTCCGTAGGCTACAGATATTTGACCACTCTCACCTACCTTGTATGCTAAAGAAATTCTTGGTGCTAAATTGTATTTATCTAATCCCTGATCATATTCACTGCGCACACCAATACGACCTGCAAGATCATTGGTTATGAATATATCTGACTCGGCAAATAAACCGGTGTAGGCTTGCTTTGCATCATATGTAAATGTACCGCTGTATTGTATGCTTCCGATAGATTGTGTTTCTGCACCAAACCGCAATCGTATTTTTTCATTGATTTGATTTGCGATAGAAAGTTTTCCATTAAACGCATCATTGCCACTGCTGAAATTTGTTCCCCCAACCGTAACACTATCTTTATTAAAGGATAAACTTCCACCAACATTTATCGTCCATTTCTTAGCAATAATTTCACGGTAAGAAAGATTGAAATAATTATATCTGTTAATTAAATACACATCATCATAAATATTTTCTTCAGTGCTATCTATGTCAGGATAACTTACACCTAAATCTGTACCTTCAAATTGACCATATAAACGCAGAATACCATTTTTAGAAGTTTTTTGTCGGAGAAAAATATTGCCGCTTAATGCTTCTACACTTTCAATATTATTATAAGTGCGTGGTTTAAAAAGCAAATCATAAAAAGAAAGATTGGTATAATTTATACCTGCACCTATTGCAGTATTTTTAAATTTATGTGTGTGAAATGCACTTGCAAAAATTGGAGAAAGACTAATTGCTGAAGTGGATTGTTCGGGCATGTCGAATGTATTTAAAATCACAGCGGATGAAAGTGCCTGACCGTATTCTGCGGAATAACCACCGGTGCTGAACACAGTTCCTTTAAATAAAAACGGACCGAATCTTCCTCTGCTGGGTATATCGGGTAAGGTACTGTAATACGGATTTTGAACAGGCACACCATCAATAATAGTTACCGTTTCATAACCGGTGCCACCTCTCACATAAAGTCCATCATCATTACCAACCGAAGTTACACCTGGCAATGTTTCTAATGCGCCATAAATATCTCCATCAGCACCAGCCGTAGTAACAATATCCAACGAACTAAATACAACAGATTTTTTTTCATCACTTGCTTCAAACGCACCTGCTGTAATCAACACTGCATTTAATTCATTAAAAGCTTCTTTTAGAATAATATTTAATTCTATAGTCTCTCCTTGCAAATCAAGTGTATCTGAAAATTCTACATATCCAATAAAACTTGCAATCAAAATAAACGCACCTGTTTCATCAGTTGTAAATTCAAAATTTCCATCAAGATCTGTAGTAGTGCCATCATAGGAATCTTGTAGAATAATATTTACTCCGGGAATTATTTCTTTCTTATTGCTTTCAACATGTCCTTTAATTATTGTTTGCGATTGCGCATTGAGTAATAAGAATAGAAAGCCTGAAAGAATAAATAGGTTTAAACGCATTAATGAGTGGTTGTCTTAGTGCAAAATAACTACACCAAATTACAATTTTCAAATGCAATGAAAACAAATGTTTGTTTAAACGGGATGAATTGGCAATTTTTACGGCTGAATAAAACAATTGTAAAATGAAAAAAACTGTATTTATAACAGGAGCAAGTTCAGGGTTCGGAAAGGCATGTGCTGAATTATTTGCGAAAGGAGATTATAGATTGATATTGAATGCAAGAAGAATTGATCGCCTGCAAAACTTAAAAGCGGATCTTGAAAAAGAATACAATGCTGAAGTATATCTTTTAGATTTTGATGTGCGCAATAATGATGCAGTTGTAAAATCCATTCAATCACTGCCAACTAATTGGCGAAGTGTAAATATTTTGATAAATAATGCAGGGCTTGCCGTGGGAAGAGATTTATTTCAGGATGCTGAATTAGATGATTGGGAAAGAATGATTGATACTAATATTAAAGGGTTATTATATGTTTCAAAAGCAATTATTCCATGGATGATTGAACAGGGTGGGGGACATATTTTAAATGTAGATTCCTTAGCAGGTCATGAAGTATATCCGATGGGAAATGTGTATTGTGCTACAAAGTATGCGGTAAAAGCTTTGAGCAAAGGAATGCGTATTGATTTATTACCGCATAAAATAAAAGTTTCAAATATTTCTCCCGGTTTAGCAGAAACTGAATTTTCTGTGGTGCGATTTAAAGGTGATACAACTAAAGCGGATGATGTGTATAGTGGATTTACACCTTTGAGTGCGATGGATGTAGCAGAAATAATTTACTTCACGGCAACAAGACCTGCACATGTAAATATTGAAGAGGTTACTATTTTACCAACTGCACAAAGTGATAGTCGTACAGTTTTAAAAGAAACAAATAGCAATTGACTATAAAGTTCTATCAATTAAATAATGAAGAACAAAATCAAGGAATAATTTTTATAATTTTTAATTCTACTCGCTGATTTTTTTTGCGGCCTTCTAATGTTGCATTTTCTGCAATTGGAAATAATTTTCCATAACCTTTATAAGTTACTCTTGATGATTCCACACCTTGCTGAATAATAAACTCAGCTACATTTTTTGCTCTTGTATCTGATAGCTGCAAACAAAAATCATCCTCCGGCAAACCATTCGTATGACCACCGATTTCAACATAAATATTAGGATGTGTTTTTAAAAATTCTGCAATTTCAATCAATTGATCTTTGGAAGTTTCTTTGAGCGTTGATCTATTCGCATCAAAAAAAACATTATTTAAAGTGAGTACTTGCCCTTCACGAATAGGAATCATTTCAATGTCCTCATTCTTCTCTCTGAAATTATTTTGTGTGTTATATTCTTCTGTTAGTTCATCCGTAATTTCTTGAAGAAGTGTATCTTGAATAGTAGTTTGATTCTGTAATTCTGTATAAGATTGTTTTATTAATTCGGAAATTTCTGTGCTATCACCTGAATAATTTTTTAGTTTGGAATTTACTTCTTGCTTTAATGTATGCTTAATTATTTCTACAGGATCAGTTGCATTATAATCTAAATTCAATGTAGAGTTTTGTAAATCCGGATTTGTAAGTAGAGGGAAATAACCTTCTTTTTTAATAGTGATAGAATAACTTGAATCAGGAATTATCATTGCATATTTTCCATCAGCATTTGTAAATTGTAGTATCGGTTCTATATTTATTAATCCACCATATTCCATTGTTGCTTCCAAAGTTTTGCCACTCTCTTTATCAATTATTTTTCCGGTGATTAAAGCCACAGGCTCCGGTTGAATTTCTTTTGGCAATGCAATTTTAAATAAGTCTGCACCACCCATTGAATTTTGTCGTGAAGAAAAATATGCATAATCACCGGATGCAGGAATAGTATAATAAAAATCGTCGTATTTAGAATTAATTTGTTGACCAAGATTTTTAGGTTCTGACCAATTCAGCCATGTATCATCCAATCGTTTGCTCATATACATATCGAATCCACCAAAACCTGAACGGCCATTGCTGGCGAAGTATAATGTTTTATTATCAGCAGCAATAAAAACACTGCCTTCTGTTGCGGCTGTATTAATTATTTTACCAAGATTTTTCGGAACAGTCCACACTTTATTTTTTTGTAAAAAACTGATATAAATATCCATATCACCATAAGTATCACCTCTTTGAATGGCAAGAAATAACACATTGCCTTCTGCATTTAAATGATAACAAGAAAATTCATTCCTGTTATAAATATCATTTATTTTTAGAGTAGTTGGAAATGTCCAAACATGCTCTTTTTCAATGCTCATAGAAACACGTTGACCTGCACCCGGATTTTTATAATCATTGGCAAGTGCTAACGATTTTCCATCGGCAGCAACCCATGCTACATAATTATGATATTCATTATTTAATGGCTCACCAATATTTTTTGCTGTAGTCCAATTATTATTATCATCTAATGTTGATACCCAGATATCATCACGTTTCTCATCACCGATATTTTCATTGTGTTTTTTACGAGCAAAATATAATGTGTTTCCATCCGGTGAAATAATTGGTAACATATCATCTGCTCTCGAATTAATTAATGGTCCTAAGTTTTCTGCGGGAGAATTATATGAATAAGGAATTGTATCAATTACTGCTTTAATAAATTCCTGACTTTCACTGATGCCGATACAATCCAATTGATTCATTCCAGCAATTGCTTTTGTATTTAATTCAACACGAATTGCTTTCACAGAATAATCAGTAAGTGGAAAAATAATATTTTTTATACCACCGCCAATTCCAAATCTTGGTTGAATGATATCATTTTGATAAAGAATATATTTTTTATTTTTTGTATCTATTGCAATCACTTTATTAATTGCACCCGGACAATTGCTTTCTCCAATAGCAACCTGAGAAATTTGTTGTGGAATTTCAAAACCTACTTCAATAAATTCACCCGAAGAATTATCCATTGTTGCAGGTGCCCATGCCATTGGACTTTCACCCCATGCAGGTAATTTATTTGGTGCACCAATAATCATTTTTGCACCGTATGCATTGCGACCGTATTCAGTAGAGAATTTGATTACCTCATTTGCCCATTGCACTTGTTGTGCATTTAATTCAATTGAAAAACCAATTAGAAAAAATAGAAATAATTTTTTCATGATAAGATTGCTAAACGAAAATCTGTAAGGCTTTAGTATCACTGAATAGTGGTGGGGGGCTCTTTGGGTTCATCCACTACTTCATAGTCTGTATAAGTGGTTTCACCAGCCCTAGTATTTCCATCATTAAATGCAGATGATTTTTTTCTATTCAATAAAATATCTAGCACCTGATCTGTTGCTTTAATTCCACTTATTATCATATTAATCATATAGAAGAATGCAAAGAAGCCAATAATAAATTTTAATACAGGAGTATTATAAATTTTTCCAATAGTTTGCAATATCCATTGTTGTACAGAAAAATTAGAAATTTCAGGTTGAATTAAAGTAGCAATAAATAAAACAATACATGCCATTAATAAATAACCATCATATCGCATTACTTGAATGCGTTTGCGTTCATAATTCAATACTGCTCTCCAGCGATTGCGCTCCAGGTTACCGGCAATAGTTGCATAAATTACAAAGGTGCCTATAATAGCATATAAAATTGAAGTGAATGTATAGCCGCCTTGCATTTGTTCCACAGTTTTTAATGCAGTAATCGTAACAAGAATATAATAGCTTGCAGTTTTAAATATCAGGAATGTAAAGTCCTTATCAATACCAATAGCCTGAAGCAGGTTGGTAAAAATTGAAGCGATGAATTTCCAGGCAGTAGTGAAGACAATAACAATTACACCCAGATAAAAATGAATTCGAATAGCGCCATAAACTATCGCAAAGATAAAAACGAGAAAGTAAAGAATTGGATTCTCAATAATATATATATTGAATCAGGTGCTTTTAATTGAAAGATATTCCTATGTAATCCATTTCTAATAGTCTATGTTTTTGCAAAAGCTAATGCCTCCAAAATATTGGAGGCATTTAGCTTCTGCATCACATTGGATCTCATTTCAAGGATAGCAGGGTTTCCAATTGAAACTGCTCAGAAATTTGCTGTATTGGTGTGGAACTAGCTATGGCAATCAGCAACTCCTCTTCATAAAAGCTCAACTTGGCTTTTGTTATTACAGCATCCTTTTTCGACATTTTCAATTGTTTCATACAGCAAAGCTATTATGGGTAATGGTAGACTGGAAACCAACTTTAGTCTCATTATTTGGTTTCTGAGGCCTTTTTCCGGATAAAAAAAATGGAAATAAGTGGTTAAAAAATGTGAATATTTTAATAGCTAAATAACAGATATTCAAATAACTAATATTAAATTGGCAAATATTTTAATAGGGTTTAAATTTGAAAAAACAGTGGTATGATTCCCGGAGATAAACTTCACAAACTCATAAAATCGCTAACCCCTCCCGAGAAGCGATATTTTAAACTATTTGCTGCAAAACAGGGTGATGCAGAAGAAAAATATTATCTGCAATTATTTGATGCTGTAGATAAACTAAAGGAGTATGATGAAGAATTATTGAAAAAGAAATTAAAGGGAAGTATTCATTCCAAAAATGTAGCTTATCAAAAACATTACTTGTTTGAAATGGTAATGCAATCTTTAAAAAATTTCGAGAAAAGTAAATCACCTTTATTACAAGTATTGGATTTATTGCGTGAGGAAGAAATATTTAAGGAGCGTGGCCTGATAGATTTGCAGGAAAGAAATATTCAAAAAGCAAAACAAGTATGCTATGAACAGGAGCAATATTATATTCTGCTATGGGTATTAAAAGTAGAGCGTATTTTTTATTTACAACTAAGTGGGAAGGATCCGGAAGGTGTGTTGAATAGAGTTTTCAAAGAGGAGAAAGAGGCAATTGAAATATTAGAAATGGATATTCAAATTGTGCGAATAAGTAATATTTTACATGTACAGTATATGATAAATCCCTTATTTAATGATAAAGATGGATTTGAAAAGCTAAAAAAGATAGAAGAGGAATTAGATAACATTCCTTACGAAAGTTTGAAAACATTTACTGCTAAAAGCAATTGGTATCTCGCACAAACATTACGTTATCGGTTTTATAATAAATTGGCAGAGGATAGGCAATATCAACGTCAACGATTGAAGGTGTTTGAGGAGTATAAAAATAGGGTATCAATAACTGAATATATTAAGGCGGTAACTAATTATTTAGGTTCTTGTCATCGTTCGGGTGATTATAAAGAATTTGATGAATTCTTATTCAAATTAAATTCTATCAAAGCTGAAAATGCAAAGCAAAAAGAAAAGTTGTTTTCTGCTATTGGTTTATATAAATTGCTATATGCTTTAAATATGAATCAATTAGAAAAGATGGATACAATTACTGCAGAAATTGAAACAGGTATTGCTGAAAATAAAAGATTGATGAAAACAAGTAGAATAATTGCTATGTATTATAGCCTCAGCTTATTATGCTTTCTAAATGAAAAATTTAATGGTTGTTTAGATTATTGTTCAAGAATATTAGATATGAAATCTGATGTTCGATTTGATCTGCAAAACGGTGTTTGGTTAATTCAAATTATCTGTCATTATGAGTTGGGTAATACTATACTTCTGGAAAGTTTATTGAGAAGTGCAAACCGATTTTTGCATAAGAATAATATCCATGAAGAGTTTGATAGGATTTTAATTTCAGGTATTAGAAACTTGATGAATGCACCGGTAAATGTGAGAGATGAAATCTTAAAAAAAATATTGGAAACTATTGATTCTTTAAGAATTCAAAATCCCAATTACAAATTTGTAATTATGGAAGAAACATTAATGTGGCTAAATGCCCGTGTCAAAAATATTCCGATTGCGGAAGAAAGCAGGCATCAGACTTTACTCAGGGAGAACAGGAATAACTAAACAGAATTTGGGAACAAACCGGATCCGGTTCTGATAACTGCAACACATCATGATCGTACTTTATCACCATTACTAAATTGCTATTCACGGTTTCAATTTTGGCTTTAAAATGATGTATTGTTGAAATGTCAAAATATTTAATTATACCATGCATACAAAGCCCTCCTAACTCCTCATCTTCCCATCCAATAATTTTATAATTCTCCTGATTACTACATTTTTTTATTTTAAGTTTTGCAACGCTTGCAAGATGATTAAAATGGATGGTGCGATTAGGTTCATTGTTATTACCGGAAGTATATTCCTGCTCACTGATTTCAATAAGCGTTATAAAATTTTGTCCGGCGGAGTTATTAGTAATATAAATACTAACCGGATAGCCGCTGTTGATAGTGCCAAGTAAAATAGTATTGACACGAATTTCAATCTGAGAATTTACAACTGAAAACTTAATTTCATTAACGGAATTAAAAGCAAGGGAATTTTGATAAGGCATTTCATGGGATTTAGATTTAGCAAATAAAATTCATATTGATGCACTAACCAAATTTTTTTTACATAATTACGCCATCCTGCATGTGTAATTTACGATCTGCCATAGCGGCCAATTCTTCATTGTGTGTTACAATAATAAATGTTTGATTGAAGTCTTTTCTCAAATCAAAAAATAATTTATGTAGCTCTTTGCTATTTGCAGTATCCAGATTTCCGGAAGGTTCATCAGCCAAAATAATATCGGGATTATTAATAAGTGCTCGAGCTACCGCAGCCCGTTGTTGTTCACCACCGGATAGCTCCGCAGGTTTATGATGCAGCCTTTCTGTGAGTTGAAGATAACCGAGTAATTCCATTGCCCTGGCCTCAATTTCTTTTTCAGGAGTACCGGCAATATATCCCGGCATACATACATTTTCAAGAGCAGTAAATTCCGGAAGTAAATGATGAAATTGAAATACAAATCCTATATGTCTGTTTCGAAATTGCGCTAATTTTTTTCAGGTAATTCCTGCACCTTAATTCCATTAAATAATACCTCACCTTTATCCGCTTTATCTAATGTTCCTATAATATGTAATAGTGTGCTTTTGCCAGCACCTGAAGCTCCGGTTATACTTACTATCTCTGCTTTCTGCACTTCCAGATTAACACCTTTAAGCACTCGCAGCGGACCGTAAGATTTTTCAATATTTTTTACTGATAACATGTGGTTGTAAAAATAGGGTATTTGGTATTGGGTATTGGGTATTGGGTATTGAGTATTGGGAGATGCTATTAGCTATTGGCCTTTAGCTTTTGGCAATTTTACTTTGACTATTGACTTATAACATTGACTAAAAAGTTTCGAGTTTCGAGTTTCAGGTTAATTCAATACACTAATACAATTTTACTATTGACTTAGACCATTGACTAATCTCATTACTGAATAATTTGCTATTAGCTTTTAGCCGTTAGCTATTGGCAATTTTACTTTTACTATTGACTTAGAACATTGACTTAGAACATTGACTTAGAACATTGACTTAGAACAATGACAAAAAATTCATAACTCATTAATCATTACTGATTTTTTCAATTATCATTTATAATTCATAATTTACAATTGCTTATTGCTTATTGCTTATTGCGTATTGCTTATTTTTTCACTACTCACATTTTTTATTACCTCAGGGGTTGTTGATTTATTGATTTAATTGCGACAAGGTTTCTGCGGAAACTAAAAATTTTTTTCATACAGTCCTCCTGCCTAAACTAAAAGGTGGTGGTTGGTGCCTATCCATAAATGCAATATTGGGTGCATCGAATTCTGAAATTACATCAAGTATTCACTCAGGTTAATTTGGAAATGGTCTCTTAATAAAGTCGGAAGATTGCAATGATAAATGTTAAGAATTGTGCAAATCACCGGTAACTTTTTGAAGAGTTTGCTGTCGTTCTCACTTTTCGTTTCTTCTGTTACCAGTATTGGTTTATCTAACTCCAAAGAGTTTTTGTCTTGCTCACAAAACAGAATCAATTTAGCATCAGCTGTTTCTAAAAATTTCTTTTGCTCAATTTCAAATTCTGTTGCTGTTAGTTTGTTTCGTTGAGCTCCATAACAGAGTTCGTTTTCAAGGCGCTTGAAAAATTTTTTGTTCGGGAAGCAGCAATTCTGTTTTTATAATTTTCGGTGACTTTGCCAGGAAATTCAACTCCTTACTTACAATTCCTTTAGCCACAAATTTTGATTCTTCATAAACTTTATCTAACACAATCATTTCTCCTGAATTGAATTTTTTTCAAGGAGTGCTTTCAGTTTATCGCTTTTGTCAAATGGCAAATAATAGCGAACAAAGGAAACAAGTGATGTTGTGTCTATTACTGCTCTCATTTAAGATAATAGTCAATCCTTTCGGGTTTAATGTTTAATCTTCTGCAAAACTCTGCTTCATTAATTATTCCTTCATAAAATGCAGATTGGATTGTGCTTACATACAAAGGTGACAGGAGCGGTTTAGCTGCTGCTCCTCCTGTCTTTTTTCCTTCTTCCAATGCTTTTAATCTTTCTATTTCATATTTGTGTTGTTCTTCTGCTTCTCTTGCTTTTATACTGTCTGAAAGTTCTTTGTAGACTTTTCTGTAATTGCTCAGAGAGATTTTTTCATTGATAAGCAACCTTGTGTAAAGAGCAAACACACTTAAGTTGGTTTGCGATCCAATACCATTTAATTTGTCGTGGTGGTAATCATTGTTGCCGGTTGCAGTTGCAAGTGCAATTAAAGTTTTGTCTAATTCCCCAACAAGAAAATAATACGCAAAATCATTGCACCATCTTTCTATTTTACTCAACGATTTAAAGTCTGCTGTATCTTCATTAATGCGTTCATCAATTTCTTCTTCATTTAGCAGATAGTGTCCCAATTCGTGAATAAGTGTAAAAAATTTCACGACTGAAAGATTTTTGATTTCGCTTAAGAACAATCGTATTAGGTTTTAGATAAAACCATTGATATTCACTTTCTCTTTCTTGTTCCAGTTTTCTACAAATTCAAAAACAAGAATGTTGTGTTCGGCAAATTTTGCAATAAGTGATTTCAGGAATTCTCTTTTTCTGTTGTTAAATTCAGGGTAAAGTTTTTCTCTGATTTTTATTGCAACTTCTTTTGGTCCATCTTTTAATGTGAAAACCGGCAGCAATCTATCATGCTTTAAATCCGAAAGTTTAGAAAGCGCTGAAAGAGAAATCTTTTCCTCTTCAAAATGATTAACAATTTTCTTCGCACTCAAATTAAGGTCGGCATTGAATTTATCTTTTCTGAAAAAAATACTTTCGTCTTTTGTTTCTTTGGGATGCTTAGGGTCAATGTAATAATTCAAACCTTTGCCGAAAACTTTATCAATTTTTTTCAATAAACTGGTGTTGATTTCATTTTTAAAAACATCCTCTGCGGTAAACTTTCTCTTCAGGCCTTTGCTTAGAAGTAATAAAAATTCTTGCCTCTCCAACTTGTAGAGTTTAAGCAGGTGATTTATCCGTTCTATATTTATTCTGATGGTTGTCAAGAATTCTTCTGTGTTGTGTTTGCGAACATATTTATTTTAACTCTTGTACTGCAATTTTTGTTTGTACCTATTCGGAAAATTACGAAGTAAAGTCTAATAATGTAATTGGCGATTATGGACTCAAGATTTTTTAAGTTTCCGCAAGGGGCTTGTCGCTTATAAAAGACTTTGACTATTGACTTAGAACATTGACTCAAAAAACATTGACTGTTGACTAAGAACATTGACTAAAAAAATAAAAGTTTCGAGTATAAGATTTCGGGTTTCGAGTTAAATAAAAACTCAACGCTGATTATTGATTTTTTTTTCGATTACACGATTTCACGATTACAACGATTACACGATTACACGATTACACGATTACACGATTCGACAGTTCGACATTTTTTACTCACTACTCACTACTCACCATTCACCATTCTCCCTCCACCCTCAAGGTATCACTGCTGAAACAGCGTTTATAATCCATTGACCACCCTGACCTGTAGCATTCATCCAGCGACTGTATGTCCATATTCTACGACCACTCATGCCCGAATCGAAATTTAGCATTACAGGACTGCGGGTAGCCATTATTCTCATCGGACAATCTGCCGGACTTGCAGGTGCATCTCCATCCACTTTATAATAGAATTCGCAACTAGCCGCACCCTCGGGTTTACCACGGCGGCTGCTGCCATTGGCTTCCGGCTGCTGGCGGAAATTCAGCAACAGGGTGCTTCCATTGCCGGGCATTATTTCCACCATGGGTAGGGTAGAAGGTGCAGGTATTTTGGTGCGGGTTTTATCTCTCGGCTTTATATTCATGCTCACTCGATCAGCATTTGTTACTGCACTGTTTAGTTGTACCCATTGTTGCACAAACGGACGCAGTGCAGCCTCATATTGCTTTCGAGCCACTGTTTTTGCCATTACCTGCGCCTTACTGCGGTTGCCCCTGTCTTTAGCTACAAGCCATGCCGCAGCCCAAGCGGTTTGTAATACTTGTAAGTTACTTAGGTTGGCAGCCGGAATATTCCAGCCTAACATGTTTGTGGTGCTTGTACTTACTACAACTTCTTGAAAAATATTGAACTCAATGTCCTGCGGTGGAATTATATCATGCTTTAGCATTGTGAAATATTTAAGGGTTAAGAAATATTTGAAAGCGTATGTTTTCCGACAGCGATGATCCTGCTAATTTCTTCTACCGGCCTATAAACAGGGGGTTTAGTGACTATTTCTTCATTAAAAGCGAACAAATATTGGCTGCACTTATTTGATAAATTAGCTTCCGAAAATGTTTCAGGGAAGGTTTTTAATGTTTCCGGGAAGGTTCTAAAAGTATCCGGTAATGTTTTTAATGTTTGCGGGCATGTTTTAAATGTTTCCCGATGCATCAATAAAGTTTCCGGGAAGGTTTTAAAACTTTGCGGGAAGGTTTTTAATGTTAGCCGATACATCGAAAAAGTTTGCGGGAAGGTTTTTAAAGTTTGCGGGTATATCGAAAAAGATATTTGATGCATAGCCTATTCTTATCTATTGCTCTTTATAATTCTTTGGAAGTAAGTTATTGTTTCCTAAAGTTAAGTGCAACAGCAAATACCAATCAGGAACATTTTTAGGGATATGTGATGAGGTAAAATTGAGGTGGGGGAGGATTCTTTTCATTTCAGTAAGGGGCATAAATACCGCAGGGGGGTGTTTATTCATTTTATAACAGGCGACAAGCCCAATTCGGAAAAAAAGATGGGTCAAAAATTCGTAAAGGAACAATTGATCAATATAAGATTGTATTAGGAGAAATAATCAGATTTCAAGAAAAGGAAGGGATTCGTTTACGAATTTTTAGTTTAATCCGAAGTAGTAAAAGGGTATTGAAGTCCGAGCGATTGTATTGGAATCGTTTCTATAAAAATATTCAGCTCACCTTTATTCGTTAGGTTGTTTTGATAATTATGTCGGACTTCATTTTAAAATCATTAAAACATTTTTTAATTATCTAAATACTGAAAAATTAATTTTTACAGGAAATTTCCAAAAAATTTTTATGTTCGAAAAAAGAGTGTCCCCATAATTGTAATTTCTCCTAAGCAATTACAATTTCTTATTCACGATGTTGAATTTGAAACTTCGCTTCCTTTGTATTTGCAATATACCAAAGACACTTTTGTGTTTGGTTGTACCGTAGGTTTAAGATTTTCTGATTTAATGTCGCTCACCAAAACAAATGTTGAATGCACTTCACTTTCTTACTATTTGAATGTCCGATCTGGTAAAACTTCTTGTAGATACACGTATAAAATTACCAGAATATGCGGTGGCAATTTTAATGAAGTACAGAGGTAGAAAACAACTATTACCTCAAGTTAGCAACAACACGCTAAATGAGAATATAAAGGAACTATGTTTAAAGGCAGGTTGGTGCCAAGAAGTTGGCAAGAAAAGGGAAAAGCATGGAATCACAAAGAATCTATACAAAAATGGAAAGGCTTATCGCTTCTGCGATCTTGTTTCCTCACATACCATGAGACGAACTGCGGTAACAACTCTTTTAAGCTTAGGAATGCCAGAAACAATGGTGAGAAAAATATCTGGACATGCGGCAAACAGTCCAGAGTTTTACCGCTATGTTAATTATGCGCAACAATTTATTGATGCTGAGCTAGACCGCATTTATCAAGAAATTTTACCTTCTAAAAATACCTCTAAAATTGCTAAAACGACACTTTTTAGTTAATTTTATTTTCTTGGAAGAATTAGGATACATAACGTTTTTGGGTGTTTTACCTCACTATCCCTTTGGGATGTTAACGCCGGGCAGAAATTGGAGCTCTGGAAGTGAGTATAGGTTTGGGTTTAACAGCAAAGAGAGCGATTCTGAAACCTACGGGGATGGTAATATTTATGACTATGGGTTTAGGATTTATAATCCACGATTAGGAAAGTTTTTGAGTGTTGATCCATTAATTAAAACTTATCCAATGTTGACACCATATCAGTTTGCAAGCAATACACCAATAGCAGCAATTGATTTAGATGGACTAGAATCAGAAATTAAAATAATTAAAAATACATATTTTATTGAGCTAAAAAATGTTGATTTTTCATTTGTAATAAGAAACTCCGATCAATATTTCACTCAAGCTGCTGGAAACAGATCGAACTACGAAGATTTTGGTATTAATACACAATTATTTGACAAAAATGTTAATGATTTAAAATACTATACCGCATCAACTCCACAGCCATCAAACGATTACACACCACAGGGTTTTAATGTTGTAGATGGAGTTAATATAAAAGGACGTAGTTCTAATAATACATTTTATTTTTCAGAATCTAATTCGTGCGGGTGGTCCTGTGGATCAGGAGACGTTCCAAAGGATAGCCGTTTTGGTTTTGGTGGAGGAATACCATTGATAGTGAATGGACTCAAATATGGTGAAACAAATTTATATAGTAAAGATGCTCCTGATAATTTGCCGGTAACCGGATCTACAGGGCATAATAATGAAAAATATCTTGTTCAAAGAAGTAACAATGGATTTAAGTCTCAAAATGCTAAAGATTTAACCACAGGTAAAACCATTTTAGGATTTCACTCTCAAACTGATAAATGGATGATTGTGTCTCAACAAGATGGAAAACAGGTATGAGTTATTCTCAAATTCGAGATTATTATTATAAATTAGGATATGATAACGTTTTAGGATTTGATGGATCAAGTTCATCAACTTTAACTCAAGATGGAAATACATTGGTAAAACCAAAATCATATAAAAATTCTTCTATACCCACCGGACTTAATTTATCCGTTCCATATAAATAAATTTTATGAGGAAATTGTTGCTTTATTTTCTATGGTTTTTGTTATTTGTAATTACAATAACAAGTTGCAGTGAATTCCGAATAATTTCATATACACCTGATAGTAATACCGATTTGATTAGGATTAATCAAATAAATTTTCTTTCTTCCTACTTATCATTAGCGTTAATACTAATTTTAATAATCTTCAATTTTAAAAAATATATTAGACTTACTTTTGGAATACTTTTACTTTGCATTTGGCTATATAGTGGAAGGACTATTGCCTTGAAAATATGGCCTGAAAATGAAGCATATGTAAGTAGTGGTTTTATATAATTGAAGTAAATCACAAACAACTGTGCAAGGGTTTTAATTGTGAAATTATTATAAATGAGAATACTAAAGCTACAATTAATAAACCTTGGAATTTAAATGTAGAGAATGACTATTGCAATAAATCATACTTTATAGGGCCTCTAACATGGAAAAGTTCCAAATTAGTTGTAGAAGATTTATTGAAATAAATTATAGCTGTTTTAAGCTTGAGTACATTTTACTCCTAAAAATTTTTAACTCATTATCCAAAATTTTTCAATAAATATTTACAAGGAAAACCTTACTTTATAATATGAACCAATCCATTTCCGCAAAATCACCTCATTATCCCTTCGGGATGTTAACGCCGGGCAGAAATTGGAGTGCTGGAAGTGAGTACAGGTTTGGGTTTGGTGGGCAGGAGCAAGTTGATGAAGTGTATGGAAATGGAAATAGTTATACTGCTGAATTTTGGCAATATGATCCACGGTTAGGAAGGAGATGGAATGTAGATCCAATTTTTAAATCTTATGAATCACCTTATGCTACCTTAGGCAATAATCCTATTTTTTAATTGATCCCTTAGGAGCAGATACACTAAAAGCACCCACAGGGGAAAATTTAATGCAGGTGAAGGATATAAATCTACTAGTGATGGTAATATATTATTTGGTGAAGGTCTACAATCAAAGAAATTTGATATTAATTATGATGGACCTATTCAATTAGAAGGCGGGGGCGGATATGTTGACTATGATGGCGAACTTCCAGAAGAAGCAACACTTCTTATGGGCTCTGTATATAAGGAAAATAGATCTTTTACTCAAAATCCTAATGGTGGTTCCTAATATCTAATACGAATATTATGCTTGGTATAGCTCAAAATCTTTATTTTAATAAACAGTTTGATACATGGATGGGTAAAGATTTTAAAGATACGATCACAAGAATGGGGTGGTAATGGAGCTACCGGCGGTAAATATAAGTTTGCGAAAACTACAAGCGATTATTTAAAATGGGGAGGTAGGGCGTTAGCAGTTACTAATGCAGTTCAAATTGAACTTGAAAGAGAATCAGGTCATATTAGCAACTATACAGCAACTATGGAACAAGCATCTAATGTCATAGGAACTGCGGCGCCTGGAATTTATGGGCTTAGTTGGTCAATAGGGTGGGAAGCGGGTAGAGGAATTGCACAAACAGAAGGTTGGTTAGATTTTAAATATCAGTTACAAAAAAATGTATTCGGATGGGATGTCCAAAGATCAGAAATGTGCACAGCTTGTCCTAAATAAATAAAAAGGTATTACCGTATGTTTGATGTTATTTATTATAATTATTATTTATTTTATCAAAGATTTAAGGTCGAAACACAACCCGAGTTAACTGCTACCTTTATTTTAAGTATATCTCAAGCTTTTTTTTTAAATGGGTTACTTGCGATAATATTTTCATATTTATATTGCCGTCAATTAGAGATGTGGATTAGAATCGGTTTAATTGGATTAATTTTTCTAATTAATTATCTTATTTACCATAAGAACTCACGTGCAAAATTGGTAATTGATACAAAGCCCACATTCTTAAAGAATAAAAATCTATCAAAAGTCCTTTCTTTAATGTTTTTATAATCACTTTCTCTACAATTTTCTGGTCTCCTGAAGTTATTAAAAATATTCTAGAAAATCATTGCAAATAATGGATAAAAAATTAATTTAATATTCATTTTACTTGAATTCAATTTCTCAAATCCCCGTCAGCTTAGCCGCTTTAATCCGCTCATTAATTGTAAATAATACGCTCCTATGCTTGTTTATTTAATTTTTGAATATCAAATATTCGATTTATTTATCAAAGTTTAAACTACAAATGAATTAAATTCAAACCGTAACTTTATAATATGAATCCATCCATTGCTTCTCCCTCTCTCTCTATCCCTTTGGGATGTTAACGCCGGGCAGAAATTGGAGTGGAAGTGATGGTGGGTATAGGTTTCGGTTTAATGGACAGGAGAGTGACGACGAAATAAAGGGCAGTAACAATTGCCTAGATTTCGGTGCACGCATATATGACTCAAGATTATGTCGATTTCTATCTATTGATCCCAGATTCTCGGACTATTCATGGCAGACTCCTTATGCATACTATTCTAATAATCCAATTAAAAATGTTGATGTAAAAGGGGAAGGTGGCCCAGTAATGAAATGAGTACTCCAGACGGTGGGACTATAACATTACCTGATGGAGCTACAGGATATACTTTGGGCACTGAACAGGATTGTATAGATGTTTGTTTCGCAGATGGGACAATATTTGGTGTAAATGTTACTTCTGGAAGTTTGAAATCATTTGAGATAGATGGATCGTTTTATGATGCAAGATGGGATAAAAGTGGAAATTTTACAGGTTATGCAGAACAACCTTCTTGGGGAGAAAACAACTTTACCGTCGCAAAATTACTTATGATCATTCAACAATTACCAATTCCAATTTAGTTTGGTCACCTAATGACGGATCAACATCATTAGAAGCTGGCGCAACGGTAGCTACATTTGGAGGAGACTTACCACCTTCAGTTATAGCAGGGATAGTAACTTCTGGAGTAGTTTATACTCTGTCATCCATAGCAATTGCGTCAGATATTCATCACCTCGACATGCAGAGACCCTCTATGGATTTTGGAGGAATTTTTCAATCAAATAAAACCGAAAAAACATTAAACGATTTGATACCAGGGGTATTAAAGCATCTCCTAGTTGGCATGATCCATATGGTGAACTAACTCCTCCTGAGATTGAAAATTTAGCTAAACAAGGTGACAAGAAGGCCAAAAATATGCAGAAACTTCTGCGTAATCAAGAAAGATTGTCGGAAAAAAATAAAAATAAGAGAAGGAAATGAAAATAAAAGAAGTCATACTAACTCAGATCGAGCTAATCAATAATTTCATTTTAGAGTTAGATCGAATTAGTATAGAAATGGGAAAAGAGAATGTCAATGAAGATTATATTTTGGACTTATACTTGAATCTCTTAAAAAAGTATCCAGGAAACCCGGTTATATTAAAAAAGTTTGCTGAATTCTTGCAGCTAATTTCTTCAAAGTCTTTATATACACAATATAAATTAGATGACGTATCAAATTTATATGAAAACCTAACAAGGTTGAATCCTTCTGATATTGATCAGGAACTTGAACATTATTATTTCATGTATAATGTTATGGATGAAGTATCAAAAGCGAAAAGTATTTTAATGAAAATTAAAAATCAAATGAAACAAATTTCTGATGCTGAAAATTGGCCAGACGCAGTTTCGGATAGTTGATATTATGGATTATTTGATTGCTGCTGAAAATTTAAGTAAATGTAGTTCGCCATTCAATTACAATTAAGTCAATCAAATTTATTTACTAAAAAAATTCTGTTGCCAGAGGTTCCGCTCCCGACTTCTATGACAAAGCCAAATCATTATTTAAGATTATTTTTTATTTAATGTGTTTCTTCACCATTTTAAAAAATGATATGTAAAAATTTGAATAAATAAATTTAATTTTTAATCACTATAGAAATTCCTATTTTTATAAATTGAATTCTGCAAGTGAAATAAAATATTTAGTGATAAATAATCCATATCCCTTCGGGATGTTAACGCCAGGCAGAAATTGGAGTGCGGGAAGTGAGTACAGGTTTGGGTTTAACGGACAAGAACAGGTAGATGAAGTGTATGGAAACGGGAATTTAAATACTGCAATGTTTTGGGAATATGATACAAGATTGGGAAGGAGGTGGAATGTTGATCCAGTAGTTGTACATTGGGAAAGCAGCTATGTTACCTTCTCAGGAAGCCCAATAACGAAAACAGACATCAACGGAGATAATGCAGATTGGGTTGAAAAGAAAGACGGAAGTATTGCATGGGATGATAATGCTAACAGCCAATCTTCAACAAAAGAAGGGAAACCTATTTAGGTAAGAATTTAACTTTTACTTTCAATAGCACTATTGACGCAGGGCTTTGGGACGGACCAGGTGGAAGTAGCCCGGCGGGGAGATAAATTAACTTCAACACTTTCACTATCTGCATCAGAAAACTCAAAAGGACAATTAACAGGTTTGAATGCAACATCTTCTGTAAAAATTGGCGATACTCCATTTGGAACCGCAAGAGATTATTTTCCGGGCTTAGGGAGTAATCAAAATAAGTTTACTTTTAGTCAATCATCAAATGCTGATGGAACTTTAGGCGGATTCAGTTTAAATTTTGAGCAACATGCAAGTGTTTCCCCTATAGAGCAGTTGGGCCTAAAAGTAATGGGATATGATATTGTAAATGTAGCTCAAGGTATTTCTTTGAATTATTCTAGCAGTAAACTTTCAATTTCAGCAGCGACAGACGTTTTTCCTTCAGCATCTTTAGCGGTTAATGGTATACAACTTTTTCAGTATGACCAACCTTCATTTAAAGCAACTCATGGTAGAAATAGCAGTTTTATTGATAACGGCATGGGAGGAGTTGAATTAGAAACCACCCCAAGAAGACCTGCACCATCACTTATTAAACGGTACTCAAAATAGGGAAAATGCTAAAAAGTTCAGTAGTAAATATATTGTTGTTTTGGTTCATTAAATACGTCATTTTTTACCTCTTTATGATGTTTAATAATAGTAATTACGCTTTATTAAAAGTGAACGAGATTAAGACTGGAGAAGACTTGTTTTATTACTTGTGGTTGTTCTTGTTTTTGCCTATTGTTTCTATTGTAGTTTTTACTGCTCCAACATATTACTTATTTAAAGTTAAGGGTATTATATACGTCATTTTAATTGCATGCTTAGTAATTGTCATAGAATATTTTATGTACACTTTGCTTGCCTCACAGGCTAATTGGATTAACGGAATTTACAATGGTATTATTACTGTTATTATTTTTCTATTATTCTTTTACAAGCCAATGAAACTTCGTATTGAACATGGACGGTAAGAAGGATTTACAGCTGTCTTGTCCAATTTAGTGCAACAAATTTAAATCTTGCAAAGATTTTAAAATTTGATCACTGCTACAATAGGGTTTTAAATATTTATAATGATAAATAAAACTGTTTTAACGTTGAGTACATTTTACTTCAACTTGTGGTCAATTCAATCGTTAAATTAAACTCTCAATTCTTCCAAATGTATCATTACATTTATAAGATGAAACCATTTAATTTTCTACCTCCAGACCCCTATCCCTTCGGGATGTTAACGCCGGGGAGAAATTGGAGCAGCGGAAGTGAATACAGGTTTGGGTTTAACGGCAAAGAGAGCGATTCAGAAACGTATGGTGAAGGAAATATTTATGATTATGGTTTTAGGATTTATAATCCACGTTTAGGAAAGTTTTTGAGTGTTGATCCTCTGGATAGAGTCTATGTATGGCTATCACCTTATGCATTTGCTGACAATAGCCCAATAGCTTATACTGACTTAGATGGTCTTGAACGATATTATTCTGCCAAAGGAATTTATGCTGGGCCAATTGGAAATTCTACCGAATTAAGAGTGCTTTCTGACGAAGGAATGAACGAATTTAAAAACTATCAAAATGGCATTTGTGACCCTAATTACTTGTTTGATTATGAGAGTTATTCGTATCATTCAGCAGATCAAGAGGTACAAACCTCTATTTCGAAAACAATTTATCAAGATTTAGGTAAAGGAGCTATTGCTAAAAAAATATTCAAGCCGATAAATTTTCCAAAAAATCCACCAGTAATGGAAACAGATCGAAATGACAAATCAGGAACAATTACTGTTTACTCTCAGAAACAATTTGCCGGAGAATATTTAAATGACAATTATTATAACTAACTCGCCACTTTTAACCATGAAAACCAACATGTAGCCAACATTCAATCGAGTAAAAGCCCTGGAATCGATGGATTCACCCATTTTGATATAGGTATGAATATGGTTAAAAATAGTGGAGTTTTTGGCCAAACTACTCAAGGTTTTCAGACTTATACATTTAATAGAAATCTACATGGATACCTACAGGAGCAAAGTAATTATTTGTCTCAACGATTATTTAATAGTGATGACCCACTAAAAGAATATAAAAATTCTGAGTATCAGTATTATTATAAAAAATATATTAATAATGTGGATGAATTTAATAAAAACTCAAGCGGAATTAAAATAAAAGCCCATGATAAGCTAATATTAGCAAATCAAATTATAGAAGATAGAAAATGAAGATATTTTATACCTTTCTTATAATAATTTTTTTAGGGTGCACCCAATATTCTAGAATTATTCCAGAAATTACCAACTTAGAAATTATAAAGATTGATCGGAATAAGTATGATTGTATGGAATGTTTAATTAAAATTAATTTACAAGTTTATAACGGCACAAGTATGGACTTGCTCTATTGTAAAATGCCTTTATCGAATATTTGTACTAGAACTCCAAAAGTGATGATTTTACGCTTGTTTTGGATACTGCCAAAATACCTCCCTTCGCTTGGGATTTTCACTTTAAGGATGCAAGGGAATTGCCACTTTTTTATTATGACTTAGTTGATACTTGTAGGGTTTGTAATGATAGTATAAATATATTTTGGAAGTCCTCTTCTAAAAATAATATTGATTTATATTTAAGTACACTAGCATTTTGCTCTGATACAAATGTTATGAGGAATTTTATCAATATTTGGCGGATTCTGATTTTTATATAAGATTTAATAATCCTATAGATAATAAAATAATATATGCAAGGAAATCAGACAATTTTTTATATAATATTATTCAAGCACAATAGGAATTGTCGGGAATATATAGAAGCACATTTCAGAATGTTTCAAAAAGCAATTAAAAATTAACAATAATCTCAATACAAATATTGTATTTCATTAATTCAATTCAGTGAAAATACTATTAAATATCAAAGCCTCACATCACTATCCCTTCGGGATGTTAACGCCGGGAAGAAATTGGAGTGCGGGAAATGAATACAGGTTTGGGTTTTCCGGAATGGAGCAGGATAATGAATTACATGGAAATGGAAACAGCTATGATTTTAATTTTAGAATTTATGATTCAAGAGTAGGTAGATTTTTATCTACTGACCCTTTAGAAAAAGAATTCGCATGGAATAGCACCTATGCTTATGCAATGAATAGAGTAATTGATGGTGTTGATTTAGAAGGTTCTGAATATGTAGATGGTGATGAATCAAGAGTTTCAATCGTTGATGGGATTATCAAACTCAAGCTTGAAAACATGACGGGCCCTATAGAAATGTGGTATATCAAATGAGGCACATGGAAATGATCCAGGAGTAATTTTAGAAGTGCTTGACGTAACAATTACAGATGCTACAAATGCTTATAATCAACCATCAATTGTCTATCATACAAAAACAGAACAAATAGATAGGCAAGGGAATAAAAAAATTCTATTGATAACACCCAGTCTAAAACGTCAGCTGTTACTTATATAATCACTTCTAACAAAGCGCTCAGTCGAGCAAATGCAGCAATTGCAGTTTTAGGCTATGCAGAAGACTATCTTAATGGAAAAGCGCAGGCTATGATAGATGAGGATAATAATCTAATAAATCAGCATACAAAATTTGCTCATCAGGCTTTAAATGCTGTTAATAAAGCCTCAGGTGATGGAGGTTATATAGAAAACAACTTTATGTCTGGCAAAGAAACAGGTACTCATTTGAGCAATATAGCTAATTTTATTTTAAGTGGAACTGTTGGATATAGTGATGAATCAATAGCACAAGATGCAGGTTTTTCAAATGTAAGTGATTATAATAAAGCAATTAAAGACACTGCCATTCCAATTATGAAAAACATATCTAATAATTACAAAGAGTTTGGTACATATAAAACGGAATTTACTGGTGGCGGAGGTCTTGATGGCTTTAAGGGAAATGAGGTGCCAGTGTTCCAATCATTAAAAACAGAAGATAATAAATAATTAATTTCTACGTGAAATATAATATTCTTTTATTGCTATTAGGTGCATTTAGTATTTTATCTTGCAATGAATGCACAGATTCTTTTGCTTATGAATTCATTCAGGATGATATGAAAGCGGGAATTTTAAATCCTCAAACCGTTATTTTTTTACCATTGGATAGTGTCGTAATAATCAAAGAAAATAAAGATATTTCAATTTCCTCAAGATATGTTCAAGTATCAAAATGGGCAATTGACTCAACAGATTTCATTTACAAAGTGAAATGCTTAGGGCGTGGTGAATGGGAAATATTAGAAAAAGAAACTACAAGCCGGTTTTATAAAATAAAAGGGACACAATATCAAATACAATAGATGATTTTTTTCGGATTCAGAATAACAATAGTCTTTATAAATTTAAAGAGTAATTAGAAAATTAAAAGTATATGTTTATTCAAAGTAAAATAACACAAGGTTAAAACGGTTTTGTTTATATTTTTATTTGTATTAATTTTGTTTGAACCCAGCTGGAACAAAGACCCTCTAGGGCTTTGTTATTTCTGATTTTGTTTTTATTTTCTCTTAAACTCATATCGCTCTCCTCCTTCTTCTCCCTTCCATAAAAAAAGATTGCGCCAAGGTGGTTTATTTTCCAGAAAATTACTTCCAGAGATTAATAATGAGTGACCGTATCTATAATGTCGATTGGAAGTTTCAGTAAAATCTAAATCAACTTTCCAAGGAATTTGGTCCCATGATTTTCGCTCTTTTTCAATTGTCCATTTTCCATTACCCCCAAACTTTTCCCCTTCATACTCATCATGAAAAAATAATTCAGCAGGTATTGATGTGGCTGTAAATGTTCCGTCGTCTTTAAGAATTAACTGAGCACCATCAGCGTTAAACCATATTCCTGTTATTTCATTCTTTGCAGGAACCGAACCCCACAGCCAATAAACAGAAACGGGAATAAGATTATCAGACATGTCACTGGTTGTTTCATTTCATATTGATTGTTTCTGTCCATTTAAAATCCTGATAAGTTTCTGACATAGGACCTACTTGCAAATAATTATTTAATGGAGTGCCGATGTATTTGCTCCACCACTGTGTATAACCAATAAGAGGCGGATGTGTTGCTGAACTTATAGATGACCGGTTTGAAACCATGAACTCTACTGTTGCCACTTTCTTCTCAACATCAACCGCTGTTACTTTATATGTCAAAGAGAAAGAACCCAAATAAGTTACTGCAAGATTTCCTGTTTGTCCTGCTGTAGCCAGTGTTGAATAATCTCTCATATACTTGGGAACACCTTCAAGTCCTCCTAAGTTATAGTCATTGTTATCTTCCAATTTACCTCCTGTAGCAATACGATTTGCTATCAATTTTCTTGTTTCCTCAATATGCTCATGTGTTTTAAGTAATTCAGTGAAAGGGTCACCATTAAAAAAGTGATGCTCTAATGGTCCCTGTCCAGTTAGCCACTCTTGACCCACTTGAAACGGAGTAGCATTATCATAAGCTTTTCTATTTACACCATCATGCCATTCAGCTCCCGGACCTTCTTTGGGTATTGTATTAAAGCCCCATTCTTTTGCTACTTGATAAACATCCGGAGTTTCTGCTAAGTCATGATTTCTTGAATATCTCCGTGCTGCTCTCTCTGCTCTTTTTTCTGACCCATAAAGACCGAAGGGGTCATTATAAAGTATTGGATTATTATTAAAAGTGGAGTAACTGGATTGCCATGAGAAAGGAACAGGGTCAAGATTCCACCTTCTGCCCAATCGTGGATCATACTGCCAAAATTCCGCAGTATAACTATTTCCATTTCCATACACTTTATCTACCTGTTCCTGTCCGCCAAACCCAAACCTATACTCACTTCCAGAGCTCCACTGCCGTCCAGGCATTAACATCCCAAAGGGATAGTGAGGTGAGAGTGATGAATTGTACTTATTCATGTTATAAATGTAAACTTTACTTTCTAATCAATAAGAGTAAAATTTTTTTATAATAAGAGACCAAAATGACCTGTTCAATTTTATACATAGCAAAGTGCTCCCCAAACAATTTTAATAGTTTTTCAAAAATTACATGAAAAAATAAATTTATTACTTTGTTTGAATATTAATAGAATTTTCTTCAAATAAGCGTAATAAATATTCTCCTAAGTCATAACTACTATAATTACCTTTTACTCCTCCTGTATTGCATCCGGTATGTTGTAAAATTCTCGCATAATGACTCAATCCAATATAAATTATAAAACACTCCTCTTTCCCATTACAATAATTGAAAATACGAATGCTGGCAATTTTAGATTTTTCGTCCCTAATACCTGAATCAGAGTTCTCAAATATTTTTTTAAACTCACTTAAGTGAATTTTGTCAAAAATTTTTAATGTGTCGCTAGAATAAGAGAAGTCAACTTGAAATGTATGATTCACCATAACAATTAAAGAATCTGTTTGTAAGCAATTAAATTTTAATTGAGAATCGTTTCTATTTGGTAAGCAAGAAAAGAATAACCAAATAAATACAATCATATAAAATAATAGCCTAATCATTTGTCGATCTTTGTTTCTATTTCGCCAAGATATGTTGAATAGATTCCAGTTCTCATGAGGGAAACCCCGGGAGGATCTGCTTTTACAAGGACAGATTTCCCAGTCATTGTGGGTTTCAATGAACCTCGGAGTTTTGATTCAAATAAAACAGGATCATTACAAGTACCCCAAAAACATTCAGGATTAGAAGTACCATAGGAGGTTACATTTGAACCTGCAGCAATTCCATAAGACCATGAAGTTTGAAATGACCAACCTTTGAATAGGTCTCTATCTAAGGAATAATATTTTGAAACATTATCATCCCTAGCGGGATTGTAATTTACTTCTCCCTTTCATAAATGAAATGTCCGGCGTGCCTGCTCCTAGCCCAATGCCTGCGGAGAAATATGCGAAAGTTTTTCCTTTATCATCACCCTTATTTATATTTACTATATCTATTTCCATTTGACCACTAACAACCAAACCCATCGAACCTGAAATGGATGCCATTTTTGCATCCGCATTGTAAGGTTTATTGACATCACCAAAAATGGACGTTATTTCAGGATCATTTAGAGTAATTGGGTTGATAGATTTAAGATCTATTTGTTGTTGAAGTTCCTTTGGTAGCATATTATAGTTGATAATAAAGGATTGATCTAAAGCCGTCCCAATTTTCAAAATGGATAGCTCTTAGCTCCTTTTTGCAAGTAAAATGTAATTGTGTCCCCGCCAGGATCTGTTATGTAAATCGGGCAGTTATTAAATGCAGAATATGGACTTAAAGCAGGATATTTTGATTGAGCCGGATCCACACTCATCCACCTCCCCAACCTTGCATCATATATCCTCGCTCCAAAGTCATAAGAATTTCCTTCTCCATACATTTCTGAATCGCTTTCTTTGCTGTTAAACCCAAACCTATATTCACTTCCAGCGCTCCAATTTCTACCTGGCATTAACATCCCGAAGGGATAATGATGCTGAGGTGATAAAGTGGTTAGGTTCATCTTATAAATTTAAAGATAGAATTGGAATTATTAAATTGAGGATTATGGCAAATGAATTTATAATAATTAGTAATGAAAATTACGCAGGGTTAAAACAGTAATATTTATTTTTTATTGAGTTTAGAATCCGGATGATATTAAAAAAGAAAAACAGACTTTCTTTATTATGCTTGATGCTTTCATCTGTAAGAAAAATTAAATGTTTCGCTGGGGCATGTGTTGCAGAGTGTGGAATAAAGCTTACTGCCTAATAAATAAATTGTTCCTCTCTATATTGAACAGAATACTTTCTATTCTATATACCCACTCAACCACATGATATTCTTCCTCCACATCCTCATAAAAAATATCAGGTAATTCCGTTTCATACAAACTTGAACCCGATAACACTTTAATTTTTAAATAGTGATTATGTAGCAGTTCAGCTTGGATTGTTGTCTCCTCTTCATTAATTAAATTCTCATTTGTAAAATAATATTTGAATATATCTCCTGTCACGTCCACAGACTTATAAATGCCTGACGCATCAAACTTTTTTAGTTGAGTTTTTCCTTCATTTACCCAAAAAATATATGCAGCTTCAGAGATATTCCCGATGCAACCATAACAGCCCTTTATATAATATAGAATAGTATCAACGTCGTATCTTGAAAGAGAATCAACCGTCCTACTCAATTCCTCACTAGGACTAATCACCTGCCTGCTGTTAATTTTTACCTGCTTAGCTGCATTGCAGTTAAAACTTGTATAACTTAAAAAATAATTATCATTATTAAGTATCGCTTCATAAAATTTATTTTATATAATTACAGACCGTAAACAGTGTGTTTTTCGGCTTTACCGCCAAGATATTTTGGATCGCCTATTTGAACATCTAAGCCTGCTTTCTTGGCTCGCTTTACTTCCTTTTTTGTTTCATAAGTTCCGATCTGATAAACCTGCCGAGCAACGGTTTCGAAGGCCTCCACTATATCAGCATGCTTAACACTTATAATTTGAGGCTGTGTAAAACGGTAATAAGCATGACCACCAATTTCATGCAAAGTATTCAAACCTCGTAAATAGGATGGCGCTGCTACAAGGCCATTTATATATCTCTCGCTATAGATATTAAAACTGTTGTAATTAGGATTTTCAACGACTCCTACAGTTTTGGGATTTCTAGCTACCCACGTTTTTTCTCCTGTTTTTAATGTCGCTCCGTTCAAGGATGATTCTCCTAGGCTCATATTATTTAGTTCAGCTATTGGCTCATTAAAATCTACAACCATAAGTTCATTCACTTTCTCGCTATTTACGACACCGCCCAAATGATCGATAACAAAGAGTTGATCCTCATTATATTTTGTTCTGTCAAAATTATTATCCATAGTTACTTTTCCTTTTTCTTCATTGTAACCAAATGGATTATTTGCGCCTAAAGAAGCTGTTAACCCCTCCTGTAAGATTTTATTTCCCTTCCTGGCTGGTTTTCACGGTATCTCCTAAAATATCAGTAAAGAAGATCGGATTATTGCTGAATGTTGAATATGAACTCCATGAAGGATTAGGTTTCGGGTCAATATTCCACCTTCTTCCTAACCGTGGATCATACTGCCAAAACTCCGCAGTATAGCTATTACCATTTCCAGACACCTCATGTACTTCCTCTTGACCTCCAAACCCAAACCTGTACTCACTTCCCGCATTCCAATTTCTGCCCGGCGTTAACATCCCGAAGGGATAATGATTTGAAGGAAATGAATATGATAGTTTCATTAACTAAATATACTGTTTATGAAGAATATAAATAAATTCAATATCGCATGGTTTTACATTTTTATTATTTATTAACGAGGTAAAAACCCTATTCATATAACACTTTGAAATGTAAACATCATCTACAATGGATGATAAGCTTTAACCTTTGAATTGTTTTGTTGATTTCGTTCAATCTCTATTTGCAAAACATCAAATAATTCTATTGTATTGTTATAATTTCCCTGAATACTATCTTTCCATGCAATAAACCTAATATTATCTATTTCTTTAATATTGAAATTAGAAATAATTCCTGTTTTTTCAAAAGATCCCATAATTCCAATAATTTCAACTTGTTTATTTGGAAGAAAATTTAAGTAGGCTTGCATTCCACTATTAAGTCCACTATACTCAGCCTCTACAAACATTTCTGGAAAATTTTCATTATCAAACTTTCCATAGAAGAAAAGTATTTTATTTCCTTTGTTTATTCTTGTAATTGTAGTCTCATTATATTCGTAATATATTGCAGTTTCTTTTGAACAAGCTATAAAACCAAATATTATTACTAAAAATAAAATATATCTCATTGTTTAGCTACTTTTGAAATATGATTTACCTGCTTCAATACCCATGCGAGATAGTTTATCTTCTCCATTTACCTTATCCAATATAATACCAGTGCCTTCGACAGGACTAAAAGTGATATTAATTACATCTGTGGCAATCATTAGAAATGATTTACCTACACTATTTCCAGAAATGTTATAAGTCCCAAAGCCATAATCTAATATTATATTAGGAACGATAGATTTTTGAGCTACTGCACCTGCTGTAAAATTTCCAGCATCTCTGGCTGAAGCATATTTACCATATAGCTTAGAACCATAATAAGGATTACCACCGGAGCCTTTGTTTTTATATCCCAATCATGTCCAGACCGTGCATTCCAACCATATTCTATTATACTTGGGTTTTGATTTAAAATTCCACTCACTTGGTTTGTTGCCCAATTAGAAGTAAAATCAATTTTAGCACCTAATCCAGGCTTAACGGATCCGTCTTTTTCATATGCATCAAAATCAGCAAAACCCAGTGGAGTAAAGGTTTCTCCCATTTTAGTACCGCCAGCTGATGTATTCTTAAAGCTATAATTTTGATCAAAATTTTTCTTTGCTCCGTTCCCCATCCCATCATGTTTATATACACCTAAATCACCATCGTCTTTTACAGCTATAACATTTCCATCTTCATCAGTGTGCGTCGAAGGATTGTTACCTTTTGAATCTTGAAACCAAATTGGGTTTCCCTTATTGATAGCATAAGGGCTTTCCCATTCTTTTAGGATCGGGTCGGTGTTCCAACGTATTACTACTCTTGGGTTATACTCCCCAAAACTCAGCACTGTAGTGATTTCCCTTACCTGAAATTTCGTCTGTTTTCAATTGCCCGTTAAACCCAAACCTATATTCACTTCCAGCACTCCAAGTTCTACTTGGCATTAACATCCCAAAGGGATAGTAATCTTGAATGTTTAATATATCAGCGGTAAAGTAATCTATTAGACCATCCGAATCATCGTCAATAGCAATTTTTTATCAGAAATTACAGCCAAAACATTTCCCAGATGATTAGTTATTTCGTAACAATTATCTCCCCTGAACTTATTTGTTGTAATGTGTATGCCTTGAATACTATCTAAACTTTCGCTATCACATTTACAACCAGTAACCGGATCATATAATATTTTATCCGGTTTCCAATATCCCAGTCTTGAACTTCCGTAAATATGCGCTTCATCAAACCAAAGTGTGTCATGAGATTGTGTATAGACTGCAAGAATGTTTCCCTGAGGATCTCTGGCATACCAAGTTGTTATAACCTCGTTGTTATCTTTTGTTACAATTTTTGCCACTCTATTGCCCATTGGATCATATAGAAATTTCAATTCATCCTTTGTGCTTGCAGAAGTCCTGCTTATACTATCAACCTTTCCAGTTAAGGTCCATAATATTGTGTCTATTTCTTCTGAAGCATCACGAGCTAAATTACCGATTTCATCATATTTATAATTAGTACCGCTTTGATCATCTATATCAACTGAATAGTTAGAGCTTCCGACAATATCATCCACTCTTTTCAATTGGTTTGTATTTGCATAGTAATTATAGGTGAGACTATCCATTCCGATCGGACTGTTTCCATTCCTGTTATAGGTTTGAATGTTGCCATTTGCATCATAAGAAACTCTTTCTTTCCATTTAGTGGAGGCCGATCCTCCATTTGGCCATGAATAAGATGAGGCATTAAAGTTTGTCCAAACATCCATTCCTGTCAATCTATTGAGTTGATCATACTGGTAGCTATATCCCAGAGTTTCATCGGTAAGGTTTTCAAGAGCATAAGTTGCTCGTCGGATATTGCCATTATAAAGTGATGGGCTGGAGTTTCCGAATCCACCAGAGGCTCCTATACTTGCTATAAATTTTGAATTTCCAATTGGCTTGTAATCATCTTTAAAATAACTAAGTGAGAAACCCGCAACATCTCTACCGAATCCCCAATGCGTACCGGCTTTGCTATCTAATCCCATATCTTTTCCTTGAATAAAAAACATTTGAATTATTTCTTTAATTTACTTTACTCCTACGAATACAATCAAATAATATTTCCTTCGCTGTCTTCAAAAAATACCATATAACCATTTTGTTCTCCAACAGGTGTTTGAGCAATGAGAAATGAATAATCAGTAATCAATAATCAGAAATCAGATATGAGAAATCAGTAATCAGTAATGAGTAAACCGTTATGAATTTTTTTAACCCGGAACCTGAAACCTGAAACTAGGAACTTTTTTTTGTCAAAGTCAATGTCAATAGTCTATGTTATTTTACATCCAGCATAAACGGCAACGGCAATAAGTTTTCCATGCTTTCAGAAATCCAAACCATACCATCAATATGTCCTAAAATAATTCGAATGGGGGATTGTTGATTTATTTCATATTCTGAAATTACTTGTCGGCACGAACCGCATGGAGCAATGGGATGGTCTGCATATTTTTCAGTAGTAATTGCAATGGTTTGAATAGGTTCTTTTGGGTATTGAGATCGTGCTGAGAAAATGGCAACTCTTTCTGCACATAAGCCGGAAGGATAAGCTGCATTTTCCTGATTGCTTCCAGAAATAATTGTATTATTCTTCAATCGTATTGCAGCTCCAACTCTGTATTTGGAATAAGGTGCATAGGCAGTGTTAATTGCAAGGGTTGCCATAGTGAGCAGTTCCTGATCCTGATCATTCAACATTGCAAATGGCATTTTTGTAATCACTATTTTAATTTCTATTTCTGATTTCATTAGCAACTAAATTAAAAACTAATTAACGATGTGAAAAATTTATCGGGAATTTTAAATATTACCTTTGAGCACATAAATATTATGAAGAATATATTAATACTTGGAGCGGGAAAATCATCCACAGCACTTATCAGTTTTATGCTTTCGAAAGCAGAAGAAAATGATTGGTTAATTACGGTGGGAGATATTTCAAAAGAAGCAGCAGAAGCAAAAATTAATAATCATCCCAAAGGAGCGGCTACTTATTTTTCGGTAGATGATGATGTAATTCGAAATCATTCAATCAGAGAAGCGGATATTGTGTTATCCTTATTGCCACATAATTTGCATGCGGTGGTTGCAGCAGATTGCGTGAGATACAGACGTCATTTTTTATGTGCATCTTATGTAAGTGATGAAATGAAAGCACTACATACTTCGGCAGAAAATGCAGGAGTGTTATTGTTGAATGAATGCGGTTTAGATCCCGGTTTAGATCACATGAGTGCTATGCGTATTATTCATGAAATTCAAAATAATGGTGGAGTAATTACAGCTTTTGAATCTTATGCCGGAGGATTAATTGCGCCGGAAAGTGATGATAATCCCTGGCATTATAAATTCACCTGGAATCCTCGCAATGTGGTGTTGGCAGGGCAGGGGGTTGCAAAATTTATTTGGGGGAATAAAGTAAAATATGTGCCTTATAATAAATTGTTTGAACGCTATGATGAATTGCAAGTAGATGGTTATGGAATTTTTGAAGGCTATCCTAACAGAGATTCTTTGAAGTATGTGGACACCTATCAGTTAACCAATTTGCATACAATGGTTCGGGGCACATTGCGCACCAAAGGCTTTTGCGATGCATGGAATGTATTTGTTCAACTTGGAATTACAGATAATTCCTATCAAATAGATGGTCTGAAAGATTTAACATGGGTGGAATTTTTAAAGCTTTATATCCCACACGACGCTTCATTATCGGTACCTGAAAAATTAGCGCAGTATTTAAAAATTACTGACCGGCCGGATATTCTTGAGAAATTGGAATGGCTGGGATTATTTAGCAATGAACCAATAGGAATGGAATCAGGAACACCTGCAGATGTGTTATTAAAACTGTTGGAGAAAAACTGGAAACTGAAAGATGGCGACAAGGATATGTGTGTGATGAAACATCTGATTGAATATACAAATGCAGGTAAAAAATATATAGTACACAGTAATATGGTCGCAATAGGAGAGGATGAAAAAATTACGGCTATGGCGAAAACAGTTGGATTGCCAATGGGAATTGCTGCTACTTTAATATTGCAGGGTAAAATTTCAGAGGTGGGTGTCGTTATTCCTGTTAAGCCTGAAATCTATAATCCCATCCTGGATATATTAGCTCAAGAACATAACATTGCATTTCAGGAATCTACAGAAACAATCGTATGAAGCTGTTTATTTATCCGATTGACAAGAATGCTATTATTAAAGAAATAGACTACGGCTCCAATGACTATAATGCAATGGTACAATTGCGATATGATGTTTTGAGAAAGCCCCTAAATCTGCATTTTACACAAGAACAATTAAAACAGGATGTAAATAATATTCATCTTGGTTATTTTATTCATTCGAAACTTGTAGCATGCGTAATGTTACTTCCAGAACAGGACGGTAAAATGCGTATGAAGCAAGTGGCAGTTCAAATGGATTTACAGAATTCGGGTATTGGAAAAAAAATAATTCAAGCTTCGGAAAAGTATTCCATTCAAAATGGATGTACATATATGTATTGCCATGCGAGAGATGTGGCTATCCCATTTTATTTAAAATCTGGATATTCAATAAAAGGCGAGGAATTCTATGAAGTGGGGATACTGCACAGATATATGGAAAAGAAATTAATTAACGCTGAAAATTAAATAATCCACCTTTTGGTTTCTCAAAAGAAAGATATTGAATAAGAGGCATTTTAGGATACATAGGGTATTGAGGATAGCAGTGGGGTCAGGAATAATTTCAATTTTAACTTTTGTTAATCCGTCATGTAAATAATCCAATTGCGATGCTGCTGTTTTAGAAAGATCAATTGATCGTTTATTCCATTGAGGCATCCGATCGTTAATTTTCACAATTACTGTGGAATCATTACTCAGGTTTGTAACCTTTACCCAAGTTCCTAATGGTAATGATTTATGTGCTGCGGTAAGTTTTGTCTGAACGAATATTTCACCATTAGCAGTTTTACGACCTACAAATTTATTATGATAATAGCTGGCTGTGCCTGTTTCAGTGGATTGGGCGGAGGAAAACTCCGGTGCTGCTATAAGAACTATAAGTGTTGCAGCGGTTAATGCCCATTTATTAAATTTATTCAAAAGCGTTATTTTCATTATTACGAAATTATTGATTCTTGTTAAAACGTACTATTTGTTTTCAACAATCCTCCAATTGGTCAAAAATCACGCCCGAACAATTCCTTAATTCCGTATTTACAATTCTTTTCAAAATCTAGCAACCACCGTTTTTTTTCCAAACCACCCGAATAGCCCACCAAATTTCCGTTTTTTCCAATCACTCTATGGCAGGGAATTATAATCGCTATCGGATTATTGCCATTTGCTGTACCGACAGCCCGGGAATAATTTGGGCCGCCGACCATATTGGCTAATTCCAGATATGATATTGTTTCTCCGTAAGAGATGGTTTCAAGTTTCCTCCAAACTTCTTTTTGGAAGTCAGTTCCATGTGGCTGCAAAGGAATATTAAATGTTTGTAGTTTGCCTTTAAAGTATGCATTCAACTGACTTGCGGCCTCTTTCAATAAAGGCGATAAATTATTATCAGTAGTTGATTCCGAAGGATTTGTAAAAGATGCCGAGACCAAGTGATGATTGTGATCCACTAGCTTTAAGTTACCAAAAGGTGTTCGAATGGACAAAGATGTTGTACTTAAATTCTCCATTTGCATGGATGAAAATTACCGAAGTTTAACTAGCTACTTTCAATCTGTTAATTCTTGATTCTTTAAATCTGGATTCAGCATATTTAATATCAAGCACAAATTCATTGGAGTGCTTTTGGGAAGGTATATCAAACATAATATCTGTAAGTAAAGCTTCGCAAATAGATCTTAAGCCTCTTGCACCAAGTTTAAACTCCATGGCCTTTTCAACTATAAAATCTTTCACTTCCGGTTCCACAATCAGTTTGATGTTTTCCAATAGAAAGAGTTGTTCATATTGTTTTAAAATCGCATTCTTTGGAACGGTAAGGATTTCTCTTAATGCATCAAAAGTAAGTGGGTCTAAATGAGTTAGCACAGGTAAGCGACCAATTAATTCAGGTATCAAACCAAAACCTTTTAAGTCTTGAGGAGAAATATATTGCAATAGATTTGAATGGTCAGCAGTTAATTCTTCATTATTGCGAAACCCAATTAATTGGGTAGCAGTGCGTCTTGCAATGATTTTTTCAATGCCGTTAAAAGCACCACCGCATATAAACAGAATATTTTGAGTGTTTACTTTAATCATCTTTTGCTCAGGGTGTTTGCGTCCTCCTTGCGGCGGAACTTGCACCTCCGTTCCTTCCAGCATTTTTAAAAGCGCTTGTTGCACACCTTCACCAGATACATCTCTTGTGATAGAAGGATTATCGCTCTTTCTGGCTATTTTATCAATTTCATCTATATATACAATTCCTTTCTCTGCAGCGGCCACATCATAATTACACACTTGCAATAATCTGGATAAAATACTTTCTACATCTTCACCTACATAACCAGCTTCTGTAAAAACAGTAGCATCCACAATTGTAAATGGCACATTAAGATAACGGGCAATTGAGCGGGCAAGCAATGTTTTGCCGGTTCCTGTTTCACCTACTACAAGTATGTTGGACTTTTCAATTTCAATTTCCTCATGCTGGCGTTGATTCAATCTTTTATAATGATTATAAACTGCAACAGCAAGTATTTTTTTTGCTTCATTCTGACCAATAACATATTGATCAATGAAATCTTTGATAGCACGAGGCTTCATGCTATTCTGCATCGTAAAATGATATTTACGGTCAGATTGATTGAATTCTTCGTCAATCAGTTGTTGTGCCTGAGTAACGCAGTTTTCGCAAATGTGTCCATCTTGTCCGGCAATCAGAATGTTTACTTCTGTTTTTGCTTTGCCGCAAAACGAACAAAATTGTTCCTCTTTTTTCTTCATGAATTAGCTTTTACGTGGATTTCTGCTAAGTACTTCGTCCACCATTCCATATTCTTTTGCCTCATTGGCTGTCATCCAATAATCACGATCTGAATCTGCTTGCACTTTATCATAAGGTTGGCCTGTATGATTGCTGATGATCGTATAAAGTTCAGTTTTCAGTTTTAAAGTTTCTCTTAATGCAATTTCCATATCGCTTGCCTGACCTTGCATTCCGCCTAAAGGCTGATGAATCATCACTCTGCTATGAGTCAATACAGATCTTTTTCCATCACTACCTGAGCAAAGAAGAACTGCTGCCATACTGGCTGCGATACCAGTGCAAATTGTGGCTACATCCGGAGAAACATATTGCATAGTATCATAGATGGCAAGGCCACTGTAAACTACTCCTCCCGGACTATTAATATAAATTTGAATATCTCTTTTGTTATCTACTGAGTCCAAAAAAAGCAATTGAGCCTGTACCACATTTGCAACGTAGTCATCAATAGCTGTTCCCATAAAAATGATTCTATCCATCATTAAACGGGAGAAAACGTCAATAGCCTGAGCATTCATTTGTCTCTCCTCAATAATATATGGGGTAAAGTTTGTTACATGTAAACTTGATGTTTTCATATAACTGTCCAGAGTGTTGCTGGACATTCCCAAATGTTTGGTTGCGTATTTTAAAAATTCATTATTCTGCATATGTAACTTCCTTATTTAAGTTTTGATATTCCTCCAAAGTAGTCATTTCGTCAATGGTGGTGATATATCCTTTTAATATTTCAAAAAATTTCTGCTGCATAACACGGTCATGCATATTTTCTACAAATGTTTTATCATTAAGATTATTTTGAACTATGTAGTTCACTAATTCTTCTCCCATGGAACCGTAAGTGCTTCTTACCTGCATCATTGTTTCTTCAATTATTTCTTCTTTGGTCGCTTCAAGAGAATTCTCTTTTCTTACCTTTTGAAAAATCAATGATTGTTTTAATCGGGTTTTAAATGTATTAAATTGTTCTTCAAAGGACATTTCATCTAATTCTTTTTCCATGGTGGCTCTAAACCACTTTTGTAGGAAGACTTCCGGAAGGGGTACTTCGGTTGTATCTGTTAAATACTTGTAGATATCATTTTCCAAAGCTGTTTCCGTCATCCGGTCATTATAGGACTCAATAATATCTTTAATCTTATTTTGCAATTCTTCCTCGTTACTCACCGGGCCATATTCTTTGGATAGATTTTCAAATACTTCTGCATTTAATTCTGCAGGTTTTAGTCTTACTATCTTCTCCACTTTACATTCAAAAGATGGACTCATGGAATCTAATTTTCCCAAATCTTCCTCTTTCATTTGTAAAATGTTTTTAGCCACATTTGTTTTTTCTCCATTAAAGACGGCAAATAGATCCGGTATATTTTTAACTGCGTCTTTTTCAATACCATTAAATAACTCCACGCCGCTCTCTGTAAGCATTTCTAAATTGAAATAACTATCTGTATCAATACCATTTTCAATTGGAGTGCCGTCTGATTTCACTTCTTGCAAATGCACATACACTACATCACCTTCCATAGCACTTTCTACTTCTTCCTGAGTGCCCAAACGTTTTAATATTCTGCCCACTTCAGCCTCAATCTCTTCCAGCTTAGCAGGAATACGATAGCGTTTAAAAGCTGCGGCACCTTTAAATACTTCAGATACATTTAACTCAGGTTGAATACCCAATTCATACTTAAATGTATAAGGCTTGTCGGAATTATAATCTATTTCAACTCTCTCATCCTCTGAAGGCAAAGGGTCGCCTAATATTTCAATATTAGATTCTTTAACATAATTGCTTATTTGTTCATTTACCAATCTGTTTAATTCATCGGCAAGTGCTTGATCGCCATATAATTTTTTAACCATACTTATAGGCACATGTCCGGGTCGGAAGCCTTTTATAGTAGCTTTTTTGCCTAAATCTTTAATGGATTTATCAAATTTAGGTTTGTAATCTGCAGGGTCTATTTCAATGGTTAAGCGTAAATGTAGGGGACCTAAATTTTCTGATGAGATATTCACGATAAAAACTTGTTTTGATTAAATAATGAAAACTTTTGGATTTATGAATGTGCGGGTGGAGGGACTCGAACCCCCATGCCTTGCGGCGCCAGATCCTAAGTCTGGTATGTCTACCAATTTCACCACACCCGCAATTCGGCGTGCAAATGTAGTTAAAAACACACGAAAACTTCTTTGAAATGCAGATGAATCTTTAAAACTGTTTTATACAGCATCGTGTTAGTATCATTGCATTGAATAAGTATTTGTACTGTAATTTAGATTTTGAAAAACCTTATGGAAATAGTTCAGCCAAAAAATGTCGAGCAAGAGAAAAAAGATATTTTAAAAGAATATCGCAATCTATTGCGATCACTTCGGGATGGAATTACAAGCTCGGAGAAAAAACAACTGCGTCTTGCTTTTGAAATGGCGATGGAGGCACACAAGGATATGCGTAGAAAATCCGGTGAGCCTTTTATTATGCATCCGTTAAGAGTTGCTCAGATTGTTACCAGAGAAATGGGTTTAAATGCTACTGCTGCAATTTGCGCATTGTTGCATGATGTAGTGGAAGATACTGAACTTACCCTGGATGATATCAAAAGAGAGTTCGGGATTAAGGTTGCAAAAATTATTGATGGTCTCACAAAAGTTTCAGGGGTTTTTGATCTAACCAGTTCTATTCAAGCAGAAAATTTTAAAAAATTATTACTCACCCTTGCAGATGATGTGCGTGTGATTTTGATAAAAATTGCAGACCGGTTACACAACATGCGGACTATGGATAGCATGCCCCGAAAAAAACAATTAAAGATTGCTTCGGAAACAATGTATCTGTATGCGCCACTTGCGCACCGCTTGGGCTTTTATGCGATAAAAACTGAATTGGAAGATTTGGTAATGAAATATACTGAGCCGGAAAGCTATGGAGACATTGTAAAAAAACTTGCAGAAACCAAACGTGAGCGAAGTAGATATATCAATGAATTTTGTAAGCCAATTAAAGACAGATTAGATGAATCGGGTATAAGCTATAGCATGTTTGGGAGACCAAAATCCATTCATTCTATTTTTAATAAAATGCAAACCAAAAGTGTAACGTTTAATGAAGTGTATGATCTGTTTGCAATTCGAATAATAATTAATAGCGTACCCGAAAAAGAAAAAGCAGATTGTTGGAGAGTGTATTCCATTGTAACTGAATTATATCAGCCAAATCCTGATCGTTTGAGAGATTGGGTGTCCACACCAAAAGCAAATGGTTATGAAAGTTTGCATACTACAGTGATGGGAAATAAAGGCCGTTGGGTAGAAGTGCAAATTCGTTCCGGGCGAATGGATGAAATTGCCGACAGAGGTTTTGCTGCACATTGGAAATATAAAGAAGGAACTACGGATAAAGCATTAGATAATTGGTTGAGAGAAATTCGGGAGTTATTGCGTAATCCGGATTATAATGCATTGGAATTTATGGATGATTTCAAAAGCAATTTATTCTCAAAAGAAATTTATGTGTTTACGCCAAAGGGAGATTTAAAAATATTACCTCAGGATGCTACAGCTTTAGATTTTGCATTCGAGATACATACGGATGTGGGTTATCATTGTATAGGTGCAAAAGTGAATCATAAATTAGTGCCACTCAGTTATAAATTAAGTAACGGCGATCAGGTGGAAGTAATTAATTCCAGAAAGCAAAAACCAAATGAAGACTGGTTAAATTTTCTGATTACAAGTAAAGCAAGATCGAAAGTTAAAAATGCGTTGAAAGAAGAACGCCGTTCTGTTGCAATACAAGGCAAAGAATTGGTGGAGAAAAAATTGAAAGGAATGAAGGTTTCTTTTGATGATAAAAATGTAAATGAAATGCTGCACTTTTATCATCAACCATCATCGTTAGAATTTTATTTTAAAGTTGCAAAGAAGGAAATTGATCTTAAAGAACTGAAAGATTTTAAAATAACAGGCGGTAGAATTACAGCTCCATCAAATAAAAATAAAGAAGAAGAAAAAGTTGAAGTATTAAAACAAATTGCCAATGCCGAGTTACTGATATTTGATGAGTCGAGTGATAAAATAAAATTTAGTCTGTCGAAGTGTTGTAATCCTATTGTTGGTGATGAAGTGTTTGGGTTTATTACAATTAATGATGGTATTAAAATTCATAGAACCAATTGTTCGAATGCTACTGAAATGATGAGCAAGTATGGCTATAGGATTGTGAGAACACGATGGACTAATCAAAAAGAAATTGCGTTCCTTACCGGATTAAAAATAATAGGTTTGGATGATGTGGGTTTGGTAAGCAAAGTAACAAATATCATTAGCGGTGATTTACGTATGAACATGCAAAGTCTGACAATGGATGCAAAGGATGGTATGTTTGAAGGCAACATAAAAATATTTGTAAAAAATACTGATGAACTGGATGTGTTAATTAATCGTCTTAAAAAATTGAAAGAGATTGTGGAAGTAAAACGTATAGAAACATAATAGAATGGAAGAACATTTAAAAAAACAATTTGATGAAGTGAAGAATATTTTTTCAGCACATTTGGAAACACATGGCTTGAGAAAAACACCTGAACGGTTTTCCATTCTTGAAGAAATTTATTCACGAACTGATCATTTTGATGCGGAGAGTTTATTTTCTCATCTATTGAAAAACGATCACCATATTAGCAGAGCAACAGTGTATAATACGCTAGAGCTTTTATTGACTTGTGATTTGATAACGAAACATCAATTTGGAAAAAACCTGGCGCAATATGAAAAATCGTATGGCTTCAAGCAGCACGATCATATTATTTGTGTGGATTGTAAAAAGGTAGTGGAATTTTGTGATCCCAGAATTCAGCAAATACAATCTATGATGGGAGAATTGCTCAACTTTACTATTACTCACCATGCTTTGAACTTGTATGGCGTTTGTGGAAGTTGTCAGAAACAACGAGAAATGGAAGCAATTAATAATCCCAAAAAAATAAAATTGAAGCCTGATCAAATTAAAATAAACACACAAAATTGAGTTATGGAATATCGCATTGAAAAAAAGGAACTCCCAATCGCACTGATTGAATTAAATGGAAGATTGATTGGCGATTATCAGGTGGTAGATCTTACTGATGAAATAAATGAATTGATTGAAGATGGATTTGTATATCTAATTTTTGAATTATCTCATCTTGAATTTATTAATAGCACAGGATTAAATTTCTTTTTGAAAACACTCACGAAAGTGCGCAGGCAGGATGGCGAAGTGGTGCTAACTAATCTGAATGAATTGTTGAATACTTTAATGGTAACAACAAAGCTGAATTCATTTTTTGTAATTGAAAAATCCGGTGAGGACCCCGTAGCTTATTTTAAGGAAAAAGGTTTGATTTTATAATTTACTCTGCGGCTCGACGCAAACAATATTCCCAATCTACACTTGTAAGTTGCTTTATTTCCTCCAATTCATTTTGCGGTATCAATGGTTTTTTATTCACCCATGATTTGGGTAATAATAAAGCGGTATATAAAATAAAATATCGGAAAATAAGAACGGGTAATCTTGCAAGAAAAAATAAAATTCTGTTTTTTGGAAGTTGCTCTTTATTTACCGGAATTACTTTTGCAATTGCTTGCATATATTTTATTTGTTTTTCATTGTAAGATGAATGCACTTTTTTGAAATCGAGTTTTGAAATATCAATAGATGCATTACAATAATCTGCAATTTTTAAAATTGTGTTTCCCGGCTCTTTTAAAAAATCATCATAGATAATTATTAAAGGTTTGAAATTAAATATTTCTTCCAATAATTTTATTTTATTACCAAATTCTAAATCTTCCATCCGAAATCTTCCTCTGTTTTTCACAGGATCAATAAAGTCAGAAAAGGACCCTGTAAAACCATTTTTTGCAAATCGCCGGTATTGGCTGGCAATCCAACTATCTTGTCTGCGCAAGAATAAAATGGCATGAGTATCCGGATATTTTGTAGCAAACTTGATTACTTCTGTTTCAAACTGTTGGTCAAATTCTCTGGATATTAGAATTGACTCTGCATCAGTTTTTTCCAGTTCCTGAAATATGCGATAATATTTTCTGGATGGCACATAAGTAAGCCCCTTAAAATTAGGGAAAACTTTCTGCTGCATGTATTTAGAGGCTATTTTACCCAGACCTACATGGAGGTATATGGATGCTTGTTTATCTGTTTCTTTTTCCATTTCAAGCCCTAAAAATCCAAACAATCTTTGATTTATTGCAATGTGGATACAGCATAATTATATTTTAAACGAATTTTGTCGGTCTTAAACACAAGAATTAACAATTATGAAAGTAGATGTTTTATTAGGATTACAGTGGGGAGATGAAGGCAAAGGCAAGGTGGTAGATTATCTGGCTGAGCATTATGATATAGTAGCAAGGTTTCAGGGAGGACCGAATGCCGGACATACACTGATATTAAAAGACGGTGAAAAATTTGTGCTGCACACAATCCCTTCAGGAATATTTTTAGAAAACACTATCAATATCGTTGGTGGCGGTGTGGTAATAGATCCTGTTACCTTTCGTATGGAATTGGCTAAACTGGAAAAACATCATATTCAGTTTAGAGATCGCCTTTTGATTTCCAGAAAAGCACATTTGATTTTACCTACACATAAAATGTTGGATGCTGCTTCTGAATCTGCAAAAGGGGAATCGAAAATCGGTTCAACACTTAAAGGAATCGGACCGGCATATATGGATAAAACCGGTAGAAATGGTTTGCGTGTTGGTGATATTGAATTACCGGATTTTCAGGAAAGATATCAGCGGCTGAAAGAAAAACATTTGCAATTATTGCAGCATTATTCGGATACCATTTCAGAAATTCCGGGTGAAGCAGAATGGATGGATGCGATTGAATCATTGAAAGAAATTCAATTTATTGACAGCGAATATTTTTTAAATACGCATTTGCAACAAAATAAAAAAGTACTTGCTGAAGGTGCGCAGGGAAGTATGCTGGATATTGATTTTGGAACCTATCCTTTTGTTACTTCATCCAACACAATTACAGCAGGTGTATGCACCGGACTTGGTGTAGCTCCGCAAAGAATTGGTGAAGTAATCGGTATTTCAAAAGCATATTGTACTCGTGTGGGAAGCGGTCCTTTTCCTACAGAATTATTTGATGAAACAGGGGAGGAGTTGCGCAAATTGGGAAATGAATTTGGTGCAACTACCGGCAGACCTCGTCGCTGTGGATGGATAGATTTACCTGCTTTGAAATATGCAAATATGTTGAACGGTGTAACGCAAATTGCAATTACAAAAATTGATGTGCTGAATACTTTTTCAAAAATAAAAGTATGTACGGATTATCAATATGCTGGAATCACAAGTCAGGATATTCCTTACGATATTAATGGAGTGGAAATAACACCGGTTTATAAAGAATTTGATGGTTGGGAAATGGATATCAGTAATTGCAAATCAAAATCTGATTTGCCAAAAAACTTACGTACTTATATAGATTTTTTGGAAAACGAATTGCAAGTGCGCATCTCAATGCTTTCGGCAGGACCGGAAAGAGAAAAGCTTATTATTTTATAAGATTATGCAATCGTCTGTTAAAAGAAAATGGACTGATCATGTAGTGGATGCAAATACATTTAAATCAAAATGTATGCAATGGTCGGGCAATTTTTCAAAGCATATTATTCTGGATACATGCAGTAATACTTTATATTCAAATAGCAAATTTGATGTGCTGTTTGCTGTGGGTGAATACAAGAGTATAAATGTAAAATATGGCAATGCATTTTCGCAATTGCAAACATTTATTGATGAATCGCAGGATTGGCTGTTTGGATTTCTGGGTTATGATTTAAAGAATGAAGTGGAGAAGTTGCAATCCAATAATTCCGATCATCTTGAGTTTCCTGATTTGCTGTTTTTTGTACCAATTCATATAATTATTTTTAAAGGTGATACAGTTTCCATCGGCACTTTAGAATCAGAAAATATATTTCAAATAATTTCAGATACTGTTGTTCAAGATCCATTTCAAGAACAGGGCATTTCTACATTGCAAAGCAGAATTACAAAGCAAGAATATTTAGATACTATCGCTCGTATTAAAGAACATATTTTAATTGGTGACGTGTATGAGATGAATTATTGTTTTGAGTTGTTTGCTGAAAATTCTTCTATTAATCCTACGCAATGTTTCAATACTTTAATTGATTATTCTGCTTCACCATTTTCCGCTTTATTGCAATGGGATGCCTTATCAATAATCAGTGCAAGTCCGGAGCGATTTTTAAAAAAATCAAGAAGTAAAATTATTTCTCAACCGATAAAAGGAACAATACGCAGAGGAATTTCACAGAAGGAGGATGCTGAATTAAAACATCAACTTGCAACAAGTGAAAAGGATAAAGCAGAGAATGTAATGATTACTGATTTGGTGAGAAATGATCTTACAAAATTTGCAATGACAGGTTCTATTCAGGTGGATGCATTGTTTGAAATTAAAAGTTTCAGACATGTGCATCAAATGGTTTCTACCATATCTGCTGAATTGAAACCGGATGTGCAAATTACCGATGTAATTAAAAATGCATTTCCAATGGGTAGCATGACAGGTGCACCAAAAGTTATGGCAATGGAGCTGATTGAAAAATATGAAAGAACAAAGCGAGGTTCTTATTCAGGTGCGCTCGGATATATCACTCCGGAAAATGATTTTGATTTTAATGTACTCATCCGGAGCATATTTTATAACAGGGCGAAAAAATACATTTCAATACAAGCGGGTAGTGCTATTACATGGGATTCAGATGCAGAATCTGAATACGAAGAATGTTTATTAAAAGCAGAGTCTTTAATAGCAATTTTACAATCCTCAGCAAACCATTAATTTGTTTCACTGTTATTTTGCTATATGCGTTTTGCACTTCTCATATTTTCAGTTGCAATTTTTACTTCTGTAAAAAGTCAGCAGATATTTGATAATCTGAGAGCTTCGCAATTAGGTGACAGCATTTTAATTCAATGGACGTTACTTGCAGATTATAGTTGTAACGATATGTTATTGCAACGTTCTGTAAAGGATGAAAATTTTAAAACTATTTTTTCTATTTCCGGTATCTGTGGTGCAACAGAAAATATCAGCTATCAATATTTGGATGGAATAAATTTGCAATCAGCACAAAAGTATAATTATCGTATTTCGGCCTCCAGTGATTATTATATCAGTAACACAGCAACAATAATTTTTAATAACACAGGTGATAGAGATATTGTAATTTTTCCCAACCCCGCATCATCTGATTTTATTATTTCAATTAATAACAATCTAAGTATTCCATTACATGCAGAAATTATTTCACTTGATGGAAAAATCCTGTGGCAAAATGTTTTGTATAGTCACCTTGCAGAAATTCATTCAGAGCTGGCTAATGGAATTTATATTTTGAGAATAATTACTGATGATGGAATAATCCGTTATTCAAAATTTATTATTCAGCAATAATTAAAAAATAATTTTTCTTACCTCGTTGCACTAATAAATATTTGTTGTTTATCAAATCAGCAGATTGAATTAGCGCTTCACTATCTGTAATCTTTTGCTTATTAATACTCAATGAATTTTCTTGCAATGCCCGACGCAATTCGCTTTTAGATGCTATAATAGTTGTAGCAGTGGTGAGCAGGTCTGTAACAGAAATACCTTCTGAAATACTTACATTAAAAGTAGGCACTCCTTCAAATACATCTAAAAAAGTTTGTTCATCTAATTCCTTTAATGCTTCAGTAGTTGATTTACCGAATAAAATTTCACTTGCTTCCTGCGCTTTTATAAATTCTGTTTCTGAATGTACACGACATGTAATATCTTTTGCAAGCACTTTTTGCAGGTTGCGTAAGTGCGGTTCTTTTCTATGTTGCTCAATAATATCTTCCGTTTCTGTTCTATTGAAAAGTGTAAAAATTTTGAGATAATTTTCTGCATCCGCATCACTTGCATTCAACCAAAATTGATAGAATTTATAGGGGGATGTTTTTTTCGCATCCAACCAAATATTTCCACTTTCTGTTTTACCGAATTTTGTTCCGTCTGCTTTTTTAATGAGTGGAGTACATAGTGCAAATGCTTCACCTCCTTCCATTCTTCTAATTAATTCATTGCCCGTTGTAATATTTCCCCATTGATCGCTACCACCCATTTGCAACATTACCTGTTTGTGTTTCCACAAATAATAAAAATCATAACCCTGAATTAATTGATAGGAGAATTCAGTAAATGAAAGTCCTTTTTCCATTCTATTTTGCACACTATCTTTTGCAAGCATGTAATTGATAGAAATATGTTTGCCCACTTCCCTGATAAATTCTAAGAAAGAAAATTCCTTCAACCAATCATAATTATTTACAAGTTCAGCCGCATTTTCTTTGCTTGAAAAATCTAAAAATTTTTCCAATTGTTTTTTCTGACATGCAATATTGTGGTTTAAAATTTCATTGTCCAACAAATTACGTTCAGCACTTTTTCCCGAAGGATCACCCACCATACCTGTTGCGCCACCTACAAGTGCAATGGGTTTGTGACCGCAATTTTGAAAATGCAGCAGCGTCATTATCTGCACCATATTGCCCACACCCAATGAATCGCCCGTCGGGTCAAAGCCAATATAACCAGCAGTTGAGCCTTTCATTAATTGTTCTTCAGTGCCCGGCATAATTTCGGACAACATGCCTCGCCAACGTAACTCTTCTACAAAATTTTTTATCTGCATGTCGCAAATTTATTGCTTTCACATGATTTGAATCCAAACATGATTTTATAGGTTTAATTTTATCCTGAAAAAATAACAATGATTTTTCAACAGCTAACAAATTATAAATGAATTTTCTGTCGCACTATTATCATGAGCTTCCATGCGACAATCCCTATTTTATATGCGGAGTAATTCTGCCAGATATACTTTCAAATTTCAGCAAGCGCATAGGACATAAAATCAGAGTGAGTCCTAATAAAATTATATCTGTAGATAATAATGAAATAATGCGTATTGGTAAAGGAGTACAGCAACATTATTTGGTAGATAGGTTTTTTCATGAGTCAGATTATTTCAAAACAAATACTGCAATTATTGATGAAAAAATTCATGAATTGGATTTTGATGCAATTGAAAGAAGGCAGTTTGCATTTAGTCATGTGTTTCTTGAAATGATGATGGACAGATGTCTTTTGATTCAAGATAATTCAATAGCTGATACTTTGTATGCGCAATTAGATAAGGTAAATCTGAAGTTGTTAAAAGAATTTTTAAACACAAATTCTAACTATCCGGAGCATGCAGCCACTATTCAACATTTCGATCAATTTCGAAATTTGAAGTTTATATACCATTATGCGGATATTGCACGTTTTAGCGGCATAATGGATTCCCTGAATCAAAGTATCGGCAATCCGCCGTTCAATAATAAAGACAAGGAACAATTGAAAATACTTATACACCAAATGGAATCTGTACTTTTAATCGCCACATTCCCTAATTTTGTCAAAGCCTAAACAGACAATGAAATACCTATTATTAATTTGCATATCGCTATTATTTTTTGTAAAAATTTCAGAAGCGCAAACCGCACGTAAATACAGCAACGAATTTTTATCCATCGGTGTATCTGCCGAAGCATTGGGTATGGGCGGCAGTGTGGTTGCAGGCGTAGATGATGTAACAGCCGGTTATTGGAATCCTGCCGGATTGGTATTGGTTACTTCCGATTATGAAGTTGGGATTATGCATTCTGAATATTTTGCAGGTATTGCCAAATATGATTACGCCGGTATTGCAATTCCTTTAAAAGAAAAAAATAGTGCATTAGCTTTTTCAATTATTCGATTTGGTGTGGATGATATTCCAAATACATTATTTTTAATTGGTCCGGATGGCAGTATTAATTACGACAATATCACTTCTTTTTCTGTTGCTGATTATGGCTTCCTTGGTTCATATGCAACTAAGTTGGATTGGAATGATTTGCGAATTGGATTCAATGCAAAAGTGGTACATCGCACTGCAGGATATTTTGCAACGGCTTGGGGATTTGGATTAGATGCTGGTGCGCAAATGGATAAAAATAATTGGCAGTTTGGAATTATGCTGCGTGATATAACTTCCACATTTAATGCATGGTCGTTTGCATTTACGGATGCGGATGAGCAAGTGCTTGTAGCAACCGGAAATGCCCTTCCTGAAAATTCATTAGAAATTACAACTCCTAAAATAATTCTGGGTACAGGATATAATTTTGATATAGGAGAAAATTTTGGAGGTAAATCAGAAATAAATTTAGATGTTACCACCGATGGAAAAAGAAATGTATTAGTAAGTGCAGCACCATTTAGTATGGATCCACATTTAGGAATTGAATTCAATTATAAAGAATTTATTTATCTGCGAGGTGGCGTAAATAATTTGCAACAAGCAATTGCCGATGATGCCACAGAAGAGTCCTGGATTATTCAACCGAATATCGGTGTTGGGTTAGTAATTGGCCCGGTGAAATTAGATTACGCATATACCAATATTGGAAATCAGGGAGAGATATTGTATTCACATGTTATTTCTTTAGCTCTTGATTTTAATAAAAAAGTAGCCCCATTAAAAAATCAATAATCCCTAATTACTTATGGTAAGAAAATTACTCTTCGGATTACTATTACTAAATTTTTATTCAATTTCATCCAATGCACAGTCAGCAATTTATGGTGATGAATGGATTGAATATTCACAACATTATTTTAAAATTAAAGTAACTGCCGATGGTCTATATCGCATTTACTATCCGCAATTAAATGATGCACTTGCCGTATCGGGTTATAGTTTGGCATCTATCAATCCAAAAAATTTCCAGTTGTTTTATAGAGGACAAGAAGAATTTATTCATATAGAAGGAGAGGCTGACAATGTATTTAATGAAACCGATTACATTGAGTTTTATGGAAGATTTAATAATGGTGAAATTGATACACGACTTTATGAAGATCCAAATTTTCAAGCGAATACATATGCAAGTATGTTCACTGATACCAGTGTATATTTTTTAACCTGGAATTTTTCTGAAAGTAATAATCGGGTTGAAAATCTCTTTAATAATTTAGATGCATTGCCCACTGCTGAATCGCATTATCGTTTTCAGTCTTTTATGATGAATGGCACTGTGGGTGTGTTTAATAAAAGCACAAGTTATCTTTCGTATGGAGTGCCATATCTTGAAATTTATTCATCAAAATTTGAAGAAGGTGAAGGTTATACAGAATCCAGATTTGCAAACTCAACTCGCACAAAAACACTCACAACTACCAATGCATATTTCGGCGATGATGCGGATGCAGTTACTTTAAAAACTGTGGTTATCGGTAATAATGATGTTTCGCATCATTATACAATTACAGTAAATGGAGTTGTGATGACCGATACCAGTTACTTCGGTTTTAATATGGCGAAGTATAATTTTATTTTGGATACAATTAAAGCATCCAACACAATTGCTTTTGCTTCGCTTGGTGGTTCTACAGATTATTTGCGCAATGGATATATTGATATTAATTATGCCCGCAGTTGGGATTTTAATAATGCATCTCGTGTCGGATTTACTCTTGCCAATTCCGCAAGTGCTACTAAATATTTTGAAGTAACAGATTTTAATGAGAGCGCTACTAATCCGGTGTTATATGATTTAACCAATCACAAACGAATTATTGGAATCGTTGAAAGTGATATTTCTAAATTTCATTTATCTTATGATGCAAGTAATGCTGATATGTGGTTAAGCAGTCAGGATACTTTGGTTGATATTTTAAAAATAACCAGTTTAACTCCGGTTACATTTAAAGATTACAGTATTGTTGCTAATCAGGGAGATTATATTATTATAACAAATCCGGTGTTGTATGCGGATATTGCTACGGGTGTGAATTGGGTGCAGGAGTATGCAAATTATCGTTCATCTTTTGCCGGTGGTAATTACAATGTGTTGATAATTGATATTAATTCTTTGTATGATCAATTTGCTTATGGAGATAAAAAAAATCCATTGGCTATCAGAGATTTTTCTTTGTATGCTGCCGATAGTTTTTCTGTTGCTCCAAAATATGTATTCCTAATAGGTAAAGCAATCTCTTATGATTATAATCGCAACTCAACTACAAATAATAATAATAATCTTGTACCTACTTTCGGAACACCCGGCTCTGATATATTACTCACTTCAAGATTAGGAGAAGTGTATCCTGAAATTCCTGTGGGCAGATTAGTAACAAGAACAGGAGATGATGTGCGCAAATATTATCAGAAAGTTGTAGAGTATGAAGCCGTGCAACAAAGCTCTATGCAAACGATTGAAAATAAAGCATGGATGAAAAATATTCTGCACTTTGCCGGTGGATTAAGTGTGTATGAACAAACGCTGTTTAATAATTATCTGATTGCGTATAAAAATATTATTCAGGATACTTTGTATGGTGCCAATGTATTTCAATTTAATAAAGTTAGTACCGATCCGATATATTATAGCACTGATACCTATATTGATTCATTAATTAATAGTGGTGTTTCCTTATTAACTTTTTTTGGTCATTCATCCGCCAACTCTTTTGATTTTAATATTGGTGATCCGAACAATTTGGAGAATGCAGGTAAGTATAATATTGTGTTCGGGAATGGATGTTATACCGGTGCCGTGCATGAAACCGGAGGTACATTAAGTGAAGATTATATTCTTGCAGAAAGCAAAGGTTCTGTGGGTTTTCTTGCAGCCGCCACTTATACTTTAGCGAGCAGTTTAAATACCTATGCAAAATATTTTTATAAAGATCTTGGGATTTATAATTATGGAGATGGCATTGGAAAAATAATGCAATCGGTTACGGATAGTATTGCGGATTATCCCAATGTGTATGATAGACTAACTGCTGAACATACTACCTTAAATGGTGATCCTGCTTTAACATTAAATACACATCAGAAACCGGATTTTGTAATTGAAGAGCCCTCCGTAACTTTTAATCCTGAAATAGTTTCTACGGTTGATGACTCGCTACAAATACAAGTTGTTATTACCAACATCGGGCAATCCGTGAATGCAATTATTTCCACTTCAATAAAACGCATTAATCCATTGGGAACAATTACGGAATTGAACAAAGAAATTGAAGCGCCTTATTTCAGAGATACACTTGTTTTTAAATTTCCAATAGACAAACTAAATGATGTCGGCATAAATGCATTTACAATTTATGTAGATAATTTATTGGCAGTGGAAGAAATGGATGAGATGAATAATGTGCTGAATATTTCAACGAATATTATTTCTGATGATGCATTGCCGGTGTATCCTTATGAGTATAGTTTAATTAACCAGGTGCCGGCTTATCTCGCCGCTTCTACTTCAAATATTTTTGCAGATTATAAACAATACCGATTTGATATTGATACTACAGAGTTGTTTAACAGTGCTCTTAAAAAAACAAAAACTGTTGTAAAATCCGGTGGCGTTTTATATTGGGATAATCCGAATATTACATGGATAGATAACACCGTGTATTATTGGCGAATAACTCTTGATACAATTTATGATAATGATCCGATATGGAGAAAGAGTTCTTTTCTGTATAAAAATGGCCCTGAAATTGGCTGGAATCAAAGTCATTATTTTCAATATTTAAATGATAGCTATTATCAAATGTTGATGAATACAAATCGGAATTTTGCATTCGTTAATGATATAAAAAATTATCAAGTGAATACCGGTATTTATCCTGTAACCGATTGGACAGAAGTAACGAGTTATATCAATGGAGAAGAAATCGCATTGGGTTCTTGTGCAAGCAATGGCTTTGTGATTTTTGTAATTAATCCATTAACAGGATTGCCCTGGACCACCTATGAAATAGGTGATACAGGCTTTGGACCTTATGGTGATGTGTATTGTGGTGATGATGAATTTCGTCCTGTTATTCAAATGAATACCAATACACTTGAATCAAGAACTAATGTCTATAATCTGATGATGGATTCTGTTCCTGAAGGTTTTTATTTTTTATGTTATTCAAATAACTACGCAAAATTTAATGAGTGGTTGGATGATACAACTGCAACAGGTGGAACAAGTTTATTCGATGCATTTTTAAGTTATGGAGCAAGTGAAATTTTAGATCTCGCAGAGTATGATGTTGATCGCTCTTATATTTTCTTTGGAAGAAAAGGTGATCCTTCTCTTGCTCAGGAAATTATTGGTGATTCAATCGGCAATAAAATTTCTTTTTCTACGGATATCATTGGCAGATGGTATAAAGGTGATGTTACAAGTACAAAGGTGGGTCCGGCATCGCAATGGGATAAAGTGCTTTGGCAATTTACTGATCCAACAGGAGAAGCTTCTGATTCTACATTTTTAGAAATAATAGGAGAAGATTGGAATGGCAATCAAACAATGTTAGCAAATAATATTACGGCAGATGAATATGATTTAAGCAGTGTTGATCCAATTATATATCCTTATCTGCGATTAAATATGTTTTCGCAAAATGATTCATTGCGTATTCCTGCGCAAATAGATTATTGGAGAGTTGTTTATACTCCGGTTCCGGAAGCTGCATTAAATCCGGGAAGTCATTTTGTGTTTTTGCGGGATACAATTGATCAGGGACAACCCTTGCTTTTTGAAGTGTCCATTGATAATGTGAGTGCATGGAATATGGATAGTATATTAATTAGTTATAGTGTGAGAGATAATAGTAATAATGTAATTCCCATTACTTATCCCAGACAAGATTCGCTTTTTAAATTCAATAATATGATTACTAAAATGAGTGTGGATACCTGGGAATTACCTGCGGGAAAAGCAACATTAATTGTTGAAGTAAATCCGAATAATGATCAACCGGAACAATATCATTTTAATAATATCGCTTACCTGCCATTTTTTATAACAGGAGATAATGCAGATCCGTTGTTGGATGTAACTTTTGATAACGTGCATATTTTAGATGGCGATATTGTTTCTGCAAAACCTGAAATAAAAATTAATTTGAATGATGAAAATCGTTTCCTTGCATTGAATGATACATCACTATTGGATATCTCTTTTAAATATCCTGATGGCACTGTAATGAAAATGTATTTTAATAATGGACTGATGGAATTTTTTCCGGCAGATTCCAATAATCTGGATCAACAAAATCAAGCGGAAGTAATTGTGAAAAATATTTTTAATAAAGATGGAGTGTATGAATTATGGATTACAGCAAATGATGTTAGCGGCAATCTTGCGGGTGGTGGAATTGATTACAGAATAAGTTTTGAAGTAATTAATAAACCGATGATAAGTAATGTGCTGAATTATCCCAATCCATTTACGACACAAACACATTTTGTATTTACACTCACCGGAAATGAAGTGCCTGATTATTTTAAGATTCAAATAATGACGGTAACAGGTAGAATAATTAAAGAAATATTAAAACCTGAATTAGGTCCTATTCATATTGGAAATAATATTACTGAATACGTTTGGAATGGTACGGACAAATTTGGTGATCCGGTTGCGAACGGGTTATACTTATATAGAATAGTAGCAAAGCTGAATGGTAAAGAGCTTGATAAATATAACACAGGAACTGATCAGTATTTTAAAGCTGATTTTGGCAAAATGTATCTTGCCAGATAACGATTTTTGAACATGGAAATACATTGAAAAGAGCGGCTAATTACCGCTATTTTCATTTTAGAAAAGGGGTGATTATAGATTGAAGTAAATAGATATTATTAATTAAAGCTTAAAGAATATTCGTAGGTGTTACTGTCTTCAGGAATTGATTCTCCTCTATCATGAAGTTCTTCTATATAAAGTTCAATTGCTTCTTTTGCCATAGTAATAGCCTCATCTAAATCTTCACCATAAGTAATACAACCGGACAGTGCGGGAACAGACACAGTAAATCCACCTTCTGTTTCCTTTTGTAAATGTATTTTATAGGTGTACATATTTTATAGTTTAATTCTCTTATTCTGTTTGCTATTATTCTTCAGAGAGTAAATGTTTTTTTAAAAATAAAAATCTAAATCCTCAAATCAGTTCAGCGCTTAGTTAACTGCTATTTTCATTTTAGAAAAGGTATCATCATTTAAGCTTTCAATTGCTTTTTTATATGCATCATCATAACTATTATAAACAATCCAAAATGCTTCGAAATCATATAAGTCACGAGCAAGACTTGCTTTTAATATCTGTGTTAATTTCATTTCACAGGTTTTATATTGTTCTTCATCATAAGGCACTTCTTCACCTTCGGCATATTTGAAAAATTTATCCCACACTTCTTTATTCACTTCGAATTTCGAATTGAAATCAAAAGGAGTGGGGTACATAGTTTTAAATTCATTTCTATTATCATTTATATATTCCAATGCAAACTGATTTACAATTCCTTTACCAACCACTTGCGCATAATAATCAGTTGCCCAAGATGTGTCGAGTGCAATATAAATGTCGGGCATTATTCCACCACCGCCATATACAATTCTATCACCGCTTGTAAAATATTTTAATGAATCCGGAAATGCAATTAATGAATCTGCAGTTAATTCACCATCTGACAAACGATGTCCAAGTTCTTCTGCATACACATCTAAACCTTCATCATACGGTTTTTGAATACTACGACCTGATGGAGTATAATATCTGGATACAGTTAAACGGATTGCAGAACCGTCGGTCAAATTAAATGGACGTTGTACGAGTCCCTTTCCGAATGAACGTCTTCCTATTACTAATGCTCTGTCCCAATCTTGTAATGCACCTGAAACAATTTCACTTGCGGATGCAGAACCTTCATCTATTAATACAACTACTTTTCCTGTTTCCATACTGCCTACAGAAGTTGCAACTGCATCTTGCCTTGGATATGCACGACCTTCTGTATAAACAATCAGTTTACCACTTGGTAAAAATTCATCCGAAATATCTATTGCAGCATTTAAATAGCCACCACCATTTCCACGTAAATCGAAAATCAGATTTTTCATTCCTTCAGCTTTCAATTCTGTGATAGCTTGTTTAAATTCTTCTGTAGTAGTTGCTGAAAATTTACTTAATCGGATATAACCAATTTCCGGACTTATCATATACGAAGCATCAATACTATATAGTGGAATTATATCTCTGGTAATTTTAAATTCAAGATTTTTCTTTGAACCTCTTCTTGAAATTTCTACATCAACCACAGTTCCTTTTTTCCCCCGCAATCTATCCATCACTCCCTTGTTATTTATTCCGGTGCCGGCTACATTTTCTCCATCTATCACTACAATTTTATCGCCGCTCAAGATGCCCACTTTTTCTGAAGGACCACCGGAAATTGTATTCACTACATTAATAGTGTCTTTTAAAATATTGAATTGAATACCCACACCTTCAAAATTTCCTTCCAACGGTTCATTAGCTTGTTTTAATTCGTCTTCTGAAAAATATACAGAGTGTGGATCTAATTGAGTGAGTACTTCATTAATTGCATCGTCAACCAACTTACCTGAATTAATATCATCCATATATTTGGATTCCAGAATATCCATGAATCTGCTGAATTTTTGTTTCGCCTGATCGGGAGTTAATGTAGATTCTGTTGTTGTGGGTTGACTAAAGGCAAAAAAGGATATAAAAAATATCCCTGCTGTTAAACTTGATTTAAGTGCTATTTTCATATTACGTTTGTATATATCAATAAAGGTAGAAATTGATTCTTATTGTTTTAAACTTTAATCACTATCGATTAGTTTAAGATTAACATTCTTTAACTCGAAATTTATGTGCGCTGTCATTCTGATTGTATTTGATATTAAATTTTTATGAAGATAATCGCAGTGTATTATATTTTGCTGGCAACTCTTCTGTTTGCAATTATGAATGTATTGATTAAGTATCTCACACATATTCCTTCTTATGAAATTGTGTTCTTTCGTTCTGTAATTTCATTTGTAATTACACTCGGTATTTTGATGCGATTAAAAATATTTCCTTTTGGCAGAGGCAATCGTTTTTGGTTAATAGTGCGAGGTCTTGCCGGCTCTGCTGCATTGTTATTATTCTTTTATACGTTGCAACATTTACCTTTAGCCACTGCGGTTACCATACAATATCTCTCACCCATTTTTACAATTTTGTTTGCTTCTATTCTGATAAAAGAACCGGTTCACTGGAAACAATGGATATTTTTTTTGTTAGCATTTGCAGGTGTATTTGTAATAAAAGGATTTGATCCCAGAGTTTCACTTCCACTACTTGGATTCGGAGTGTTGTCTGCAATATGTGCTGCCTTTGCATATACTGCGGTGAGAAGTGTAAGAGATAATGAACATGCATTGGTGATTATTTTTTATTTACCCCTTTCAACTCTGCCATTAATTACACCTTATACTATTATGCATTGGACAGCACCTCATGGTTTAGATTGGCTATTGTTATTTGCTGTTGGAATACTTACACAGTCTGCGCAATATTTAATGACAAGAGCTTATCAAATTGAAAAGGTGGGCAATGTTTCGCCATTCACTTACACCGGAATAATATTCGCAATTATTTTTGGTTCATTAATTTTTAAAGAAACATATTCCTTGCAAGTTATTCTTGGAATTGCTTTGGTGTTGACAGGTGTGCTATTGAATTTTGCTTTTGTAAATGGATATATTTCTACAAAAAAATTAAAAATATTTGTGAGAAATTTTCCAGGCTTTTAATCAGTACTCCAATAATTCATTACCTGCATGAATAGTGAGTTTTTTACCGCTTTGTTCTTTGCAATAACCAATCACCTTTGCATCAATATTATAAGATTTTGAAATTGCAATTATATCATTTGCAATTGCGGGTTCTACATATAATTCCATGCGATGTCCCATATTAAATACCTGATACATTTCCTTTAATCCCGAACCGGATTCCTGCTGAATTATTTTAAACAACAAAGGCATCTCAAACAGATTATCTTTTACAATATGAATATCATTTACAAAATGCAATACCTTGGTTTGTCCGCCACCACTGCAATGAATAATTCCCTGAATCTGATTTTTAAAATTTTTAATTACATCTTTCAAAACAGGTAAATATGTTCTGGTGGGTGAGAGCACAAGTTTGCCCAATGTTGTTCCTGCTTCATCAATTACATCTGTTAATTTTCTGCTTCCTGAATACACTACATCCGCAGGTAAATTTGTATCGTAAGATTCCGGATATTTAGCAGCATAATCATTGGTAAAAATATCATGACGTGCAGATGTTAATCCATTACTTCCTGTACCGCCATTATAAAAATCTTCATAAGTGGATTGTCCCGTTGATGATAACCCAACAATTACGCAACCTGGTGTAATATCATTTACTATTAACTCGTTGCGTTTAATTCTTCCGAAGGCAGTAATTCCTACATCAATTGTTCTTACAATATCACCTACATCGGCAGTCTCTCCACCTGAATGAAATAAATGAATATCTGATGCAGCCATCCGTTCAATAAAATCTTGCGTACCTCCAATAATTTCTGCAAGTATTTCTCCTGGAATCAATCCTTTATTTCTGCCAATAGTGGAGGAGATAATAATATTATCTGTAATGCCAACGCAAGCCATATCATCCACATTCATCACCAATGCATCTTGTGCAATTCCTCGCCACACAGATATATCACCGGTTTCTTTCCAATATAAATATGCGAGTGAAGTTTTGGTGCCGGCAGTATCTGCATGCATTACATTGCAATACAATTCATCGTCGCCAATTATATCGGGCAAAATTTTACAAAATGCATTTGAAAATAAACCTTTATCCAGCATTTGAATTGCTTTATGTACATCTTCTTTTTGTGAGGATACGCCTCTCTTTTCATATTTATTTTCCTGCATGCCGCAAATTTAGCCAATCACATTTCGTTTATGTAAAGCTTGAATGTTATTTGATTTATTGTCACCGATATTCTATTTAAATAATTATTCATTCCACCTATAATTGAAATAAAGTATGGATTTCTTACTTAGGAAGGAATCTTTAGAAGTCACATAACACTTTTAAGTGTCGGTTCAAACGCACCATTTTTCAAAAGGATTGTCACTTTGGCTTTCTTTAATGGTATATTTTTGAATCATTGTTTTTAAAATGAGAAACACACTTCTGATATTATCAATTGTAATTGTAGGATTTTCTTCCTGCTCAGAGCCACTAGTAGATAAGGCTGAAATAAATCCGAATTTAATTCGATATGGAAATTTCGAGAATCAAACATTGTCGTTGGATTTATGGTCTAATGATGGAGCAGGAGAATTTAATATTGAAGATATGGAATCTTATGAAGGAAAATTTGCAATGCATTTAAACCCTGAAAGCTGCATGCAATTATTTTACAATGAGGCAGTTTATGTAGAGAAAGAAAAATTATATGAATTATCTCTTGCAATTAAATTGGATGGTGAACAAACTAACTGTTCAGGTGGTTTAATCATGCATATTTTTCAGGGTGAGAAAACACTTCTACAATTTAATATTGATAAATCTAATGCAGAACAATGGGTGGTGAAGAAATATTATTTCACACCAATTTCTGATGACATGCTGGAATTTGAAATTATTTCCGGTGTGCACAATACATTTCTCGACGATGTACAGTTACGTCTTGTCGGGGAATTCAACTAAGAGGATTGCCATTCCTAATAAAGTGTAAGTTGCTATCGAAATCAACCCGAGGACGATAGCAACTTCTTTTTTTATATTTTCTGAAGGGTAATACTTTTATAAAATCTCTATTTTCTTGTTCGCTAAATTTGCCTCATATCTGTTTGTTGTTATGAAGAAAGAAAAAGTAAAAAGCCCAAAGTATAAAAGAATACACCGTGATTTAAGCTGGCTTTCTTTTAATGAGAGAGTATTGCAGGAGGCGGAAGACATACGTGTGCCTTTAATAGAACGACTGCGATTTTTAGGTATTTATTCTAACAACCAGGATGAATTTTTTCGAGTGCGGGTAGCCACTTTAAAACGCATGGCTCGCATAGAGAAATTGCAGATGAAAGAATTTGAATTCAGCCCCACAAAAATTATTCATCAGATACAAAAAAAAGTATTAGTACTAAAAAATCGATTTGATGAATTGTATTTAGACCTTTTACAGGAATGTAAAAAAGAAAATATATTTATTTTAAATGAGAAGGAGTTAAATGCAACACAAGGAGCGCTGGTAAAACGATTTTTTATTCAACAGGTCCGCAGTAAATTATTTCCTATAATGATAGATCAGGTAAAAAAATTACCTGTGCTAAGTGATAAATCTATTTATCTGGCGGTGGCTCTTACAAAAAAAAATGGTAACGGTTTCGCTTCAAATTATTCATTAATAGAAGTGCCGGATATTAATCCATTGCGATTTTTTGTGCTTCCAGAAAGTGGCGATAAAAAATTTGTAATCCTTTTGGATGATGTTATCAGATATAATCTGCCGCAGATATTTCAAATGATGGATTATGATTCCATTGAATCCTATACTATTAAAATAACTCGTGATGCTGAATTAGAATTAGATATGGATCTTTCACAAAGTTTGTTGGAGGTAATTCAAAAGAGTGTGAAGAAGCGGGGGAAAGGCGAGCCGGTTCGTTTTATTTATGATGCGGAAATGCCGGTGGCGATGTTAGATTTTTTTTCAAAAAAAATGAAACTGCAAAAAGGCGATGCGATAATTCCCGGAGCCCGCTATCACAACTTTAAAGACTTTATGAATTTCCCTGATTTGGGTAGAAATGATCTGTGTTATAAAAAAGATATTCCGATTGCGCATCCATTATTGCTTGCAGGTAAAAGTGTATTCAGTGTATTGCAAAAAAAGGATATTATGTTGCATCCACCATATCAATCCTTTGACCATATCATTGATTTTTTGCGTGAAGCTGCAATTCGTTCTTCTGTTACACATATCTATATGTCGTTGTACAGAGTTGCAAAAGATAGCAGTGTTGTAATGGCTTTGATAAATGCAGCACGCAATGGAAAAAATGTAACGGTGGTTATGGAATTGCAAGCAAGATTTGATGAAGAGAATAATATTTTTTATGCACATCAAATGGAAGAGGAGGGCGTGAAAGTAATTTTTGGATTAAACAATTTAAAAGTACATGCAAAACTCTGTCTTGTTGTAGATATTGAAAACCGTAAACAAAAACAATATGGAATTGTGGGTACGGGAAATTATAATGAGAATACAGCAAAAGTGTATACCGATATTTTTTTATTAACTGCTAAGCCTGAAATAACAAAAGAGATTAAGCAGGTATTTACTTTTTTCGAAAATCAATTTGCTGTAACGCCATATAAAAATCTCATTCTTGCTCCGATGTACATGCGACAGAAATTAAAGCAATTGATAAGCAGAGAAATGAAAAATGCAAAAGTTGGTAAACAAGCAGAGATATTTATTAAAGTAAATAATTTGGCAGATTCTGCTATCATCAAGAAATTATATAATGCCGGAAAGGCAGGTGTGAAAGTGCGGCTAATAGTGCGCAGTGTTTGCTCCATAGTGACTGAAGTAAATAATCTCAGTGATAATATTCAAGCGAGAAGTATATTGGATAAATTTCTGGAACATCCTAGAATATTTATGTTTGCGAATGGAGGGAAATCAGAAATATTTATTGGATCAGCGGATATTATGGAGCGCAATTTAGATTTTCGTGTAGAGGTGATGTTAAAAGTATTAGACGAAGAAATAAAAAAACAAATTACAGATATCATGGAGTTGCAATGGAAAGATAATATGAAAGCACGCAATCTTTCTTTGCAATATTTAAACGAATATATACCTCATGAAAAAGGAACAGAATTGATACGAAGTCAAAAAGCAATATATGATTATTTTACAAATTATTTCGACAATACAGTAAATCAAGCACATTGAAATTTGCAGCAATAGATATCGGCAGTAATGCAATCAGATTATTATTTGAAAATGTTTATGAAACAGATAATGGCCCTGTATTTTATAAAGATGAAATAGTGCGAGTGCCATTAAGATTAGGCGAAGAAGCTTTTACCTTAGGGTATTTCAGCAAACAAAAAATTGATTTATTAGTAAAGACAATGGAGGCAATGCGCAATCTGATAGAAGTGCATAATGTAATTGCATATAGAGCAGTTGCCACATCTGCAATGCGTGATGCAGCAAATGGTGCGGAGGTGATTGCAATGATTAAAAATAAAACAGGAATTAATATTGAAATTATTTCTGGCGATGAAGAGTCTAAGTTTATTTTACAATATCCATTGCAACAATCACATTTAAATCCACTTGGCGATTATTATTATATTGATGTAGGTGGAGGAAGTACGGAGCTTGCAATTATTAGTAATGGAAAATTATTGCACAACAAATCATTTAATATCGGGACACTGCGTATTTTAAATAATCAGGTTACGGATGATAGTTGGAAAGAGATGATGCTATGGCTTCAAAAAAATAAGACAGATCTCCCGGATATTGCGGCAATAGGTGTTGGTGGAAATATTAATAAAGTGATGAAGATGTATGGTAAGCCGGGTAAAATGTTTATTACACTTGCCGTATTAAAACATGTTGCATCTGATCTTGAAAAATTAACTTTAACTGAACGCATGATTGAGTTAGGATTGAAACCGGATAGGGCAGATGTAATTATTCCTGCTCTAAAAATTTATATCAATGTGTTGAAATGGGCCGGGTTAGATAAAATATTTATTCCAAAACAAGGATTGAGTGATGGAATAATTTCACAGTTATATAGTGATTATATTTCTTCAAAAGAAATTTCGGAAAGAAAGAAGAGCTAAAGAACTAACAAAAATTAGGGAGTAAGTTGTAAATTTATTTTTAAGGAAAAGCAATTACAGCACCCTAAGTGTTGACATTCCGGAATAATTAATATTTAATTAATATAGGTTTTTGAACTGGTAAATAAATTGCAAATACCTTTACTGTAAAATAAATTAAGCTTAACATGCAATTTAAAATTCTGATTGTAGATGATGAACCTGACGTAGTTGAATTTATTGAATACAATCTTTTGAAGGAAGATTATGAAGTGCATAAAGCATTTAACGGGAAGCAAGGTCTTCTTTTAGCAAAGGAAATAAAACCAGATTTAATTTTATTAGATATAATGATGCCCGAAGTTGATGGTATTGAAGTATGCAGAGAATTGCGGGCAATTCCTGAATTTAGCCAAACGCTGATAGCATTTCTTACAGCAAGAAACGAAGATTTTACTCAGGTACAAGGATTTGAGGTTGGTGCAGATGATTATATATCAAAACCTGTGAAGCCAAGGATTTTAACCAGCCGGATAAAAGCATTGTTGCGCAGGAAAATAAATGTACTTGAAGAAAATGGTATTCAAGTTTTTGGTGATCTTAAATTTGATAGAGAAAAGTATCTTGTTTATAAAAATAATATTCCTATTAATCTGGCAAAAAAAGAATTTGAATTGTTTCAATTGTTGACTTCTAAGCCGGGCAGAGTTTTTACTCGTTATGAAATATTCAGCGAAATTTGGGGTATTGATGTGATAGTTGGAGACAGAACTATTGATGTGCACATCAGAAAAATAAGAGAAAAAATTGGGGATGATTTTATTAAAACAATTAAAGGTATCGGTTATAAGTTTGACTTTTAATGAAAAATCCAACTCCTAAGCAAATTGTATTTAGATCAGCATTACTTATTTCTTTGCTTTATTGCGTGTTGTCTTTACTACCTTTTTTATTTCCACAGCTTAATTATATTTTTTACTACACTATAATTCTAACAGCTGCAATTTTTGTAATCAGCTACTTTGTTTTTTTTCGATTTCTGGAAGCATTTATTTATCGTAAAATAAAGTTGATCTATAAAAATATTCATGATCTTAAATCCACCCGAAAGCTTACAAGTCAAACTGTGGATTTACAAAAAGACATTATCTCCGAAGTAAATGAACAAGTGGTAAATTGGGCTAATGAACGCAATTCTGAAATTGAACAGTTGAAGAAATTAGAAATTTATCGACGTGAATTTTTAGGTAATGTTTCACATGAATTAAAAACTCCAATTACCAGCATTCTTGGTTATCTTGAAACACTAAGCGACGGTGGCATAAATGATCCTGATATCTCTACCGATTATTTAAATAAAGCGATACGCAATGTGGAACGCATGATTTCTACAATAGATAATTTGGAATCCATAGCAAATTTGGAAAGTGGTGAATTGCAATTAAAAGAGATTCCTTTTGATATAAATGATTTAACTAAACAAGTATTAATTGACATTGAATTACCTGCCAGGCAGCGCAATATTTCTATGGTAATAAAGGAAGGTTGCGATAAAACATTTACAGTTATGGCAGATAAAAATCTGATACGTGATGTGCTTACTAATTTATTAATTAATTCTATTAAATATGGAAAACCTGAAGGCAAAACAAGTATTGGATATTATAATATGGGTGAAAATGTTTTGGTTGAGGTTTCCGATAATGGTGTAGGTATTTCTAAAGAAAATTTAAATCGAGTTTTTGAAAGATTTTATCGTGTTGAAAAAAGTCGTAGCCGTGAATTTGGAGGTACCGGTCTTGGCCTTTCCATCGTTAAACATATTATTGAAGCACATAATCAAACAGTATCTGCACGCAGTACAATTCATCAGGGATCCACCTTTGGATTTACATTAAAGAAAGCGTAATATTTCTTTACAATTTCTAAGAATTTTGAATTATTTTATAGTCCAATATAAAGCTAAACTATACGTGCGGCCCGTTTCATATTGTTGAATTGTATAATCGTTTTCTTTATAGGAAATTGTTTTTAGATATTGCGAATTTAAAATATTCTTTACGCCAATTCTTATTCGAATATGATCTCCTATTCCCTTATTAATAAATGCATCTAACGTAGTTGCAGGTCGTTCATAAATATCGGGTGTTCCTGATTGACTTACTTCGCTTAATCTTTTTCCAAATAAATTATAGGTAACAATTGCATCTAATTTTAATGGTGTATTTGAATATCCTAAATTGGCATTAACCAAATAAGGACTTTGTCCCTGAAATGGTCTGTAATCCGGGAAATCAGGATTGAAATTTTGATTCACTGCCTTTTCTAAACTATCTAAATCAACTCTGGAATATATGTAGGAAAGATTTGTACTAAAGTCGAAATCTTTTAAACCAGAAGTTAGAAAACTTAGATTTTTTCGAAATTCAAATTCCAATCCATATACATACGCCTTCTCTGTATTTTTAAATTGAAATTCAGGATTTGCCGCCTTTGGATTGTAAACTAAAATAATTGGGTTTATGAAGTTTTTATAATAAGCGCTCACCGCAATTAACTCTCCTGCCTTTGGAAAAAATTCCCATCGTGTATCAAAGTTGCTGATGTTAGTTTTTTGTAACTCAGGATTTCCTAAATAAATCTCTCCTCCAATAAATTCAAAAGAAGCAAAAGGTGCAAGTTCACGCATATTTGGTCGGGCAATAGTTTTGCTAAATCCAAATCGTAAATTCATTTTATCATTTAATGCATGCACCATATTTATGGAAGGAAGAACATCTAAATCTTTAATAGCTCCAGGAGATTTTGAGGTATCCTGACTAGCAACATATATGTCAGTTGTTTCTAGTCTTGCACCTGCAATTAATTTCCATCCAGGTAAAAATTCGAATATTGCCATTCCATACCCTGCGGCTATTCCTTCATGTCCTGAATAATTATTTTCTTCCTGAGAATCATTTACTGTATATAGTCCAAAAATGTATTGCTCCTTATCAATATCATTTCCAATTATACCTGTATTATTAGGTGCAAAATATGTATCTGCATCACCTGCATAATTATTACCATCCCTGTTCAACATTTTAAATCTGTACTCATTAAAATCTCTTGTCTTATAACTGTAAGCACCACCAAATTTTAATTTATTGCTTTTACTAAATGTTTCCGCAAAAGGAATAGATAAATCAAACTTTCCCTGATATTGTTTGTCTTCCAATGTTCTCCAAAAATGAAATGGTTCATCATATTCGCTTGAAGTAATATAATATAAAGAATCACCGACATTTGTATTTGCAAAAAAGCGAAGATCAGGATCCTCTTGAGATGTATTAAAAATACTTGCACCCCATTCTAACTTTATTTCTTTTGCCGGATTTAATAAATGTTCACCAGCCAATTGATAGCTTAATAATGTTCGTTCTCTGAATCCAAGATTACGGGTTTCGAATGTTGCATCACTATTAGAAATGCCACCCGGCCAAGCACCATTTTGATATCGGCTACTTATTTCGGTATCATGATTATATAGAGTGGTAAATTCCAATTGGTTATTATTATTTAATTTATATGCAAGATTTATCATGCCACCAAGCTGCGGTGATTCTACACTGCGAGCATCATTTAAATCATAATATTTTGTAAGACCGGGCGCATTTGTTTCTCCAAGAAAATAGGATGCAGAAGTACCATCATTATAACTTCTGAATTCACGTTTAAAATTTACACCGATATAATAACCCAATGGATTGCCCAACACATTTTTGGTATTACCAACTGAAAATGCTACAGCATGATCTAAGGGTGCAGTCATTTGTCGTGGAGACATTATTGGAGATAAAGATTTGGATGCAGAATCTAAAATATTAGCTAATTCCGGATCCTTCCTGGCAGGAATATAAAACCCTTTTGTAAGTAAAGAATTTACATCTTCATTTTCTAAAATTTCAGGAATGGATTTCGTGCCATCATCATACCCTAACCAATCCAAGTTACCTCTATTCAATGTTAAAAATTGATTGTTAAAAGAACTTTGATCATTATATCCAAAACCCGTAGATAAATTCATTACAAAATCATCAGGAAAACTTTTAGTCGTGATGTTTACATTACCACCGGTAAAATTTCCAGGTAAATCCGGAGTGAAAGTTTTAGATGTAATAATATTATCTAATAATCCTGCTGGAATAATATCCATTGGAGGACTATTTTTATAAGGATCAGTACTTGGCAATAATTGACCATTCAATTGACTGGTAGTATAGCGATCACCCAACCCTCTCACATAAATATATTTACCATCAACTAATGAAGCACCTGTAACTTTTTTCATGCTTTCTGCTGCATCTGAAGAACCGTATCTTGCAATTTCCTGTGCAGAAATTCCATCTTGCACATTAATGGATTTTTTTTGTACAGATAACATTGAGTTGGCGGTATTTTCAACTTGACGAGCTTGAATTACAACTTCCTCTAATTCATTTTCTGAGGCGGCTAGTATCACATTTAAGGTAGTTTTTTCTCCCGGTTTTAAAACAATATCATATATAATTTGTGGCGAATAGGATATATAGCTCATGGATATTGAATATGTGCCTGCTTCCAAATCATCAATCCAATAATTGCCATCAAGATCTGTTGCAACACCTGTGGTAGTTCCTGTGATTACCACATTCACTCCAATTAAAGTTTCTCCTGTTTTGGAATCAGTTATTTGACCTCGTATGCCGCAGTTTTGGGCTTGTGTAGATGAAATTCCTATTATTAAAAGTAGAATTCCTAAACTGAAAAGTCGCATGTAGTGCTTAATTTGCCCGCAAAAATATCAGGTCAGTCTTAGCGAATTTTTAACTATAGATTAAGTGTAAGTTAACCTATACAAATAAAAACACTTGCATATAAAAAAAAGCCGGTTACAATTTGCAACCGGCCAATCAAGATTTCTATGAGAAAACTATTAATTAATAATGATTTTTGTTTCTGATATTCCGTTTAATGAACTCACACGTAATTGATATAAGCCAGAAGCAAGTTCGTCAGTTTCAATAGTGAAAGTATGCATACCTGCATTTAAAGTTTCACTATTTGCAATTTTAGTAACAACACGTCCTTGAATATCTACCAAAGTAATATTTACTTTTTCTGTCTTTGCAAGTGTTAATTGTAATGTTGCATTATCTATAACAGGGTTTGGATAAACAGCTATATCAGCATCTAATTTATTTAATTGATCAATAGCTATGGTTTCAGATAAATAACCATATTCAGAAAGAGCAGTCCAGATATCCATCCAATTTGTTTCGTTAGCAGCAAATGCTCCTTTGTAAGGAACAGTTGTAAAAAATTCATCAAGAGAAGTAGTAAGAGAAGTATTGTAAGCTGGACCTATTGCACTTGGTCTTGGATCTAATCCACCATTTGGTAAACGACTAATACCACCTATTTGCGGATTAACAATAGTATTTTCATTATCAGTAAAATGAGAAATCAAAAAAGCACAAGTAGGATCTTCTGCATCTGCAGTGGCACGAATCATTTCACCTACTACTAATCCATCACCATTTCCGAATTCATACCAAATATTGTTTTTCAAATTTAAAACACCATCTTCCATACGTTGGCGACTGTCAACACCAGAAGCTTCAGGTAAATCTTCTACTTCAATTGCATAAAAATTATAACTTGTTATAATACTATTTGCTATCGTTCCACCAGAAGCATCACGGAATAATAGAGCAGCAGGATTTGCAGCCGCAGCACTAATACCACTTCCAATCATTGTTACATTATATACTGTTGGATTTGAATAAGGTGTTTGTCCATCAGGGATAGCACCATCTAATTCGCCGCCATTATCTGCTTCATCAATATCTTGTAATACAAACCAAAATTGTCCATTACCACGAAATCCGGTATCCCAATCAAAACTATCATCCGAGTTACATGCTAATACAAGATTTTTGATATTAGGTGTTCCACCAAAAAATTCAACACCATCGTCAGAGCTGGCAAATATTTCAATATATTCCAAGATAGTTTCTGAACCTACACCACCAAGTGTTAAACCATTAATTTCATTTCCCGGAGCCAATTCAGCACCGCAATGTCGAATGGAAAGATATTTAATAGAACCACTATTATCGGAGTCATTCTCACCACCGTATTGTGCACGAATTTCATCAGTGGGTATGCCTTCAACTTGTGCAGGAGATGTTGCATTTCCAATGGTAGCATTGCCCAAAATAACTAAGCCCCCCCAAAGCGAACGGTCTTGTGCTGTAAGATCACTGGGGTCATTTACATCGTCTAATTCTGATGTCATAATTACAGGTTCTGATTGTGTACCATTCACATTAATTTTTGCACCTTGTGTAATAATTAAAGCAGATGCATTATCTGATGAGGTGGGTGTTTCTAATCCTTTTATCACAGTACCCGCTGCTATATTTAAAATTCCACCAGATTCTATATACACAAAACCATCTAAAAGATATTCCTTGTCTGGAGTCCAGTTATAAATTCCACTCCCAAGGTCTTCGTCTGTAATCACAACCTGTGATTGCGCAAATGCCATAGTTGCAAATGCTGCATAAATTGATAATAAAGTTAATTTTTTCATTGCATTTTTATTTGCTGCAAAAAAAACATCACTGTCTTATCAACGAATTATGTCTTTGTTAAATGATTGTGAATTTATAAAGTAATTAATACTCAGTAGGGTAAAAAGAGCAGAATTTATATCTAGTATTAATTTTATTTGATAAGAATATTAACTTGAAGTTATTTTAGCTTTTCACTAAATTAAATGAGCCCGCTAAATCGATACATATTTTTTTTATTTCTTCTCTTGCGGTATGATACCGTTCCAATGTATTTAAATATGAGTCAGATTTTAATGGATCTGTTATCTCGTATTGTTCAAAAGGAATTCCATTTAAGCTTTCAATAATTTCAGGCGCTACATAGCCAAGAATATAGATATAATCAAATGTTTTTAAAATATTCTTATTGAAATCTACGGTAAGATTTTGATTTAGTTCAATACCATCTTCAAACATTACATCTAATGCAAGCGGATGAATTGTGCGGATATCCGTACTAGCAACAGTAATTTGTATATCACCTTTATTAAAATATTGCAAATATCCTTGGAACATACGTCCAAGACTTGCTTTTCCTCTGGAGATAACGAGTATTGAATTAAGTTTCATTGTTGCTGCTAAATTAATGTAGTTTTAAAAAGAAAATATTAATTTTTTTCTTACTTAATTTACACTAGCTTATCAATCAACTGATTTTCAACTTGTACCCTAAAAACAATTTAAGTCATGAATCTTCTAGAAAAATTATCAGCACCCGGCCCGAAACGTATTCTTGCCCTGGATGGCGGTGGTATTAAAGGCGCACTCACACTTGGTTTTTTAAATAGAATTGAAACGATTCTTAGAAAAAAGCATCACAATGAAAACATGGTGCTCAGCAATTATTTCGATTTTATCGGCGGTACCAGTACAGGTTCTATTATTGCAGCGCTGCTTGCAATAGGACATAGCACAGAATATATCACTAAACTTTATCGTGAATTAGGTGGAGAAATTTTTAAAGATGATCGTCCTGTAATTGGTGGGTTGTTTGTTCCAAAATTTAAATCGAAGAATTTAAAAGAACGATTGAAAAAAGAATTTGGTGATATGACTTTAGAAAGTGATAAAATTCTAACCGGACTATGCATACTTACAAAAAGAATTGATACAGGAGGAACATGGCCAATAATTAATCATCCGAAGGCAAAATATTTTAAGGATAATAAAGATATTCTGTTGCGGGATGCTGTTCGTGCAAGTACTGCGGCTCCTTCTTATTTTGAACCGGAAAGATTACAGGTGAAATTAGATCAAGCCGGAGATTTTATTGATGGTGGTGTCAGTATGGCAAATAATCCTGCATTATATATGTTTATGGTTTCTCAATTAAAAGGATTTCCATTTCATTGGAATACAGGAAAAGAAAATCTGCTGATAGTTTCGGTTGGAACTGGTGGTACTCGTGCAAGATTTCCTTTGGATAAATTAGATATAGTGGACAAGGTGGTAAAGGCAAAACATTGGGCGGTAAGTTCAATTGAATTGTTGATGAGCGATGCTCATATTTTTAATCAAATGATGTTGCAATCTTTGGGTTATTCACCAACCAGAATTTCCATTGATAGAGAGATTGGCAATATGGAATTAGATTGTATCACCACAAATCCATTGTTTACTTATTTGCGTTATGATATGCCTTTCGATCCCGTTATAATTGCACAGCATCCTACTGTTGCAGAATATATAAATAAGTCAAAAATAGATGTGTTTGATTTGCGTAAAATGGATAAAGCAAAAAATAGAGAGGTGTTAGGTGCTATTGGTGAAATTGCTGCAGATGAACAAGTGAAAGCCGATCATTTTTCAGATAGTTTTAATATTTAATTATGAAAAAATTTAAAAAAGGGGATATACCTGATTTAAAATTTGCTCAGGCAGTGAAGAAGCCTATTCCGGTAAAATGCATTCAATTAGAAGAACCATTTGAAGTGGAAACAATGGAAGGAATTATGCAAGGTAAAGCGGGAGATTGGCTGATAGTGGGAATTCATGGAGAAATGTATCCTATTGATAAAACGATTTTCGAAAAAACATACGACATAAAAGAATAGGAAGTAATACCAACTTCACAGAATAGAATAAATTTAAATTAATTAAAACAAACTAATATGCTGGAATTTTCAAAAAGTATGCAACGATTAATTAGCATGAACAAACTTGAACAGGCTATTGATGAATTTCAAAATGTGTTGGATAGATTTAATCCGATTACAGAAACGGATAAAATAGAACAACGGGATTTGCGAACGGCTATCATCGCAACTTCACAACGATTGTATTTAGTAAAAGAAAAAGAACAAAAAGGAAATTTAAGTGATGACGAAATCATGCGTGAACGTCGTTCGGTAAGCAATTCATTTCTGGATATAATAAATGAGCTGGATAAATATGATGCAGTAAATGCATATTTAATTACTTGGGAAGATGAGCAAGCCTGGAGAAAAACAAATTCATTAAATGCCATTGATGCATATAAGGAATATTTAAATAAATATCCTACGGGTAAATATGCAGATGATGCAAGAAAATTTATCAGCATGTTGAAGATGATGGAGGAACAAAAAATAAAAGAGAAGGCAGAAGAAATCTATACTCCTCCTTTACAAAGCCATGCACCAAAACAGGAACGTATTATTTACAATGATCCTCCAGTTGAAAACAGAACAATGTATGAAAAACAACATGCATCTGTGGGTTCCGGCGAAGAACTTTCTAATGGCTTATTTATCGTTTTACTCATTGGTTGTATTATTCCAATTATAGGTATTGGTGCCGGTGCGTATTTTCTTTATACAAAAAATAACTCCGTTTATAAATATGATGAGCCTAGCCGTAAAAAAGGAAGAACACTTATGATAGTGGGAGGGATAATGGTATTTCTATATATTATCGGAGGCTATTGAAATGCCTGACTACAAAATCAATAATATCTTCATTTCCTACGCTCACGAAGATGAGCTGTTTAAGGATAAGCTTGTAAAACATTTATCGGGGTTAACAAGAAACGGCCAAATAAATTTATGGACAGATACGGTTATAGTTCCCGGTCAGGAATGGGATAATGAAATTAAGAATGCATTGCAACAAGCAGATATTATTTTGTTTTTAGTGAGTGCGGATTTTATGGCTTCCAATTATATTCATACTATCGAAATTGAAAATGCAATTGCAAAACATAATTCTGGTGAAATAATTATTGTTCCGGTAATTATCCGTTCTTGCGATTTCCGGAGTTTGCCTTTAAAGAAATTTCAGGCATTGCCAAAAGGAAATGTTCCGGTTACAAAATGGAGCGATGAGGATGAAGCGTTTTTAAATATTGTAGAAGGTATTAAAATGATTTTGGCTCCGGTAAAAGTAAATACAGCGCCGTCACCAGTTGTAAACCTAGATTCACAGATAATTGCAAGTATATCTCCTGAAATTTCTAAACAAATTCGCAATTTTATTGCAACTAATAAAACAGAATTGGCAATAAACATTATGATGAAAGTTATTCCTGAAAATAATGCAGATGCAAGTAATACCTGTATTGTGTTACAGGCAAAATATAATGAATTGCGTAAAAAGAATAGATTGGGAATTATGTCGTATGATGAATATTCAAGATCCGTTTCGGGGGTGAATATTTCATTGCTTGAATTATTGGATACTTTAACTAATGCATGATGCAATTTCGAACTGAATTATTTCCGGCATCGGAAGCAATTGTTATTAATTATAATTCTCGGATTTTTACTATCGGTTCTTGTTTCACTGAACATATTAGCAATACTCTTAGAACTTTAAAATTTAATGTGCTGTCAAATCCATTTGGCATTGTATATAATCCGGTTTCAATTTGCAATCAATTGGAAAGAATTGTAAAGAGAAAGTATTTTATTGCTGACGATTTGTTTTTATCTGAAGGAGTTTATCGCACATTTGAAGCGCATAGCATAATGGCTGATTATACTCAAGAAGAAACATTGCAAAAAATAAATACTGTAATTGATGAATCACATATTAGGTTACAAAACACTACCCATGTCATCATTACTTTCGGTGCTTCGATTATACATGAGCTTAGTGAAACAAAATCTATAGTAGCAAATAATCACAAACAAGCGGCAAGTACATTTCAAAAACGTTTTCTCACAATTATTGAAATAGTAGAGGCATATCTGATGATAATATTTTATCTAAAGAAAATGAATGCGGATATTGAAATTGTGTTTACCATAAGTCCTGTACGGCATATCAAAGATGGGCTTACGGATAATACAATAAGCAAGTCCTTACTGTTTGCTGCCTTGCATGAAATCTTAAATAAAAAAGATATTTTTTATTTTCCTTCTTATGAATTAGTGATAGATGATTTGCGTGATTATCGTTTTTTTGAAAAAGATTTGGTGCATCCCAATGCAATGGCTATTGATTATGTATGGGAGAAATTTAAATCGTGGGCAATTAGTAAAGATTGTTATTCAACGATGGAAAATATTTCCAAAATAAATTCTGCAATTCAACACAGACCCTTTTTCAATAAAACTGAACAGCATAAGGAATTTAGAAAGAAAATGGTAGAATTTACTTTGCAATTGCAGAAAAAAAATCCGATGTTGAATTTCGAAAAGGAAATTGAATTCTTTACTTGATTTTTTTAAAATGGTATCGGGTATCGAGTATCGGGTATAGAACTTTGACTATTGACTATTGACTTAGACATTGACAAAAAAAACACATCACTGAATTTGGCTATTAACTTTTAGCTATTGGCTGTTGGCGAAAAAAAACTTTGACTATTGATGAAAAACTTTGGCTATTGGCTATTGACCATTAACATTGACTATTGACAAAAAAAACTCATCACTCATTATTGATTATTCATTAATTATTTTTCATTTACAATTTACAATTTACCATTTACAATTGCTTATTGCTTATTGCCTTTTGCTAATTGCTTATTATTTTTTCACCATTCACCATTCACCATTCACTATTTTCTTATCCAACGCAAGGCATACCCTGCGCATGCACTGAAGCCACCAATAATTCCCATCAATAGACTACTAATCAGAAGGAATAAATTTTTATTACTGAGTCCAAATACTTCCGCCATACGGGTACTTAATAAACCTGCATTTTGAATATCGAACCACATATATAAAAGTATCCATGCAATGGAAACTATCAAAACACCGGATAAAAATGCTTTGTATAATTTATTTACAGGAATAAAGAAAAACATAAAAAATGTTACGCCTGCAAATACAAACCACGGTAATAGCAATTGCAAAACAATACAAATAAGCACACCGGATACTATCAGCCATAAAAATTTCATGTTATTTAAATATTGTTGTGAAAAAGGCATTATGTTCTGCCTCTTTTTCTGTTTTATAAAATTGAAGTGGATAATAAATATTATTTGCCCAGTCAGTTATAAAATTATCATAATACTTACTTCCCGGATTACCGCTTTGGCCGCCGGGATAAATTGCCCATGCCTTTATTTGTTTTGGATCCATTTCTACAATCATTCGCCACGATGGTCCATTGCGTTCGCTGGTGGCATTCACTATATTTCTATAGCCCCCATTTTTAATTGTAGTGCGACTAAAAGCAGGTATTTGTGCTAAGTGCATGATTGAAGTATTTTTATATTTATACCACTGCAAATTATCGGGATGTAATTGCAAAAGACTATCCTTCCAAATTGTGGTTTCTTCTATTGCCATTAATGCGATATCTGCAAAAGTTTCTTTCTTGTTTGTATTTTGAATATCGAAATAATTAACCGCCAATCCGGATTTTATAAATTGAATAGTTGCATAATTGCTTGGTAATAAAAGTGATTTTGTATTGTTAGGAATAACAAACTCATCCCACAACATGGTATTAAAAGTTGTCCAGAATTTTTGAAACAGGGAAGGAGTTATTAATTCTGCATTATTTTCATAATTCCATGTACCTAAAGAATCATAAATAACATTTGCACTATCCGAAAGTTGCATTGCATCAATTGCACGTAAAAGTATCGGCAATGACTCAGCTGCGATTAAATTGTAATTATCACCTTGAAGCAGCATCATATCTTCAACAGTAATTTGTTGCATAGAATCTAATAAGAAATTGATGCGACGATTTCGAAAAAATTCAAAATCGCTGCTCATATAAAAATAAGGATAGAGTGTATCTGTAGGATGTTGATTTGCCGAACTCACATACCCTCGTGTAGGATTAAGAATAAACGGATTTTGAGAAAAAGGGATATAAGTATTCCATTCATTTGCAGGCATACTTCCATCCAATACAAAGCGACCTTGTTCCGGCCACTTCACTGCATATTTTCCTGTTTGTGTAATACCGATATCTCCCGTGATAGATGCAAAAACAATGTTTTGACCGGGACATTCAAAATAGGAAACGGCAGTTCTGTAATCGGAATAATTCTTCGATTTGTTCAGCAAATAAAACACTCTAAAATCATTAGAAATATCAATAGCGGCCCAACGCATTGCCAATGAATTCCAATCCGAATACGCAGTATCAAAATCTTTATAAACCATTGGCCCCTGATGCGTGTAAAAAACTGTATCTATTATTTCTGGTCCGTCTTTTACTTTAATATGTTCTATTTGTTTTGAAAATGGTTTTATTGAATTATCATACTTGTAATTATTGTTATCTGCATTTGTAATGCGATACCAGTCACGTACATCACGACCAGAATTAGTACTGCCCCATGCGATATAATTATTAAATCCGATTATTATCGCAGGCGCACCGGCAAAACATACTCCATAATTATTATTATCCGGTGTGGTTAATTGAATCTCAAACCATATAGAAGGTAAGTTTAATTGCAGATGCGGATCATTACATAAAATAGCATTGCCGTTTTTGGTTTTAGCAGGTGCAATGGCCCAATTATTACTGCCTACACCTGATTGTTCTTCGTCGTGTTGTTCATGATTATTTATACCATAAATAGATTCAGTATAATATGCATTGGAAGTATCGGTTTGTAAAGCATTAAAATTATATGGAGTTCCTTTTGGAATTATGGGTTCCAAATCATTTGGCCAAAGCGGATATAACAAATTAAAATCTTCCCGACCAATTAAATTAATGGCATTTGTGTATTCCACATCATCATCAAAACCTGCGAGAGTATTGCTCATGTACATCAGTAAATTACAAGTATGCAACGGTTCGAACTTCGTGGGTTTAAAATTCAACAGTTTATATTCCAAAGGATAATCTGCGTATTTCAGCGTTTCGATATATGCATTCACACCTTCGGAATATGCATTTATAATTCCATTAATTTCCGGATCCGCTTGAATTGCTTTTAATTTATTTTCTGCACCCTTTGCCATTCCTAAACGACGTTGAAGACGATCATAATTAATTAAATCCGGACCTAATATTTCAGAGAGCTGACCTGATGCTGCACGGAAAGTAATTTCCATTTGCCATAAACGATGTTTAGCAACAATGTATCCTTGAGCCATATATAAGTCGTGCTCGTTTTCAGCAAATATGTGGGGCACCAAACGGGTGTCATAATACACATGCACAGGATCATGTAATCCGGGCAATTCTAATACTTGTGATTTGTAATCATATTTATTTTCTGCATTCGCCATATAGCCATGAACAGGATCTAATAATTTTCCTACTGGAGGTAATTTTCCTTTTCCATTATTGAAAATGAAAATTAGTGTAATGGAGATACAAGCAAAAAATATAAAACGAAGAAATCGCATATCCGGAAAATTAATTCGAAAAGTTACAAGTATTGAAGTGAATTAGATAATTACTGTAAACAATCATTTGCATATTGTTCCATTTCTTCAGTTGAAATATTTTCAATTGATTCAGGATCGGGATATTTTTCCATGATAGCAGCTAGCATACATTTACAATAGGACTCTGCAACGACAGTGTCAAAATTTTCAACTGTACCATCATAACAAATTTCATAAAAGGCTTTTTGTTGCTCTGCTGACCAATTCACTTGTTGTTTACAGCCTAAAAAAACAGAAATGATAACAAGAAATGAAAAGGAATAAAACACTTTCAATGTGTGATAATTTAGATAATTAGATAAATGTAAATTGCGATTCACATTGTATAGTTAGATAGTTAGAAAAAGAAATTCGCTTGCATTTTTTTATTCTGTGAAATGAAAAGTAGCTATCATTCCACGTAAACCCATATCCACTACTTGTTCTGTTAATGCAGGATTCACTACATCCACATCCCAGATTCCGTTGGCATTTACATCTTCCCATTCAAAACTATTATTGTTTGAAAAGGATAATGTAATAGTAAGATTTTGCTTTTTAGATTCATCATCAATCACTAATGGCTCGGTAAATTTTCCTGTAATCACACCTGATCCCAAAGGCAAGGGAGAAGTAGCAGCAATCGGATTTACACAAGTTGTAATTCCAATTGATTGACCTGAGTATGTTGAATTATAAGATTCGTAAGGTGCAGTTAAATGTGTTTCAAAAGCCCAGAACCCTTGCGATTTATTTGCATTAATATCTGTGCTTAATTGCATTATTTGTAAAGTGCGAATGTAGGTATTGTAACCAATAAAAGATGCGACCGTTCCTGTAGTTTCTACATCACCAACGCTTGGAATATTCCTTAAAATAAGATCAATATCATAATTCAGATAGGACACTGATGCACGCACATAATTATAATTATCGTTTGCGATACGGTTGATATTAACTGTAAAGCTTATTTCATTTTCTGAAACAATAATTGCAGAATCAAAATCAATAGCAACTGCGCCACCGTCAATTGTTTCTGCTGATTTATAAAGCTGTGCGCCTTTTTTATAGGGAGTAAATTCGTCCTGTGATAATTCTAAATAATGAATGCTCAATTCATTTATTCTAGGTGATTGTGCAGCATTTCCTGCAGGTAGAGTAACAGGATTACCGTCCTTATCTAATCTCACTTGCGTTTCATCAAATATCGATTTAAAATCTACCGTACTAAAATGTTTTATGTCTTTGTCGCAGGAAGAGAAAATGAAAGTTGTTACAACTGAAATTATCAAAATTATTTTATACATACACCATGCATGATTTTTATTAAATTCTTATCGGTAAAATTAGTAAATAAACTTTGCGCTATCTACTTAAACAGGAAATCATAAGCATGCTGTTATTACATTCATGATAAAAGTTGCGAGGCGAATTATTTATTCTATTAATTTTTTCATTTCCTGCATTAGCGACGCCCAATTACTTGCTGAATGTTCTGCTTTTTCTGCATCATAATTTGATTGTGTAATCACTAACTCTGTTTTGTCTCCCAAATCTTTTACTTCATATCTAATCCATAAATAATTATCCGGTTTATCTTCTTTATTACTCCAATTGCTCAAGTAGGTATAAGTAAGTACTTTGTTGGGTTCATATTCCAAAACTTTACCCTGATCTTTATATTTCTGACCTTCCCATTCACCCTGAAAAATTATTGGACTACCCACTTTCCAATCAGTAATTAAATCAGTTCCGAAAAAATATTGTTTTACAATTTCTGGATTGGTTAATGCATTCCATACCTTCTCAACCGGTGCATTAAAAGTTGTTTTGTATTGTTTTTTAAAATCTGTTTGCATATTGTTTCAATTATAGAATTATTTCGCTTTCATTTTATTTCCCCGTGCATCATGAGTTACTTCTGCAAGACCGAGTGCTTCCATCAAGGGTGGAATATACATTCCAAAACGACCACGAAAACCTTTCTTTAAACCATACCAACCACCAGTCGGATTTTTATCTGATCGACCCCATGCTTCCACTGTATTATCCTTCGCAGATTTTTGTTCATCAACACTTCCAAGTTCCATCCAGTCACCATGTTTTTTAAGCATCGTATGCAAGTCGTCCAAACAGTTAATGTTATAATGTAAAATGGTTTTCCCAACAGTGCAAACCAAAATTTCTTTCCCATCTTTTTCTTCTACATGCATAGTGTATTCGCTGCTTAATGGTGGTGTTTTCAGCACCATTGGTTTTTCTTTTGTTCCTATTTTGTACGACATAATGTTGAGTTTTATTTCTGTGTGAAGATAATTAATAGGTTCTTAAATTATGAGTTGTTATTTATATTTTTATAAATTAAATAAATAGGAGATAATATATTTTTTTTTAAACACCTGGTTTATTAACCAAACTTTATAAATGCTTTTTTATCAAATTATTAATTTTCACAATGGCTAAAAGTATTTTCTATTTCAGTTTCCATTTCTCGACAATTTTTGCATTGAATCCATCTTTATCTTTCGGATTGGGATGCCCTATTCCAGTTTCAATATAGTCTTTCAAACTTTTCTCAATATAATTCGTCCAACTTTCTTTACAAATTTCAAAACATTCATATTGAGGAGTTAATCCTTGGTGTGTAAATAGTATTCGGGTTTGTTCACCTTCTGGTTGAATTTCAAAAATTAATAAAGTATTTGTCCATTCTGTTTTGTCATTAGTAAAATTGAAATGATTATCTAAAATTAAATAGATCAATTTTTTATTAGGTGAATTTTCTATAAGTTGTATGTTACATAAATGCACATCTTTATAATGATAAAAGAATTTTTCATTCAGTTGATCTGTATTCCCTTCTATGTCTTCAGACCACCATTGTTTAAAATTTTTAATATATAGATAAACTGAATTTGCATCTTTATTTACAAGAATATTAGTAGTGAAATTTTCTGAGTTCATGCTAAAAATTTTAAGAGTTATTGAAAATTGATTTTTTTATTAATGATATTTCTCTGCGAAAATACTATACGGATTAATGAGTTTATTATTTATTAAAAATTTAAAATACCCTTACCAATACATAATAGGATGTTGTTAAACTATTTTAATACTTAATTCATTAATATTACCAGATTCATAATAAAAAAGAATCTATTAATTAATTTATAATAATTACCAAATATGGAAAATCAAATACAACAAGAAGAATTGGATATGCGGGTGTTAATCCCAATTGAAAGACATAAAAAGTTGATACAGCTTTTTAAAGAATTACCAGTAGATGCAAATTTTATTTTCATCAACGATCATGATCCTATTCCGCTCTACTATGAGTTTCGTTCGATTTACGGAGATGTGGTTGGATGGGAATATTTGAATCGTGGTGGGAGAGAATGGAAGGTGAGAGTTACCCGCACAGAAGCATCTCAAGGCAGAGAATTTACGGATATATCTACTTTACTCGATTTGCGCAAAGCAAAGAAAGAGGAATGGAAACAAATTGTATTTCATCGCTATGGAATGATGGAGCAAGGCGATACTATGGAAATAATTGCTGCTGAAGATCCGAAAGAAATTCATGGAATATTTGTGATGAAATTTGAAGGACAACATTCCTGGATTTATAAAAAGCAGGAAGACGGTGAATATGTTATTCATATTTCTAAAAAAGTGAAAAGTGGTTTGGGTGATGATGGTTTTTCAGTGGTGAATGAATTTGATTTGCGTCCTTATCCGCCAACTGAACGTCATGAAATGTTTTATAAAGCTTTTGCGGATATTAAAGTAGGTGAAGCTTTTGAATTTATTAATGATCATGATCCTAAGCCATTGTATTATCAAATGGAAGCCGAAAGTGAAGAGCCTTTTAAATGGGAATATTTAGAAAAAGGTCCCGACGAATGGAAGGTGAGGGTGATTAAAGTAAAAGCATAATATATTTAGGGAGCTATAATGAGCTCCCTTTTTTTATTCATGTTTATAATATTCTATCAGATTTTTATTCGAGAGTGTTCCCAATAATTTCATCATAATTATAACCTGCTCTTTCCAATGCACGCTTAGCAGATTCTAATGCAATAGGTGCCGGATTTGGTGGATGCACAGGCACATCTTCTGTAAGTGCAAGTTGATTTAATATCTCTTGCGTTTGCCCTTGCGTTAATGCTTCACATACATTATATAATCCACCCGGTTCTTCTTCTGCTAAATCATGTTTTTCTAAAACATAACATATTGCTTTTATCAAGGACATCGTTGGCGGTGGAACCATTAATGCGGTGAGTGCGCCATGCTCAAGTCGAAATCGTGGAATTATTTCTTTCATCACTGAATCATCTACACTTTTTGCAGCGGGGAAAAGTGTTTTCTCTTCCATCTTAATATGCGTCAATAATTTTATTCGGAATTGAAGATAATAGTCCATATTTATTTCACCGGATTTTTCAATTGCTTTATTCAATAAATTATCAATACGATGATGATCTTCTGTAAAAAATTGATATAATGGTTTGTTCATAATTTTAAAATGTGCTTTACTAATTCACGAATTATAATTTCGTGATTGAATATTTATTTTCTGTTAATTAACTCTGATATACCAATGCGCCTGAATTAAATTTGCTAAATCAATTCCCGGATATTCCACACGACCACCATTTTGAGAATTTTCTTCATTTGGCCATGGATCCCTTACAACAATGGATTGAATCATCGGACCATAATCTGTTTCTAAATAACTGCAAGCAGTAATTACAACAGCATGACCTGAATTCGGACTCGATTGATAGCCAATTAAAACAGGATGTTGATTCGCAAGTTCTTCGATTAAATAGGATGGAGTAGGAGCCCCAAAATTTAATGTTGCATATACTTCATACTGCCTTCCGTTATTGTCAACATTCCAATTATTTAAGTTGGCAGTTATCACTTCAAAGTTTCCGGTCCAGTTTGGTAAATTTCCATAAGGATCAGAACCATAACTTCTTTCTACAATTTGTTCTTGAGTGATGTTGATACCGTAATAATTAAATATCATTTGTAATGATGCAGCCCAGCACCAATTAGAATTTCGCTGACTGGATGCATAGTAATTAAAATTTTCACTGAGAATTCCAACATAGGTAGCTTCTTGCGTGTAAGATTGTTGTGCAAAAATTTGTTGACCTATACTCACTGATAGCAATAGTAGAAAAGTCAATTTTAATTTTTTCATGATGCTTATTTTAATTATTTAATATGCGATAAGTGTAATCACTAATTTTTAATTTGATTATAAAATACTCTTTAATTCATTCGTATTATTTATCTAAGTTACAGTAAAGATGTTTTCTTTTTTAATTTGATAGTAATGCAATTTTATTTTTATACTTTCTTCTATAACCACTGATTAAATTTTCGGATATACCAATTTTTCATATACTGAATTAATAAACAATATGCAGTTAGAATTCCTATTAACCAAGGGAAATATGCAAGTGGCAAAGGCTGCATAAATAGAATTTCCGCTAAAGGTGTAAATGGAATTATTATTCCGATAATCATTATTAAAGAAGTGAGTGCAATTACTGGTGCTGATGCCCAACTTTGAATAAATGGAATTTTCTTTGTGCGTATCATATGGACGATTAATGTTTGAGAAAGCAAGCCTTCTACGAACCAACCGGTTTGAAATAAACTTTGATGTTCCGGATTGTTGGCTTTAAAAATAAAGAACATCACTGCAAATAAAATGTAATCGAAAATGGAACTTGTTGGTCCTATATAAATCATAAATTTGCGAATGCCGGAAGCATCCCATTTTTTAGGTTTTTCTAAATAGTCTGTATCCATTTTATCCCAGGGAATAGAAGTTTGAGAAACACTGTATAACAGATTTTGTACAAGAATCTGAATTGGTAACATTGGTAAAAAAGGTAAGAATGCACTTGCACCAAGAATACTAAATACATTTCCGAAATTGCTGCTTGTAGCCATCTTAATATATTTAATAATATTTCCAAAAGTTTGACGTCCGTATTCAACACCTTTTTTAAGTACCATCAAATCTTTTTCAAGCAAAATAATATCAGAACTTTCTTTTGCAATGTCCACTGCTGTATCAACAGTAATTCCAACATCGGCCTCTTTTAATGCAGGCGCATCATTAATGCCATCACCCAAAAATCCTACAGTGTGTCCTTTTGCTTTTAAGGATTTTACAATACGCACTTTTTGTAAGGGGCTCATCTTTGCAAATATGGAAATATCATCCACTCGTGCAGTTAATTCTTCATCAGAAATTAAATCCAATTCATCCCCCAGAATTATATTTTGAATTGGAATTCCAACATCAGTACAAATCTTTTTTGTAACAGTATCATTATCACCAGTCAATACTTTTACCGGGACATTTAATTTGCGTAATGCGGCTATACTTGGTTTTGCCGATGGTTTTGCAGGATCAAGAAACCCAATAAATCCTGTGAAGATTAAATTACTTTCATCAGCCACTCCATAATTGAGAGGATGATCGCCATCAAATTCACGAATAGCAAGCAGTAAAATACGCAGACCTTTTTCATTGAGCTTATTTGCAGTTTCCAAAACACCTGCCCGCATTTCTGAAGTTATTTGTATTATTTCATCTCGCTTAATATGCAGTTGCCTGTCTTCACCCGGATTAAAACTATGTGTGCATAGAGATAACATTTCTTCCACAGCACCTTTACAGATTAACAGATGTGTATTGTTTTTTTGTTTAAGGATAATACTCATTCTTCTGCGTTGAAAATCAAAAGGAATTTCATCTACTTTTTGGTAGTATTCTTTCACCTTTAAATAATCATTCAACTCCACATGTTCCAACACCGCTTTATCCATTAAATTAACCAAACCTGTTTGATGATAACTATTCAGATATGCCCATTTTAATACTTCATCATCTTCTACACCAAATACATTTAAGTGTTGTTCCAAAACAATTTTATCCAGAGTAAGTGTACCTGTTTTATCGGTGCAAAGCATATCCATTGCACCAATATTTTGAATGGCATTTAAGCGCTTCACAATCACTTTCTGTTTGCTCATGCTTAACGCACCTTTGGCAAGATTGGCAGTTACAATTACGGGTAACATTTCCGGTGTTAACCCAACAGCAACTGCAATTGAAAAAAGCAATGCTTCCATCCAATCTCCTTTTACCAATCCATTAACCAGAAAAATAACGGGCACCATAATTAGCATAAACCGAATAAGTAAAGTACTTACTTTATTAATGCCGAGATCAAAACTAGTTGCCGGATTTTCACCAACTAAACTTCTGCCAATGCTTCCGAAATATGTACTAGAACCTGTAGTAATAACCACCGCCGTTGCTGCGCCACTCTCAACAGTTGTTCCCATAAAACATAAATTATTTAATTCTATTACTGGTTTATTTCCAATTTCAGAAATTGCATTTGCACTTTTTTCGATGGGTAATGATTCACCTGTTAACATGGACTGACCAATAAATAAATCAATACTTTGCACTATGCGACAATCAGCAGGAATCATATCACCCGCAGATAAATACACTATATCACCCGGCACCAGCATCTTCATATCCAACTCATTTCTACCGACATATTTTCGAAGAACAGCAGCGGTTGTTTTTACCATGTTTTTTAATTGTTCTGCAGCACGATTACTTCTGTATTCCTGAAAGAAACTAAGTAACCCACTTATCAAAACCATTATGGAAATAACAAGAACAGTTTTATAATCTTTTTCGCCCTGCACTACCAACCATACATCCATGATATATGAAATGATTACGATAGAAAGCAGGATTAAAATAAATGGATTGACAAATGATTTTATTAATTGTTTCACCCACGAAGGAGAGCGATCATAATCCACTTCATTTAAACCAAATTTCAAGATGCGATCTTCTGCTTCCTCTTGCGATAAACCCTTCTCATCACTCTCCATCAAATCATACACAGCAGGGGAATCCATACTTGCTGCATTGCGCAAAAATTCAATATCGGCTGAACTCATTCCCAATCGCTGTGATTTTGAAATGGTTTTAAAGGAGGTTTTTTTCATACTGAGAATCTATGTTTGCGATAATACAAAACTTCCATCTCAATATTATGAGTATTTCATAATTCAGTGGGAAGAAGTAATTATATCACTTTGTAATACACAAATAAATTAATTTGTCTGCGTACTCACCGACCAATAATTGCCGGCAAAATCATAGAAGGAACCACGGGTATCCGGATCACCTTCTCTATTAACAGGCTTGTCAATTATTTTACAACCATTTTCAATTGCATTAGCAAATGTTTTAAAAACATCAGGAACATAAAAATGCAACATTGTTTTATTTGCTGCATAATTATCAGTGCTATCACTAATCATAATTACAGAATCATCCAACTGCAATTCAGCATGCATAATTTTTCCGTTTTCACTATCATATCTACGAAGTTCTTTCGCATCAAAAATGATCTTTAATAAATCAATGAATTTTTGTGCATCATCTATTATCAAATATGGCGAAAGTGAATTGTAGTTGGCGGGTTTGTATGGTTTGTTCATAGTAGTTTGGTTATAGGATGAATCAGTTTAATTATAATACTAAAATAAATATTTTTTATAAATTAGCGATGTTTCAAATTGTTTTTTCACTTTAAAATCAATTAAGCAGCGAAAAATTATCACACCTATAAAAGTTGTATTAACGCATGTTTAAATTGCGTTGCTATTTGTACTCATTGTGCATCTTCTTGCACACAGGAAGAGGATGTAAAGATGATGGCAAAATGTATTCGGTTGTATTTGGAATGTATTGCGATTTGTAATGCCACTGCGCAATTAATGAGTATAGGAAGTAGTAAGGCAAAAGAGATTTGTGCTATTTGTGCAGACATTTGTAATGCGTTTGCTGAAGAATACAGCAAACATAAAACAGAACATTGTCAGGAAGGTGCAACACCATGTAAGGCTTGTGCTACCGAATGTTTTAAGATGGCCGTTTAATTAATAATTCTAAAATAAAAATGATGCAATCAAAATTTATATTGACCGCATCATTTATTATTATTTATATATTTAAATTCCCTTCGATAGAATCATCCAAAGTTTTACCCATTATCGCACCCGCAGCAATTTTCAACATTGCAATGGCATTTCCATGTTTATTGTCCCAATAATAACCATCCTCTGCAGTAACTTTAATAACAGTAATTCTTGGATCATCAATTCCTTCTGTAAACCAAGTTTTAATCAATGGATTCCATAGCTCTTTTATTAAATTTTTATCAGTAGAAATTGTGGCTTTGCCATAAATACTCAAAAAGTCAGAATAAGAAGAACCCTGAAAGAGTAATTGTACTTTAGGATCAATGTTTATGTCTAAATTCTTATGACTGTCATTAGCACTCAAGAACCACAAATTTCCATTATCATCCACTTTTTGTACTGCCATAGGTCTAACAGTTACAGATTTTCCGGTGGTAATTCCGGTGCAGAAAAAGCAAGTATTATTATCTGCCAGTTCTTTTATTTTTTCAGCAGCTTTTTTACCATGAAGGTCTTCATGATTTTCTTCTTGTTGATTTTTGTTGATGCTATCCATATTGTTTTTTTTAAGCAAATATCAACAGGCTGGTTAAAAAAAAGTTTTTAGGGATTTATGTGATGATTGAATTTATGTATCAGTTTATAAGGATTTAATCTTAAGTTTTAAAAATTTTATCAACTGTAATAATTCTATATGTATTTTGATTTATAGTTATTTTAATATTGTTAGCATTATTCATTACATAGATGTTTTTACCTATTCTCTGGAAAAAATCTATTTGAGTTTCTTCAATTATTGCAGAGAGCATTTTTTCAATTTCAGATTTTGAATATCTACAATTCAATTTTTTATTAATTCTTTCATAAACGAATTCAGTGTAACAAAGCTTGTTTAAAATTTCAGTTTTATCAATGAACATTTTATGATTTGAATTTGCAAGTGGGTTTTTTAAACTTGATAAAAATGATAGTGAAAAAAAATCAAATTTATAGTTTAAAATTAGAGGATGAGTTGAGAATTTGAATTTTACTTCTAAGATATATTCATTAAAAACTCTTTCTATAGATTGAAATAATCCAATTTTATCGTTTTACAAAAAGGTTGGAAGTATTAATACTAAAATATGTGGCCAATCAAGAACAAGCCCTTTCAAGCTTTGATACACAATCCATCTTTTTACTCTATAGAAATATTTTTTCATGTTGAATAAATTCTTTCTATCTTACCTCGCTATTTTTAATATATGTTAATTATACTTAATTAATTAAACCAAGATGATCTCCACATTAATTATTGAAAATGACAATAACTCTAGCAATACATTAGAGAGTTTACTTTGTGAAAGCTGTCCTCTAGTTTCCATAGTTGGCACAACCAATAACTATACTGACGCAATTAATTGTATAGAAAAAATACATCCAGATTTAGTGTTTCTTGATGTAGATATGCCTCATCTTAAAGGGTTAGAAACCTTTAATCATTATTATCCTTCTGCTTTCGAAATAATAGTGACTTCCAATTCGGAAAAATTTGCAATTCAAGCATTAAATTGCTGTGCTTCCGGGTATCTGCTTAAACCTATAAAACTGAAAAAGCTTATTACTTCAGTAAATTATGCAACTCAGAGAATACAAGATAAAAAAGTTAATAAGCAAAATAACGTAACGGACAATAACGCATTGAAGAAATTTGTACTGCAAGAAATAATTGGAATACCAACAATTGAAGGTTACGAATACATTCCTGTTAAGGACATCATACGCTGCGAAGGAATGCAAAAATATACCCGTGTCATTACGGTTGACAAAACAGATCTGATAAGCTCTTATAATTTAGGTGAATTTATAAAACGATTGGATTGCCATGGTTTTTATTCACCCCATAAATCCCATCTTATTAATTTAAAAATGGTACGTAAGTATCACAACGAAGGAAATGTGCTTATGCTGAATGGTTCTTGGGTGCCTGTTGCCAAAAGAAGGAAAAAGGAATTTCTTGGCCAAATCGAACATCTTTAATTCCCGTTAATTCCTAAATTCAAATCTTTCGTTCCGTATAATCTCCCATTAGTCTAATAAGGCTTGTAAACCATCTTTGGGATTTATAATCTTTACCTGATCTTTTATTAAAAAAGTTTAGAATTCATTTACTCTGATGTTAATTAAAGACAAATAATTGAAACAATCTCAAAGAAATCAATTCCAATAGGATTAAGATTAAAGTTGGGCAAACTAATGTAAAGTTGTAATGTGAAAAAGAAAAAATAAATTGATTTTCCTTTCTGCTTTATTTTTTGAGAAGAAAAGATCGGGTTGGGACTGAAGGGGCGAAGCTATATCACAATAAGTTACTGCCTAACAAATACATTTCTAACTATTCAAACATAAAATTCTTAATTATTCTAAAGAGGTAAATTATGCCAATACAACCAACATATCCCGGAGTGTATGTTCAAGAAGTGCCCAGTGGGGTACGAACCATTGCCGGAGTCAGCACATCCATTGCAATGTTTATCGGACGCACAAAATGGGGGCCTGTAAATGAGCCTATTTCATGTCTGAATTACACCGAATTCCTACGCACATTCACTGAAGATATATCGCAGGGTGATATGGCAAGAGCTGTTCGGCTATTTTTTATAAATGGAGGTACTAGATGCTATGTTAATCGCATTGGGGCAAATATTGATACAGCATTGTTAACTATTCAAGATGGTGAAGGGGCTCCGGCAGATTCTTTAACAGTTTCAGCAAAATATCCTGGCGATTTAGGTGAATCAATTCATTTGATAATTACCAACTCCACTACTGGTGTAAATGGCACTTTCGATCTTGAACTTTATAGAGATATTGCTGGAATTAAAACAGATAACCAGAAATGGACAGGTCTGTCAATGAATCCTACTAATCAAAAGTATGCTCCCACGTATGTCAATTATAAATGGGCAGTTTTAACTTCAAATGAAATTGTTCCGGCCACTGTTCCTCCAACTTTCAATCAATTTGCTCCTGATAATACAGCAGATACTCAACTGGCTGGAGGAAGCGATGGTATAACACCTTTAACCAATAATGAATATACTGCAGCCTATGATGTAATAGATAAGGAAGTAGATTTATTTAATCTTATGATTATTCCAAAAGATAATTCAATTGATCAGGAAGATGTTTGGGCATTGGCAAGTGAGTTTTGTTTGCGAAGACGAGCCTTCTTGTTAATGGATCCCCGTGAAGAATGGACAACTTATCAAGAAGCCACTCATGTTACGGATGGTGTTAATTCACTCCGCACAAGTTTAGTTAAAGACCACAGTGCTGTATTTTCCCCCGATTAACCGTAAATGAAAATGGAGTTACTATTAATGTAGGACCCAGTGGTGCAATTGCCGGGCTAATGGCAAGAACAGATTCAAACCGTGGTGTTTGGAAAGCACCTGCAGGTACGGAAGCGGATCTTCGGGGAATTACTGGTCTTGAATATCGTTTCAGTGATTCAGAAAACGGTGTAATGAATCCGAGAGGAATTAATATAATCCGGATTTTTCCAAACGGTATAGTAAATTGGGGTGCCCGGACTATGGATGGTGATGATGATTTTGCTAGTGAGTATAAATACATTCCCATTCGCCGAACAGCGCTGTTTATAGAAGAGAGTCTTTATCGAGGTTTAAAATGGGTTGTTTTCGAACCCAATGATGAGCCACTTTGGGCACAAGTACGATTGAATGTCGGAGCATTTATGCACAACTTGTTTCGTCAGGGAGCATTTCAGGGAACAAAGAAGCAAGATGCATACTTTGTGAAATGCGACAGTGAAACAACTACACAAAATGATATCAACTTAGGTATAGTAAATATTTGGGTAGGATTTGCTCCTTTAAAACCTGCTGAATTCGTAATTCTATATCTGCAACAAATGACTGGACAAATACAGGTTTAACTTTTTAAAACAATAATTATGGCGGTTCCTCAATTTGTGGTTAATGCGTATCGCTTTGACCCCTACAAAAATTTTAAATTCCGAATTCGTTGGGACGGAAAAGTCGTTGCGGGTGTGAGTAAAGTAACCGGATTAAAACAATCCACCGAACCCGTAAAACATAGGGAAGGTGGTGATCCCAGCAGTTCCAGACTAAGCCCAAGTGTTTGGAGTTTCGAACCCATTACTCTTGATAGAGGAGTAACACATGATCCGGAATTTGAAAACTGGGCAAAAAAAGTGTGGAACGTGGAAGGCGACTCTGCTATCTCCTTAAAAGATTTTCGCAAGGATATTATTATTGAATTGCTCAATGAGCAAGGTGTAGTTGCAAAAGCGTATAAAGTATATCGCTGTTGGGTTTCCACTTATCAGGCACTGCCAGAATTAGATGCCGGTGGAAATGCTGTCGCTATTGAGCAAATGGTTTTGCAAAATGAAGGTTGGGAGCGTGATGTAGAAATTCCTGAACCTTCGCAAACTTAAGAGATTGATAATGAGTGATACAGAAGATTTGTTAATTCCATTGAGGTTAACTCCAGGAGTTGAGTCTATTACTTTAAGGAGTTTGAGAGGTAGGGATGAAATAGTAATTCAAAATACTGGAACAAAAAATCTGTTAAGTTTTCTCGAATCTTTAATTCAATCAGAGCAATCAACTAATAAGATTAATTCTTCCCAAATTGTAACTGCAGATCGAGATCGTTTATTAGCACTCTTCTATATCTCTTTGTATGGTGCCAAAATTGAAAGTACGGTAAGCTGTAAAGAATGTGATCAGAAATTTGATCTTGATTTTAGGCTCGATGAGCTTCTTCAACATTATCAACCATCTACTAGCATTTTACTTAACAGTGGTAAATATGAATTAGAATCTGGAGTTTGTTTCAGGCTTCCCAATGGTGAAGATGAAATTCTAATTGAAGGACTCAATATTGAAGAAGCAGAAAAGCAATTATTTGAAAGATGTTTACTCATGGGAGACATTGAAACGGATAAAGAAAAAGTTCAGCAGAAAATGGCGGAACTTGCACCCTTACTTACAATGAATATGCAAACCATTTGTCCGGAATGTAGCCATGTCCAAGAAGTTCGGTTTGATATTCAATCCTTTTTCCTTACAAAACTCAATCAGGAAAAATCCACCTTATTAAGAGAAATACATTCAATAGCATCTCATTATCATTGGTCACATCAGGAAATTTTGGAATTGCCCAGAAATTTAAGAAAACAATATGCTGCCTTAATTGAAAGCTGATTATGAATAACTACTTTGCAAAGCTTGCAGCTAGAAACAATCAAGAAAATAATCATTCATTATTACCAATAATTTCAACAAATACTCTCAGTAATGAAAAAGCATTAATTGATGAGAGAGAGAAATTAAAGCCAACTGAATTTGCTCAGAAGAATGAAGATTTCCAACAAGACCTTTTAACTATTCAACCTCAACCGAAACAATCAATTTTGGAAAAAAATGAAACACCTGAGCTTAAGAATAATAATGTTACTTCCTATTTATTAAAGCACATCGACAGAATAAATGATTTTGAAAATAAAGATGCTGCAATTAATAACCATTACACCTCTGAGGAAATGAAATATGAAGACTCGGCAAAATCGCTTAAAAAACCTAAACAGCCATTAGGCAATCTAACTCCAAATTCCACAAAGAGTATTTTAAGCGAGGAGGATTATTCAAATAGTAAATCATATACTGAAGAGAATCCTGAATTTATTTTGCCTTCTCAAATTCAATCTCTAAGTTCCAATAAATTGATTTCAAATAAAAAGGAGTGGAGAGAATTGTTTCTAATATGGGGGCAAATAAAAACAAGCAACTGGTTCATAATAGAAATCAAATAGCAAGTCCTAAGCTTGTAATTGGAAAAATTATAGTTGAGATTATATCCCCCAAAACAATTTCTCCTCCCAAAATAATTACAAGGATTGTTTCTCAAAACGCTAAACCAAATTCATCAAAATCAAATAAACTGTCTTTTGGCTTAGGTCAAATGTAGTATGGATTATACTTCTTTAAAAGAGATAAGCGAAACAATTATTGCAGTAATTCAAACAGCAGTAAATGATACTGAAAATTGGCCGCCAACTTTAAAAGTGCTTCCTGAATTGCTAAGGGATCAAAATAATGGAATTGGATTTTATTTATTTCATGCAAATGAAAGCAGCCACTATAAGAATTTTCCTGCTCCCGGAAATGATAATCCTCCCGTGAAATATACCCCAATGGCATTGAATTTATTTTATCAATTATCGGCAAACAGCACAAATATTAATAATGAAAAGGATGCCTATGATGAGCAGAATTTGATGAGTGTGGCAATGAAATCTTTACACGATCATTCCGAAATAAAAACAACTACCACCGGTAAAAAAATCAATATCAAAATTACTCTTCAAACACTCACGCCAAGTGAATCTGTTCAATACTGGGCCGCAGCGGAATCACCCGTCAGGCTTTCGGCTTATTATGAAGTTTCCGCTGTATTTCTTGAGCCGGAAAAGCAAAAGTCCTATGCAGGCAGGGTACTTTCTTATGGCAATTTTGTATTCGTAAGAGGATTACCTCAAATTACTTCCAGCGAAAGTATAATTGAATATATGATGCCGGGAGAAGCTACTTTAAGTCAGGTAAAAATTAGTCCGGCTCAAGCAATTCCTGCATTTATGTTTCCTGATATCACCAATAGTAAGGTGAGTTTTTTTGGAACAGGCTTTTATGGAAATAATATAAAATTGTTAGTGATAAGTCCTTTATGGCCGGAACCTGCCTTGGCAGATGACTCTTGGCAAGCAACTATTGTTTCTGAAAATCTCTTCACTATTGTTGTTCAACCCACAGCAAATCTGGTGAATGCTTTAACACCTGTAGATATTATTCCGGGACTTTATTCAGCTCAAGTAAGTATCACTGAAGAAAGGACTTTACCTAATGGAACAATCAAAATATTTAATCATGTTTCTAACCAGTTTCCTTTTTCAGTAATGCCCCGAATCAGTGCGATTAGCCCTTTAATAGCGGGTGTCTTTTCAGTAACTTGTAATGTATTTCAACATACGGGATTAACTGTAGATGATATTCAAGTTTATATCGGAGAAACAAAACTTGTATTATCTAATGCGGTTCTTCCGGCTTCAGGTGAATTTAAAATTACTTCAAATACCACTATTGATATTCAAATACCAAGTGGTTTACCATCGGGTGAAATTGCATTGAGAATATTAATTAGAGGAATTGAATCAGAACCCCGATGGATTACAATTCCTTAAATGAAATAGTCAAGTTTAAATAATTGATTGATACAAACGAAAATATAGTTTTTGAAGGTGTAAATATCCAAAGGGATGATTTAGCTGGGCTTGTAGTAGCAAGAATTCGATTGCTTTCTCAAAGGCGAATTTCCTGGCTTCGCAAAATTTGGAGTGAAAATTCCAATTCCGGCAATACTGAATTTAATGCCCATAGCGAAGTAGATGGATACCTGATTGATAAAGATATTCCTGTTAAAGAAAGTGAATGGTATGCGCAAGATTCTGAAATACAAGAGATATCATTTCTCTTAAATGAAACCGAACAAGCCTTGTTAGGTAATCCCGATTTGCGGTTAAATATTCTCGCTGATATTTTTAAATTAAATAGTTTAGAAATTGATATTCTTCAAATATGTCTGGCTATTTCCATTGAACCAAATATGGGGAGAGTATTTGCTTATTTGCAAGATAATTCATCAAAAAACTATGTAACTGATTCTTTAGTTGCAAGACTTTTTGGCTATGGCAACTGGATTATTTTACCCGCTTCATCATCTTTAAAAATTTGGGGACTAATTAAAGAAAATGTTTCTCAACAAAGCGAACCTGCAAGATTTGAATGTGATCCTTTTATTAAAAACTGGCTATTAGGATTGGATGCCATTGATGATTCTTTAATCAGCATTTGTAATTTCCAATCGCCAGAAAATCCTTTAAAAAACTGGCCGGTTCACAATACAGTATCAGATATTAAAAGGATAACGAATAACCAGCCTCAAAATAAACTTAGAGTTTTTGTGGAAGGGTCAGAGGGATGCGGTCGTAAAACCTTTGCAGCTGTAGTAAGTAAAAATTTGGGATTGCCGCTAATTGCAATAAATGCAGATAGAATTCCTGAAAACCGTTGGCAACTCTTTTATATGCTTGCACAACGACAGGCTTTTCTATTAAATGCAGCCGTGGCCTGGTATGGAGAAACAATGCAAGAGCATTTTTGGCCTTCGGATATTCCTTCCTGCAATTTGCAATTTGTAATAGGAGAGTCTGATGAATCTCTTGTTACTAATAGTCATTTTATTGATTTGCGAATAACACTACCAAATATTTCTTATGAAGAAAGGTTAAGCCTCTGGCGAAAATTTGTTCCGCAATCATTGGAATGGGAAAAAAGGGAAATGGAAGAAATGGTTTTAAGGTATGAAACTACTGCAGGGCAAATTGTTTCCATAGGTAAAAAAAGAACGGCGACAATTGAAAATGCCTATGAGGCTTTGCGGGCAGATTCCGGTCGGAGGTTGGGAAGTTTAGCACAGCAAATGCCCGGTACGTTTTCATTTGATGATTTGGTCTTACCGGATTATACTAGAAAAGGAATTGAAGATTTTGTTTTTGAAGCAACGGAAAGGATTACCTTTTGGGAGCAATCAAATACCAAACGTCTTTTCCCTTATGGTCGTGGTCTTATCGGGTTATTTGCCGGTGAATCCGGAACAGGGAAAACAATGGCTGCGCAAGTAATTGCGGCTGAGTTAAAATTAGATTTATTTCGAATTGATCTTTCTAATGTAGTGAGCAAGTATATTGGTGAAAGTTCAAAAAATATAGAACGCATTTTAGCAAGAGCCAAAAACATGAATGTGGTTTTGCTTTTTGATGAAGCCGATTCGATCTTTGGGAAAAGAACTGATATTAAAGATGCCCATGACCGTTATGCAAATACGGATACAAATTACTTGTTGCAGGCAATCGAATCTTATCCAGGTATAGTAATTCTTTCGAGTAATAAAAAATCAAATATTGACAGTGGGTTTACCAGAAGAATTCGATATGTACTGGAATTTTCCAAACCTGATGCAGCGCAAAGACTGCTGATTTGGAAAAAAATATTAGGAGAAATGACAAATAGCCAAACACTTTTAAAACTTGAAAATGAATTGATTAAGCTTTCTGCTTTAATGGAAATTACAGGTGCCCAAATAAAACAAACTATATTATCAGCATTATTTATTGCACGACGGGAAAAATCAGAATTGCATATTTCACATTTACTTTCCGGACTTGAAAGAGAGATGGCAAAAGAGGGCAGAGGACTGGGTAAACAGATGCAAGAAAATTTCACCAAAACCTTATGATACAAATAGATGAATTGCAAATCAGGATGTCGGGCAAAAGCGAATATGATGGAAATACAATAGCCAAACAAGTTGCTGAAAGATTGGCTGAATCTCTTCCGGAATATTCAGGCACTCACCATATTCCTCAATTAAATGTGCACATGCAATTGAAAGGTTCTAATGATACCACTCAACTTGCAAATCAAATTGCCGAACAGATTATCCGCCAAATAAAACTTACCACTTTTTAAAATGAATGCGCTTTTACATCATAACAATTTAGCTGTAAAACCTGCAATGACTTTTGCTAAAACAAAACCAGTTGTTCAGGCAAAACTCACTGTAAATGAGCCGGGAGATATCTATGAACAGGAAGCCGAAGCAATGGCAGACAGGGTAATGCGAATGTCTTCCAACGAAGCAACAAAACCCGTTACAGGTTTAATTGGCAAATCCTTACAAAGAAAATGTGCTCATTGCGAAGAAGAGGAAAAAAAGAAAAACCCATTATGCGCAAGGCTGAAGCAGGCAATTCGGGTATGTCCGTTTCAACTTCATTTGCTTCTTCTTTAAATGCTTCAAAAGGAGGTGGCTCTCCATTGCCGGATGGAACAAGGAGTTTTATGGAAAACGCTTTTAGTGCAGATTTTTCGGAGGTAAGAATTCATACAGGAAGCAAGGCTTCTGAAATGAGTAGAGGAATAAATTCAAAAGCTTTTACGCATGGGAATGATATTTATTTTAATGAGTGCCAATACTCTCCCAATACCCATTCTGGAAAAAGTTTGCTGGCACATGAGTTGACGCACACTATACATCAAAATACAAATCAAAAATCCATCGGAAGTATTCAACGTTTTGCGGATTGCAATGTTTCTCAAAATCAAATGATCAGAGATGGATTGACTCGTGCAAGAAGAAGATCAACTCGTGCAATTCGTGCGGTTACTAACTTGCAAAACGGGAGTGATAGAAGTGCAGCTGGATCTTTAGCTCGTTTCTTTGGTGAAGTAACCTCAGCTCAAATTACAATCATACTAGATAGAATGAATGCTGCCGATGGCCAGTTGAACAATCCAGCACTTTGGAAATGCGATACGGCTGCTACTTATTCTCATTGTGGTCCACCAAATCCTTGGTGCGCCGGAACCTTATGTCCTTCAATTGGTGCCATTACCCATTTATGTCCTAGGGTTTTTAACGAGGAAAGCTCAATGGGATGTGTAGAAAGCAGCAGATCTATATTATTACAACACGAAGCATTGCGAGCTGCAGGTGTATGTGGCGGTGTTCAACCACCTGGAGATATGACATCTCCCGGATCAATAAATAATATTTTTTCCTATTCTCGCTTTATGTATAGTATTGCAAGTGGAAGTAGATGAAAATCGAAAGTTGAAAGAAAAATCATGATTCATAATCTTAAAATTAATGATGCTCCAAAAGTTAATAATAAAATAATTAGAGCTAAATCATTTATTAATTCCCCGGGAGATATTTATGAGCAAGAAGCGGATGCAATGGCATACCGGGTAATGCGCATGTCATCTCAAGAATTTGAAAAACCTGTTACAGGTTTAATAGGTAAATCCTTACAAAGAAAATGTGCTCATTGCGAAGAAGAAGAAAAAAAGAAAAAGCCCATTATGCGAAAGTCAGAAGCAGGTAATTCTGGTATATCTGTTTCTTCTTCTTTTGCAGCTTCTTTAAATTCATCCAAAGGTGGTGGTTCACCATTGTCACAGGGAACAAAAAGTTTTATGGAAAATGCGTTTAGTACTGATTTTTCTGCTGTTAAAATTCATACTGATGTACAAGCTTCGGAATTGAGTAAGAGTATTAATGCAAAAGCATTTACGTATGGAAATGATATTTATTTTGGAGATGGACAATATAATCTTGGATCAGTTGATGGAAAATATTTACTTGCTCATGAGTTGACACATACACTTCAACAAAATATTGATTCCGGATTACTTCAACGAATTCAAGATGGTAGGGCAACCGGCTGGAAGCGATGGTATGAATTTGTTCAACAAGCAGCAAATAATTTTTATGAGAAAGAATTAAATATTGATATGAGTTTGCAAGAAAATAGAGCCAATATTGTGCATAGCTGCAAACATGAAAATAATTGGAACCAGTGTAAAACAGAGAATTATTCGAATAATAGTAATAGCCCACAAGTAACTGTGAGCTGGAGACCAGAAAATAAGGAGGTTACTGTTATTAATTTACCCCACTTCTGTAGATATACATATGTGCATGATTCAGGTGGATACATTTTTACAAAATTAAATTGTGAAACTTTAGCTGTTTATACTTAATATGGTTGCTTTATTCACTACTGAAATAAAAAATATTATAAATTAATAACCCATGCCCACCGGCTACTCCCGCTCACCTAAACTTTTAAAAGGTGCTCTCATAGAATTCTCTGAGCGCTTTATTGGTCCTGTTCCAAATGTGATTGTATTCCAATACAATCCGGAAACGATGACTCGGGCATTGGAAGTATGGAGTCAAGGTGGAGGCGGAGAATCAACCACCAGCAGCGAAACTTCTCATACAGCCCAACCCTTTGATCCACCCGAAACTTTTACTCTTGCTCTTGAACTTGATGCTACCGATGCACTGGAAAATCCGGCGTCTCATCCTGTGGCTGCAATTTCTGGCGTGGCAGACAGAATTGCTGCTATGGAAATGCTTTTGTATCCTCAGGGTGATAGTTTATTGGGTGGCTTAATGGGTTCAATTTCAAGTTCACTTGGCTTGGGAGGTGGCGGAGCAGTGCAGCCTGTTCCTCGGGGTACTGTTCCGGTAGTGTTATTTGTTTGGGGGCCTGGTCGCATTATACCAGTAAGACTTACCACTTTTTCTGTTGAAGAACAGGCCTATTCACCATTATTATATCCCATTCAGGCAAAAGTGAGTTTAGGATTAAAAATTCTAACTCCGAGAGATTTCCCGGAAACCAATAGAAAATTGAGCGAAGAACTTGCCATAACCGCCTTTAATTTTACCCGCAAACAAAAAGAAGTTTTAGCTGCTTCCAACATGGCCAATAGTGTTGAGTCAATATTGGGAATGCTTCCTTTTTAATTTCAATCTACAACATCAAACTATGTTTTCCGAAAAAAGCAGATACAAAAATGCCACGCAATATGAAGTGACCGACCATAGGGGAAGAACTGTTAAGGTGGTTGCAACACCAACCGCTCCACAACAAACCATTAAAGGTTACCACTTGCTTAAACAAGGTCAGCATATTGATCATTTAGCTTCTCTATATCTAAATGATGCCGCCGGATTCTGGCGAATTGCCGAGGCTAACGATTCTATATTGCCCGAATCACTTACTGAACAATCTGAAATTGCTATACCGAATAAAACTTAAATTTTGGGTTTAGATATTCTGATATGTGTTGATGATATTCCCAATGAAAATCTTACTCAAAAAGTTAGTAGTGTAGAAGTATATGAGAAAATGGATCAAAACACCAGCTACAAACTGAATTTTGCTGTGGACATTTGCGATGGAGATATTGCACAAAATATAGAAGCAGATACTGCACCTGCAAAAATTTTAAGTATTCTCGCACATGTAAATGATAGTCTGATTTGCCTGGTAAAAGGGCCGGTAACCACACAGCAATCTCGTCTTAATCATGGAGGCGCCGGATCTTCATTAAATATAGAAGGCGAGGACACAGGAAAAAATCTTGATCATGCACCAATATTTCAGATTACAGATTCAGGAACTGACGCCGATATTGTAACTACCATTATATCTAATGCTGACCAAATGATTCCTGATGTAGAATCAACACCTGATTCACTGCATGCAGAAGAAAACCACAGCCATGTACAGCGTGAATCTAATTTGAGCTTATTAAGAACACTGGCTCGTCGCAATGGCTTTCATTTTTGGATTACATACACAAACGAAGGAATGGCTACAGGTCATTTCCGGTCACGCAGTTTAGATGGGCAGCCGGCAAATACTTTAATTGTAAATCATGAGAATAACAATATTGATTTGTTACAGGTAAATTCCGATTCAACCCGCCCTTCAAGAACCGAAGGCAGGCAAATTGATCTTAGAACGCTGAGTGTTATCGGTGGTGAAACTACTTTGGAAGATTCTACTTTAGGGTCAAGTGGATTGCGGGAGTTAAATGGCACGGAACAACAATCCATTCAACTGGCACCTGCAGTTGATGATGCTGGAGCCTTAACCGCCAGAAGCAGGGAGCTTTAAGAGATGCGCAATGGTTTATAAATGCCACTTGCCAAACCAGTCTTCACCGACTTTGCAATATCGTTCGGTTTCATACTTTAGTCCAAGTTCAAGGTGCCGGAAGTCGCCATAGCGGCAATTATTATGTTACGGGTGTAAGACATAAAATTGATGCGGTCGGCCATGTAATGGATTTAGAATTGGAAAGAAACGCATGGGGAAATTAACTATTAAGTAAAATGGCAATAAACACACTATAAAGAATGGACGATCAATTAGTTCAACAATTATTAGAGTGGACACGAAATAAGTTTTTTGGCAAGTATCGTGGTTTAGTAACTGATAATAATGATGCGACCAACAGAGGTAGGGTTAAGGTAAATGTTCCCGCCGTTTTTAATGAGTTAGAAGTTTGGGCTTTGCCTTGCCTGCCTTACACTGGAGATAACGTTGGTTTTTACACAATTCCTGATTCCGGTGCCGGAGTTTGGGTTGAGTTTGAAGGAGGTGATCCCTCTTTTCCTATTTGGACAGGTGGCTTTTGGGCTGATGGTCAATTACCAACTAATGAACAAGGCAGCGGCGCTACGCCTACTTTACGCATGTTACGGAGTGAAAAAGGATTGATGATAACCTTTAACGACGACGCCGAAGTGCTTACTTTAAGTGATGAAAACGGCAGTAATATCATGACATTTGAAGTACAGTCGGGCAAAATAAAAATACAAGCTAACATAAAAGTTGTTGTGGAAGCTCCATTAATTGAATTGGTTGAAAATTCAACACATCCCTTGGTTTTTGGCGATAACCTGCTTCAATATCTTAACCAGATAGTTCAAACATTTAATACACACATGCATCCCGGAGAATTAGCAGCCGGAGTAATACCGGTAACACCTATGACTCCGGTACCGCCAATGCCACCGGCCACACCAAGTCTTTTATCTAACAAGGTTACTACAGGATAAAATAAAATAATATGGCTCTCGATTCAGGAACAAAATCACCCGGAACATCTTTATATAGTGGCAGTATGGCTGATGCTATGGAAAAAGCATTTGTGGAAGAATGGCCTACTGTGATGGGGGATGATGCCGATTTACCCGCATCGAGTGAACAGTTAAATCTTATGTTCAGAGCTATTGCGCAAGGTGTTATCAGACATCTGAAACAAAATAGTGAATCCTTGAAAGTTACTGTTACAGTTCAAATTGGGCCCACGACATATACAGGTACAGGTTCTGTAACAGATATTGAAATCAGTTAAATTATATGGCAAGAAATGAATAAATCAATTCATAGTATTCGTTACCCATTCGCTGTTGATGAGGGATTTGGTACGCTGGCTGAGGAAACAAATTATGATAAGCATGTTGAGCAAATGATGAAGCAGGTATTATTTACCAATCCTGGCGAAAGAGTAAATCGTCCGGATTTTGGATGCGGAATTCGCAGGATGGTTTTTGCTCCTAATAGCGAAGTAAATGCAAACTTAAGTCAGGTAATTATAAATCAATCTCTTGAAAAATGGTTGGGAACCGTTATCGAAGTAAATGAGATTCAGATAAAAAATATTGAAGAAAGGTTAGAAATAAAGATTGTGTATTTGCTGAGAGCTACTCAGGAACGCAGGTATCTAAATATTGATGTAACCCTATGAGCACCGCACCAGATCGAATAACAGAATTATTGACTCAGAATCGAGTAACAGGTATTGATTTTATTTATGTACATCCCGATCAAAAGTCTTTGGATATCTTCTTTTTAAGAAAGGTTACTGATCTTATTGATGTACCTGATTTGACCTCCAGTTTAAAGCCTTTTGATATTAGGATTTATAGTCCTGCATCTGCATTACCTGAAATTGAAGTAGAGAGCATAATGGGTTGGCAATTGCCTGCAGATGGTCAGCATGTCCTGAATTTAAAAACAAAACAAAGAGGAGATTTTTCTCTCTACAACTTTGTAATCAATGACCCCCGAATTGATCGTTATTTCAATGATATTTCTTTTAGTTTCAAAGCCAATTGCCCGAGTGATCTCGATTGTAAGCCACCGGAACATGAATGCCCACCTGAGGAATTAGTCGATTTCCTATTGATTACTTAGCCCGTGATTTTTGGAGTTATCGCACCGCATTACTTGATTTTGCTTCATTGCGTTATCCCGATTGGGCAGACAGGCTTGAAGCAGATTCAGGAATAATGATGGCAGAACTTATGAGCGCATTAGGTGATGAAATGGCTTACTATCAGGATCGGGTAAGCAGGGAAGCATATCTGGAAACCGCTACTCAAAGACGCTCCATAAGAAGGCATGCCCGTTTGGTGGACTATCACATGCATGACGGTGTTGGTGCCACCGGTTGGCTTGACTTTACTGTTGAATCAGGTGTTACTATGTTGCCCGCTGGGACCAATGTTTTCAGCTTAAGTGATGATAATACCAGAATTGATTTTGAAGTAGGCAAAGGTCTTATCGAAATAATGAATGGAAAAACGTATTCACTAACTGCAGTTAATAATACATTTAATCCGCATGTATGGGATGAAGATGATACTTGTTTGGCAGTCGGGGAAACTGAATTATTCATTGAGGGTCATCATGCAAACGACCTTGCATTTGATGATTTACCTGCAGATAAATTACCGGGTAAATGGGTGCTGTTAAAAACAATTCCCACTGATGCGGCGCAGCCTGAACGAACTCAATTAGTACGATTAATACAAATTACGGATTTAATTGATCCTGTTTTTAATACTAATATCACCCATCTTGTTTGGGAAAATGAACAAGCGCTTCGTAATGAATTTGATCTAACAGTTTTAACGGTAAGGGGAAATATTGTTCCTGCTGTTGCAGGTAAAACTTATCAGGCCTTTTTTATTATGAATGAGCTTGTTTCTAATTTATCAGCCCAAGAAACAGCGGCTTTTATTCCAATTTCGGTAGGAGAAACAGTAAATCGCCAAGGACATGATGATTCCAATTCCCATCTTTTTACTCTGCCATATTCCCAGAATGTCCCAATTATTTATCTTGGTGAAAATAAACTTACTTTCAATCTTCCGGAAATTAGCTTAGAGGAAGTTGTTTATGATATAGTTTCTGGCTTATGGATTCCCAAGCCATTTACTGAGCCATGGATTTATACCAATACTTTAATTGGAGTAAATTCCTCTAAACCAATGGATAATCATTTTACACTTGATGATGGTACATGGCAACGTGTAGTTGGTTATCAAAAGATAGGTCAGGACTTTATCCATCAGGATTATAGTATGAACCTAGGAGTTACTATTCGTTTTGGAGATGGTGAATTTGGAAGAATCCCGGATGCAGGAAGTGTTTTTAAAGTTACATATCGGTTAGGCGGTACCAGACGAAGTAATGTTGCAAAAGAAACGCTTAATCATATTTCCCCGGCCATTGCCGGAGTTAGTACAACAAATCCATTAAGGGCAATTGGAGGATTAGATGCCGAAACACCCGATGTATTAAGACAATTGGCACCTGATGCTTTTAAAGCAATTACATACAGAGCTGTTAGACCTGAAGATTATGCGGAAGCAGCCGAAAGATTGGAATGGGTTCAAAAAGCAGGTTCAGTTTTCCGGTGGACCGGCAGTTGGTTAACAGCTTTTGTTACTCCCGATTCTAAAGATTCTGTTTATCTGGAAGAAGAGAATCGAAAAGATTTAACAGACCAACTGAATAGATTCAGACAGGCAGGTCGTGAGATAAATGTTATGAATCCTGTTTATGCGAGTATTGATCTGGAAATAGAAATTTGTGTTTCGGCAAATGCATATTCGGCAGAAGTAAAAGAAAGAATTCTTTTAGCTCTTTTCGGAAAAAAAGGAATTCGGCCGGTACAAGGGTATTTTTCTCCAGATCGTTTTACGTTTGGCGAATTTTTGGAACGTTCCACACTGGAAGCCACTATCCAGGCAGTCCAGGGAGTTAAGGCTATAGAGAAAATATTTTTCAGAAGAAGAGGTTGGTTTGAAACCCGGGAATTCACCGAACTAAGCTATGATCCCGGCAAGGATACTATTATCAGGATAGCAAATAATCCGTTGCACCCGGAATGGGGAACACTTAAACTCTATACACACGGCGGAATATGAGTTGCGCTAATTGCACAAATAAAAGTATTGAATCATCAAGTCTCTATTCTTGTATTTGCGATCAGTTTGTTCATCCGGTTTCTTTAAATATTAGTGCCGGGTTAAACAAATTACCCCGGCAGATTGCCACCTTCCATGAATTTAGAAAAGCGATGCTCAGAGATATAAAAACTGAAGTAGTTGAATTGATTGACAGCAACAACACATTAATTTCTGTATTGCCTTTAGCGAATTGGAGAGCAAGAGATAAAGATGATTTGGGAATAATGTTATTGGAAATGTGGGCATATATCTGCGATTCACTTTCTTTTTATGATGAAGTGCTTGCCAATGAAGCATATATCAAGACAAGTTTTTTGAAACCAAATCTGCGGCGATTAATTGATTTATTAGGTTATCTACCAAGCCCGGCTGTAGGCTCAATGGTGGAACTGGCAGCAGTTGCCGAAGGTAGATTGCAACTAAAATTGCCGATAGGTACTGCTTTTCGTTCAGGTGCATTTGATGGAAACCCACCACAGGTTTTTGAATTGACAAATGAAGCGACTATTCATCCTTTCACCAATCAATTGGGTATTATAGCTCCACATAAAGGGGTGATATTAAATAATTATCCTTCTGCATTGTTGGCAGAATTAAAGTCGGAGATAAAAGAAAATGATTTGTTATTGTTGAACAACAAAACAGATAGTACACAAAATGGGGGAGCAGTAGTAAGTAATATAGTGAAGTATATTGGCGTGGATGGTAGAAAATATAATAAGGTAAACTTTACAACTTGGACATTATTGAGGCAGGGAGCCTTATTAATAAACCTCCAATTGTTGAAACCTCAATTAAGTTCTGGTTTGTGGACACTTAGCCAGCAAACAGAATCAATTTCCAGTAATAAAATTGTATTAAATATTTTAAGCAGTCAGGTAAATCCGGGAGGATTTATACTTATGGTTTATGCAAATGATATAAGATGGTTTAAAGTGATTGCAATTGCCGAAGTCTTAAGATCTTCATTGCCCGAAAATGAAATAAAAATTAATGGCAATGTATATAAAATGCCTGGAGTTTTCACATCAGTTAGCGAGCTTACACTCGATGTTTCTGTTAATTCTTCACTACGAAAAAAAACCGGAGCTATTACTTGGGATTCGACTAAACTAACAGGAATAAAAGTGCATTTTGGAATGCAGTCAGTAGCTTCTATAATTGATGAACCAAATAATTTCCTTACTTCAGCAGATCCTTTATGGCTCACCAAACCTTTGGAAACTCCTATCGAAGATTATCACCCAATTAATTTTTTATTTCAGGATAAAAACACAATTGGTGTAAAAGCGAAGGGAAGAGTTTCTTATGATGAAAGTAAAATAACGCTTGATTCCGAAACCGTTTGGGATACGCCACTTACACTTCCTGTAAATGTTTATGGAAATGTAATTACTGCCACAAGAGGTGAATCAGTAAAAAATGAGAAAATGGGAAGTGGCAATGCATCCCTTGCCAGCCAAACATTTAAGCTAAAAAAGAAACCACTTTCCTATTATCCATCAGTAACAATAGCTAATGATCAATCTGTGAAAAACACATTAACTGTATATGTAAATGGAATTCTTTGGAAAGAAGTCTCCACATTTTTTGGAGCGTCGGAATATGATCAGGTGTATATCGTAAGGCAGAATGATGATGAAGAATCTTTTATAACATTTGGTGATGGTATTAGAGGTCAACGGCTTCCTACAGGTATGGATAATGTTATTTGCAATTATCGTTTCGGAGCTGGAGCTGCAGGTCCACCAGCAGGATCGGTAAGCCAAATTTCAAAACCGGTAAAAGGATTAAGAAGTGTAAAAAATTTGGTTGCTGCTTTTGGTGGGGCAGATGCAGAAAAAACTGAGAGCATGAGAGAGTTTGCACCTAAATCTGCGCTTTTGCTTGGTCGTGTAGTTTCCTTGCAAGATATGCAGGCTTTAACTGCTTCCTATCCCGGAGTTCGGGCGGTTCAGGTGGAATGGCGGTGGGATATCCGAAAGTTGCGGGCAACGGCTCACATTTTTTATATCGGTGATGCAGGAATTGAAACAGGCATTTCGCAAAGAATCAGAAATTCTGCCGATCCAACTACACCCATTACTGTTATAAAAGCTTCTTCATACCCCTTATTTCTTTCTCTAAATATTAAGGTGAATGATAGATATCTTGAAAAGGATGTTTTAAAATCTTTACGGATTGCTTTGTTGGATTCAGAAAATGGATTATTAGCACCGGAAAATATAGGTATTGGTACTCCATTATTCCGAAGCCGAATATTTGAATCGGTTTTAAATATTGAAGGTATTGAAGCTGTTCAAAGCATACAAATTGATGGAGAAAATTTTGGGGATTTTGCTATTCTGCCCGGAACAGGATATTTCTTTGATATTGAAAAAGGCTCACTTACTATAAATGGGATTAATGAATAACGATTACCAATGGCAATAGATCGTTTTGAACAATATTATGCAGAGAAGTTATGGGAAACCATTCCTTCAATTTACCGTCATGAAGATGGTTTGGCTGAAAAGCCCGGAGTACTTAGGGCAATTGTTCAGGTAATTGCCAAACAAGCTGCTATACTCCGACGCAGTCAAGATAGTTTATGGGATGATCAATTTATTGAGTTATGTAACGAATGGGCGGTTCCATATATCGGCGATTTAGTGGCTACCCGGCTTTTATCCGAAAAAATAAAAGAGGTCGTCGGATTGATGTTGCCAAAACCATTTATTACAGAAGAAGAAAAGGAACTCCTAGAATTCTTGAAGAATTAATAAGTGATATCAGTGGATGGGAAGGCAAATTAGTTGAACAATTTCAAAAGCTTGCCCGATCAAGACATGGGCTCGATACAAAACCGCAAACATTGTCAGGAAAATATTCCGGCACCTTACCCGGCGGTTGGGCAGATTTGCGTAACCCACGAACCAGTGAATTAATTAATGGACCATTTGAAGAATTCTTTCACACTCCGGATATGCGCCGTCATCATGGATTGCAAGGTCGTTATTCCATTTCTAAGCTTGCTTTTTATTTATATCGCTTAAAAGCATATCAAGTAATCAATTCAACACCCTTTTCATTGGGTGATGGTGTAAGTTTTAGTTTCGATCCATCAGGCAGAGATATCTCTTTGTTTAGTAAATCATCCTTATCTCCAAACTGGAACGAATGGAGAACAGCTACTGAACCGGAACTTCCGGCTCCTATTCCTTGCCGCTTATTAGGGCATGCAACATACTTATTATCTGAAGCCATTATTCAGCAGTTAATTGCTTTACCGGTTCCACTCACAATGACAGCAGCAAATGAGCTTAGAAAAATTATTGGTTTAATTTTCAAAAATGAAAGAAGTCTGTTAAATGTTATTTCATCATTCTCTTCTAATACCGAAATTTTAGACCCGGCTATATTACTCCCCTTATTATCATTCTCATTAAAGGATGATTGTGGCAAAAGTATTTTATTACCTGACAATCAAACAGTTTTAAATAATCCTTTAGACTCAAATTCAATTTTGGTTGGGTATCAAATGCCAGCCAACGAGGTGATTACAACTGAAAATATAACAGCGGCAAATCTGATGACCTGGCCTTTTGCTATAGATAAAGTGCTTGCAATAGATGCTGAAAACGGCAGATTTATGTTTCAGAATTCTCCCACCGAAGATCAGGAAGTCTATATCGCTTACCATTACGGCTTTTCAGGAAATATTGGTGCAGGTGGCTATGACAGATTCTTACAAACTGATATTTTGCCAGATGGAATATTAACCGGAGGAGGAATGATTAATGCAACCGATTTATTCAATACCGGACTTACACAAATTGAAGATAGTAAAACCTATAGCCCAATAGCATCCAAAGTTTCCATTGTGGATATGACACTACAATCCGCAAATATGCAAAGACCATTTATTTGTTTGGAAAGCAACTGGATTTTAAACTCAGGGGCAAATGAAAATTCTAAACTTACCTTCGATGGATTATGGATTGGAGCCCAAGGTGATTTAGAAGCAGAGATAATTTTGAAGGGTAATTTCGAATGTGTAGTAATCCGGAATTGCACTTTAGACCCCGGAGGCAGTATTAATATTAAAAATGAATTGCTTCAACCGGTTAACCTCATCATAGAAGGTTTTGTAGAAAACCTTTGTATAGAATCCTGTATTTTGGGTTCTGTAATTGTTAGAAATGAGGGTATTATTGAGGAGGTTTCAATAACAGATTCTATTGTTCAATCAATTGACCCTTCTGTAAATGCCATTGAAATTAAATCCGGTAAAACAACAATTGAAAGATCTACCATTTTTGGAAAGGTGGAAGTGCATCGTCTATATGCAACAGAAGTTATAATTAGTGCAATTGCAAACGTAACTGACACACAAAATGGATGTTTCCGGTATAGTGCCGCACCACATTTAAGCAGATTGCCACATCCTTATGAGAGCTTTTTATTTACCAATGATTCGGCGCATTGGTTCACTTCCAGAAGATTTGGCGATCCGGGCTTTGCGCAATTAAGTGATTTAGCTCCTGTTGTTCTGAAAGTGGGCGGTGAAAACGAGTCGGAAATGGGAGCCTTCAGTAAATTATTAAATCCTGTAAAATTTGATGGATTGAAAGCAAAGATTGACGAGTATATGCCCTTTGGGCTTATCCCTATTTATATTAATAAAACTTAATTCAAGATTATGGGAACGTTTGATATATCCAGAATAAATTTCGATAAAAAGAAACATTATACTAGTGTTCGCATGCAGCAAGGCCGTGTGTTGACAGATGATGATTGGAATGAAAATGAACGGATAGATAAGGAAATTCAAAGAGTTACCAACTCTGAGATTATTGGTTCATTCGGAACCTCCAACGATGGTTTTAAGATTGAAAACCTGCGATTGGATTCGGGGCTCATCAATTTTGATATTCTACCCGGCACTCTATATCTGGGGGGCTTGCGTTTGGAATTGGAAGAGATGGAAACTTACCGCCTTCAAAAAGATTGGCTACAACAACCTGCACTTTTAAATGGTAGTCCCGACATTTCAGAAAGTGAACAATACGATCTAGTATATCTTGAAACATGGCAGCAGGCTGTAAGTGCGGTAGAGGATAGTTCTTTATTTGAAGTGGCACTTGGTGGTCCGGATACCACAACACGAGTTAGGAATATGCGGCGTGTACTTATTGCATCTGGTATAGGTCAGTGTTCTTGTGTAGAAGCATGGAACAAATTAGTTGAACAATGGCAAGCTGAAAATAAGGGAACACTAAATAAGCAGCATGAACGGATTGCAGATATTCAACTTAAAGTAACTTTTCTAAATACCGGATTACCCGACGACCTTTGTTCACCTTCTGCTGCTGGCGGTTATTTGGGAGCAGAAAATCAAGCGATTCGTGTTCAACTAATAGATAACAACCATTTCACCTGGGGATTTGACAATGCAGCACCATTTTATAAAGTAACTATCTCGGCGGATGGAAAAACAGTGCATGTGATAACCGATCCCAAGGATCAATATCATTGGCCTTTGAGTAATCAGGTTGTAGAAATATTGCCGTGGTCAGCCGTGTTGTCAAATGGTGAAAAAGTAGCAGCTCAACAAGGTCATTTAACTAAGGTAGAAAGTTCCTACGATCCTGATTCCGGAGAATTTACAATTGTAGATTCTTTGCCAGCAGATTTCGGTGCTGACTGGAAAAGCAGAGCTAATAAGGATGATTTAGATGACCAAGATCCAGCAGAATATTTTTATATGCGGATTTGGAACAGAGGAGATGACCTTTCTTCCGATTCAAAAATCAATATCACTTTTGGAACACCACAACTTCTGGGACACACCGGATTGCAAATAACCATTACCGGAAATGATGCGGTTGCCAGTGATTTTTGGGTTATTGCCGCCAGACCTGAAACGCCAAATCTGGTTGTTCCCTGGGAATTAGAACATGGATTGCCACCACATGGAGTTCGACGTTTTTTTGCACCGCTTGCACTTATTCAATGGATGCCAAGCACTTTCAATGAAGGGAATTTAGAGGGAAAAATTATTCATGATTGCAGGAAAAAATTTCATCCACTCACAGAGCAGGGATGCTGTTGCACTTTTACCGTAGGTGATGGTAAACAAAGTCAAGGTGATTTTAATAGCATTCAAGAAGCCGTAGATAATTTACCGGGTGCGGGGGGTAAAATTTGTGTTTTAGCCGGCGAGCATATCGCCAATGTTTCCATTTTAAATCGCAAACAAATTAGAATATCCGGTTGTGGTGAACACAGTATTGTTCGGCCTTCTTCTGATAAAATGGATGCGCCGATTTTTCTAATACAGAATTCTCAAAAAATACAAATTGATAATCTGACTTTAATGGCTTTGGATGGAATTGCAGTAGAAGTAAATGATACCAAAGATTCCAAAGTAGGTTCAGAGAAAATAACCATTAAGGAAAATCAAATTATAGCAGGAATTCATGCTATCAGAATTACAGCTACCGATATCGGAATTGACAATTGTATAGATATTTTATACAATCAAATTGGTATGATGGATAAGCCGATTGGTAAAGCTGCGATTTTTAGCATCGCCGATGATGTATTGATAGAACGCAATAGAATAGTTGTGATTCCAGCACCTAATAAAGATGATCCTGATGACCCAAGAAACCCAGATAATCCTGGTGATAAAGATCCATTCGATCCATGTAGAGATCCAAGATTAAGTTATGTAAACGGTTTTTCACTTGCCTATTATTCTTACAGTTTAATTAGATATGTTGTGATTTATAATCCTTCAGGAAGATTCATTAAAGGTTATCAAGCAGAAGGAGGAATACAAATAGGGGGTACTTCCGAAAGAGTGCGGATATTAGAAAACGAAATTATTGGTGGCAAGGGAAATGGAATTACATTAGGTCATTTAACTCAAGTTTATAGTAGAAATTACACTACTGCATTTTCCTATAATGATAATAATTTTGAATACTCACCCTTGTATGAAATAATTATTGAAAGGAATAAAATTTTTCAAATGGGGTTAAGTGGTATTAGTGCATTGCTTTATGGAGGCGAAAGTTCGCATCTTTCTATTGTAAATGATATTTCCATTTACCGAAATCATATCAGATATTGTACGCATCAATTACCTGAAAGAAATTCTAATACATCTTCAACCAATTTAGCTTTTGGAGGAATTATTTTAAACGATTGCGAAAATGGTAACATCAGTGAAAACAGGATAGAAGAAAATGGTCGAAGTGAAACCATTCCTGTGTGTGGGATTTATATTTTTTATGGTGAAAAAATTATTATCTCCACCAATTACATTGTTAAAAACGGGTTGCCAATTACAGATAATGACACGCCGATAATTGCCGGAGCCCGTGGTGGCATCGTTATTAAAATGTCTTTTAAAGCAGCGGATTTTAAAAATGTTTTTGATGCAAAAATTCCTTCATTTGATGGGATTCCCGCAGTTAAATTAATAGATAATATTGTTGAACAGCCTTTAGGCCATGCACTATTTATTATGGCATTTGGTCCGGTTTCCGCAATTGGAAATCAATTTACTTCATTGAGTACTGATAAAACAAATATGTTATCATTATTTGCCTCATCCGTTTTAATTTTCAATCTGGGTGTTTCCAAAGATTTGCTTTTAATAGGATTTCAAAATATGGCAAATTCAAATTCACCTACAAGTGATGGTTCTGCATTAAGCACGTCTTATTTACAATTGTTACAATCGCTTCAATATTTGCCAAATGGAAAGGTGATGTTTTCTGGTAATCAAACTACTCTTGACATGCGTTCGGCATCCATAAATTTTGGAATAAGCTCCCAATTAATTTGCTCTCTGGATGACATTGCATTTAATAATAATCAGTCTGAATTGGCCGGCTTTTTATCATTGGAAAAAGGCAGTACATCTTTCGATTTAATGTTATTCAATACTATGCTGATTGCAGCTACCATTCGCTCAAATGATAATAGATTTTCAGATGGATTGGCGTTAACCTTTTATTCCTTATTTTCTTATGGTTACATGAATACTGCGCTAGGTAATCAATCAACACATTGTTTGATGACTTTTGGTACTTTGCGTTCTATTTATCACAATATTATTTTAATTGATGATTTGTGTAATGACCAAAAGCAATATTTGAGTGAAGCAATGGCAGTGCCTGTCGGAAAGGATTATTAATTTAAAAAAAAACATTACAACAATGAAAAGTACTAAACGAAACGATAAAGAAATATCAGGTGATGTTATTCAGTTAATATCGCAATTAGATGAGCAACGATTGGTTGAGTTAAATAATTTAGAGCAAGTACAGAAAATAAAAAATGAAGTGCTGATTTTGGAACAAAAGCGACTAATAAATAAATATGGAAAGGATAGTCCACGAATACAAAAGATATCTTCCAGATTGGCATATAATAAGTCAATGTTTGTGGCTCTGGACATTGAGAAGCAAAGAGCAAGTATAGAAACAGAACCTTTACCAAATAATGCTTGGCGGATACATGGAAAAGTATATGACCAAAAAAATAATCCTGTTAATGGGATGACTATTTTTTTAAAGGATAATAAACTGAATTGGCTTAGAGAGTTGGGAAGTGTATGCACTTCTGAAACGGGATATTATTCCATAACTGTGGATGAAAAATTAATAGATAGCCTTAAAGGGACTGCACTTTATATTGGTGTCTCTGATAAAAATCAACAAAATATTTATCAGGATAAAAATTCCTTTATTGCAACTAAAGGGTTGATAGATTATAGAGATATTTATATGGATGGCAGAGATTGTGTTCCTCCATTATCGGATTTAAAAACAGGTGATATCGCAGGTGATATAAAAAAAGACATCATCGCCGAGGATTTAAATAAAGAGGAATCAGGTGCTGATTTAAAAAAAGATAATACTGGTGATATTTTAAATAAAGATGAACTGAGTGACGACTTAAAAAAACGCAAAGGCAAATAATTACTCATCTATTTCACACAAAATAAAAATAATAATTTAAGATTAAAATTAAAATATTCAGTTTAGCATAATCTAAATGAAATTAAAAAAGGAAACCACTCATTGTTGAGTGGTTTCCTTTTTTTGTATAAATCAAATTATAAAATGTAAATTCTAAATTATTTAAATTCCTAAATGTTATTTCACCACCTCCCCATTTTTATCTAATTCAATTACTTCTCCCCAATCTAATTCTTTCAAGCCTTCATATACTTTGCTTTTATCTCCAATAACTAACCAAGTTAAATTTTTTGGAGTGATATATTGCTCTGCAGCGGCATGTACATTTGTCAGCGTTAATGCTTGTATAGTTGTTGAAATATTATTTAGATAACTTAATCCTTTATCGTAAAAGATAACATCCTCCAAGTTGTAGCTTAAGTCACTATTGGCTTCATAATTTCCGGGTAACTCCATTAAGGTAGCAGCTTGCTGTTGTTTGAATTCACTATCCGTAATTACATTTTTTTTATTTATTGCTGTTAATTCTTTTAAAATTTCAATTAAGCTTTCTTTTGTTTTATCTGTTTGCACAGATGTATAAATTGTATATTGAGATTGTTGTTTTGTATTGCTAAAAAAACTTCCTGCACCATAACTCCAATGTTTGTCTTCTCTTAAATTCATATTCAACCTGGATAGAAATGAGCCTCCCAATAATGTGTTCATCATTTCCATGGCTTCATTTTTTTCTATATTTTTTTCAACAACAAATAATTCTGCTGCTCTAATAACAGATTGTTGCGCTCCCGGCATATCAATAAAATATATTTTCGATGTTTTTAATTCCGGTTTTGCAAGTGTTACTTTATTTGCTTTATCACCGGCTTTCCAATTCGATAAACTTTTTTCTAAAATAGGTTTTAACTCGGATTCTGTGATATCTCCTACCACAAATATGGTTGCGTTTTTATAGCCTAAGTTTTTTTGAAAATGATTTACTACATCCTCCTTAGTAATTGACGCTACAGTTTCTTTATAGCCACTTCCGCTGGATGGTAAGCCATTGGCGACAGATTTTCCATACATCAATTGTGGAAGTACCCGTGATGCTAATTGATTTGGATTTGCACTTTCCTGTTCAATCGCAATTATCTGTTCTTTTTTTAAACGATCAAATTCAGATGTCGGAAAATTGGCATTTATTAAAACATCACTTAATAAATCTACACTCTGTTTAAAATTATTTTTTAAGGCAACTAAATTTATTTTAGTTTTTTCCAAACCATTTGTTGTATACAAATCAGCTCCTAAAGCATTGATGTTATTATTAATTTGTTCGGCAGTTTTTGTTGTTGTTCCTTTTAATAATAAATCGGTCATTAATCTTGAAGTGCCTGCTTTTGATAATTCATCCGTTTCATATCCTACATTAAATAAAACACTCATATTCACAATTGGTGTTTCATGGCGCTCTATTAAATATACGTTTACTCCATTGCTTAAAGTCAATGTTTTTATTTCGGGAAATTTCATGGAAGTAATTGTGCCAACCTCCGGCATCTTTGTTCTATCAAGAATTACATCGGATGTGGTGTAATCGGGGTAGGGGATAATTTTTAAAATAAATTCCCCGTCTTTTAGCCACATGTTTGCTGCGTTCTTTAAATCAGCAGGTGTGGCATTTCTAATATAGTCCTGATAAGTTTTATAATAATCCGGACTGCCGCCGAATACCTGGTTTTCTGCTAGCATATCACTCTTGCTGTCAATACGCTCCAATGATTTTATTATGTAGGAAAAATAATTTGTCTTGGCAAGATGTAATTCATTTTCGGTAACTCCATTCGTAAATATTTTCATCAATTCTTCATCAATAATTGCATTCACTTTATCTATATCATTTTCATCATTCACAAATGCGCCTATTTCTATTTGTTGGCCAATCTCTTGTCCGTTTGTATAGCTCCAAATTTCTGAACACAATTCCTCATCAGTAATTAATCGCTTGTATAATCTGGAAGATGCGCCATTAGTTAGCACTGTACTTAATAAATCTAAATAAGCACCTTCTTTACTTCCCCATGCCGGTATATTCCATGTTTTTTGCAATAGAGGTTGTGCTACTCTGTCCTGCGCAATTACAGTGTGTGTGCCATTCATTTTTGCAATCCATTCACCTTGTTTTACTAAAGGAACACTTGCCGGAATTTCACCAAAATATTTTTTTACTTTTTCAAAAACTTCATCTGCATTTACATCACCACAAATTGATATGGTTGCATTATTAGGTCCATAGTATTCACGAAACCAATCTTTAATATCCTCAACTGTAGCTGCACTTAAATCATCCATAGACCCAATTACAGTATGCGAGTAAGGATGATTTTGAGGATAAGTATTTATTACTGATAATTCATAAGCAATTGCATAGGGTTGGTTTTCTCTTTGTCGTTTTTCATTTTGTACAACACCTCTTTGTACTTCAATATTTGCACTATCCAATCCATTTAATAAAAATCCCATCCGATCCGATTCTAACCACAATACTCTATCCAAACCCGAAGGAGTAAAGTTTTCATAAAAATTTGTTCTGTCGCTATTGGTAGTTCCGTTATTACTTCCTCCGCCAACGGTTTGCATTACTTTATCAAAGTCGGGATAATGTTCTGCTCCGGTAAACATAATATGTTCAAACAAATGTGCAAATCCAGTTTTACCCGGCTTCTCATTTTTGCTGCCCACATGATACCAAATATCAAATGATACCATAGGTACTTTATGGTCTTCACTTACTATCAATGTTAATCCATTATCCAGCGTATAAATTTTATACGGAATATCAATAGTAGGGTAGGTGGTATTTTGTTGTGCAATAGCGATGTTGCAACACAAAGCGAACAATAGAAATGCAAAATAATTTTTCATAAATACAGATTTAGTTTTATTGGTTAGTCTTTTATTAAAATGGTTAGTAACGACAGTTCTTGTAAAAATAAAATTTAAATAAAATATTTGGTTAAGAAATGTTTGGCTTGATGCGATGCTTGTATTAAAAATGGGTGGCCACAATTGGAGCAAAATATTCTTTCAGTAGGCTTGTTTCAAGTTTTGCAATTGTTCATTTCTGTTTTTTAAAAGAATCTGTTTTCTTTTAGTTTATTAACTTCATAAAACAATCGGTTGAAAAGAGCATCAACCGATTGTTAAATTTTTAAAATTTATAATGAGTAGAATAATTATTCTACGCTGGCCAGCAGTTTTAGTATCTAGTTTTAAGAACAATGTTACCGAGTTCTTTAATTTTCTCTTGTGCTGTGAATACCACCCGACCCTTTTTAGAAAAAACTTCCCATACAATATTACTTGTAATGTCGTCAATAGCATTAGGCTGGGCACTATCAGAAACTAAATCGAAAGTTCTATCGCCATTCATTAAAACAGGCTGTATAAAATCTTCATGAACTATGAGTAGCTCACCCCGGCCATCTATTGCCGCTAAGTATATTTCCTGTAAATCCGATAACACCCTTGCTTGATTTACCGCATCCAACATTTCATTGATTGCATCTGTTCTGTTTTTCTTTTGTAGTTCATTGATAACTTCCCAACCTTGTTTAGCAAGATGAGTGGTTGAGATATCGTTATAGTTAACGAAAGCATGACCAATATACATCTTTGGCTTATTGGCAACTTGCATTAATCTGCTGAGGTTATCTTCCGTACAAATGACTACGCATTCTAAATCTGTTTGATTAGAAATTTTCACCACGGCTTTATCTAATTTATTTAAATGCTCACGCACAATATCATCCAACAGCCTTGCATCGCTCAGCTTTTCCGGAGCATTTAAATTGCGTTCCATTTCAGGAAAAGGAAAATCATCGTTTATCACTTCTTCTGTTATGCTTTCATTAAAGGCTTTGTACAAATGTGTACTTCCCTGTGATAACAACAGTATTAAATATTTTTTTCGTCTGATGTAATCATTTATGATAGTTCTTAAAGCAAATGATTCAGAAATACATACCTTGTTTTTATTTATAGGCAAAACGGATTTTATGATTTCCAGTGTATTGTTGGAAATAAAAATATGCAAGCTGTCCAAATTATAATTATGATCAATTTGAGAAGGAACATTTGCAATCTTTTCTAATAAACCATTTGCGGACTTTTTGCCTAAGTCTGAAATCAATCTTATTTCCGCTTCTTTAAGCAGATTTTTTAAAACAATTTCATCTTGGGCATTATCAGGAAATGTTCTGTGTGTATTTAAAGAAATACTTACACATGGCATACTTCTCTCTGCCGCTAATTCTTCAATTTTTTCTTTATTTATCATAGTTTAACTTTTTTTATAAGTTGCGTTCTTTAATTACGAAATTTACAGAAATTTATTTAGTAATTTTTTATTACAATGGTCATTAGCACCAGTTGTTACAAAAATTAAGTTAAGAAATAAAACCCTTATAATTAAGGATATAAAAAAATTGCTGGTCTGATATTCACTCAGATTACAGCAAACTATTTTGTAATAATTAGTTATATTTTACTCTTAAGATATTAGAGTAAAATTATAAGTAGAATAGCAATTACAACAAGTGCTCCTAAAGAGAAATAAACGCCGCCACCTATTGCAGCAAGATTTTCTTTAATGGTGCGTACTTCGGTTCTTAATTCCTTTTTTTCTGCTGAAGTAAGATCACTTTTATCCATAGTTTTTATTTCATCCAACCTTTGAATTAAGGCAGTTGCCTGATCTGGATTTTCTGAATTTTCATCTGGAACTGTATTCGTTATATCGTCAACTTTTCCTGCAAATGTTTGAATTGGAGTTGCAAGCGTGATAATGCAAATGAGGGCACTGGACAATATTATTTTTTTCATAATAAGTGGTTTAGGGTTTTAAATTTTTTTATAATGTTTAATAGCTTTTTTAATTAGAGTTGATAAATTAAGTAGCCAATCCAAAATAGATGAATTCAATAATTATGAAAGTAATTCCAAAAATTAATAACATGTTTATTGAATAACGGATTCTACTTTGTTCTAAATACTATAATCTAACAATAGCCCAAAAGCATATAGATTATAACAAATAGAATTATGGTGCCTAAACAGCCGCCACCTAATTTTTTTGCACCCCATCCGGCAATAATGGTTCTGAAAAAGTTATTCATATAGTTTTAAGTTTTGTGATTTAATAATAAGTTTTAGTTTTAAAAAAGAAATATCTGTTTTTTCAATAACAAAAATAATATAGAAGTGTTTAGAATTCCAAGTGTTGGGACTAACAAATTGATTAAGTTATAATTAAAACTTGAGAGCATTATTGGTTCGCACACTTTACTCAATATTGAATATAGAGTGAGATAAAACCGTTACTCAAATTAAATTCAGTCCCATTCTTTTACTCGACTAATTTATTCAGAATTATCCGACAGCTCGTTAAACTTAGCTGTCATTGTAGGATTTCCGTGAGTAAGTTTTTTTATTGTTAAGTCCTCGGTTTTATTATTAGCAAGTCTAAGATTGTTTTCGGAGGATAATAATGCTGCCTTTGTTTTTTCTAATTCTTTAATTGTTTTATCAATTCCGGTTATTGCTTCATTAAATTTTCGACTTGCCAAATCATAATTATATGCAAAACCATCTTTAAACTTGTTCATTTTTTCTTCGAAATTGGTGATGTCAATATTTTGACTTCGCATTAAAGCAAGCTCTGATTTAAATTGCAAGCTGTTCATGGCGGCATTACGCAAAAGAGTGATGATAGGTATAAAAAATTGAGGGCGGATTACATACATTTTATTGTATTTATAAGAGACATCAACAATACCTGTATTGTAAAATTCACTTTCTGCTTCTAATAATGAAACAAGAACGGCGTATTCGCATTTCTTTTCTGTGCGGTCTTTGTCTAGTTCCTTTAAAAAATCTTCATTCCTTTTTTTTGTAGCAGTTTCATCACCTTCATTTTTCATTTCAAACATTATAGAAATGATTTCATTTCCTGCTTCGTCTGATTCTCTATAAATATAATCTCCCTTACTTCCGGAACGTGCATCATTATCTTTTTCAAAATAAGCTTTTTGAAAAGCCGAAGCACGAAGCTTGTTAAACTCGGTCTCACAATGCTGTTCGAGTGTTTCACCCAACATTTTAGTAGAGAGTTTTTGTTTCATATCTTTTCGCAAAGCAATTTCTTCATCTTTTAATTTGATGATATCATCTTTTGTTCTGAGTTCAGCAGAATACTTTTCATTTAAAGATTTTTCTAATAATTGCTTTTCAGTTTCCTTATTTTCTAATTTATTAAGAAGCGCATCCCGGTCTTTTTCTATTTTATTTACCGCCTCAGATACTGATAGTTTCTTCTCAATTTCTGCGCTTGCAATTTTAGATTTCATTTCAGCAATCTCAGATTCTTTCTTGGCTAACTGATCAGAAAGTGCACGTTCACTTTTTGCTTTCAGTTCTACTATTTCTTTATCCTTATTCGCAATATCATCTTGTAGTGCATTTTTAAGTTTGGCTTCGGCAAGTTTTACAGCACTTTCTTTTTCCTTTTCTGCAAGGGTTAAACGTTTTCGTAATTCATCTTCGAATTGATGATCCCGCACTTGTTTTAAAATATCTGCATAACCGGCTTCATCAACTTTAAAAGCTTTTTTACAATTCGGACAAATAATTTCGTTCATAATGATTTAGTGTTTAATTTGTGTTTCATTAAAAATAATGTTATAGTATGGCACAGCATTATTTGATTTAAAAATATCAAATTAAAATACAATAATGGCTTACGTCAACTAACAAGCATTTCCTTAAGATTTTTTGGATTTAAGGAATTGAGCAATGGGTGGTTCAACACCCACTGCGATTAGCCGCTGGCAAATTATTCATTGTATTGTCTGCATTTTAACAGCCTCAATATAAAGTTGATATTTATTTTAGAGGTTGCTAAAAATGAAAATCTCTGAAAAGGTACTCCTTCAGTTTATTTAATAAAACCATAAATATTATAAATTAATAATGTTAGAGTCATAATAATTCCTAATAAACTTATTACGGGTATATTTTTAATATTTACAGGAATGCGGTAAGGTCGTTTCAATTCTTTTTCCTTTACTCTTAAAACAATTACGGAAAGATTAACAACAATGAACGTAATGAAAATAAAAATGGTGGCTATCCGGGCTACTGTTTCAATATTTCCTATTAAAGCAAAAGCGCATGTTATAACTGAAATTAAAATAAGAGCTGCGACTGGGGTTTTACTTTTAGAGGAGACATAGGAAAATAGTTTTAAGAAATTTGTTTCTTTTGACATACCAAATAAAACTCGTGAACTTCCAATCATGTTAGATAATATAGTATTGGATGTAGCAAATAATGCAATGACAGAGATAATAACTAATCCGGTATTACCAAATTTTATGTCGGCAATATCAGCAAGCGGACTATCAGATGATGCTAATTGTTGAAAAGGAATAATGCTTATTGCGGAAATAGTAACCAAACTGTAAATAACAATTACAATAGCACAAGAAATAAATAATGCCCTGGGAATAATTTTTTCCGGATTATTTGTTTCTTCTGCCAATTTTACTATTTCTTCAAAACCCATGTAGGCAAAGAATGCCACTACTGAAGCTGTCATCAATCCGTCAATTCCTTTGGGCGAGAGTTCAGTGTAATTAACATCTCCGATAGAAGGGAAGGCAATATAAATTATGAAAAACAAACCTGCGGCTTCTATTAAAGTAAAAATTATATTTACCGTAGAAGATTGATTTATGCCCGCAATATTTATAAGAAAGATTAATATAATTATTCCAAGCGATGCTACAATCAAACTTATACCTGTAAGTGCCCCTAAGTAACCTGCAAAGCCAATGGAAACAGTAGCACCGGCAATAATACCATTGAGTGAAATAATGATACCCAGAAAAATTCCTATCTTTTTTCCGAATGCCTTTTTTGCATATACATATTCTCCACCCGCTTTTGGAAATGCTGCACTTAATTCCGCATAAGAGAAAGCAGTAAACAATGCGGCAATTGAAGCTATCAAAAATGCAAGCCATATAAAATTGCCGGCCAGACCTGCTACCTTGCCAATTAATGTATAAATGCCTGCACCCAATATAGAACCAACGCCAAAAAAAATACATTCAGCTAGTCCTAATGTTCTTTTTAATTCTGTCATATATTATCGTGAAAAAAATAGTAAGTAAGCATAAAAGGTGTGGTGCTAAAAATTAACAGATACCCTGTTGTTTTTTTGCTATTTAAAAAATTATTTGATTTATTTTAGATTCTATAATAGGGGTTTAAATCCAAATTACTTGCTGAATATTTTATTTAATTTGTTTTCGTGAGCCATTCAATATTCCGCAATATGTTTTTTCAAAACATTAAATAAAAGGAGGTGAATAGAATTACATTTATTTAAAAATTATTGAGACATTTTCTTTATGTTATGAATAACTCCACCATCTACCAGAATATCTGTGCTTGTTATAAAACGTGCAGCATCACTGGCTAAAAACAGTACAACATCTGCAATATCTTCCGGCTGTCCATTGCGTTTTAATGGAGTTGCTTGTTTTATCATTTCCATTCTTTCAGGATGTTCTTTGGCTGCTTTTAATGCCATTGGTGTTTCAATAACTCCGGGTGAAACGGATACAATTCTTGCTCCTTTTGCTCCCCATTTATCCGCATTTTTATGCATTAATAATTGTACACCTCGCTTTACAAAATTGTACATCATATCTGAATTGTTATTTACAAATTGGCTTACAATTTCAAAAGATTCCTGAGCTTGCGGATTTTTAAGTGCCTCATCATATGTTTTGTTGGCAGGCACGGTATGAGCCATCATTGAAGAAAATAAAATAGCAACTGAATCTTTTACTGCTAATTTATAAAAGGCATCAATTAAAAAATCTGTGGCAATTAAATCTATTGTAAATACTTTTTTAAGATCTTTCACAGTTCCACTTACACCTGCTGTATGAACAAGCGCTTTTAGGGCACCTTTATTAGCCACATAGTTAGTTAGCTTTTCTATATCTTTTTTATCAGTTATATCACAAGCAATTCCTGAAACATCAAATCCTTCATTGAATAACGCTTTCACTGTTTCATCCACTTGTTCTTGTGAGTAATCAGTTATAATTATTGGTTGATTTTTAAAAACTCTGGCACAAGCCTGTCCAATGCCTCCGGCTCCTCCTGTAATTACTATCAGTTTTTTTTCGGTATTCATATTTAAAATATTTTATTTGTGTAATTTAAATAATTGTAGTTAGTATTTCACTTTGTTGGAAAATATTTTTTCCAATATTATTGTTTAATGTAAGCATATTAATTCAATATTAAAAATCAGAAAAGGACAACCATTGAATGAATCAGGTTAATTGATTTTATAATAGGGGAGCTATCAATCTGAACAAAGACTCTTGTAGCTTTTTAAACCTGCTTCTTTTTTGCCATTCAACCAAAATAATTTCTTCGCTGAGTAATAAATCAGATTCAAAATGCGATTTTAATTCCCCTGCCTTTTCTACATCAATTATAAATGCATTTACTTCGGCATTTATATTGAAACTGCGTTCATCAATATTGGTAGTTCCCAATGTAGAAATATTTCCATCCACAACCATATACTTGGAATGTATCATCCCTTTTTTATAAAGAAAAACTCTGACGTTATTTTCTAGTAATTGATCCACATAACTTAAACATGCCATTTGCACCATATATCCATCCGAAACTTTAGGCAAAAGTATTTTTACTTCTACACCACTTTTTGCTGTAATTAATATTGCTTTTAATATTGCTTCGTTGGGAATAAAATAAGGAGTAGTAATCAGCACTTCATTTAATGCTGTAGTAATCATAGTGAAATAAGCATCCATAATTGCCGGTGAACGACTGCTTGCATTACTTCCCAAAATACTTATTGGCAAATTAGATTTAATTTCATGTGGAGATAAATATTTTTGCAGTGAACCAAATTCTTCATTAGTAGCAAAGCGCCAGTTTAAAAAGAAAAGTAATTGTAACGCATACACAGAATCGCCTTCAATTTTACAATGCAAATCAGCCCAGTACTTTTTTGTTTGCAGTGTATTGATATAATAATCTGCGACATTAATTCCACCGACAAAACCAATATTACCATCTATCACTACAATTTTCCGGTGATCACGGTAATTGGATTTGGTTAAATATTTTGGACTCCATAATGGTCGGTAAAACGCAACTTGCACTCCGGCTTCATTCATTTGTTTTACTTGCCTGCCGGGTATTTTGCTACCAAAACTATCAACCAATAAACGCACTTCTACTCCTGCTTTTGCTTTTTGGCAAATGAGGTCAATTATTCTTTTACCAATATCATCTTTACCATAAAAAATATAATACTCAATATGAATATGCTGCATTGCGTTTTCCATCGCATCAAGCAACACAGGAAATTTATTTTCTCCACAATGCAAAAATTCAATGTGATTATTGCGTGTGAAAACAGAATTGGAATTATTAAAAAATAAATGGGGCAATCTGATTTTACCCTGCAAACGATCTTCAATTTCAGTTCGACGTTGCTGCAAATCAGCCTTGTAATTTTTTAAATAATTCTGAATAAAAATTTGATCAATTTTTTCTTTGGCAACAAAGATTTTTTCTTTTCTTAAATTGACTCCGAAAAAATAGTAAATTAATAATCCTCCAACTGGCAAAGCAATGATGATTAATAAATAAGAATGTGTTTTTAGCGGATTCTTATTTTCCAAAATTACCCTCACACAAGTGCCGGCAACAATTAAAGAATATATAAGAATAATTATTTGTGTTGCATTCATATATTCGATAATTGATTAAAAAGATTTCATATTTAAAAATACACTGCTTCAAAAACTGCAAGTGGAGCACTTCTGCCAACGTTTAAACTTAAGGTATCACCCGTGATAATATAGTTATCAGCAAGCATGAAAACTTCCAAAAAATCATATTCTTTAATATTTTCATCTGCACAATATTTCTTGGTTACAGCCATATTTTCATTAAAACGTATACGATTTAGTTCTTGTAATTCATAGGTGCCATTAAAATAATTACAACCGGCAAAACCATTTATAGTGTTATCACTTTTTAAAATAAAGTATTGTTCTTTTTCCTGATCTGCAGTCATTAATACAGGCTGTCCATCCAGTGTTATCAGTTTCCAATATTTATTTATTATTTCTTCTTCTTCCATCGCACTAAAAATTATTTTACCTGATTTAATTGTCTCTATTACTTTAATATTTTTCAGTTCCATTGGATTTACTGTGAGTGGATCTTTATCTAAAATTACAAAGTCTGCTACTTTATCTTTTTTAAGTGAGCCTTTAGAATTTTCTTCAAAGTATTGATAGGCAGCATTTATTGTAATGGCTTTTAGTGCTTGATATACTGTTGCTTTTTCTTTATCACCAATTACTTGCCCTGTTCGTGATGTGCGATTAACAGCAGACCATACAGTAAACATTGGATTAATTGGAGTTACGGTAGCATCCGAATGATTGGTGTACATTAATCCCATGTTTGCAGCAGTTGCAATCGGACTTAAAAAATCTGCTCGTTCTTTACCCAAATTATCTACATGTACATCACCCCAAAAATAGGCGTGATTAGTAAAAAATGAAGGTTCTATTTTGTATTTTTTATACGTTTCTAATTGATCAGCACGAGCAAATTGAGAATGAATAATTATAGTTCTTCTTTCCTTATCCAATGGTTGTGAAAGTTCCTTACATGCATATTCATGAGCAGCAATAGCCATATCAATTGCAGCATCACCATTGCAATGAATAAAGAGCTGATTGTTTTGCGTATAAGCAGTTTTAAAAAGTGTATTCATTGCATCTTGTGATAAACTGGGAAGTCCTCTGCAATCATTTGTACATCCCGAAACAGGAGTTAAATAAGTCTTTGTAAAGAAGGCAGTTTTACCTTGCGGAGATCCGTCTGCAACTATTTTTGTGCCTTGTATCTTAAAGCCATTTTTGTATGATTTAAATTGCATAGCTGTATCAGTTAAATTCTTTTCTAAATCCATATAACCCGCTAATGCAATTAAATCAATTTTTAATTTTCCATTATCTGCTTGTTGCTGAAAAAATTGAATAGTGTTGCGATCTGTCATTCCATCTTGCGCAGTAGTAATTCCATTTTCTGCATAATAATTTTGTGTTTGATCAAAATACTCTGCTTGTTTTTTACTTAATATTTCTAGCATATTTCCTACGAATGGATACATCGCAGTTTCTTGAATTAATCCACTTGGTTCGTTTGAATTTGGGAACCTATCAATATTTCCTCCTTCCGGATTTGTTGTTGCATTCGTTATATTCATTTTTATCAAGGCCATAGAATTTGCCACTCCCATGTGTCCACTTGTGTGTTGTAAATAAACTGGATTGTTTGGTAAAATAGCATCCAATTCTGTTTTGTTTGGATGACGTTTTTCTACTAACTGACTTTCATCATAACCCCAACCAAATATCCATTCACCATCTTTAATATTATTTTCTGTTTTATATTTTTTTAATGCATCCAACAGTTCGTTAATGCTTGAAGTATTTCCAACGGGCGGAGGATTTAAATTTATTTGTCCCATTGAATTAGAGACCATACCAAAATGACTGTGTGGATCTATAAATCCGGGTAATAAAGTAGCTCCTTTCAAATCTACCTTAGTATAATTAGAAAATAATTTTTCTGCTTCTTTCAGATTACCCACAAAAACAATTATTCCATCTTGTTCCACTAATACTTCGGCATAAGGATTTTCCTCTGAATCCATAGTTATAATTTTTCCATTATAGTAGAGTTGAGTATCAGAAGTTGATTTGTCATTTGAATTTTTTTTATTTGTTTGTCCGCAACTAAGCAATAGGGTAATAGATAAAGTAAAAAGTATTATTGTTTTAATGATATTCATATTTTAATTTTTTAAGAATACTTTGGAATTTTGGGAATCGGCAAATCGGTAATACAACAAACTAACAAAATATATTTGTTTTAATATACTTTATAATTACTATAGGAAAATTGATTTTTAAACAAACAATTTAAACATGATAGTAGAGATAGATAAAATATCTTTTATATGGAATCAATTTATTTTCGTAAACCCATCATCACTCCAATTTTCACTTCCAACACCATGGCGCACATAAAACAAACCATCAGGATCATACTTCTTTTTTATAGCCTCCAATCTTGGATAGTTTGAACCCCAAAAAGATTGTTGCCAATTCTTTTCAAAGAAATTACTTTCAGCAAGATAACTTCCTGCATTCGGTGCAATTTTCTGCAGTTCACTAAATGCGTTATTAATTTTTAATGCTTCACTCCGAGCTTCAACTAAATCAGGTTCATGTCCGTCAATACCAATGAAGACGGGTTGTGCTTCACCGGCAATTATTGCAAGTGCAAATGCATTTAAAACTTTTGGATTCATAGCAGTGTCTTTTGCTGCTGCTAATTCTTCAGCATTGGCACCTGCCAAACCTTTGTTGAAATGCAAAGCGATTGTCCAATATCTGCTTGCTTCAAAAATTGCATCGGCAAGTTTAATTTGATTATTTTTTTCTAATAAAGAATCAGGTAACCATGCAGAATGATATGCATATAAAAATTGTCCCGCTTCCTGAATATTAGATGACCAATACGCATTATCTGCAGGTACATTTGGACGATCATCAAGTGTGATTACTTGCGGAGCAACTTGCTTTAAAAAATCAATATCCCAAAAATGTTGAGCAGGTAAATCTATAATAGTGAAAGGCATTTCAAACGTAAAATTTTCCGGCGATTGATTCACCCAATTTTCAAAATCTTTCCATAATAATTCTACCTCATTTTTATATAAGCCTTGAAAAACCAAATTAAAGTTTATTGTATTGTTTCCATAAAAAGAAATTGATTCTCCCCAATGCGTATTAAAAAGTTGTGTGTTATAAAGATTCAATATTTGTTGAATTAATATTTTAAATGCAACATCATCATTCGCCTTAATTTTTCCGAATACAGCACCAAATTTTTCGGGTAATTCACGAGTTCTTAATGTCAATTTTGTAACTACTCCAAAACTACCACCGCCACCACCTTTTAATGCCCAGAATAAGTCAGCGTTTTTATATGCATTTGCAATTTCTACCGAACCATCGGCAGTTACAATTTCGGCTTCGAGTAAAGCAGCCGCTGCCAGTCCATATTTTTTTGAAAAACTTCCGAAGCCACCACTTTGAATTAAGCCTGCAACGCCAACAGTTGCACATCCACCGCCCTGCACATATCTGCCGTTTTTTGTAGTTACTTCATTGTAGATATGAAACCAAAGCGCACCCGCTTCTATTGTTACAGCAGGTTGTGGTTTTTGAAATGATTCACCACCATTAGCGACGAAATTATCATGCATTACAATGTTATTCATTGCCTTTGTCCAAATAAGTAATGAGTCCGCAGAATTGGAAGTGCCCTGATAACTATGACCACCACCTTTTACAACTAATCTCAAATTATTCTCTCGTGCAAAATTTACAGCAGCTACAATATCCGTAGTTGTTTTAGCAGCCACTGCATACACACTGGGTTCAGAACGCCACGCATCTACCCATCCCGAAGTTTGTGTTAAAGCAGGATTATCACCAATGAAGTAGGGGTTTTTTAAATTTTTAAATAACGCATCACAAGCATTAGTATCTGCTGCATTATTACAAACTACTAATGGCGATTCAACTTTTATTAAATTGCCATTTAGAGATGTATTTAATTGATCCCATTTTTCAGATGAAGGCCAAAGTGCATCATTCGGTCTTACTCTTTTAAAAGTATTTAATTCAGGAATTAAATATTTTTCGGGCGATGCAAATAATGGAGAAAAACCCATTGCAATTCCGGGTAATAGAATCGCACCTTTTAAAAATTTTCTTCTATTTATCAGCATTGGAATATTTATTTTTTCAAATGTAGTTATTGATTATAAATGTTGAAAGCATTGATAGTTGTGGAAGATTTTGCCGATTATTTATTTTTAAAAGGAGGGAAGAATCCTACTGAATGTAAAATAGGTTTGATTATTATTTACCGCAAAGTCTTCTTCAGAAGAAATTAATTAACTACTTAATCACAAACTTTTCTCCCATTAATTTATCAGCAACTTGCAACCCAACAAAATAAATTCCCGGTAGGAGATGGTTTGTTTGAATGACGATATATTTTTCTGTTGCAGTGATATTGTTTTGGGTGTAGACTGTTTGCCCCAATTGATTTACTATTTGCAGCGAATAAATAGTATTGATCAATTGATCACAGACAATTAAAAAATTACCATCATTTGGATTGGGATATATTTTAATTTCAGATGCATTTGTTTGATAGTTGGCGTCATGCTCAGATTTCAAAGTTGGATCGCCAGGAATACAACTCGCCCACTTGGCAGCATCTTTATACCAGTAGCTTGCAATGATATCGTTTTGAAAGAATTTATAAATTATACCACCTAAAAGCGCTTTACCCGGATCATTGAGATGAATGCCTGCGCCATCAATTCTAAAATTTGCACAATCCCAAAACAATCCATCCCAAATGTTTGCCCGCATACCATCAGCCCAGATCGGTGGTCCCCACATAATATATGGAGCAAGCTTTCCCGGATTTCTGTAGCGCAAAGCTGGATCACCATTGATCTGATTTTCAATCACCCATTTTGTTGCAAAATTTGCATGATAAGAACATGGTTCGTGGTTCACTGCGTATTTGTCGTCCAATGTATCAGCATATCCCCCGTAATATGGCGGACTTAAATAAAGAATTTTTAAATTGGGATAGGTATAAAGCAATGCCTGAAATGTTCTTACATAATTGTTTCTGATTGAATCTGCCTGCAATGGCATCGTATAAATACTATCTTCTCTGCTGCCATTCATCATCCAACCAATTTGAATTTGTGCACGTGTAATTCCAAGCGGAATTAATTTTGATGAATCAATATCAGTCCAATAAGTTGGATTATCAATTGTCATATCTTCAATACCACCGTTGTGATTGCATAGTATTGTTGTGAAGCAATTATTTAAACCGGTGGTTGTATCCAATTCTGCCTGATAATGTTTAAATGGTTGCACAGCGGTTGATGATCCAAAGCAGGCCATAATCACTTTTCCATTTATATAATCTACATTTCCAAACGTATCAAGTGGTTTAATTGATTTTGACATTTTAACCCCTTTACTCAAATGAGGTCCACTTAATATATTACTTCCACCCGGATACAATCCACCCTGGTACTCACCCAGATAAAATCCTGTCTGCAAATCAACAAGAGAGACCAAACCGGTTGTATCGTTATCACAATTTGGCTGAGCAAATGTAGTGTTGAACATCCCTCCGAATAAAAGGATAAATGCGAAGATGCTTGCGTTATGTTTATTCATGATTGTGGATTTGAAAACTAAAAGTAACAATTTTTTTAAAAGCGGATATTGCACAGAATATAGAACACAAACAGGCAATATGTTTTACTAAAGCATCTTTGATTTCTTTTCTACTTTTATATTGCGCCAAATTCCCTATTGTATTCCATCCAAGAGCTACAATACTTTCTTCATAAAACTCTTCAGTGCAAGCAGGTTCCTCAATCAGAAGGTATGTGCTGAGGCTTTTGAGAACCTGCGTAGAAATTAATGAGATGTATTCATCAATACTTTTTTACTTGTGGCGAATCTGCCATAATTCATTCTAATTTATTAGAGCTAATTGATATCTAAGTTAAGCGAATTTCAGTAGTGGAATTGGAGTACTTTAAACTTATCGAATTCGATGAGTTTAAAATAAATACCTATTCTAATTCAAGAATAATTAAATCTAATTGCGAGTATGCAATTCAAATTAATGAGTTGATGTGTAGAATCGAAATAACGCAGGGTCTCAATGGCAAACACACAAGGTTATGTTTTTAGGAACCTGATTAAACAATTGGGGTACATTGCATGAAAATAAAAACTTATAACTATATGAGAACGGAATGATGCTGTTGTTGTCTGAACATGATTTATAAGATAAATAGATGGACAGTATGTCTTACATTTTATTTTCTGTTTTTTATTTATTGGTGTATATATCTTAGTTATCTTAATCATCTTAAAAATCATGTTTAGGAATTTTTTAAAATGTGATAATAAGTCTATCTATAAAGTAACTTCTTTTTGAGTTCGGTCTTTCCAGGCTTAATCTAATTATGATAATAAATCATTAGGTCTGTTGTCGTTCGATATATAAATGAGTTTGAATATATACAACACAATATAGAAATTTTTCTAGCCCCGATAGTAGTGGAAAGCCCACAGCCCGTTTTTCACGGGCGAGGACTTGGAACGGATAGCGGGAAATAGCTCCTAAAAAAAATAAATTGAATAAATTGTTTTGGGGTACTACTTCCTCCCCATCATCCCCAAAGCCTTAGCAGCTTTTGCACCGCCACCCATTTTATTCATCATCTTCATCATCTTGCGCATTTCTTCAAATTGCTTGATGAATTGATTTACTTCGATGATATTATTTCCGCTGCCATCGGCAAGTCGTTTACGACGAGTGCCTGTTAATAAATCAGGATCATGACGTTCGGCGGGTGTCATGCTTTGTATTATTGCTTCTATGCGTTTTAATTGTTTCTCGTCAATATCCAGGTCTTTTATTTGTTTGCCGATTCCGGGAATCATTCCCAACAGATCTTTCATGTTTCCCATTTTTCGAATCTGTTTCATCTGACTTAAAAAATCATCGAAGTCAAATTGATTTTTGCGAATCTTGCGTTGCAGTTCAGCAGCTTTTTCTTCGTCGTATTGTTCTTGTGCTTTTTCTACGAAGGAAACAATATCGCCCATGCCGAGAATACGTTGCGCCATACGTTCAGGATAGAAAATATCCAACGTATCCATCTTCTCGCCGCTGCTTACAAACTTGATGGGTTTCTCTACAATATATTTAATAGATAGGGCAGCACCACCTCTGGTATCGCCATCCATTTTTGTAAGTACAACACCATCAAAATTCAGACGGTCGTTAAATGCTTTTGCAGTGTTAACTGCATCTTGTCCGGTCATGGAATCTACCACAAATAATATCTCACCGGGATTAACAGCGGATTTAATATTTGCAATTTCATCCATCATCATTTCATCCACAGCAAGGCGACCGGCAGTATCAATAATCACTACATTATGGCTGTTCACTTTTGCAAAGCTGATGGCTTTTTTAGCGATGTCAACAGGGTTTTTATTTTCTAAATCGGCATATACATCCACTTTTATTTGTTCACCTAAAACCTGTAATTGATTAATGGCAGCAGGACGGTAAACGTCACCGGCCACAAGCAGAGGATTGCGGCCGGTTTTCGTTTTAATATAGTTAGCAAGCTTAGCAGAGAAAGTGGTTTTACCGGAACCTTGTAAACCGGCTACGAGAATAATTGCGGGCGAACCTTTCAGATTAATATCTGCTTTGGTGCCGCCCATAAGCGTGGTTAATTCATCCTGCACAATCTTCACCATCAACTGTCCGGGACTAACGGCAGTGAGAACTTCCGCACCCATTGCTTTATCCTTAATAATGTCGGTAAATTCTTTTGCTATTTTATAATTTACATCGGCATCCACTAAGGCACGACGGATTTCTTTTACCGTTGTGGCAATATTAATTTCGGAAATGCGTCCCTGACCTTTAAGGGTTTTAAAGGCGGAGTCTAAACGATCTGATAAATTCTCGAACATATATTTTCTTCTCTGCTATGCATTAATAATAACGTAAACGGATAACACCACTTAAAAACTTACTGAGTCGCACGGCCTGTTTGGTGTATCCAAATTCATTGTCGTACCAGCAATACAACACAACAGATTTTCCATCGGTGGAAACAATAGTTGCAGGAGCATCTACCACCACAGCATGACCATTGCCAACACAATCAGTACTCACCATTTCCTGGCTCATGCTATAATCAATTTGCTCTACTAAATTGCCATGCTTGGCAGCTTCTTTCAACACATTATTTATAGTTTCTACATCCACTTTCTTATTTAAAGTAAGATTCAGAATTGCCAAAGAAACGTTTGGTGTGGGGACACGAATTGCGTTTCCGGTAAGCTTACCTGCCATGCTTGGAATTACTTTGGTAACGGCACTTGCAGCACCGGTTTCTGTAATCACCATATTAATAGGAGCGGAACGGCCACGACGAGATTTCTTGTGGAAGTTATCTAACAAGTTTTGATCGTTAGTGTAAGAGTGCACTGTTTCAATATGACCGTGTTCAATACCATAAGTGTTTTCCATGATGGCGATAACTGGAACAACGGCATTAGTAGTGCAACTTGCGGCGGAGAATATTTTCTCTTCTGAATTCAAATATTTTTCATGATTAATACCATGTACAATATTTGGAATATCCCCTTTGCCCGGAGCGGTGAGTAATACAATATCAGCACCTTTTGAAAGCAAGTGTTTGCTCAATCCTTCACGATCACGACTTACACCTGTGTTATCAATAATCAATGCATCATTAATTCCGTATTCGGTGTAATCTATATCTTCCGGTTTGCTTGCAGCAATCATGTGCACGATATTGCCATTAATAATAAGTGCTTTATTTTCCAGATCTTCTTCAATGGTACCATGAAATTTACCATGCACACTGTCCTTTCTTAATAAGCTTGCACGTTTCATAATATCATCATCCGAATTTGTACGGGTAACAATTGCACGCAAACGTAACTGTTCACCCTTGCCGGCTTCATTAATTATTATTCTCGCAGCAATTCTTCCAATACGACCAAAACCATAAAGCACAACATCCTTTGGTTTCAACACTAATTTATCCTTACCGATAAAGTCTTTCAATTTATCAGCAACAAAATCATCATAGCCTTTGTATTTGCTGCCTTCGGTCATCCATTCTTTTCCCAGACGACCAAGGTCAATACGAGAAGGAGCGAGGTCGAGCTTTGCAATAGCTTTCATTAAATTCAATGAAATATCCACCGTTAAAGGCTGGTTTAAAAACCGCTGTGCATATAAATGATGATTAAGAACTTCACTTGCACGCACATCCACCAAAGTACGGCGGAAGATGATAAGTTCTACACTTTTGTCGAACCAAAGGTTAGCAGCGATAGAACTGAGTTCCACGGCATCTTTTTCCTTTTGATTCCATTCTTTTAGCTTCGATTCATAGTTTACTGCACTCATTGTATAGCATTTATTTATTTATGTTTAAAGAGACGGCAAAGGTAGTAAACTTAGGTGTGAAAGCCCAATAACAGTGAGTTTTAAATTATTGTGATAGAAGGGATTGGATGATTTTACTAAAAAATAAATAGACGAAACATAAATATTCTCGTAGTCTTTATTTATTTGTGTATAAAATGTACATAATCAATGTAAAAAAAACTGCCAATAATTTTGTTTATATAGTAAATTAATTAAACTTGCACGGTTGATTATAACTGTTAACCATCAATGGGAAAAAGCAAAAAAGTAAAATTCACCTTAGAGTACATGATTCGCTCTACGCCGTTGGCGTTATATAATTTTTTAACAACAGCCACCGGTTTGTCGCAGTGGTTTGCTGAGGATGTGGACAATGAGGAGAACACCTTTTATTTCACATGGGGAAAGCAAACAGATATTGCTGAAATGATTTCAACTGAGGACGATGACTTTATCCGGTACCGTTGGGATTATCAGGATGAGGATGAATATTTTGAATTCAGAATTGAGAAAGGAGATATCACGGACGATACTGTATTGTTTATTACCGATATAGTGGATGAAGGTGATGTAGAAAGTCAAAAGCAATTGTGGGATGCTCAAATAAAAAGCTTAAGCAAACGTATCGGCGCTGCCTGATAATAGGGTTTCAATCTCTCTTACCCGCTCAATAAATTCTTTTTGTATTTCAGAAATAGTAGTTGATGTTATCTTACAAGATAATTTTAAATATTGATATGTATTAATATGCGTATTAATTTCTATGGCAGAAAGTGTATGAAGAGGTTTAAAATATTCAGAATAAAAATCATGATTCCATGGATTGTGCGCAATAGAAAATTGCCAATCAGTTATAAGCGAAGAATTGTGTTGTAATTTTTTAGAAATTGCAATTGCTTTATTGCCTGTGGCAAGAAGTGAAATACTGAAAAAATGTCCATACCAAAACATACATCTGAAAACAAGAATATCTCGTGATGGATTTATTTTTGGAATATCGAGAATGAGATATGGTTGATGTAAATAATTTTCTCCCTTGGTAATTTTAAATGTAAAAGGTTCTACTTCAGTAAAAAGCTGATGTGATAACTTATCTTTGAGTTCAATACCAATAGCATTAAATAATGAAATTATTTTTTCGTTAATCCGATGTTTGGTAGGAAATATTTCCGAATCAAACATCAGTTTTTTTTCACGATCATTAAAATCCAATAATTCATCTTTCATATCTTATGTTAAAGCGCCTGGACAAATATATTCTAAAGTCATTTATAGGGCCGTTTATAGTTACGTTTTTTATTGCGTTGGTTATTTTACTCATTCAATTTTTATGGAAGTACATTGAAGATTTGGTTGGGAAAGGATTAGGAACATTCGTTATAGCAAAGTTATTATTTTATGCATCCGCTAATATGATTCCATTAGCGCTTCCACTTGCAACATTACTTTCATCAATTATGGTATATGGTAATTTGGGAGAACGATTTGAACTCGCCGCATTAAAATCTGCGGGAATTTCTATGTTTCGATTTATGCGCAGTACTATTATTGCCGGAATTTTTATTGCTTTTGGCGCATTTATGTTTTCTAATTATGTATTGCCGAAAGCATCATTAAAATTTTGGACAACACTTATTGATATCACGAAACAAAAACCTGCATTAAATATTAAACCCGATCAATTTTATAATGAGATAGATAACTACAGTATTTTAATCGGTTCAAAGCAAGAAGATAATATTCATATTTCCGATATCACTATTTATGAAGAAGGAGATAATAAACATAATACGAATGTTTTAATTGCTGCAAAAGGAGAGATGTTGCCAAGTGGTGATAAAAAAAATCTGGTATTGAAATTAGAAAAAGGAAAACAGTACGAAGAGTTAAAACCGGAGGTGCGTAATAAGCAACAATTTGAACACATGCGCATGGAGTTTGGCACTTGGGAAAAAGTGCTGGACCTCTCAGGATTTGAAATGCAGCAATCTAGTGAGGAGTTGTATAAAGACCATTACAGGATGATGAATGTGGGGCAACTTTCAGTAGCAATAGATTCCTTAGTTGTGCAATCTCAAAATAAATCCGAGACACTTTCAAAAGTATTAGATCAGTACTTTACATTTAATAGAGACACTGCATTTACATCCAGAATTGAGTCAATGGAAAAAGTAAAAACATCAGATACCAGTTTTATAGAAACAGTAAATCCGGAGGAGCAAAAAGTAGTGATAAAGCGAGCGCTTGCTTCGGTGAGAAACATCTCGAATTACACACAACAGATAGAAGATTCCATGCGGTTTACAAACGAGAAAATTGCAGATCATAAAATCGAATGGCACAGAAAATTTACGCTGTCAGTTATTTGTTTGGTTTTCATTTTTGTGGGAGCACCATTGGGGGCAATTATTCGTAAAGGCGGATTTGGTTTGCCGGTAATTTTTTCAATTTTTATTTTCATTATTTATTATGTGATTTCTATAACAGGTGAGAAGATGTCGGAGCAAGCAGTGATCTCTCCATTTACAGGAATGTGGATGGCTATCTTTATTATTTTTCCATTTAGTCTTTATCTTACATTGAAAGCAAAAAATGATTCACCTATTTTTAGTTTAGAATCTTATTCTAATTTCTTTTATAAATTGAAACAACGATTATTTAAAAAATGAAAAAAATTATTACAGATAATAAATGGTTTTTAATCCCTTGGTTGTTGTGGAGCTTGATATTGTTAATTTATGTTTTGCTAACTCCGAGAGGAACATCAACGCTGTGGGTAAATGATCAACACACAGTTGTATTAGATTTTATTTTTAGATGGACAACATGGTTGGGAGATGGAGTGACCGTGGGTATTATTTGCTTTATTTTATTGTTTGTACAATTCCGGGCTGCTGTATTTGCATCCATAGTTTCTATTGCGAATTTAGTTATAACAGGCGCTTTAAAAAAGGCATTTTCATATCCACGTCCGGCAACTTATTTTGAAACTATTGATTTGAATTTTGTACATGGAATTAAAACATATTACCATTTAAGTTTTCCATCAGGACATACTTCAGCAGCATTTTGTATTTATCTAACTCTTGCTATAATATGCAAGAAAAAAAAGTTGGGACTATTGTTTTTCTTTATTGCAATGGCAGTTGCAGAAAGCAGAGTATATCTGTTGCAACATTTTGAAGAGGATTTGTTATTCGGTTCTGCAATTGCAATTGTATTGACTACGGTTACTGCTTCTCTTATCTATAAAAAACCTTTAAGAGAAGATAGCATTTGGAATAGATCTCTACTTACATTGAATAAAAAAGTTATTGAAAAATAGGATTACGTATTATGCCCCATTTCTGCAAACGATATTGCACTGATGTGGAAAGCACACCTAATCCGTAAGTAACACTGCGTTTAAAATTGATAGAACTTGCTTCTTCAAAATATTTTGTGGGACAAGTAATTTCTCCTATTTCAAATCCTTTAAAAAATATTTGTGCAAGCATTTGATTGTCGAAAACAAAATCATCTGAGTTAGCCTGGAAGTTTATATTTTTTAAAACATCAGCAGAAAAAGCTCTGTATCCGGTATGATATTCAGAAAGTTTTTGATTCATTAAAAAATTTTGAGTAAGCGTAAGCATGCGATTAAAAATATATTTATAGAGTGGCATGCCACCTTTGCGGGCGCCCTTACCTAAAATTCTACTACCTAAAACCACCGGGTATAAATCATTGGCAATAATACTTACCATCGCAGTTATAAGTAAAGGAGTGTATTGATAATCCGGATGCAGCATAATTACGATATCAGCTTTCAATTCTAATGCTGTTTGATAACATGTTTTTTGATTGCCACCATAGCCTTTATTATTTTCATGACGAATCACATGTGTAATACCAATTGTTTTTGCAAGCGTGCTGGTATTATCACTACTGGCATCATCCACTAATACCACTTCATCTACAATATCAAAAGGAATTTCCTTGTATGTTTTTTCAAGTGTTTTCTCTGCGTTGTATGCAGGCAGCACTACTATTACTTTTTTATTTAAATACATGATGTGTATAAGCCGCAAATTTAGTTATTCAATACAAACTACTGCGTTGTAATTTTAAGCCGCATGCGAATTCTGTTACTCACAAAAAAATTACCATACCCTGCAAGAGATGGTGAAGCGATTGCCAGTAGCAATATTATTCGATTTATGGCAGAAGCCGGGCATCGGGTTGTGGTGATTAGTATTATCACAAAAAAGCATAATTTTTCTTTGAATGATGTGCCTGAAGAAATAAAAAGCAAGGTAGAATTTCATTTGGTAAATGCGGATACGGCTATTTATTTTAAAGATGCTGTGTTGAATTTGTTCAGTAAATTACCTTATCATATTTATAGATTTATAAATAAGGATATAACTACTCTGGCTGAAAAAGTAGTGCAGCAAAATGCATTTGATATTATTCAATTTGAAGGTTTATTCTTATTGCCTTTTGTTGAAACGATTAAAAAATATTCGAATGCAAAGTTGATTTATCGCAGTCATAATGTAGAGGGTGTTATCTGGAAACGGATGGCTATGAAAATTAAAAACCCAATTAAGTCTTGGTATCTTACATTGCAGGCACATCGCTTATTAAAATATGAATTGAAAATGATTCCGGCCACAAATGCAATCATTCCAATTTCAACTGCTGATGAACAATATTATAAAAAACATTTTCCAAACATGTTGGTTACTTGTATTCCTACAGGCATAGAGGAAAAGTTTGATAATACTGTAATGTGCAATTCAAGTTCAATTTATTTTTTAGGTGCATTGGATTGGTTCCCAAATCAACAAGGTTTATTGTGGTTTATAGATTCAGTTTGGCCGGATGTAAAAGCAAAAGTTCCTGAAGCAAGTTTACATATAGCCGGCAGAAATGCATCGACAACTTTAGCAAATAAAATTGCATCAGCATGTGATTATTATGGAGAAGTAGATGACACCAGAAAATTTATTTCAGATAAAAGTATTTGTATTGTACCTCTATTTGCCGGCAGTGGTTTAAAAATAAAAATTATCGAAGCTTTAGCCGCAGGCAAGGTGGTAGTTACTACTCCCATTGGTGCTGAGGGGATGCCATTATCTCTTGATAATTATTTATACATATCAAATTCTGATGAAGCGATGACGCAGCAATTAGTTGAAATTTTAAAAGAACCGCAAGCTGCAATGCGCAAAGCTTCAGAAGCAAAAATTATAGTAGAAGAAAATTTATTAAATGCAGTTCTTGGAAATCAATTAGTAGAAGTGTATAAAAAAGTATCACTTTGATTTGGTTAATGGTCATAGTATATATAAGTATATTCCTTTTGGTGTATAGCTATTTAATTTTCCCATGGACACTGCAAGTTTTAACAAAAAATAAATCATCAAAAAATATTGAGCCTTCAAGTATTGCAATCAAAAAAGTATCTGTTGTTTTAGCTGTGTATAATGAGGAGAAAGTGATTCGTGAAAAGATTGAGAGTTTTCTTTCCTTGAATTATCCGGCTGGAAATATAGAATTCATTATAGGGTCTGATGGATCTACAGATACAACTGAAATTATTATTGAAGAATATATAAATCAATATCCTCGCATTCAATTGGTGAAATTCGGAGGGCGTACAGGTAAGTCAGGAATTTTAAATCAACTTATTCCATTAGCAATCGGTGAGATACTAATTCTCACTGATGCAAATATTTATTTTGAAAAAGAAATGGTGATGAATCTTGTTAATGGATTTGATGATGCATCCATTGGATTGGTAGCGGCAAACATTCAAAATACAGGAATGGATAAAATTGGAATTTCATTGCAGGAGGAAAAATATATTCAAAGAGAAAATTTAATTAAGTATAGGGAAGGGGAATTATGGGGAACATTGATGGGAGCATTTGGTGCATGTTATGCAGTGAGGAAAAAATTAGTAAAAGCCATACCACCGAATCATTTGATGGAAGATTTTTATATTTCAATGAAAGTGCTAGAAGCAGGATATAAAAATATCATGAGTTTAAAAGCAATAGCCTTTGAAGATGTTTCTGAATCTGTTGCCGAGGAGTTCAAAAGAAAAGTGCGCATTTCGGCAGGTAATTTTCAAAACCTAACTCACTTTTATAAAATGCTATGGCCAGTGTATAAGCCAATTGGATTTTGTTTTCTATCACATAAAGTTTTAAGATGGTTAGGTCCATTCTGGATTATATTTATCATAGGTGGATCAGCCATACTATATTCTCAGAACTTATTTTTCATGATGCTGTTTTGGTTTTCAATGGCAAGTATTTTTTCACCTCTTATAGATTGGATATTAGCCAAATTGAATATTCATAACTTTGTAGTGCGGTTAATAAGCTATTTTTTTCTAATGAATTTTGCTCTTCTTATCGGCTTGGGAAAATACTTTAAGGGAATTAAAACCAGTGCTTGGCAACCAACACAAAGAAATATTAAAGATTAAACATGGAAGAATATAAATTAAATACCATTGAAGAAGCGATAGAGGATATCCGAAATGGTAAATTGGTAATTGTGGTAGATGACCAGAATAGAGAAAACGAAGGTGATTTTATAACCGCTGCACGAAATGTAACTCCAGAAATAATAAACTTTATGGCTACGCATGGCAGAGGTTTGATTTGCACTCCCCTTGTAGAAGACAGATGTGATGAACTTGGTTTGGACCTTATGGTGAATAATAATACAGCGCTGCATGAAACTCAATTTACAGTTTCAATAGACTTAATTGGTTATGGATGCACAACAGGTATTTCTGCAACAGATAGGTCGTTGACAATTCAGGCTCTTATAAATCCAAAAATTCAGGCAAGTGATTTTGCAAGGCCAGGACATATATTTCCATTGCGTGCAAAATTGGGAGGGGTTTTGCGGCGCACTGGTCATACAGAGGCATCTATAGATTTGGCAAGATTGGCTGGTTTTGAACCGGCGGGAGTGTTGGTTGAAATAATGAATGAGGATGGAAGTATGGCAAGGTTACCGGACTTAATGAAGGTTTCTGAAAAATTTAACTTAAAAATCATATCAATAAAGGACTTAGTTGAGTACAGAATGCGTCACGAAACCTTAATAAAAAAGGAGGCTGTGGTGAATCTTCCCACCAAGTTTGGCAACTTTAAATTACATGCTTTTTCCCAAACTACATCTGGAGAAATTCATTTGGCCTTGGTTAAAGGAACCTGGAATAAGGATGATGCAGTACTTGTAAGGGTGCATTCTTCTTGTGTAACCGGAGATATACTTGGATCCTTGAGGTGTGATTGTGGTGAACAATTACATTCCGCAATGGCAATGATTGAGAAAAATGGATCAGGTGTAATTGTTTATATGCAACAAGAGGGAAGAGGAATAGGACTTTTAAATAAACTCAAAGCTTATGAGTTGCAGGAACATGGAAGAGATACTGTTGAGGCTAATCTTGAATTAGGATTACCTATGGATCAAAGAGACTATGGAATAGGAGCACAAATACTCCGAAGTTTAGGAATTACTAAATTAGATTTGATTACAAATAATCCTAAGAAAAGAGTGGGACTTAAAGGTTATGGACTTGAAATAGTTGGAAATACTAAAATTGAAATGTTGCCAAACGAACACAATATGCACTATCTTGAAACCAAGCGAGATAAATTAGGCCATGATATTCTGAGATAAAGTAAAGTACAACTATAAAATAGAGTTGTACTTTATTAATTAAGCAACTAATTTGCTTTTATCAAACCCGCCAGACAATAAATTCATATTGAAGAGATTTGAAAGCAATACTATTTCGGTTTGAGAATTAGAATGCTCCAATTTAGCACTATCATCAATAATCATTATTTTTTGAGTAAGTGAGCATTTGCCATTGTCAAGTCTTACTGCAAGATTATCCAATTTATCAAAATGATCTTTTGTAATTGTATTCTCCAGGTTCAACTCAACCAGAATACGATAAATTGTTTTATCTTCTTCTTTTTGAAGAACATAATCAAATACTTTGGTTGCCCAGTTAAAACGGTTATAAAGTTTCCATCCGTCTTTCTCCGGATATAAGCTACGCAAAGTAGATTTAAATGGATTCAACATTTCCGACTGGTTTGTGTGTGTTGTCGATGTGAGTGCTTGTTGCATTGTAAAAATTTTTAAAAGTGTTCCAATTGATTAGCACTACAAAAGTCTCTCATTATATATAGGTGTACAAGGAAGGAAATACGAACCACTAACCCCAAACTTATAGTTAAAGGCATAGATTTACATCTCCAAATCAACGACTTAGAAAAAATAAAGCTTTCAAAACTAACAGCAGATGAGTATTAAAACACCCTGCTGTTTAGTTTTAATTAATGTTGGATTATTGGTTATTAGTCCAGTCCCAACCGGTGTCGGTTTTTGTAGTTGAATGATTGTTTGTGTCATTCGCATCTATTCCAGTTTGATTGTTAACGTTAGAACCACCAACGAGGCCAAGGGCCATTAGAATTGATAATAAGATTGCCATAGTAAAATTGTTTTAATGTTTACAAATTGTTTTAAAGTGTGACACGAAAGTATATGCAATATTTCAAACTGCCAAATTTATTTTCAATGATTTTTTATGTCACCTATAAAAATATTACGAAACTGTTTATTAAAAATCTTATAGCATATTTGAAAGGCTCTTTCAAGGTTAGAGTTAGATGGAAAAAATAATTCAATTAGTTAAAACATTAAATCCAAACGAGGTTAGGGCAATAAAGCGATTCTTTGCTTCTAGCAGTAGGACTCAAATCAATCATCGACAATTATTATTTAACAACATACTTAACGGTAAAGTAAATGATGAAAATACAGGAAGTAAAACCATAGGAAGAACGTCTGGAGACCCTGCTTTTATCATGTTAAAAAAGCGATTGAAAGATGATATACTGAAGGTACTCGTAACTGAAGAAGGGTCCAAAAAATTTAATTCAAAATATTTTGAAGCAAGATATAAATGTCGTTTGATGATTATTGAAGCTGATTTATTATTAAGCAGAGGAGTGTCTTTACTTGGAGAAGAAATTTTGAAAAAGAGCCTAGTACTTGCAGAGCAATATGAGCTCACAAATGAAGCACTTATTTTGTATGATTTATTACAAGCTCATTTTGGAATTAAAGCAGGTCCAGAAAAATATTTAGAATATTCAAATAAAAATAAAAATCATTTAGTTCTAAGTCAAAAGAAATTTGAAGCTCAAGATTATTTCCGACAATTGACAATGCCTCAAATATTTTCAACCAATAAAAATTATCTATATAAAGATCAATCTGCTTTGGCAAGTAAGGAATTGGAAAAGTTAGCAATTGAATCCAATTCTGATGAAATCCAATCATGGTATCTGAGGAGTAATATTTTTTATTTTCATACAATTGGGGATTATATAAGTGCAAGAGAATATGCTACAGATTTTTTAGATTTAGCAAATAGGAGTCCGGTATTAAATTCAAAGGATAATATTGGAGGTGCTTATATGCAATTATCAATAGTAAATTTATTAATAAGGAATTATAATGAGGCATTTAAATTTGCTGAAAATGCTACCAAATATTTTGTAAAACAAAGTATGAATCAGGTAAATGCGCTTAGTTTTTTATTTCTAGCAGCAATTTATGATAAGCAATTTGATAGTGCACTTACAATAGTAAAAAAAGTATCGGAATTTAAATCAATAACGCAATATAAATCTATTGAAGCAAAATGGAATTACTACAAAGCCAACCTACTTTTTGCTCAAGGTAAATATGATGATGCGCTTGCATTATTGCAACGGGAGAATGAATTGATTTCTGATAAGTCTGGTTGGAGACTTGGTTTTAAAATATTGGAGATGATGTGTATTATAGAACTGGGCTATTATGATTGGTTGGATTTCAGAATTGAAACGTTTAGAAAATTATTAAGTGATGTAAAAAATGAAAATGTAGCACGTCCAAAACTCATCCTTCAAATCATCAAAGGATTTATCAAGCACATGTATGATTTCAAGAATACGACAAACGATTTAAAAGAGCATTTTGATTTATTGGCTTCAAATGATGCTGAATATAAATGGGATCCGATAGGTTATGAAGTAATTCCTTTTCACGAATGGTGGTTTAATAAAATTTCTTCCAATAAAATTGTTGCATAAACTTTACTCTTTTTTCTTCCTTTCAAATAATTCACGGAACGAATCAAAGTCTTTTGAATATATTAAGCCAATGCCTGTTCTTGTATCATTTTTGGCGCTAATTAAATTATATTCAGAACGGCGGAAAGCTTTTACTCGAACTCTTCCATCGGCTGTAATTTTATATTCTACTTCAAAGTCACCGGCAAGTCCCGCTGATGAATTTGAGGCACTGGTGTTCTCATAACTATATACTCCACCGATAGTAACCACCAAAGCATTATCAAATAATTTTTGTTTTAATCCTAATTCCAATTCTGAAGTCTCATAGGAACTTAAATCACTTGAATTAGAAACTTTTCTATAACCCACATCTATTTCTGCATTTGGAAATATTTCAGATATCCAATCTGAAAAATAATTGGAAAGTTGGTTAGTAATAAAGTCAGTCATTGAGTTACTGATAGAGCCACCAATTGCTGTTGCTGCACCAAATTCTTTGGGTAAAAATTGATTTAACATAAGTAAACCGAAAACTTGTTTATTCAATTCATTCGGATCGGATTTTACTTCATTTAATCTAGTTTCAAATTCTGAAAGACCTCCTGATTTCTCATCAGGTACGTTTATATCAAATGTTATTTCAGGTGATTCAAGTGAGCCCTGTATCTTAATTAATACTTCTACTGTTACTGCTTTATTTGCCTCCTCAATTTGCTGCGATGTTAAAGGCATATCACTTATTAGATTATATTTTGTAACACGTTCTGCTGTATAAACCGCCACTAAATTCAGACTTGCCTTTAGTGGATCCCGGTCGAATAATATGGTGCCTCCTTCTCTTACTGTAAAGCTCTTTGTAGTTAAACCTTCAAAAGAAAAATCATAACTTCCTTCATTGATTTTTAACAATCCACTTATTTCCACTTTACCTTTAGAGTCTGCACTTACATTTAAGCTTCCGGTTCCACGACCACGAATAACATCTGTGCCGCCTGAATTCAACATTATACGAACCTCTGCATCTGGAGTAATTTCCAAACCCATATTAATTTTAACAAGTTGCTTTTCGCTAAATTCATTATCTGCAAGCGTGAATGATGTATCTTTTAAATTGACAAATTCAATAAAATCATTCTTTTTAATATTGCCAGATCCGTAAGCAGGGATATATACTGTCGAAAGTTTATCTTCATATCTTGCCGGTGTTGCTTGAATATCTACTTGCAAATTTTCTAATGGACCATTTATACTCATATCCACTTTACCAAGTGCATACCCCCAAAAATCTTTATTTTCTTTTGAGGTAGTTTCCATGATTAATATATATCCGGAATTGAAATTAAAATCTTGGAAATTCCAGTTGCTGAAATGGTCGTGTGTTATATTTCCTGATATATAACCCATGTTTTCATATTTATCAAAAATTTGATTTGGTGTTAAGTAAATTTTATTTGGTTCAATCTCAATTTTCTGAAAATTAAAATGATATTTTACACCGAGATAATCGAATTTCATCCCGCCATTTTTCATTTCTAAAACACCTTTCATATCTAATTTTGACAAGGGGCCTTTCACCGTAACATTGCCATACATATCTCCATCGAAATCTGAAAATAAACCTTGAGTAAATGGTTCTAAAACTTTCAACGGCACTTTGCCAATATCCATAACTAAATTAAGAGAATCTATTTCTCCTCTATGATAATACCCATATCCCCGCATGCTATTATCCCCACGCAAAATCAAATTAAATTGGAGATTAGGATTTGGATCAATCATGGATGCTGTTAAATTCACATTGCCAATTTTCTGATTATATATATAGAGATTATCTACAGTGGCAAGTGCTATAATATCGGGATTACTGAAATCGCCGGCAATGTTCAATTTTGCATTTAATATACCTTTGAAAACGGTGGTATCATAACCTGCCAAAGTAGACAAATCAGAAATATTAAATTTTTGGATTTCTAATTTTAATAAGTTTCCAGTTTTAGCATCATTTTCACTGGTAAGGCTTACAGTTCTTTCTCCATTACGCAATGTAAAATTTTGAGCCTGCACAGTTTTATAATCATACTTTAAAGTATTATTGGTTTCAATATCCCATCTTTCATTATTTATATAAATTTCAGAAGGCAAAATATTTAAAGAAATCAAGCTATCATCAAGAACCATAGTGCTTGTTAGATTTAATCTTTCAGGATCGGTATCTTTTCCCATTTTAAGATTGAAATCAATGGTTTTATTTTTAAAATTTCCTTCTAATACAGTTTGGGGAACAGTATATGTTTCAGTCATAGCAATCTCTTTTACTTTTCCAAAAAAGTTGAGTTCTTCTTTATCTGAAACTACTTCAATTGCCAGGTTCCGAAATGCCTTTCCACCATATTTAATATTTTTCGCTTGCACTCTGGCAAACATTTCATATTTATCTGTATTCAAACTTCCACTAATCTTGATATTGGAAAATGAATCTAAAGCCGGATAAATCAAATGCACAATCGGTGTTAAGTCACCAGTAGTTATTTCAAAATCTAATTGTTGTTCTGTATCTGTTGCAGTGATTTCACGTACTTCACCATTGATAAAATAAGCAAACATATTTTTAAGTGAATTCCCAAATGTATTCAAATTAAAATTTCCATTTAGAGTTGCATTAATGCTGTCTGATTTAATTTCCAATACATGTTTAAAATTGTCGGAAGATGCAATTATAGATATAGAATCTATTATTTCCTCACCTAATTGTGTAGTTATTTTGGTGTTATTAATATTTGTGGTGCCATCTATATTATTTAATTCATTTCCTGCAAGATTTACATTCATTTCTGTGGTGAACGAAAATGGTTGATCGTATAAATGCAAAGTATAGAGATCAATATTTTTTACATCCGCATAAAAATCATATTTATGAATTTCACTATTCAAATCTATCTTTCCTGAAAATTCAAAATTTGCATTTGTATCAGCTACACTTAAATTGCCCTCAAAAAATTTATCTGATACAGTTCCATTAATAGTAACATTGTTATAATTATAATTATTGATTTCAGCATCTGTAATTGTAGCTTCCACTTTTGCATTTAATGTAGCGAGTGTGAGCCCATTTCCTGAAAAACTTGCCGTTGTAGAAAGATTGCCGAAAGTAGAATCGCTTAATAATTTTCCGATGTTAAGATTGGTAGTAGATATCCTACCACTATACTGGGCAATTTTTGCTTGAGTAATATTTTTAAAATTAAAATCTGCTTTCACTTTTCCAATGGAAGTTGCAATATCCCCATACAAAACAAAGTCCGAAATAAAGCCCGTAAATTTTCCAACAAACATTACATCACCTAAATTTTGAATTTGCTCTGAAGTTTTAATATTTATTTGTCCGAGTTGTGTTGTGCGTATGTTTAAGGGTTTAAAATCCGCATCAATAAATAAGTGGTCAACCGATGGCAATCCTTTTATTTTAATATCACCTACTACAGCTATTGCACCATTCAGATTTGCATTTAATTGTTTTATGCGCAAGTTGCTGATAGGGCCTTTTACAATACCATTTATTAATAGTTCTCCATCATACTTAGCAAGTGAAGATGAAAAATATGCAAGGTCTTTTATTTGCAATTTAGTATCGTTTAAATTTGCCTCAAAACGCACATCATCATATAATCGATCGAAATCATTGAGAGTGCTATAAGTTAGAGATAAGCTATCACGGATAACAGAATTTGGTGTTTCAAGTAATAAATTATTGATTGTAATTTCATTACCGGAAAAAAGTGTTTTGCCTGTTAGTTTATTTAAGGTGAATCCACTTTTTTCTTTTAGAGATAAGCCATTAATAAAAGTAGTAATTGTATCTCCTGCATAAATAAATTGTTCAAAATCCAGATTGATTTCCCGCAAATCCAAATCATCAAAATTTATTGCTGTTGATTCATCATTCTTGTTGTTATTTATATAAACAAGTGAGCAATTTTCTAATTGAATTGCATTGGCTTCTATAATCCATTTTCCTAGTGCTATAGAAACATAATCGTAGTTAGGAATTGTATCTGATGGATCAAAAACTTCAGGGATGGTATCCAACAAATTAGTAAGCTTAACGTCCGCACCTGTTAATCGAATTGATTCAAATCCTAAAATTCCGGTTTGAGTATTAATTTTATTTGCCAAAATTTCTCCTGATTCCAAATAATAATCGCTGGATGTAAATTCCAAATCATCATACATTGAAAAATGAACTTTTTCGAGTACAACTTTCTTAAAATTCAAATCAACTATACTGCTACTTTCTGATGTTGAAGTATCTGAACTTGCGAATGCATCAATTGCAAACTGATAATTAAAAACGGTGTCCGGATTTTTGCGATAAATATTTACACGAGCGTTATGCAGTTCAATATTTCTCAGTCTGAAAGCAGGTTTAAACGGATTTATATTGCGTATACCTATTGCAAGATTTTCGCAATACAATAACGTATCCCCTTGTTGATCTTCAACATAAAATCCTTTTAACTCTACATGATCAAATACATTTATATCCACTTTTTCAAGTGTAACTTTTGTTTCTAATTTCTTACTGAGAAATTGAACAGTTTTTGCAGCTGTCCAAGATTGCACAGCAGGGATTTGTAATATTAAAATCACAACTATAAGAATTGATAGTAATACAAGCAATGTTGTAAAAAATACTTTTCTTACAATTTTAAATATATGTTGGAAATTAGTTGTACTCGACATCAAGGTTCAGCAGCGGATAACTTAACTTTACGAAGGTAGTTAACAAAAATTATACTGAATTGAAAGTATTGGGGATAGAAACGTCTTGCGATGAAACAAGTGCAGCAATTTTCAATGATGGGAAATTGCTTTCTAATGTAATTGCCACGCAGGAAATACATACAAAATGGGGTGGGGTAGTTCCCGAGTTGGCTTCCCGAGCCCATCAAAAAAATATAATCCCTGTGGTAAATGAAGCCTTGGAAAAAGCAGATTGCAAATTGGAAGAATTGGATGGTATTGCTTTTACACAAGGTCCGGGATTGCTGGGTGCATTGATGGTGGGTGTGAATTATGCTAAGGGATTATCGCTCGCTTTAAATAAACCTTTGATTGCAGTGCACCACATGCAGGCACATATTTTAGCACACTTTATAGAAGCACCTTATCCTGAATTTCCGTTTTTATGCTTAACGGTTTCTGGCGGTCATACTCAAATAGTTTTGGTGCGTGATTTTAATAATATGGAAATTCTAGGACATACAATTGATGATGCTGCTGGCGAAGCTTTTGATAAGGCAGCAAAGATGTTAGGACTTCCATATCCCGGTGGACCTTTAGTTGATAAGATGGCGAAAGATGGAGATCCAAATGCATTCACTTTTGCAAAGCCTCGCATGCAGGGATTTAATTATAGTTTCAGTGGATTAAAAACTTCTATTTTATATTTTCTGAATGATCGAGTTGCAAAAGATTCTGAATTTATTTCAAAAAATATTTCAGGATTATGCGCTTCTATTCAAAAAACTATTACAGATATTTTATTAGATAAACTTGTTTTAGCTGCAAAGGAATATCAAATTAAATCTATTGCTTTGGCAGGTGGTGTTTCAGCAAATTCTTATTTAAGAAATGCCTTCACTCAATTGGGGAAACAAAATCAATGGCAAACATTTATTCCTGCATTTGAATATTGCACCGACAATGCCGGCATGATTGCAATAGCCGGTTATTATAAATTAAAGGCTAATAAAATTGCCTCTTTATCAATAACACCGAAAGCAAGGATACCCGGATTAGAAACTGAAATATAATTTTTATTATGACGAGAATTCATATTGAACAACCCGAAAAATATTTATTTAAAACAGAAATTGCAGTTCGGATAACGGATTTGAATTACGGGAATCATTTGGCCAACGATAGCATGCTGAGTATAATCCATGAAGCAAGGGTGCAATTTTTATATGAATTGGGATATTCAGAAAAAGATGTGGAAGGCACCGGACTTATTATGGGTGATGTTGCAATTCAATATAAAGCTGAAGCATTTTATGGTGAAATACTTCAAATAGAAATTGGGGTAAGTGATATAACCCGTGTTGCTTTTGATATTATTTATAAAATTCAAACACAAAATAAATTAATTGCCATTGCGAAAACCGGAATGGTTTGCTATGATTACACTAATAAAAAAATAGCCAATGTGCCTTTAGTATTCAAAGAAAAAATTGATATAGATAATTAATGTAAGTCGGTCTGATTGTATTATTTAATTCTTCATTTTACTTTTCTATAAAATATATAATTATGAAAAAAATTATATTCTTCTTAATAGCGGCAGGTTCTTTCATGACCTCTCAATTATATTCGCAAACAAATTTAGGCATCCGTATCGGCGGATGGTCTGACTTGGGGGCTGAAATTTCTTATCAAAACAAATTAAGCAACGGCGAACGGATAGAATTAGACGCAGGTTTTGGAGCAGGGGGTGGTACAACTAATTCCATCGAATTTTCCTTGGTAGGTATTTATCAATGGATGTTTTCTTTTGAGAATGGATTAGGCTGGTATATTGGACCGGGTGCAAGTTTTGGATTTTTTTATTATGAACTTGCTATTGAAGATTATGATAAATTCTACATGGCAGTAAACGGACAGGTTGGATTAGAATATAATTTTCAGTTTCCTATTCAATTAAGTGTTGACTATCGTCCGGGTATTTCACTTAATGGAGGCAACTGGATAAATAATTATGGCATAGGAATTCGATGGAGATTCGGGGGTTAATATTTCATATGTTGCTTACTACATTTTTTATTGAATTCAGATACAAAATAAATGAATTGCCATTGCAAAACAGAAATGGTTTGTTACAATTATTCTATTATAAGAATTTCGTTAGTGCCTAAAATAATTTACGATATTTTGGAAATGAAGCGTTAATTCACAATCTATTGTTTATTGGATTAATGTATTCCATTTATTTTTGAAACAAATTTATACAAATGAAAAAAATCGTTTTATTATTAATAGTAATTGCAGGTTCATTTTTATCCTCGCAATTGTATTCTCAAACCAATTTAGGTGTACGCCTTGGTGGATGGAACGGCTATGGAGCTGAAGTTTCTTATCAGGGTCCTATTGGTTCTGGAAACCGTTTAGAAGCTGACTTAGGTATTCGTTCTGGAAATGGATACTCCGGATTTTCTTTAGTGGGTATTTATCAGTGGACGTTTGCTTTGGAAGATGGTTTCGGCTGGTATGTTGGACCGGGAGCAAGTCTTGGTGTTTGGAGTTATGATGATGTAAGCAGTGATGATGATGGTTTTTTTCTTGGTGTAAATGGACAGATCGGGTTAGAATACAATTTCACTTTCCCTATTCAACTTTCTATTGATTATCGTCCGGGTATTTCAATTACCGGTGGTGGTTGGTTTAATGACTTTGGCTTTGGTATCCGCTGGAGATTCGGCGGTTAATAGTTCACATTTTAATAATTAGACCGGTAAAAGAGTCTTTCATTTCTGTAATAGTATTTTCAGAAAAACGAAAGATTGTTTTCCCGGTTTTTTTATTCTAAATATTTACCCACAATAAGATGTAAAATTCTTTTGGTGCAATGCAAAGTGTAATGCATTGAATACTTTGCTTTTTTTAAAAGAGGAGAAAAGAGTACTAATCAGTAAGCACTCCAAATGCAATTTCTAAAAATTGTACCATCACAATTGTTAAGCTCACTCTAAAACATTTGTTGTTTTGTGCATGCACTTTTAGAATTGTATTGATATACGTTTCATGAAACCCAACTTCTATTTTTACTTTTTCAATAATTAAAGTGGCGTAAAACAAACTTTGATATCTGTTGACTTTTGAGGAAAGCTAAAAATACTTCGTATTCATCAATCGAAGTGCGTTTGTTTGGGTCACAACAAGGATCACTTTGGTGGTCCTTGTTTATTTTTGAGCAATGGAAAAAAATTGCCCTTCATGTAACAGCGAATTTACCGGCAACTATTGTAGTAATTGTGGCGAAAAACAAATGTTACCACATGAGAGAACTATGCGTTATTATATTGGTCGTGTAATCAATTCCATTACGTTTGCTGAATCCAAAATGTTGAATACATTTTGGACGATCATTAGAAAACCCGGAACAGTAACAAACGATTTCAGTAAAGGCCGCCGCATTGTTTATAGTTCTCCAATTGGCTTGTTTTTTATTGGCAACTTAATTTATTTCTTAATACCTTTTTTAGAAACGTTTAATACCACACTAAATGTGCATACTACTATGATGCCCTACAGTGCATTTGCTAATAAACAGGTGAATAAAAAAATTGAACAACGTGAAGTGTCTTTGGAGGAATATGAAAAATCTTTTAATGCAGCTACCAATTCCAATGCAAAACTGATGTTAATCATTATGGTGTTTTTGGTATGTTTCGGACTTGCCATTATTTGCCGTAAACAGGATAAGTTTTTCGGAGATTATTTTATTCTATCTCTCGAAATAAATATATATAACTTGTTTGTAAATACAATTTTACTTGGATTGTTATTATATCCAATTGTTTACCTGTTTGCATTTTTAGGAGTGGATTTAGAACCTTATTTAAACGACAAAATAATAACTATAGTTATTTTAATCTCTTTAAGTATTTTTTTATTTGCCGCTATTAAAAAAGCGATTCAGGTTTCAAATTTAAGTGCAGCGTTACGCTGTTTGATGATGTTGGTTTGGATAGGAATTAGTCTTCAAACTTATCGCTTCTTATTATTTTTAATTACTTATCTCACTGTATAGAATTCAATTACAAATTGGATTATATATTTTTTATTTCAGTAATTAATTTTTCCAATGTTGCTTTTGCATCGCCGAATAGCATACTTGTTTTTGGATCGTAGAATAATTCATTTTCAATACCCGCATATCCTTTAGCCATACTGCGTTTCATCACTACAATATTCTTTGCTTTATTTGCTTGAATTATCGGCATACCATAAATAGGAGAAGCAGGATCAGTTTCTGCCGCAGGATTCACTACATCATTTGCACCGATTACAATTACTACATCTGTATTTGGTAAAATACTATTCACTTCTTCCATCTCTTTCATTTTCGGATAAGGTACATCTGCTTCTGCAAGCAACACATTCATATGTCCGGGCATACGACCGGCAACAGGGTGAATTGCAAATTCTACATCCACACCTTTTTCTTCCAATACTTTTTCAAACTCATGACATACATGTTGTGCTTGCGCAACTGCTAAACCATAACCCGGAACAATAATTACTTTATTTGCATAGCTGCAAAGAATTGCTGTGTCCGTTACACTGGTTTCCCGAATAGAAAGTCCTTCTGTATTTTTTGCAACACCACCACCTGCACTAAATGCACCAATAATCACATTCCATAAGGAGCGGTTCATAGCCTTACACATTAATATAGTGAGAATAGTGCCTGCTGAACCAACAAGAATACCACCTGTTAGCATCACTTGATTATCATATAAAAATCCTCCGAATGCTGCAGCAACTCCTGTAAATGAATTGAGCAAAGAAATAACAACCGGCATATCTGCACCACCAATTGGCATTACGAATAATACACCATATAACAATGAAGCACCAAATATTATCCAGATAACATTATCACCTAATACATCAGGATTTACCGATGCATATATTATCAACCCAAGTATGGCGAATACAAAAATATTATTGAAGTATTGTTGAAACTTGTTTCCAAAATCTTTAATCTTTCCCTCCAACTTTCCATAAGCAATCATACTACCTGCAAACGAAACAGCACCGATCATCAATCCCAGAAATATAATTAGACGCTCACCCCATAAATCAGGATGATGTGTACTCATTTCTACTATTCCAATAATTGCTGCACATGCACCACCCATTCCATTAAAGAAGGAAACCATTTGAGGCATTGCAGTCATCTTAATTCGCATTGCCATCAACCAACCAATTACAGTTCCCACGGCAATACCGCCGAATATAAATCCGAGATTTCCGATACGTTCTATTTCACCGGTGTGTTCATTGTAATCTTCATGAAAAAAAATAGTTGCAATAATTGCGATGACCATACCGAATGCGGCATATAAATTTCCTTTACGTGCTTTGTCCGGACTTGCCAGCATTTTTAATCCAATAATAAAAGATATGGAGCCGATGAGATAACAAATTTTGAGTATTTCGAGGTTAGACATTCTGAATATTTTATTTCTTGATTGAAGTTTCTTGTAATAATTATTTGCCTGAAAGCGAGATTATTTTTTTTCTTTTTTCTTAAACATTTCAAGCATGCGATTGGTAACCACAAATCCGCCAACCACATTTAATGTTCCCAATACCACTGCTATAAAGCCAAGTACAAGTGCTAGATAATTATCCGGACTTGCATGACCCATAACAATGATGGAACCCACTATAACTACACCATGAATGGCATTGGCTCCACTCATTAAAGGTGTATGTAAAATTGCAGGCACATTGCTGATTAATTCCACTCCCAAAAAAGCGGCGAGCAATAAAATAAATAGGATATCCCATACATCTAAACATGGGAGAAATCCAGTACATATATCTTGTAGTAATAGCATTGTATTAAGCGTTTACGGTTATTAAATTTTTTACTCGCTCGTTTTTTATTTCTTGTTGATAAGAAATGCAAGTCCCAGTTATCAAATCATCTTCCCAATTCAGATTAATATTTCCTTCTTTATCAATCATGATTTTTAAAAAGTTGATGATGTTTTTTCCAAACATTTTGGATGCATCATAAGGCATAGTTGAAGCTAAACCTGAATCACCAATAATGGTAACACCATGCACCTGAATTATTTTTCCATTTTCTGTTAATTCGCAATTGCCTCCTGTGGATGCAGCGAGATCTACAATAACAGAACCCGGTTTCATTTTTTCAACGGTTTCCTTTTGAATTAATATTGGGGCTTTGCGACCCGGTATTTGTGCAGTACAAATTATTACATCAGATTTAGCTGCATGTTCCTGCACTGTTTCCTGCTGGCGTTTTTTAAATTCTTCACTTTGTTCTACTGCATATCCACCAGCACTTTTATCTTCGGTTGCACCTTCCACATCTACGAACTTTGCACCTAAAGAAAGTACTTCTTCTCTTGCTGCTTGTCGCACATCAGATGCTTCCACCACACCTCCCAATCTTTTCGCAGTTGATATAGCTTGTAATCCTGCAACACCTGCACCCAACACTAAAATTTTAGCAGGGGTAATTGTACCTGCGGCAGTCATAAACATGGGGAAAAATTTTGGTAAATGGGTAGCTGCCATCAGCACAGCTTTATAGCCGGATACCGTTGCCATGCTGGATAAAATATCCATAGCTTGAGCTCGTGTTGTTCTTGGAATTACATCTAAACTAAATGCACTCACTTTTGCAGAAAGACATTCTTTTACAAATGCAGTATTCACTAATGGATTAAAACCACCAATCAAAACTTTTCCATCAAGCATGTTTAAATCAGAAGCAGGCAATGGGTTTATGCAAAGCAACATATCCGCTTTGTTCAATATGCTTTGTCTGTCTGTTATCTCCGCACCTTTAGCAACATAATCAGAATCAGGATAGCTGGCTTTGATGCCTGCACCTGCTTCAACCAATATTTTTTCTGCTTTAAGGCTAAGTAGTTGAGGGATATGTTCAGGAGTTGCTGCAACACGATTGTCGCTTGAACCTTCCCCCAGAATTCCAATAATCATTCAGTTTTTTTTAGGTGGCGTAAAGATAAGTAAAGAAATTTTTGCTTTTTTCTTAATGAAACTCATCCTCAACTTAACAAGGAAAACATATTGAGCTAAACGATGATGTTATACTTGTATTAATAAAAAGAAAAATATTATTCTCTTATTTTCGGTGGACCTTCAGGCAATAATGGCACCCAAACTTTATCGCCTTTACGCATTTCAAATTCTGCCCTTATTTCATTCCGTAGGTTTTCATCTTCAAATAAATCTACCATTGTCATTGCCATTGCTTTTGATGCGAATAACATTCCTTTATGACCAATACTCATTCCTCCACACGCAACTACTACCCAAGAATGCCAGGGTGATTTAAATGGTGCCGTGGTAACTACTAATCCAATTTCTGGTACAATCCAACTCACATCTCCAACATCTGTGGAGCCACCTTCCGGATGTTCAAATGTTGCTTCAATTGGATTTATTTTTCCACTTATTCCTTTCTCTTCATTTCCATTTGATTTCATAATCATGTTTGCAAATTCAATTTCTTCATTGGTGTAAGTGATTGGTCCTAATATTTCCAGATTTTTTTGCATCGCTTCAGCACCTTTCATATTAATAAGTACTTCGTACAAGCCGGAATTCATCGTGAGTTCATAATCTACACCCGCCATCAAAGCAGCACCTTGTGCAATATCTTTCATGCGTTCAAGCAAAATGGAAATGTCAGATTGTGTATCATCACGCAACCAAATCCAAACAGATGCTTTATCGGGAATTACATTAGGTGCTTCACCTCCTTCTAGATATACATAATGCATGCGTGCAGTTGGGCGCACATGTTCACGATAAAAATTAATGCCTGTTGTAAATAATTCAGCAGCGTCCAATGCACTTCTACCATTCCATGGGTCAAGGGCAGCATGCGCACTTTTTCCTTTAAACGAAACTGTATAATCAATAACAGCCTTACTGCTTTGTGTATTTGCTTTTATTTCATAATCCGGATGCCAGTCTAGACAAACATCCAAATCATTAAATAAACCGGCTCTTGCCATATACACTTTGCCGGCGTAATCTTCTTCCGCAGGAGTACCATAAAAACGAATTGTGCCTTTTATTTTTTCCTGTACCATCAATTCTTTAATTGCAATTGCAGCACCTAAACTTGCAGCTCCAAACATATTATGTCCGCAACCATGACCCGGTGCATTTTCTTCCAAAGGTGTTTTATAAGGAACAGCTTGTTGCGATAATCCCGGCAATGCATCAAACTCTCCAAGTATTCCGATGATTGGTTTTCCACTGCCGTATTCAGCAATAAATGCTGTTGGTATATCTGCTGCATTGCGGGTTACTTTAAATCCTTGTGCTTCTGCATAATCGGCAAGCATTTCTGATGACTTATATTCTTTCATTGACATTTCTGCAAATGCCCAAATGCTATCGCTCATGCTAATCATTTGTGGTGCATTGTTATCAATCGTATTTATAGCTTCTTTTTTATTGTTTGAAATCTGAGCTGATAATATGATACTATTCAGCATGACAAAGCTTAAGAATGAATAACGAATATGCATGGCTATTTTCTTGTAAGAATAATCAATTAATTCTGAATATTTACGGGGTTATCTTAAGGCTAAAAAATTTAATAACTAAAAATTACTGACATCTTATTAAAGACTTTTTAACTGTTGCTTGTAGTTTTAGCATTCAACTTTTGGTGTGAAATAAAAACCATAATTGCCATTAGTGCAATTGAAACTCAAATTAAAAACTCAACAGAAATTAATATTTTAAAACCTCTATTAAACTAATGTAAATGTATTCGTATTTTTTATTTGTATAGTATTCATTATAAAAAGTGCTAATTAAAAAGAGAAGGCTGATTACTTATTTTCTCAAATTAATTCCTGTATATAAAAATGCTTTAAGCGAACAAGCGAAATCTGTCCAACCTTGTGTTTGGCCCAAAGCAGTTTGAACGCCTTCTTTAGTAAATTCAAATGCACTTTCTGTAATATCAATAGTGGAATGATTCTCATCAATAGAAAACAATTTAATAGTAACCCGACCATATTGTTTTCCATTGGAACTCCAATCAAATCGTATCTCGCTGTTCTCAATTATTTTAAGTACTTCTACCTCACTTGAAACACCTGCATCTCCAAATGTCCATATTATTTTTGCACCTTCGGAAAGATTGCCACTGGCATTAGATGTAAAAAATTTTGTCAATTTTTTTGCATTTACAATTGCATCAAATACATTTTCTATACTTTCAGAAATTTGGTATTTAACATGTACTTCAACCTTTTCCATATTATTTTAATATTATTTATTTATCGAATAATGTAAAGTAATTATACTACCTGAAAAAGTATGTGATTACATTTAATACTAATTAGTTTGTTCAGCAATATTAATAAATGCAGATAAATTACTTCAAAGTATAACCAGATTAATCAGAATAAATTGAATGCAAGGCAAATACATATCGTGTAATTATAGAAAAAAAAAATCTACTTTTACCTCTGATTAGGTATCGCATTTTCTATGCATTTACTGCATAACCATCCTTCCCTATGTTGAATAAATTTCAATCTAAAAATTAATAATTCTAAAAAAAATGCTATGAAAAAGTTATCGAGTTTTTTAATTCTTATTTTATTTGTGGTTACACTGCATGCAGAGGATTTACCTCATATTGTTATTCTCGCAACTGGCGGAACCATTGCCGGTGCTGCCCCTACTGAAGTGCAATCGGGTTATCAATCCGGGCAGGTAGGCGTAGATATTTTAATTAATGCAGTTCCTCAATTAAAAGAAATTGCTATAGTAACCGGTGAACAAATTTCTAATGTTGGAAGCCAGAATATGAGCGACGAAATCTGGTTGAAATTAGTAAAGCGTATCAATGAATTATTGGCTTTAGATGATGTAGATGGAATCGTAATTACACATGGTACTGATACTATGGAAGAAACTGCTTATTTCCTAAACTTAACCGTAAAATCTGAAAAGCCAGTTGTACTTACTTGTTCGATGCGTCCATCAACAGCATTAAGTGCTGATGGTCCATTGAATATTTATAATGCAGTTGCTGTCGCTGGTAGCAAAGAATCTATAGGCCGTGGTGTGATGGTAGTTGTAAATGATAGAATTCATACAGGTCGTGCTGTTGTTAAAGCAAGCACAACTGCTGTAGAAACATTTATTTCACCATTAGTTGGTCCATTGGGAACAGTGAATTATGGTGAAATTAATTATATTGATATGCCAGATAAAAAACATACAACTCAAACTATTTTTAAAGTAGACAAATTAAATAGTTTACCAAGAGTTGATATTATCGCAATCTATGAAGGTGCTACCGGTGATTTAATCAGAGCATCGGTTGATTTAGGAGCAAAAGGAATTGTTACTGCTGGTATGGGTAATGGTAACCTGACTGATGATTGTGTGAAAGCTTTGGAATATGCAAGAAGTAAGGGTGTAGTAGTTGTTCGTGCTTCTCGTGTGTTAACAGGTTTTGTTGATAGAGATATCGAATTGGATGATGATGCATTAGGGTTTATTGCTTCTTATGAACTTATTCCTTCAAAAGCAAGAGTGCTTTTAAGACTATCATTATTAACTACAAATGATCCTGCTACAATTCAGGAATACTATGCTGAATATTAATATTGCAATTTTTAATTAAAAGGCGTACGAATGATCTGGATTGAATTACTTATTCTTTTAACCTGCATTGTAATCGGTGCACGACTTGGTGGAATTGCGCTTGGTACAATGGGTGGAATTGGATTAGTAATTCTTGTATTTATTTTCGGACTTCCACCGGGATCACCTCCCGGAATTGTATTGGGAATGATCATCGCCGTAATCACTGCATTGGCAACAATGCAATCTGCCGGTGGTCTGGATTATTTAATTGGGTTTGCAACGAAAGTGATGCGTAAAAAACCGCAGTATATCACTTTTGTTGCACCTTTTGTTACCTTCTTTCTCATATTGGCAAGCGGTACACAACATGTTATCTATGCATTGCTTCCCGTAATTTCTGAAGTATCCACCAAAGCGGGCATTCGACCTGAGCGACCACTTTCAATAAGTGTTATCGCATCTATGTTTGGATTAATTTCTTCACCTATCAGTGCTGCAACAGTTGCCTTGATAGCAGTATTAACTTCTTATGATGTGAATCTGCTTCAGATAATGATGGTAATTATTCCTTCTTCTATTTTAGGTTTAACTGTCGGAACATTATCAGTGGCATGGCGGGGAAAAAATTTAGCAGATGATGCAGAGTATCAGGAAAAATTAAAATCAGGAAAAATTCAAATAAGCGATGATGCAGTTGAAATGGCCAAAGAAAAAATTGGCAATGCACGCAATTCATTGTTTGTTTTTTTAATTGCTATTGTAGCGGTTGTTATCATTGGAATATTCCCGCAATTGCGTCCAAGCTATGAATTATTTACCGGTGAAGGGTCATTAATTGAACAGTTAGAAATGGGTGATGCAATCATGATTATCATGCTTGCTGCTGCGGGAATTATGATGATATTCTTTAAAGCTAAACCTGCAGATGCTGTTAAAGGAAGTATCATGAGTGGTGGTGTTGTTGCTATCATTTCTATACTTGGTGTTTCATGGATGGGATCTTCTTTTTTTGAAGGAAACAGAATAGAAATTGTATCCGGAATTTCTAGTTTAATTGAACAGGCTCCCTGGGTACTTGCTCTTGGGCTGTTTGTTTTGTCAATGTTATTATTTAGTCAGGCAGCTACGGTTGTTACACTAATGCCGGTAGCTGTTGCACTCGGTATGCCGTTGTGGATTTTGCTTGCAGTGTATCCTGCGGTGAATGGATTTTTCTTTTTGCCAACTTACGGAACACTGCTTGCCGCAGTTTCATTTGACCGGACAGGTACAACACGTATTGGAAAATATTTATTAAACCACAGTTTTATGCTTCCCGGAATTGTAACCTTAATTGCCACAACTCTTTTTGCTTTTTTAATCAGTTCAATTGTTATATAAAAAATTATTTAGTGATGAAATTTAATAAAAATATTCTTACTTCAACCATTGTTGGGTTGATGCTGATTCCAACAGTTGTTGCTTGCACAAGATGGATATAGAACAGAATCAGACTTACTTGGCGAAAAACAAATTCCTAATAGTGCATACTACGGTGTACAAACACAGCGTGCATTAGAAAATTTTCAAATTAGTGGTCAAACTACAATGGATTATCCGGAGTTGGTTGATGCATTTGTTTTAGTAAAACTTGCTGCGATTAGAGCGAATTATGATTCGGGTGCACTACCTAAATATGTGCTGGATGCTGTTGAGAAAGCATGTAAGGAAGTGCTTGCAGGAAAATATCATGATCAGTTTATGGTTGACTTATATCAGGGTGGTGCCGGTACTTCTGCAAATATGAATGTGAATGAAGTACTAGCGAATATTGCGCTTGAATTAAGTGGTCATGAAAAAGGTGATTATGCATATATCGAACCGCATGATCATTTAAATATGTCGCAATCAACAAATGATTCTTATCCAACTTCATTGAAAGTTGCTATGATTCTAATGAATGATAAACTCATTCCTGAATTAACCGCATTAATTACATCATTTGAAAATAAAGGAAAAGAATTTGATGAAATTCTGAAGATGGGAAGAACTGAAATGCAGGATGCTATACCTATGACATTAGGACAAGAGTTTAATGCGTTTGCATCTCAACTAAAAGGATCAATTGCAGAATTAAAAAGAGCAGAAGAAAATTTATATGTAATTAATATGGGAGGAACTGCAATTGGAACAAAACTAACTGCGCAAAAAGGATTTGTAGATAATTGTGCGAAGCATCTTGCAGAATTAACAGGAAAGAAAATTGTTCCTGCATCAGATTTAATTGCTGCTACTTCTGATCTCTCAGCATTTGTGGAATATTCAAGTGCGTTGAATACACTTTCTGTAAGATTATCAAAAATTGCGAGCGATTTAATTCTATTAGCCTCCGGACCAAGAGCAGGTTTATTTGAAATAAATTTACCTGCAATGCAACCCGGTTCTTCTATTATGCCGGGAAAAGTAAATCCGGTAATGCCTGAATTAATGAACCTTGTAGCATTCAGAGTAATGGGAAATAATGTTTCAGTAACTATGGCTGCTCAAGCAGGTCAGTTGCAGTTAAATGCTTACGAACCGTTGGCTCTTTCTGCTATTCTTGAATCACAAAAGTTGCTTACTAATACGATGAAAACTTTCCGCTTGAATTGTATTGATGGAATTACAGCAAATGAAGATGTGCTGAAGAAATATATTGATCAAAGTATCGGTATAGTTACTGCGCTGAATCCTATTCTGGGTTATGAAAAAACAACTGAGCTTGCCAAAGAAGCATTAGCATCAGGTAAAGGAATTTTAGAACTGGTTCGTGAACAAAATTACTGACTGAAGCTCAAATCAAAGATTTATTAGATCCTAAGAAAATGACTGGTCAGTAAATAAATCAACTCAATATTATTAAATAAAAAAGCACACATCGGTGTGCTTTTTATTGTTTGAAATTCTGCAATTGAGATTATCCTTTTGCAAATTTATTTACAACTGAAACTGAATTTCTCCATATTATTTTTTAACTCAACATCTATTAATTCCACAATCCGTTTTGATTTAGCATCAATATTTTGATAGAGTGTAATGAAATCTGTGGTTGTCCAATTGGTTACCAATAATCCATTTTGATATTCCTTGCTTTGTAGTAATTCTGTAAAATCCTCTTTTGTAATTTGTTGTTCTTCTGCTGTTTTATCACCCAGAAATACAGGAAGCAACTTGCCCATATCCGTATATTCGAAAAGTGGTTTCGAAACATATTCACGGTAATCGTAAGTTTCATGGTCAATAGATAGAATATTATATTGATGCAACAATTCTAATTCAAGCAACAATTTTTTAATTGAGTCATTAGTAATAAGATTCAAGTTGCCTGAGCTTACCAATTCCTTATATGTGATATTGCTGGGTGCGAATCTTTCTTCATACAATGAAATAATCACATTGTAAGCCAATTCATTTAAATCTTCAATCGGTGCACCATTTATTTGAGATATAATTTTCTCAATCTCGGGTTTCTTTTTAGTTCTGAAGTTTAATTGAAATTGTAATGCAACAATGTCTTTTGCAGATCGAGATTGATGTTTTGCAAATATTTAATTTCCCGCTTATGATTTATCCGATCAATATTCCAGTTGTTAATTTGAAGCGCAATTAAAATTCCGATTACCACAAGTACAATTTCTCCCACAGCATATTTTAAATATTTACCGGTACTATTGTTATCCATAAGTTTGAAGCGGGTTTTTCTGAAGAAGTTAATCATGGATTAAAAATACTAATCAAAATTAAAATTTGCAGGTGAAATAAATTGGATTGCATAAGACTAAAACATGGATTACATATTTTAGAGGAATGGAAGAGTAGGGGAGTATTTTTTTAACTATAAACGTTTCTTATTTTAAAAGTATAACTTGGCAATCAGACTTACCCACTAACCAATGTATAACTAATCCTTCAATATTTATAAAATCACCACTGAGCAAAGTTTCCGAAATACCTTTTTCGTTTTCAAAAAGCACTTCACCAACAACACAAATTAATAATGCCGGCACTTTTGAAACATGTTCATTTATTCGTTGATCTTTTAAAATCTGCAAAGAAGTTGCTGTTCCAAGTTCGCCTTTAAAAATTGCAAATGAGGAAACAGGTTTGTCGTTCGAATGATTATCTTTTAAGTGCATTGGTTTTTGTTTTTGGAATTGTGAAGTATGCAATCAGAGTTAAGGCAATTGTCAAGCTTGTCCTAAATAGCATGGCATATACAGTTTTAGTTTCGTAGATACCACCATTGCTAATATACATTTTTAATACAATATTGAAAGCTATCAGAATAACAGAAGCAATTACTAATAATATTATTGTCCAACGTTTTGATTTGAAAAACCATATACTGAAATTAAATAGAGTATGCTGCAAATAAAATTTGCCTCAACAATAAATAATACATAGTTGCCTTCCTTACTTCTTATATCAAATAGATCAAAGATTACGGATGTGCTTAAAAATAAAGTTATAAGCCCAAGGATAAGAAGAAAACTTGCGGATGCATGTCGTAAGGTTTTTTTCAAATAATTATAATTTGTTAGTATATGTTTATTCGTGGTTATTATATTAGTATTATTACAAAAGTAAAACCTATAAATAAAAATTTATGTGATACTTATTACAATAGTATTCTCACACAACTTTCAATGATGAAATAATTAGTTTACCTGATTTAATTCGATATGTTTAAGCCAATACTTATGTCGACATTTGGTTTAAACTATAATTTTTATCCTCCAGAAGTTTAAATAATCAAAGGATTACATTTCCTTCAATAACATATTAGCCCGTTCAAGTGCATCATCAATATCATCACAAACATTTGCTTTGCCCACAAGAAAAATGAGACGGGATTTTTCTAACTCAATAAAAAGACCTTGTTGTACACCTGAAAGAATAAGTTGCGTACCTTGATTTTTTGCTTGCTGAAATACTTCTTTTAATGTATGTAATCCTGTTGCATCAATTACAGGAACTAAACGCATTCGTATTATTAAAACCTTTATATGTAGAAGGATGTGAAATGAATGGATATAATTTTTCCAAAATGTTGGTGTTGTTAAAGAAAAAGAAATTATTTTTTAATCTATTAAAATCTTCAATCATTAGATAGAATACAAAACTGCTATTTTAACTGTTGCATACTAAATTTATATTTGCTAATAATTGAGTTGTCTTTTCAATGTCGAAATATCTTTCTCTTAAGAGTTTAATTTTATAGTTATCTGGTAAATACATTCCCCATTTGGAAAAATCTAATAGGGTAGGATTCGTCTGCAAGAGTATTGAAATATGTGTATCAATGTCTTTAAGTGGAAAGGATAAAAAACTCCATTTCGAAATCAATTCTTGTTTTGATACCTTAATGTCAAAAGAACTACGGCTGTCGTCAAGTGTGTTTTGAATTCCTGCAATTTTTAAAAGCAATTGTATTGTTCTGTTTATTCGTGTCCCTGTGAATGTAAATAGTTGAAGATGTTTTTCAGTTGTTAGGAGTGGTCGTTCGGATTGTAGGTAATTAATATTGAAAACAGCGAAGTCTTTACGCATTATTTCTGTTTCATCACAACTTGGTTGGTCAAGAAAATCGTATTCTGTTTTAGAATAAAGAACTTCAAACATTTTCTCCCTTATCCTTGGATGTATTATAGATCCACCACCAAAAAAAATTGGTTTTTTTCCGTCTTTTGCTGAGATTACTTCTATTTTTTTTGCCTTATGGTCAACGAATTTTATTTTCCAAATTTTAGCAGAGAGCAATATGTTTTCATCTTCAATAATTTGTGGTGAGAATGGTATTTCACCAATTGCATTTCCGGCATTTACTACTTTAAAGTTTTCTTCTGTTTTGAATACACTATAAAAGTTACGACTGTTAACTACCTTTTCTCCTTCCACGCCAATTATAACTTCGTGTTGTAATTTTTCAAGAAAATCAATTTCAATTAAATGTTTAAGTATTTCTTCAATCTCTTTTAAATCAATTTCCTTAAATGCAGCGTTTTCTTTGAGTTGATTTATTAATTCCTTTAATCTTATTCCTGAATGTCCTTTGGTAATTGACAATGCTTGATGAACTAAAATATCATAGGGTTTTTCATTTTTTTGTGGCGGTTCGATAAAATCTTCTTTATATAATAACCAACAAGCAATTGATTGAAGCAAACTCCATTCATTTGTAGAATACAAATACAAATTACTACTTTCTCCTTCTTTTCTTCCGCTTCTACCTACTCTCTGAATTAATGAGGCTATACTATGCGTTGCATCAATTTGAACAACTTCATCAACGGTTCCAATATCAATACCGAGTTCTAATGTAGATGTGCAAGCTATACAAAAGTTTTGGCGAATGTTATTCTTTGCAAAATATTCAACGTACTCTCTCACTTCTCTATCAACTGATGAATGATGCGAAAAATAATTTGAATGACCTTTTACTCTGTCTGAAATCTTTCTAAGTTTTACAGCAACTTCTTCGGCACGCCCTCTACTGTTTGGAAAAATTAAAACTTTATTGTCTTTAGTTTCAATGTATAAATCTTTCAAAAGTTCCAAAGGTAATTCCTCGTTTTTGTTTTTGAAGTAGCGGAATAGTGCATTAACTTCTTTGGCTGTTCTATCCAATAGGACCTTTGTATTAAATTCATCTCCAGTGAATTTTTTAGCTTCATCGTAATCCCCAATTGTTGCCGAAAGTCCAACAATACTGAATGATTTATAATTAATCATTTGTAATCTTGATAGAATTGATTTTAGTTGAATTCCTCTATCTGTGCCAATAAATGAGTGTATTTCATCAATGACAATATATTTTAAATTAGAAAATAAATGCTTTACATTGAAAGGTTTGTTTACAAACATAGCTTCCAATGATTCGGGTGTTATTAGGATAATTCCGTTTGGGTGCTTAATTAATCTTTCTTTAAGTGTTTTGTTTGCTTCTCCATGCCATTTAGTTACCGTTATATCAAGATTTTTGCATAGTTCTTCTATACGATAAAATTGGTCATTAATTAATGCAATAAGTGGTGAAATATAAAGTACCTGAACGCCTGTATCATTGAAATTAACTTTAGAAAGTATTGGCAAGAATGCTGCTTCTGTTTTTCCAGAAGCAGTCCTTGATGCTAAAATATAATTATCATCCGACGCTAAAATTTTAGAAATAGCAGCCGTTTGAATTGGTCGCAACCGCTCCCAACCTTTATCTCGAATAAATTTTCGTATTGGTTCTGAAAGTAAATCAAATGACATTATAATTCTTCAATTTCATCCATAAGTTCATCATTAGGTCTTTCATCAGAAATTTCAATATCCTTAAAAAGTTTTGCTTTTTCAATTTCTGGGTTTTGTCTAATAATATTTAAAATATTTAAATAATCTCTTACAATTTCTCCAGGAGTTAAAAATTCAGAAGCCCCTGGTTTATTAAACATTTCTTCCATAAATGAAAGGATTTCTTCTTCTGTTAGTTGAATCTCAGATTTATAATTGTAATCAAAAATTAGTTTCAACTTTTTAAGTAAAACAAAAACCTCATTATGATTTAAAGGCATCAGCCTAATAACAGGTTGGGCAAAATCTCTTATTTCGGCTGTTTCAAATTTATTCGTTTCTAATCTTCTTTTTAATGCTGGATAACTGAATAAACCACGTCTTTCATTTTCTAAAAACTCTTTAGTTCCAGCAAAATTGAGAAACAGGTTAGCAACTTTACCTTGAAAACAATCATTGTATATCGTAAGGATTTTTTCATAGTTCTTTTCTCTCATTACGGATGTTGAAATCTTGTATAGATTAATAGCTTCATCTAGATTTACCATAAAACCACTATACCCCATGTATACAAAGAGTTTGCAGAAATTTTTCAGCATATCATAATAATTCAGGTCATTTATAACTTCTCTTACTCCTAAGTCTTGTCTTGCTTCTGTTTTAGTTCTGTATTCTCCTTTTAGCCATTTTAAAGCGTTTCTTCTTAATTGCTCATCTTCTTTGATATATCCTTCATAATATTTCATTATAACAGTTCCAAAATCGAAACCACCTACATCGGTGATTTCATTAATGGTTTTCATAATGTTATTTTGAATTAGACTTAAATATTGTTCATTACGAATGTCAGTCAATGAAATTTTATTTTCTTCAGCAGTTTGTATTATAATTTGCTCAATCCATTTTTCCAATAATGTTGGCAATGCACCGCCTTCTGGCTTTGTTTGAATTGAAACGTTATCCATAATAGAAGAATAGAGAGCAACTCCTTTTCCATCATTTGAATACAAACGATTATCAGGTGTAAAATCTGCATTGGCTACTACAAATTTCTGCTTCAAAGCAACTGTATTGAGTAAATGAAGCATAAATGATTTACCTGAACCAAAGTCTCCAATCCAGAATTTAACCATACTGTGCCCATTTTTAACATCTTCTAATGCATTTACAACTGCATTGATTTCTTCTGAACGCCCAACAGTAATATGTTGAACACCAATTTTTGGAACTACACCGCCAATTAATGAATTGATAATAGCGGTGGCTTCTTTAGGTTTAATATTGTCTATCATTTTGCGGAAATTCTTTGAAAATAGTTTGGGTTAATTGTGTAATAGTCTTCTTCTTCCTCAATCAATACATCATCTAAAAACTCATAACAGGTTTCATTAATGCTTTCAATTAATTGATTTTTAAAAACACCTTTTGATTTTGCAAACTGTTCAAGTTCACTTTGCATAACTGAAAAATTGCTTTTCGAGAAAAGTTCTAATGCAGAAATGTGTATTGGTGTAAAAGGTAATTCGTAAACAAATGCTGAATGGCTTATATCATCATGTTTTTGTGTTATCTCTATTTTTATCTCTTCGTTGCTTATCTCTTGTGATTTTATGGAATTGTTTTCATCCTCAGAATCATCCTTTAAATATTCATTAAGAAGTTCAACTGTGGTAGAGTGTTGTTGTTGTACCTCTTTTATTGAAGTAATATCAAGATGTATTTTCTTACGTTTAATCTCATAAATTTTTGAAACGCTTTTTAATGCTTTGTCTAAATTTTTGTCTTTGATTAATTCGCTGACAATAATTTCAAAATCGTGTAATTGCTCATTGGTTTTGAACAAACTTTTTTGAATAGTTTTTGTGAATTGTTTATTGTCAAAAGTTGCAGATTTTAAGTCGTAATATACATACCTTACATAATACTCTAAAGCCAAAATATTATTAACGTTTGAAATAAATTTAGATGCTTCATAATATATATTTTCAATAAATGGATTCTCAAAATTTCTTTTTTCCAGTTCTGCGATTTGTTGTTTAAATACATTAATATTTTGCTCATTAAAGTCTACCTTGATTTTTTCAAGTATCTCCTTATATCTACTTCTATTATAGTTATTTATTAATATTTCGCTCTCAAGGTCAATTGGATAATTTTTAAACAAATCTTCTTCAATATATGGATATACTATAGAAAGAACTTTTTCCTCAAAAAGATTTAAGGCTTCATTTGTGCGTAAATACCAATTTAATTCAGTTCTTCTTCCTACATTTAAAAATCCTCTTAATTCGTTTTCACAAGTTTTGTAGATACATTGGTTGTATTTATTCCTTAGTTCTGTAATTGCGTTATTATAATTATAGCTACCTTTTCGATACTTATATTGCTTTTTAATTTCAACATCAAAAATTTCTGCTTTTATTTTATTGTGTTCTTCAATACCAAAATACTCTTCCAAATAATTTAATGAATCAAAAAGTAAACGGATTAAATATTCTGCACAATATGGGATTGAATTGAATTTGTTATCTGTATCAATTAAGTTATTTAGTATTTCTACTTCATTGTCGGATAATTTTAATTTATTCTTAAATTTATTACCTAGCTTCCAACTATCAAATTCAATGATATTAGCAGGCGTTCCTATTTTTTCATAGTTTCCTGTAACATCAATAATTGAATCATCATTATTGTTATTTAAAGGACCAGATGTTTGTATTGTGAATTTTAGATTATTAATAAAAGTTTCCACTAATTTCTCTTGTATTTCCTTTTCTGATTTTGGGCTTTTGTTTGAAATGGTATCAGTAGTGTTTTGTTTTGTGGATTTCGTCTTTTTATAAACTGCATAAATTAAAAGTAGCATTAATCCAATTATTATTATTGCTGTCATTTGTATATTATTAATTTAGCATAGCTGTTTTGTGTTTTAATCTAAGTTTCTTGATTTTTAATAATCCACATGGATTATAAATTTATATTCTTTTTCATGTTTTCATAATGACAAGATAAAGTAATCTTCTAAAGAATCAAATAGCACATTAATTTTGACCTTCATTCAAATATATATTAAAAAATTTGCTTTGAAAAATAACTGTTAACTATGATCACATTTATTAAATAATATTTTAATTGAAAGTGAATTTTGTTTAAATAATCATATAGTTACATTTCCTTCAATAACATATTAGCCCGTTCAAGTGCATCATCAATATCATCACAAACATTTGCTTTGCCCACAAGAAAGATAAGTCGGGATTTTTCTAACTCAATAAAAAGACCTTGTTGTACACCTGAAAGAATAAGTTGAGTACCTTGATTTTTTGCTTGCTGAAATACTTCTTTTAATGTATGTAATCCTGTTGCATCAATAACAGGAACTAAACGCATGCGGATTATTAAAACCTTTGGTGGCTTTTCCATAAACTTCATAGACTCTTTGAATTTATATGCAGCACCAAAAAACATCGGGCCTGTTATTTCAAACACTTCTACACCTTCAGGAACTTTGTATTTGCTGATTGCTTTTTCATCATCCGCTTCATTTATTTCATCTGTAATAATATTTACGTTAGTTATTTGTGTCATTCTTCGCATGAATAAAAATACAGCAAGCACCATCCCGATTTCAATAGCAACTGTCAGATCAACAAATACTGTTAATGCGAAAGTGCTAAGTAAAACAGCAGCATCACTTTTAGAGGTGCGCAGTACTGATATAAATGAACGCCATTCACTCATATTATAAGCCACCACTACTAATATTCCTGCAAGACATGATAGTGGAATTAGTGTTGCCCATTTTCCAAATACAAGCATTATTAATAGAAGAGTTATAGAATGAACAATGCCTGCGATCGGAGTTCTTCCTCCATTTTTCACATTGGTTGCAGTGCGGGCAATTGCTCCTGTTGCCGGAATTCCACCGAACAAAGAAGAAACAATATTTGCTACTCCCTGACCAACAAGTTCAACATTTGATTTATGACTTCCCCCAATCATTCCATCTGATACTACCGCCGAAAGCAGTGATTCAATTCCACCAAGCAAAGCGATGGTAAATGCAGGTGCTATTAATTTTTGAAGTGTAGCAAAATCTATAAATGAAAAATGTGGAGCAGGGAAGGAGGATGATATTTCTCCAAACTTACTACCAATAGTTTCTACATCAATTTGAAATATGCTTACACAAATTGTTGCAATAAGAATTGCTACAAGTGAACCGGGAATTTTGCGAGATATTTTGGGATGAGAATTGAAATGAGAATAGTACTAATTGCAATTACAATAGCATACATATTTATAGTTTCGAAATTTAAAAAATACGCTTGCCATTTCTCTACAAAATCTGCAGGCACATCTCCCATAGTAAGACCAAAAAAATCCTTCATCTGCGAAGAAAAAATAATTAATGCAATACCACTTGTGAATCCAACTATGAGTGGATGCGGAATAAATTTTATAATAGAACCCATTCTTGCAAGTCCCATTATAACCAGAATTATTCCTGCAAGAAAAGTGGCGTAAATCAATCCCTCAATTCCGAATTCCTGCACAATACCGTAAACGATTACTATGAAAGCACCTGTCGGCCCGCCAATTTGAACTCGGCTTCCACCAAGAAATGAAATCAGAAATCCTCCTATTACTCCTGTAATTAAACCTTTTTCGGGTGAAACTCCGGATGCTATAGCAAATGCAATGCAGAGAGGTAGTGCAACAATGCCTACAATAATTCCTGCGATGAGGTCTTTGTAAAATTGTTCTTTAGTGTAAGTCTTGAGTGTTACAAATAATTTAGGTACAAACATGACGAGCGCAAAAGTAGAAATAATATAGAACCAATGAATTAGACTGTTGACTATTGACTATTGACTTAGACTGTTGACTTAGACTATTGACTAAAATAGTTTCGAGTTTGAGGTTTCGAGTTAAGAAATTATTGTTCATTTACACTTTGATTTTTGGCTATTGGCTATTGGCGGTTGGCAAAAAAAAATGACTATGGATTTTGACCATTAACTTAGACCATTGACTTAATATTGAAACTGATAACCTATTTATTTTTGCAGAAAATTTGATAAATATTAATAGTATTGTTTGCAATTATTTAATTAAAAATCACTCATCTTTCTGGATATAATAATGAACAATCTTTTCTATTTCCTGATTTTCTGCTAGTTCCAGTAATGCCTGATTTACATCTGAAATAAGTAGAGAGTTTAGGGAAATGCAAAGCCATAACCTTGTATATAATACTCCGCTTTACTGATATATAAATCTTCGTCTTTATTATTTTTCAAATAGTATAATAACTGCGGACGATCATATACCACCGCATCCACTTCTTTATTTTTCAGTTTAGTAATTGTCTCTGCAAAATCATTAACACCTACCGAATGAATTTTAGATTTATTTAATAATTCTTCCGTAGATGAACCGTCAATTGTTGCGACCTTTTGCCTGATAGTTGTTCAATATTTGAAATTGTAGTGCCACCCAATGAAGATAGCGTTAATGTACTTGCGATTCCCGCCACCATAGATGTAGCAAAAATTATTGTTATTACCATCCAAGCACCGGCAATAATTCTACCTGCCAAAGTCACAGGTGCTTTATCACCATATCCTGTTGTACTCATAGTAACAATAGCCAGCCACATTCCGGTGCCAATACCATGCAGAGGATCTTTTGCAAATTGATCCGGAGATTTTTTGCGCTCCGCAATCCAAAAAAGCGTTCCAACTCCGGCAAGAATAATTAAAAAGATGAACAAGGCAATTAATAATTTAAAGCTGAAAAATGGTTTAATCTTTTGCCAAAAATTATTTTTTTGAATTGGTGAAAGTATAGATATACTGGAGTTATAAAAAGGTTGAGAAAATTTCATGTGTTCAATACGACTTGAGGTAATGCTGATGGGACCAACAACTAAATCCAAATGTCCCTGCATCAGAGCATGTAATGCATCATCAACATTTTCAAAATGCACATATTTATAATTCCATGATTTATTTAAAGCGATTTTATCCCATATCTCAATCGCAATTCCTTTATCTTCTCCATCAAATACAAAAGGTTCGGAACCGGCAGTTCCTACCATTAATGTATCCATTATAATTTCCGTTTGTGCTTGTGCCTGAATGGATGTTGTGGTATAAAAAAGGAGTATAATGAATAGGAAAAAGTGTAATAGATATTTGGGCATAATAATGTAATTGTTCAATACAAATTTTAATGATTTTTTTTAAAATAGAGAATGCTAATTTTTCTTTTTAGAAGACTTTACTTTATCGTTGAAATCCAAACATATATTTATCCAGTAAAGAAAATCTTTCTCAGCTGTAAAACCATCTTCACTTACATAACAATAGCCTTTAAAAATTCTGCCACTCATAATCATAGGTTGATAGCCATTTCTTTTAGATACTTCGTTTAGTAAATCCGGATCAAACCGGCACATCAGATTTTCACCACTTACATTCACACACATTTTTCCATTCACCATAAAAGCATGCCCGCCAAACATTTTCTTTTCTTCAATTTTTAATTCCGGATTTTTAGTAAGGGGTGTTCTAACCCTTTTTGCAAGATCAATGTTATAAGCCATTCGATTTTTTTATTTTAATTTTTAGCAAAAGTGATATTAAATTAATTTTCAACCATTGCAGTTTATTGTTTTTAGAAGCCGATCATCAGCAATATTGATTGTTTTAAATATACGAGAAAAGTATTTATTAATTCTAAAGAATGATTGTTTGAAATAATAGCAAAACTTATTCTTCATCCGAATACAATACATTTTCCCCTTCAATTATTGCCGGTGAAGTATAGCGATGCACCTGGCTTTTCCTATCGACATAATATGTCTTACATCCCAACCTTTTGCTTTCAGATAATCCGATACCATGGAGCGATGACATCGCCACCAAATTGCTTCTGCACACATAAAAGCAGTAGTTTTTTTTAAAGCAATTTTTTCGAGATGTAAAATTGCATTTTCAAATTCTATTGTCTCCATATAATCTGCATACCCTTTGAAGGAATCATTATTCCAACGATTGTTTTTAGAATCTTTTTTCACTTTTCTTCTTCCTCCCAAATCAGCGAGATGCATATATTCTATTCCATTTTCAGGTAACGATTTCTCTAAATTTTCTTTATCAAAATGAGGAAATTTTCTAGAACCGGGGAGGCTGCGTATATCTGCCAAAACCTGAATGTTAAACGACTGAAGCATAGCGATGAATTCTTCCAGACTATGTGTGGAATGACCTATTGTATATATCGCCTGATGCACCATCAGATTTAGATAGAATTGTTTAAGGTTAAAATATATTTGTCTATATAAAGTTGTTTCTCTTTCGATTTATATTGTTGGATATATCTCGGATGATCAAGTGCTATTAAATTATCAAATAATTTTACTTCGTTGTTAAGTTTTTGAAGATAGATTTCATTTTTTCGTCCTAATACATATGCATCCGAAATTATCAATCCCATGCTAATATGTTTTTTTAATGAATCAATCATAAATGATTTCACCATTTTAAATAGCGTCTTATCATCATAATAATTTGCATTCAGCCATTTCCCTTCTTTTGTCTGACGAACAATTGCCAAAGGAAATGGAGAGTTAATATAAAATTGTTTATAGAAAGCTTCGGCACCGCCAAATTCTGCAATCACATCATATAAAAACCAAGAAGAAATTTCATGCGTATGTGCAGAGTGCATTTTTATTCCGCAGGTACTTTCTAATCTTTTTGTATCAGTAAATGGAACACCCGTTACGCCGGCGCCATGCCTACTGGGATTAATGCCTATAATAAATTTCCTCTTCTTGGTGTCATTATAATATTTACTATAAAATTGCTGCATTACGTCTATAGTCTCCGGGTTATCTTTATAGGGATTTATCACCTGAAAGCCTTTGGGCATTTTACCCGTGTATTGTAATTTGCGATTGAAATCAACCACTTTTTCACCAAAGGTTTTTGTCATGAATATTCGTTAATGAGTTATCTGAGGGGTTGTTAGTAAATTCCCCTCATATTTTATTTCTAATATTCTTAAAACAGTATTTCAATTTTTTTGTTTGTGTAAAAATGATATAACAATATTATAGTGTTAGAATAAGGATGTTTTTATATGATTATGATTTTATCCAATTTTTTAATAAACAAAATATAGTCTCATGAATTTAATTTCAGGTTATCCCTATTGGCTGGTAAAAAATGGTCTGCCATACAATTATCCTTCATTGGAAAAGTCCATTGAAGTAGATGTGGTTATAATGGGTGCAGGAATTTCGGGTGCACTTATGGGATATTACCTTGCTAATGCCGGAGTAAATTGTGTAATCATTGATGCACGTTCCATTGGATTGGGAAGTACCTGTGCAAGCACGGCTTTGCTTCAATACGAAATAGATATTTCTCTCACAGATTTAAAAGAAAAAATTGGTGTAAATGCTGCGGAAAGAAGTTATAAGTTATGTGCATCTTCAATTCATAAACTGCATACTATAAGTGAGCATATAGGATTTAAGGAATTTGAATTTAAGAAAAGTCTGTACTATGCTGCCGATAAAAAACATATTCCTCATTTACAAAAAGAATTTGATGCAAGAAGGCAAGCCGGTTTTGATGTGGAATATCTTGGTAAGGATGATGTTAAAAAAACATTTGGATTTAATGCACCCGGAGCAATACTCTCAGGACTCGCTGCACAGACGGATGCCTATAAATTTGCTCATGAATTACATAAATATTCCCAATCAAAAGGAATACAGGTATTTGATAGAACCAATGTGACTAATATACAACATAAGAAGAGTGGGGTAGTAATGAAAACGGAAAATGGTTTGAAAATAAAAGCAAAGAAACTTATTTATGCTACGGGTTATGAAACAGTAAAATATATTGATAAAAAAATAGTGGAACTGTATTCCACTTATGCCTCAATTACTGAACAAAAAAAATCTAAAGAATCTTTCTGGAAAGATGATGTATTGATATGGAATACAGCAGATCCATATTTATATATACGTACAACTCCGGATGGCAGAATAATTTTTGGTGGAGGTGATGATAAGCATTCATCTGTAGATCATAGCATGAAAAAAATAAATAAAAAAACTGCGCAGCTTTATAAAGAATTGCATAAAGTATTTCCTTCAATGGATGTAAAGCCGGAATTTAATTGGATGGGGATTTTCGGAAAAACTACTGATGGATTACCATATATAGGAACTTATAAAAAACTACCTAATAGCTTATTTGCCCTAGGATTTGGCGGAAATGGAATTACGTTTAGTTTAACTGCTGCTGAAATTCTTACAGACATTATTTTAGAAAAGAAAAACAGCGATGCCGATTTATTTTCTTTTGAAAGATAAAACAGATTTAATATTCAATTTTTATTGAATTGTTGAAAAGCATTCAGGTTACTTTAAATTCATTTGTATGGAAAATTTACTTCCACGATCGAAAAAAAAAAATAGAATTAATATTAAATGATAATGCTAAGGCGGCAGAAGCAGTTAATTTAATTTATGTAACAGATAAGGAACCGGGAATTAACCGCATTAAAAAAGGCAAAGGGTTTTCATATAAAATCGAAAATAAAAAATTGATAATGCCGATTTAAAAAGGATAAAAGCACTTGTGATTCCGCCCGCATGGGAAAGTGTCTGGATTTGTAAATTAGAAAATGGTCATTTGCAAGTTACAGGATTGGATGTGAAGAATCGCAAACAATATCGTTATCATACGAATTGGAATAAAATTCGAAATCAAAGTAAATTTTATCATTTATATGACTTTGGATTGTCCTTGCCTCAAATGCGTACTCAACTAAAAAAAGATATTGCATTACCCGGTCTTCCAGTTGAGAAAGTATTGGCAACTGTTGTGAGTTTAATGGAGAAGACAAGTATTCGAGTAGGTAATAGTGAATATGAGAAATTAAACGGATCCTTTGGGTTAGCTACCTTAAAAGACAAGCATGTTTCTTTTAATGGATCTAAAATAGAATTCAGTTTTAAAGGTAAGTCAGGTGTTGAGCATCAAATTAATTTAAAAAGTAAAAAGTTGGCAAACATTGTTCAAAGCTGCAAGGAAATTCCCGGCAGAGAATTGTTTCAATATTTTAATGACAATGGTGAAAAAAAATCTATTGATTCGGGAATGGTAAACGCATATATTAAAAATATCAGTTCTGGATATTTTACTTCCAAAGACTTCCGCACCTGGGCGGGTACTGTGCATGCAGTTGTAGCTCTACATGAATTCGGTTTATTTGAAAGTGAAATAGAAGCAAAGAAAAATATTACAGACACTTTTAAAATCGTTTCCTCTCATCTTGGAAACACAGTAAACGTCTGCAAAAAATATTATGTGCATCCATTAATTATCGAAGCATATGAAAATAAAAAATTGAGTGATTTATTTTCTAAAATTGATAATTCAATTGCTGAGGTCGATAATGCATTATCCCCTATGGAAGAAATAGTGATGCAAATTATTAAACCATGAAAATTATTGGCTGCTACAGGCAGTTAAAACTGACTGAAATGGATTTTATATGCTGGACATTTAATGTATAAATTTCTGTTTACTTCAGTAAACGGATAACTGAAATAAATTTCATACACTGGTAAATTTCCGTTTACTCAGTAAACGGAAAAACGGATAAGGGGATAGAGCAAAATAAAAATAAATGGCTTGAATTTATCAAGCCATTTAATAAAATAAATTACCAATTAAAACTTATTACATCTATTCTTCTTCCTGACTTGCTTCGTAATTAATATCATTCTCAGCAATGTCAGTCAATAAACTATCTGCTTCTTTTTCTTCTCCTAATGTTTCTTCCAACAATTCTGCAACATCTTCTTTTTTAAGAGTGCGGGCAAGTTGTGCTAATCCACCGTAAGTAGCAATTTCATAGTGTTCTACTTTTTTGAGCGGCCAGGATTAATCCAACATCACGAGTTGCGGTTCCTTTTTCAGTATCTTCCACAATACTATCTGCTTCCTTAGTTAAACCTTCCATGGCTTCACATTTTTTTGCGACAGCTTTTTTATCTAACAATTCAAAAACTTGTTCAAGTCTTTCAATATGAGTTTTGGTTACTTCTAAATGTTCGGAAAATGCATTTTTTAATTCTTTACTTGTCGCCGCTTTATTTAATTTAGGTAAAGCTTTCGTAAGATGTTTTTCCGCCCAATAAATGTCTTTTAATTCATCATAAAAAAAATCTTCTAACATAGAATCATTTGGAGTTGATTTACGAGAAGGAGTAGTTTTTTTACTAGAAGTTGTAGTTGTTTTACCGCTTGAAGAAGCAGAGGTTTTCTTAGTCGGTGCAATTGTTTGTTTTGTTTGCTTAGGCATAATATTTATTTTTAAAAAGTTAATTAAATCTGTTTTTAAAAAACAAGATTTATACCAAGGGTTGACAAATAAAATTTATAAGTTTCTCAAACATTTTTTCACTTTATATGTTATTCCGATTTTTTTTTAAATCTTCAAATCATTTCTAATAATAGCACTAGGGATAAATTTTTATTAATCCTTTTATAGCTAAGTATTTAAATGTAATTTGGATAAATCCATTAAGTCTGTATAATTATAAATTTGATAATATTATTTCGGTTGAAAATTTAAAATATTATTATAAAGAAAGATTAATTAGGAAAGCAAGTGTGGAATAATACCTTATTTGTTGTGAAAAGATTTCTACAAATTGTTAAATTTCGTCATAGGATAATTTTTCAACTCAATTCTATTCACTATAACAATCAATTGATTGGATTAAATAATTAAACCTGGAAAATGGAATAGCCTCTTCACTGTGAAAACAGCTTTCAAGTATTAAATGTGCTAAATAGTTTATTTTTTTACTGGCGTTAGATGCGTTAAAACACAAAGCCATTTGTCGTTTTCTTTTTTATATACATCGGTAATCCACTCATCGGCTCTCATTGGTTTACCTTGCCAGGTTCCGGTGTTTTGTCCACGACCTATAACCAATGCAATATCACCATAAATTTTTACCCTTAATGTTTCCTTTGTCATTGTAGAATGCGATAAAATGCCTTGCTGTAATACTTCAAAAAATTTATCTTGAGCAATAATGCCTCCACCACTATCCACAATAACCCAATCAGATGTAATGCATTTTTTTATTTCATCCACATTATTAGAGATTATAGCCAAATTAAAGTTGTCTTCAATTTTCTGAAACTTGATTTTTAATTCCTCGTCTGACATATTATATAAGTTTTTTTTAATGTATTAATTATTTGTGCTAAAGTTTAAAAACTAAATTAAATCTTTTTAGAGACTATTTTAACTTGAGAGAAATTCAAAGAAATTCATGTTGTTCATCAAATTTTTTCTTGATTAATTGGTATTACAGAATTCAGAGTCTCTATATTAGAAATTACTTTTATTTATTTTGTCGGATATCTTGAAAAGGAATTGACATATTTTGGTAAATTCATAATTATTATATTTCTAACTTTCTTGTTTAAGTAGTTTTTCAGACCTTAGTGAAGTTTTTAAATATTAAAATACAAACATATGAACCTTAAATTCAATACTTCTCTCATAGTTTTTATGATATTGAGCTTGATCGCTTTTAAAGGAAATTCACAAATGGTGGGTGGTGATGTTTTTCTTCAAGGATGTTTTATAGAACTTGGTATTTCTGAATGTGGTGTATATGGCAGTAGTGCAACTCCACCGGATGGGCCACTTGGAGAATATCATGGTATTAATATAAATGGATTGGGTTTTATTGCTGACCACGAAAAAGATGGCTGGGATGAATCTACCGGAGCCGGTGAGCCGAATTTTTGTGGAGATTATTTTACGCCGGGTAGTCCCGAGGAAGGTTGGGCAATAGAGTGGGACGGAGATGTTTGGGAAAACCACTACTTGCCTTGTTTGGGTTATGGTGAAACAGGATTTGGTGCTGCGGACATGGATGGTTCTATCACCAGTTATGTGGATGCAGCCGGTGTGCAACTCGCAGTTTGGGAAGGCGAATTGGATGAAACAGGAATTAATTTATCAATAACACAAACAACCTCTTTTCCCAATGGCGCTTTATTTTTTCTAACCTCTGTGGAGCTATGTAATACAGGTGATACAGACTTAACTGATGTGTATTATACGAGAAATGTAGACCCAGATCAGGATGTAGATAATTGCGGTTCGTATCAAACTGAAAATGTTATAGTTTATAATTATCCATCAGATGATACTGCTCTTGTTACTGCTGATGGAGAATCTTGCGGTTGTTTTTTAGGCATTGGTGCTGTAGATAATCGTGCCCGTGTTAGTTATGGCAATTTCTTTATTTCACCATCTACGCCTTCCGATGCATGGACAGGAACTGGTGGTTACAGTATTTCAGGCAGTACTTCTTGTGACTGTGCTGTGCAAATTACTTTTAAAGTGGATATTCCTGCAGGAGAATGTACAATTATAAATTATGCGCATGTGCTTGATCCTTCCGATCTGCAAGATGCTTTAGAAGCTACACTTTCCGGAGGAGTGGGACTAACTGCCAACGGTGTGAGTATTTCTGCGACGGGTCAATATGCTGTTTGTGAAGTTGGAGATACGGTTATTCTGGAAGCGAATGGTGATCCTGCAGTTACCTGGACTTGGTCGCCTGATATTTATTTAAGCAGTACCGTTGGTGATTCAATTGTTGCAACGCCAGAGGAAACTACAACATATACAGTAACAGGTGTTGGTGGTGAATGTGGAGATATAACAACTTCCTTCACCTTAATTGTTGATGAAGATGAATTGTCTGATGCAGGGCCTGATCAATCAATATGTATTGGTTCATCAACTACCTTAAGCGGATTTGGTGGTCCAGCAGAAAATATATATTTATGGTCTCCGGATTTAGGTTTAAGCGATCCCAATATTTCAAATCCTGTTGCTTCTCCAATTACTACAACAGCCTATACTTTAACCACTTATGATACACTCGGCTGCCCAGCTTATTCTGCGGTATTAATTACAGTTGATCCACTTCCCATTATCAATGCAGGTGCTGATGTAGCAATTTGTGTGGATGGTGAAATTGAATTGGAAGCTACAGGTGGTGTGAGTTATGTCTGGACTCCTGCAATTGGTTTAAGCAATCCAAATATTGCAAACCCTAATTGTACAGTGGATGATGAAACTACTTATACGGTTACAGGAACGGATGAAAACGGTTGTATAAATACTGATGAAATTACAGTTTCTGTAAATTATTTACCCGAAATTATTGCTACGGCAAATCCATATACAATTGATGTTTTTCTTGGAGAAACAACACAATTAGACGTGGTTACGGGTGGAATTATTTTCAATTGGTCTCCTCCAAATGGATTAAGTGATCCGAATATTCAAAATCCAATAGCTCAACCGGAGGATACAACGATTTACACAGTTACCGTAACTGATCAGTATGGTTGTGTAAATACTGATACTGTTATAGTAAATGTAATTGGAGAGTTGAAAGTGTTATTGCCAAATGCCTTTTCACCTAATGGCGATGGAGTAAATGATTATTATTACCCGGCAGTAAGCGGGAGTGGTGATTTAGAATACTATGCAATTTATAACCGCTGGGGCGAAATGATATTTGAAAATACTGCACCAAATACAGCAGATGGCAGCAATGGTTGGGATGGGACATGGAATGGAACTGAGGCAGAAGTGGGCTCTTATGTTGTAATTGCTCGTGCTAAGAAATCATTTGATGAAGCTATACAAACTATAAATGGAACATTTGTATTGATTCGATAAGCACTTCAAAAGGGCTTACTTTTTTGTAGTGCAAATTCAAGGAATTGTCATTTTGTAATACTTCATAATTACACACACAGTGTAATTTGATATACGTTTAGTTTAATAGTAACTTTAGACAGATTTTTTAAAAGCAACTTAAAAAGTAATTATGAAAAAAATTTACCTCCTTACAGTATTAGTGTCTGGTTTTCTTTTCTTAACGACACAATCAGCAATTGCCCAAACGGAAATTCCTGTGGCATCATTTGATGAGAATATGGTTTTGACTATTCCAACAGATGCAGAATTATCACCTGTTTATACGGTTGATATCTCAAACATGGGCTTCAAAGATGCTGCAGCAGCAGATCGCTTTTTCAGAAGTATGACTGATAATCTTGTAAATGCTAAAGTTGACTATGCAGCACAAACAGCAACAGTACATTTAATGCTGCAGTATGCACCTACACCTGATTGGGGTGTTGCAAAATGGAACACCTATTTTACCAGTGTTTCATCTCGTTACTTAGGCGCCTACAATAAATTTAACGAATAACATGGGAGTTGGAAATATTTATAAAATACCGGCTTTAATGGCGGTATTACTTTTTTGTATATCTGCTAATTACAGCCAAATAATTGGATCTAATTTATTTCTTAAAGGTCAATTTGTTGAAGTTGGAATAAATCAATGCGGAGCATTTGGCTCAGGAAGTTTACCACCTGCTGCTGATGATTTTCATGCGAATCCGGGTTTAACAGGATTAGGTTTCGTAGCCGATTGGGAAAGTGATGGCTGGGATACTGGCACTCCTGATTATTGTGGTGACTATTTTGTGCCAGGCACTCCTGTGGAAGGATGGCAGGTTCAAATTGGTGCAACCACATGGATAAATACAGATCAAAACTGCTTTCCAGATGAAATTCCCGGCGATGTAGCTGAATATTCTTATTCCGGTGGAGTTTATACTGGTACTTGGGAAGGATCTATCGCATCTGCAGATTTAAGTATTACACAGATTACAACTTTGCCAGAAGACAAACTTTATTTTGTAACACGGATTCTATTTTGTAATGATGGCGATGAGCCTTTAGAAGATGTGTATTATATGCGTAATGTGGATCCGGATAATGATCAACCTTGGTCAGGAGATTTTACAACTGATAATGAAATTGTGTATCAGCCTCCCGCAGATGAGCAAGCATTGGTAGCTTCAGAAGGATTAACCTATGGTTGTTTCCTAGGTTTAGGAGCTCGTGATACTTTGGCTCGTGTGAGTTATGGAAATTTTGGTACCGGTGACGGCGATCCTGAAGATGTATGGAACGGTACCGGCGGTTATGAATCCAGTGGATCTGAAGTGGGAGATATAGCAACCTCTATTGCATTTTATATTCCCGTAATAAATCCGGGTGAATGTAAATGTGTTGCATTCGCTTATATATTAAACATTTCAGATTTGGAAGAAGCATTAGAAGCTACTGTTACTTATAACTTAACAGCAAATGATGTATCCGTAGCAAGTGGCGGCAGTTATACTATATGTAATCCGGGCGATCCTGTAACTTTAGAAGTATTAGGTGCTGATGATTATTTATGGACATGGACACCTTCTGAACATTTAAATATTGATACAGGTATATCTGTTATCGCTACAGTAGATGAAACAACTACTTTCACAGCTGTTGGTGTTGGAGGATTTTGTGGAGACGCTACAATTAACGTAACTATTTATGTTGACAATGATGAATTTTCTGATGCAGGTTTAGATGAAGATATTTGTATCGGTTCTTCTACAACTTTAAATGGAAATGGTGGATCGGCAGAAGATATTTATTTATGGTCACCTTCTTTGGGTTTAAGTGATCCCAATATTGCCAATCCAGTTGCTTCTCCTACAACAACTACGGCATATACTTTAACTACTTACGATACATTAGGTTGTCCGGCTTATTCTGCAGTCCTTGTAACGGTTAATCCATTGCCAAATATAAATGCCGGTGCTAATGAAGCAATTTGCGTGGATGGTCAAATTGAATTAGAAGCTACCGGTGGTGTAAGCTATGTTTGGACTCCTGCAATTGGTTTAAGCAATCCAAATATCGCAAATCCCATTTGTACTGTTGATGATGAAACTATTTATACGGTTACAGGAACAGATGTAAATGGATGTGTGAATACTGATGAGATGACAGTAACTGTAAATTATTTACCTGAAGTTACTGCCACTGCGAGTCCTTATACAATTGATGTTTTCCTTGATGAGACAACACAATTGGATGTAACTACCGGGGGCGTAATTTTTTCCTGGTCGCCTGTAGATGGATTAAGTGATCCTAATATTCAAAGCCCAATTGCTCAGCCACAGGATACGCTCATTTATACTGTAACTGTTACAGATGCTCAAGGCTGTGTGAATACAGATACCGTTGTCGTATATGTAATTGGTGAATTGAATGTATTGTTGCCAAATGCTTTCTCACCTAATGGTGATGGAGTTAATGATTATTATTATCCGGCAGTTTCCGGTAGTGGTGATTTAGAGTACTACGCAATTTATAACCGTTGGGGTGAAATTTTATTTGAAAATTCTGCTCCTAATACCGCTGATGGAAGCAATGGTTGGGATGGCACATGGAACGGAAAAGAAGCAGAAGTAGGCTCCTATGTAGTAATTGCAAGAGCAAAAAAGTCGTTTGATGATGCAGTGCAATCTATAAACGGAACATTTGTATTAATTCGGTAAGTCGTATATTTAGAAATTGTAATAACAAATGAATTGACATAATAACTTTAATCAATAAAAAAATAAAAAGTGCATACATTAATTAATAAAAAAGCGCAATTCAGTTTACTAAGTAAGCTGATGCTTTTTGCTATGCTTCTTTCCTCTAGTATAGTAGTAAATGCGCAAATTGTAGGAAGTGAGGCATTTATACAAGGAACCTATGTTGAGGTTGGTTTAAACGATTGCGGAGTGTTTGGTTCGCAAGGCTCTGCACCGGCAGGATATCATCCTAATTCAGGACCTGTATTAGGTTTTGTTGCTGATTCGGATTTAGACGGATGGGGAACAGGTTCTCCGGTTTATTGCGGTGATTATTTTATTCCCGGATCTCCTGAAGAAGGTTTTGCTGTGCAAGTAGGATCTAACGTTTGGGTGAATTCAAGCCAAGGTTGTTGGCCTTCGGAAATTCCCGGAGAAGTTACAGGTTATGATTACACGGCTGGTACCTATTCAATGACTTGGGAAGGTGACATATCTTCAGAAGATTTAAATATTACACAACATACCACATTACCTGAGGATGCAGTTTATTTTCTTACTACGATAACATTATGTAATGAAGGAGCCACTGACCTTACAGATGTTTATTATATGAGAAATGTGGATCCGGATAATGATGTAGTTTATGGGGGAACATTTAATACGATTAATACTATAATTTCAAATCCACCTGAAGGTTGCGATGCAGTTTCTGAAGCAGTGGGTGCAGCTATTGGTTGTTATTTAGCATTTGGGGCTAGAGACCCAAATGCCAGAGCATCTTATGGTTGTTTCAGCACTGGTGATGGGGATCCTTCCGATGCTTATGTGGGCACTGGCGGTGGATTTTGCTTCCCTGGTTATGAAACAGAAGTAGGGTCATCCACAAATTGTGATTGTGCAATTCAAATAGTTTTTTATATCCCAACTATTGCTGCCGGCGAGTGTGAGGAAATTAAATTTGTATATATCCTTGATCTGGCCCACCTAAATGAGGCATTAGATTATGCGGGCAGTTATGGTATTACTGCCGATGGCGTTAATATAACTGCAGATCCTATTGTTGAAACTTGCGCTGGAGCTACTATTGATTTTACTATTGAAGGTGGTGAAGATTATGAATGGATTTGGACCCCACCTACTTTTCTGAATACTACCACTGGCACCAATGTAATTTCAACTCCTTTTAATGATATAGTTTACTACGTTGCTGGTTATGCAGAGTGTGATACAATTTTGGATACTATTTATGTGTATGCAGAACCGGTTACAGGTATTGCAAATGCCGGAAATGATACCATCATTTGTCCTGATGGCGTAATAAACCTACAAGGTAGTGGTGGTGACACTTACTTATGGCAGCCTCCCGTTTATTTAACAGACCCTACTGATCCAAATACTGAAGTAACAGCTCCTGAAACTGATATGTATTATTTTTTGATAGCCTACAATGCATTAGGTTGTGCAGATACTGATGTAGTCTATATAGATTTATTGCCGGTGCCGGATATAGAGGCCGGGCTTGATAAATTGATTATTAAAGGAGGATTTACACAATTAATTGCAAGTGGTGGAGCTACTTATTCCTGGACACCTACAGAAGCATTATCTAATCCTGATATTTATAATCCTATTGCAAATCCGCAGGATACTACTATGTATTTTCTAACTGGATATGATGAGTTTGGCTGTGTGGGATATGATTCTGTTACTGTTAATGTTATTGATCCTGTATATCTGGTCACACCAAATGCATTTTCTCCTAATGGGGACGACCTGAATGATTATTATATTCCTGTTGTGATTGGACCTGGATTATTAGAGGAATATCAGGTTTATAACCGCTGGGGTGAATTGGTATTTGAATGGGATGGTGCCTCACGAGGTTGGGATGGCACTTATCAAGGTCGACCTGCTGAGATTGGTACCTACATAGTTAATATGCGAGCTAAGGATGAATTGCTTGGGAAAGAACTTGCAAAAACATCTACTGTAATTCTTATGCGTTAAAATTTTATTCTCTACTATATTTTTTTAAAATCGGATGTAATTATACTTCCGATTTTTTTTTACTCCTTTTAATAATCAGAAATCATGAGTTATTTAAAGTGAATTCCTTCTTGCTATAATTAATAATGGCCTTATATTTTTTAAGAATATCACCTCCAATAATTGCTTCAATACGAGGCATACCTGCAGATACATAAGCAGCATTTACAATATCTAAATCAATAACTGCAAACTTTTTAGAAGTGATTTTAAATTTTCCAATCTGTAAATTTTTCAAACGAACAAATTCGCTTTTTTCATAAGTAGCTCCTAAGCCGGTTGTTTGATGTTCGGTTTCAGAAATTATATTATCCTGAAAATAAGTTGAAACAAAAGTTTTATCAATTACGGATTGAGATGCTCCCGTATCAATTAGCCACAATACTTTCTTGGAATCAATATTTCCTCTAACAAAAATATGGCTGCCAAGCGGTGGCAGGTTACGAATTATTAATGGTATTTTCATAATAAAAAAAAAGCCGTGAAAATCACGGCTGAATTGTTTTTTAATAATTTATTAAATAGTGGCCGCCATTTTTTTATCAAGCACACTCATCACTTCTTTTACGGCTTTGGCAGAATCATTTAATAATTGTTTTTCAGAATCATTCAATTTCAATTCGATAATTTCTTCAATACCATTCTTGCCCAACTTTACAGGAACTCCAAGAAAAATATCCTTCAATCCATATTCACCATTAAGCCAAACACAACATGGGAAAATTCTATTTTCATCTTTAATAATTGCTTCTACCATTTGAGCAGCAGCAGCACCGGGTGCATACCAAGCACTTGTACCTAGAAGATTTACTATTTCGCCACCACCTTTTTTAGTGCGGTCAACAATTGCATTCAATTTACTTTCATCAATCAAATCTGTAACTGGAATTCCGGCAACAGTTGTATAACGAGGAAGCGGAACCATGGTATCACCATGACCACCTAATAATAAGGCTTGAATATCTTTTGGAGATACATTTAATTCAGTTGCTAGGAAAGCTCTGTATCTCGCTGTATCTAAAATACCTGCCATTCCCATTACTCGGTTGGATGGAATACCGGCAGTTAAATATGCGCAGTAAGACATTACATCCAATGGATTAGAAACAATAATAATAATTGCATTCGGCGAATGTTTAATTACATTCTCAGTAACTGACTTTACTATATCTGCATTGATATTAATTAAATCATCACGACTCATTCCCGGGCTACGGGGGCGACCAGAAGTTATAACAACAACATCACTTCCAGCAGTAGCTTCATAGTTATTGGTTACACCATTTAAATAGGTGCTATAATTATCAATAGAAGCTTGCTGCCAAGTATCTAAACTTTTTCCTTCTGCAACACCTTCTTTAATATCAAGCAGAACTATTTCCTTTAAAAAATCTTTATGTGCCAAAACATTTGCCACTGTTGAGCCTACATTTCCAGCTCCGATAACGCTTACTTTTTTCATCTAAAAATTATTTTTTGCGTCGCAAAGTTACGTCATTTTGACTTTTAATTTTGTAAATCAGTTCAGTTTTTCTGCCTATAGACTTACCTTTGCACCGAATTAAAAACTTTATGAAAAAATATTTAATCCTCGCAGCAATTGTTTTACCGTTATTTGTAAATGCGCAAGAAAATTTTTGTGGTACACAAACAGATGAAGAACAATTAAGCTGGTTAAGAGAATTTCAACAAAATTATATTCCTTCTGAAATGCGAGGTGGAGATGTGCATTATGTTCCTCTTAAAATACATGTAGTGGGAAATGATGAAGGAACTGGTTTTTTAAATGCAAATATTATTATACAAAACATGTGTGATTTAAATGTACAGTTTGAACCTACGGGTTTTGTATTTTATTTAGATGGTGATTTGGATTATATTTCTAATACATCTTACTATTCACATGATTTTTATACAGGATATAATATGATGGCTGCACATAATGTGAGTGGTGCTGCCAACCTATATTATGTAAATGATCCTGCCGGAAATTGCGGTTATTTTTCTTATGCAGGTGATGCAGTTGCAATAGCAAAATCTTGTGGCAATATTGGCAATAGTACTATCGCTCATGAGCTTGGACATTTCTTTAGTTTGCCACATACTTTTTATGGTTGGGAATACGGAACACCTTCAGCTTCCGATCAAGAAAATGTGGATGGATCTAATTGTGAATCGGCAGGTGATGGCTTTTGCAATACTCCACCAGATTATGCCAGCTACAGATGGAATTGTTCTGGTCCGCCAGAGTTTACTGATCCCAATGGCGAAACGTTTACACCCGATGGTACTAATATGATGTCGTATGCGGATGATCCTTGTATGGTTCAATTTAAAGAGGATCAACAAGCAGCTATGCAAGCCAACTTAACCGGACCTAGAAATTATTTATTAAGTGGAGATGATCCTATTTATGTTGATCTTGATTCAGCTACTCTTGTTAGTCCAATTACAGGTACTGAAAATTTATATTCTAATTATACTGAATTGAAATGGAATGCAATTCCAAATGCAAAATTTTATGAATTAAGCATATCCTTGAACACTGGGTTTAATGCATTATCATATAACAGATTGATTTCTGACACATCCATAATTCTTACTACACTTAGTGCTGAAAAAAAATATTACTGGCGTATTCGTCCGGTTGGTGATATAAATTATTGTGAATCCTATTGTGACTACTGGGATTTTTCAACAGGGTATCAGTTAATGGCTGATATAGATGCGAATGAAAATAATTTTACTGCGCTTTCCATTTATCCTAATCCTGCTGAATCAGGAAATATGTTGAACGTAAGTTTTGTTACTGAACAATTTATTGCTGGCAATATTTCTATTATAGATTTTACAGGTAAAACAGTGTATGCACAAGATGTGAATGGTAGCAATGGCATTAATACATTTACAATAGACCTACCTGCATTAGCATCAGGAGTGTTTGTATTAATGTTGAAGGATTCAACAGGATTAATGTCTACTCAAAAATTTATTTTGAATTAATATCCATTTTAAAATTATTTAATGCACTTCTTATACGGAGTGCATTTTTATTTTCAGAATATGCGCACTATTTTCTTTTGATACAGATTTGTAATCTTGTCTTAATCCGGAAACCCAAATCACTTTTTCATCACAGAGAAATATCCAAGTATTTTCTTTTTCCAAAAGGCTGTATTTTGCATCAGTAAACAAATCGCTGATTTTTTTTCTTGCAGGATTTCCATTTGCTTTTTTCATACCAACAGGGTATAAATAATCTCCTCGTTTCCATCTGCGTACGGTGATTGGGTAGGTGATATGCAGCATATCGAAACATGCAATAGAATTTCCTGGTTTGCATGCATTTGGTTTGTTTATTATATAATCAATTTCGAATGATATGTTCCCAACCGAAATTGATTTAGTGGTTTCATTAATAACATATAGCGGACTTTCTTTGGTTGAAATTTCATTAATGATTAAAAATTTTCTATCAATAATTATTCTGTGTGTAGAGCTTAAAAATATCTTACCACTACCAAATAAATTCTCACTAATTGCAATTACTTGTTCCGCAGAAAACTTGTAGGAATTTAATAATTGAAATAATAAAGACCGTTTATATGCAAGTGCATTTAATGCCGCAATGCTGAAGAATATATTTTCTCCCTTAGTAATTTTTAATTTCTTTATTTTTCTTGATAGAAATTCTTTTACGATAAATGCCGCTTCATTAAAATTTTGATTTGTCTGCACAAATGTGGATTCCAATGCGGGATTAATTTCTTTTAAAACTGGTATAACTGTGTTCCGTATTTTATTGCGGGTGTAAATGTTTAATGCATTGGTTGAATCTGTGCAGTGTTTAATATTATTTTTCTCTGCAAAAGTTTGCAATCCTTCACGACTTACTTTTAGCAATGGCCTTATGATGTTTCCATTGCGTTTAGGAATGCCTTGCATACCATGAATGCCGCTGCCTTTAATTAAATGTAATAATGTGGTTTCGAGATTATCATTGGCATGATGTGCTGTTACAATAAAATCATAATGAAATGCTTTGCGAATTTCTTCAAACCATTGATAACGTAAGTTACGGGCAGCTTCTTCAATACTCAATTTATTTTCAAAAGCATATTTTTCTGTTTCAAATATTTTGGAAAAGAAAGCAACATCAAAATTTTCAGCAAGTGATTTTACAAATTCTGAATCAGCATCCGAGTAATTTCCACGCAATTGAAAATTACAATGTATAATTCCAAATTTGAATGCAGCAGTTTTAAAAAGATGTGCCATTACCACAGAATCTAATCCACCACTTACAGCCAACAAAAATGTTTTACCGTTATACGGTTGCAGTTCTTGAATGATATGTTTTTGTAAATCTTCAATCATCAAATTCGACATCGTAGTCATTTAAAATTTCATTCTTTGCTGATAATAATTCGGAATATGCATGATGATCTTCCAATCGTTTTGTTATCAATAAACCACTATCATATATTTTAATTGCATCATCTTTTTTCTGTAGCCTTACATACAATTTTCCGAGATGATAATAAGTGCCTGTATATTCCGGATGATTATCAATTAAATAATTGAAATACTGTAATGCTGCATTAAAATCTTCATTCTTTATATATTCTAACGCAATACAATAATTTAAAAAAGCATCCTCCGGAGATTGCTCCAGAAACTGTAGTAGTTGTTCTAATCTGTTGATATTATTCATTTTTTTTGGCTTATTTGCCTATCTTTGTACCCGATTTAAAGAAGCAATTTTAATCAAATAAATTTATGAAAATTCTGGTTTGTATTAGTAAAGTACCTGATACCACAGCAAAAATCTCATTTAAGGATAATGGAACAAAATTTAATGAAGATAAAGTCCAGTTTATTATTAATCCTTATGATGAATGGTATGCATTGGTAAGGGCAATTGAATTAAAGGAATCAAATGGCGGCACTGTAACAGTGGTAAATGTTGGACCTGTAGAAAATGAACAATATATCCGCAAAGCATTAGCCTTAGGTGCTGATGATGCAGTGCGTATTGATGTGGATCCGCAAGATGCATTTCAAACTGCAGAAAATATTGCAAACTATGCGAAGTCTAATTCCTTTGATCTAATTCTTACCGGAAAAGAAACGATTGATTACAACGGTGGAGTAGTGGGTGGATTTATTGCTGCAATTGCAGATTTACCTTATGTTTCTTTTGCATCTAAATTAGAAATGCAGAATAATACATTGCATATTGAAAGAGAAATTGAAGGTGTTGTAGAAATTGTTGAATTAGAAATGCCATGTGTTATCAGTGCTCAAAAAGGAATGGCTGAAGCACGCATTCCAAACATGCGTGGAATATTAGCATCTAAAACAAAACCACTTCAAGTGATGGCAGCAAATGCTGTATCGCCGGAAGTGCAATCTGTTCATTTTACTTTGCCACCTGCAAAAGAAAGTTGTAAAATGATTTCCGCAGAAAACCCGGAAGAGTTAATTACCTTATTACATAACGAAGCTAAAGTAATCTGATAAAATGTCTGTATTAATATTTGTTGATCATCATAATGGTACGTTTAAGAAAAATGCTTTTGAGGTAATTACTTACGGCCGACAAATTGCTCAAAAAAATGCGCAGGAAATAACTGTTGTTGTTTTGGGAAAATTAGAATCCGGTGAGATTGAAAAATTAGGAAAGTACGGTGCTGGAAAAGTGAAGCATGTTTCCGATGAACGTTTAAATACGATGACTCCAAAATCTTATTCTAAAGCAATTACAACAATTGCTAAATCCTGTGGCGCATCCACTATTATTCTCTCCAACAATTCCATTGGAAAAAGTATCGGGCCGGCAATTGCTGTTGCTATGGATGCTTCATTATTATCCGGAGTTTCTACCACACAAGATGCAGATGCACATTTTACAAAAACAGTATATAGTGGTAAAGCAAGTGTTGCATTAAAACCAATGAAATCAAATTTGGTAATCACACTCAATCCTAATTCAATTATAACAGAAGAGATTGAAAATACTGTTTCTGTAGAGGATGTGAAAGTTGAATTAAGTGCTACTGATTTTGATTATAAAATTGTAGAAATTAAGGCGGAGTCGATGGATCATATTCCACTACCTGATGCAGACCTTGTTGTTTCTGCCGGTCGTGGCCTGAAAGGTCCTGAAAACTGGGGGATAATAGAGGATTTAGCAAATGCAATTGGGGCAACTACTGCATGCTCTCGACCTGTGGCTGATATCGGATGGAGGCCGCATCATGAACATGTGGGTCAAACTGGTTTAACAATAAAGCCTTCTCTGTATATTGCAATTGGAATTTCCGGCGCCATTCAGCATCTTGCTGGTGTTAACCAAAGTAAATGTATTGTGGTAATTAATAAAGATCCCGAAGCTCCTTTCTTTAAAGCGGCTGATTATGGAATAGTGGGCGATGCATTTGAGATTGTGCCTAAACTCACTCAGGCAGTTTTGAAACTTAAAGGAAAATAATAAGATTCAGAAGTTATTTAAATTTATAACTTCGCTAAGCACAATATGCGTAAAATAGAACTTCAGATTGCCGGCCTTACCAATACTTTAACACAATCGCAGAGTTATGCTGTTATGCTAAATGAAGTGAACGGCAGTCGCAATTTACCAATTGTAATTGGAGCATTCGAAGCACAGGCAATTGCAGTTGCTTTAGAAAATGTTACTATCAATCGCCCATTATCCCATGACCTTATAAAAAATATTTTTGGAGTTTTTGAAATTCGCTTAAATGAAATCCTGATAGATAATTTGCAGGATGGGATATTTTTCGCAAAACTTATCTGCGAACATGAAGGAAATATTTTTGAAATTGACTCCCGCACATCCGATGCTATTGCATTAGCTGTGAGATTTAAGTGTCCAATTTTTGTGTATGAATTTATAATTGATACGGCAGGTAATGTTGGTCATGCAGAAGATGAAGCTATTGACGAACCAGACGTTGCCGAAACAGAAGAGTCCATGCCAGAGCAAATCCCAAGCCCACCTATCAGGGATATCACTATTTTACCTTTAAAGGAATTGAAGGAAAAACTTCAAGAAACTTTAGACAAAGAAAATTACGAACTCGCTGCCCGCATTCGTGATGAAATTGAAAAACGCCGGAAGAAAAAATAATTCCACCATCGTTTTCAATAATCTATTAATTCTATATTCGTGGTTTAAATTATTATGGTAGAAAATATATATAGAGGATTAATAGGTATTCTTTTCCTTATTTCTGTTTGCTACTTATTGAGCAATAATCGCAAAGCAATTGATTGGAAACTTGTATTATCAGGAATAGGAATTCAATTGTTATTTGGCTTACTTGTTTTAAAAACCCCCGGAGTTTATCAAGCCTTTTCGTGGGTGAGTGGATTCTTCGTGAAAATTATTGAATTTACAGATGCAGGTGCCACATTTGTTCTGGGTAAATGGCCGGCTATCACGCAAGTAATGGATGGTGAAAATAATAAAATTGTAACCGTAGGATTTGTGTTTGCTTTCAAAGTATTGCCCACCATTTTATTTTTCTCAGCGCTTACTTCTGTATTATATTTTTTGGGAATTCTTCAAAAGATTGTTTGGTTCTTTGCCTGGATTATGAGTAAAACAATGCGCATGTCCGGTGCAGAAAGCTTATCCGCATCTGCTAATATTTTCATTGGACAAACTGAAGCGCCCTTGTTGATTAAACCGTATTTATCCGGAATGACAAAAAGTGAAATGTTATGTGTGATGACTGGCGGCATGGCTACAATTGCAGGTGGAGTAATGGCGGCGTACATTCAATTTTTAGGAGGTGATGATCCGGTACAGCAACAAATATTTGCTACACATTTATTAGCAGCTTCTGTAATGAGTGCACCCGCTGCAGTAGTAGCATCTAAAATGTTGTTTCCACAAACTGAAAACGTGGATAAAACAATAACTGTTGGAAAGGAAAAAATTGGTGTGAATGTTTTAGATGCTCTGAGTAACGGAACTACGGATGGACTAAAATTAGCGGCAAATGTGGGTGCTATGTTAATCACCTTTATAGCTGCTATGGCAATGCTAAATTATTTCTGTCATGATTTAATTGGTGAATGGACTGGTTTAAATAAAATCATTTCTGATAATTCGGATTATGATGGTTTAACACTGCAATATTTGTTCGGGCAATTATTTGCACCTGTAGCATGGTTAATCGGAACACCTTCAGTAGATATTTTTTATATCGGACAATTATTGGGAGAAAAAACTATCATCAACGAATTTGTTGCTTATGGTTCTTTAGGAAATTTAAAAGAAAGTGGTTTGATTGAAAACGAAAAGAGTATTATAATAGCGACCTATGCACTCTGTGGATTTAGTAATTTTTCATCCATCGGAATTCAGATTGGAGGTATAGGAGCACTTGCTCCGAACCAAAGAGCAAATCTTGCAAGTCTTGGAATAAAAGCGTTAATAGGAGGAACAGTTGCATGTTTTTTAACAGCATCTATTGCGGGTATGTTATCTTAGCGCAATGTATCAATTTATAACAAGTATTACTTTCGAAATTGTACTGATAATAGTTTTTGGAGCTGGTTTTTTTGTAATGCGTGGTAATTTAAAAATTGGTGAACCCACTGCAGATTTTGAGGATTGGAGATTGAAGAATGGAAGATTAATCCGTTCAATTTGTATTATGACTATAATTGTATTAGCGGCATCTATTATTTCTAAATATATGCAATTTACTTATGTACCCCCCACACAGTTGCAACGATAATATTTTATGCAAAAGAGATTCATCATATTCATTTTAATTATTTCAATTCCCCAGTTTCTATTGGCCGGCAACAATGAAAATATTTTTTATTTATTGACGGATAATGCTGCCGAATCATTCATGGGTGATACATCAAAATTTCAATTTGATACTGCCTCATATTCTAATAATGAGAAGCTTGCCAATTATGTGGGTAATGATGGCTTATCAATGCGCTATCCTACTAATTGGGAAAGAGATTATCGCAGCACGGATGATATTATGCTTTACCTGCGCCCATACGACAAGAGTGCACCGTATGTTTTTAGAGAACAAATTTCTATAACCAGTGAAGGCTTACTGAATGAAAACCAAAATATTGAAGATTATGCCGAGATGATATTGAATATAACGGTAGATACCTGGAGTAAATACAGCGTAGAAGTTTTAAAGGAAGCAAATGAAAAATTTGAACTGAATGGTATGTCTGCCTTTCGAGTAATTACAGTTTTACCTCGCTTATCGCAGAAGCATTTAATGGTTTTTTTTAAATACAATGCAAAAGCATACACTGTTGAGTTTATAGCAACAGATGCCACCTTTGATGATACCGTTGAAATGGCTTGGAAATTTATTAATTCGCTTGGCTTTGTGGAGAAGTAAAAAATTGTTTTGTATAAGGATGATTACTGAAAAAATTGTAAAGTCTTATTGCTTCTTTTGATCTGCCTTTAGCCGTTGGGTGAATTCCTCCTTTGGCCGCATCATCACAATCCCATTTGTAATTATAACTATCACCTGTTTCACCATTTGTCCATAGCATTGGTCCCCAATCTATAAATGGTATGTCTGAATATGTATAATCGGTTAAGCTTTGCAATTGTCGTTCAATTAAAAATTTTACAGCCCAGCTTGTATAATAAGCCGTGGGTTCTGCTAATAATTGCGGCCCATTGTTATCAATATATCCGGCAAAAGTTCTGTCAGAGAGAAATACAATTTTAATGTTGGGATATTTTTGTTTAATCATTAATAACAGCGTGTGATATTTATCTGCTAATGCAATGCTTTGTTTAGGAAATTCTAACGAAGCTGATTGCATATCGCCCGTGCTAATCCATATTAATTGAATTTGGGCATTTGATAAACCTACATTGCTTAAATCAAGAATTGCCTTTCTCCAATATCCGGAACCTTCATCCAGCATTGCGTTAATATCCATTCCTCCTTGCGCTCCAATCCCGATAGTTAAATGGGGGTCTAAATCTTTCATTGTACAAATCAATTTAAACACATTACCAGTCATTGCAGCGGTGCTGAATCCCAATATCATAAAACCAATTTTGCCATTTATTGAATCAATGTGTCCATTAATATCAATTGGGAAAATAGCATTAAATAATTGTATTCCTTTTTTATAATGAGCAAGGGGAATTGCATTTTGCCCATTGGGGTATTTCCCTCCGTTATAATTATTAAATGTATCATTTTTTAAATCCGCCAGCGGAATAAAAGAAGTGGAAACACCCTTACAATTCTGAATAGAATCAGATAGATTGCAACTCATTAAAACCAAAAGAATAATACTCAGATATTTCATCCGCTTAAAAATTATTCTAAAAGTTACTATTTATTTATGGGTATTAAATTGGTAGATAATACCAACTCTGGCACCAACAGAAAAACTATGTGATTGATTATCAGAAATAGGGTAACTGCTACTTGCAATATTAGAACTTATTAATCCACGAGCTCCCAGTGATAGATATAATGAAGGCAAAACATTGATATCGTAATTAAATCCTGCTACAAAAGATATTGTATTTTTATTGAGTGGGTCTTCCACCTTATCATAGCGTTGCTCTTGGGGTAAGTGATATTCCTTTAATCTATTATACTGGATACCTGTATACAAATTAAGAATCTTAAGTCGGTGATTCAAATAATTCATTTGAGGAATTCGGAATTTAAAAGTAAGTGGGATTTGATCATAAATTAATTGTAATGATTTCCTATTGTTGCTATTGGGCTCTATTGAATAGTTGGTTCCTTCGATACTGTTGTAATTGTAATCCAGTTGAATTCCGAAAGTTTGATTGAAATTATAGCCAACAGAAATCCCCTTGCTCGGTCCAAATTTTCCTGTGGAAACAATTGGCGTATTATCATAACCAACGGGATTGCTTTCAACTATAGTAGTATAATTGTAACCTCCATTCACCCCTACATAAATTCCGGTTAAGGCATTATCAAACGTATTGAAAACTGTTTCAATCCTTTGCAATTCCGGAATGAAAGTATTTCTTTCTTCAATTGTTAATTGATCATTCTGTTGAGAAGATTCATTTACAGTTAAATCAGAATTTTGAAATTCACTATTCTCAATATTATTTCTTGCAATAAAATTAGTAGGATTGCGAGTTGAAGCTAATAGCAAATTATTCTGTCGAAGTGATATATTTGATTTGGGTATGAGTGTTAGAAGTGAATTTGAAATTGACTGACTTATAGAACTAGTGTTAGATTCGATATTTGCTTTTTTCGACAACGGTTCTTGTGATTTAATAGGTTCTTGAGCATTGGTTGGTTTATTAATTTGGTAAGATTTTTCCAAAACAGAAATCTGATTGTAAATTTTGGCAATTGGTTCTTGCTGTAAGAAAATCAATGCAATAAGAGTTAATGCTATTGCTGCGGATAAAGAATAAATCCAATATTTTCTCTTATAAGCTTTAGAAGCGGTATGAGCAGAGGTGTCAATTCCTGCAGCCATTATATTTTCCCATACCCTTGATGATGGCACTTGGGAATATTTTTCCAATTGCTGTCGGATCAGATTATCTATATTTTTATTTTTATTGTCCAATTGCTCTGCGTTGTACGCCAGTGAGCTCCTCTACTTTTTTCATAAGTATATAACGAGCCCTAGCTAATTGACTCTTAGACGTGCCTTCACTTATATTTAGTTGCTCGGCTATTTCTTTATGTGAATAACCTTCCACCGCATACAAATTAAAAACTGTGCGATAGCCTGGGGATAAATTCATTACCATATGCATAATATCCTCAGCAGCTAAATCTGAAAGCACATTATCATAGGTTACTCTTTCGGTTTGTGTTTCAATTTCAAGTACAGGATAGAGATGATTTTTTTTCCTATAGATTTCAATAGCAGTATTCACCATAATACGGCGAAGCCATCCCTCAAAAGATCCTTCGTTACGAAATTTACTCAAATTCTTAAAGGCTTTAATGAAACCTTCCTGAAGAATATCTTCAGCCGCCGGTTGGTCCACCGCATAACGCATGCAGACACCCATCAGGCGGCTTGAATATTTATCGAAAATGGCTTTTTGAGCTGATCTGTCTCCGTTGATACTGTACTGTATCAGTATCTCATCAGAAGAGTTTTTTGTAATAGTTAATTTAGACATTTGTTGAGGGTTATTTTTTTTGACAGGAGTAAAATAAAAACATAATGTTCAAAGTATAAACTTTTTTTTTTAAATACTCTTTCAACAAATTAAAAGCTTTTGTTCTGTGACTTATAACTATTTTTTCTAAAGGTTGCATCTCCGCAAACGTTGTTAAATAGCCTGTGGGTACGAAGATGGGATCATAGCCAAAACCTGATGAGCCTCTGGGAGTTAGGGTGATGTCACCTGTCACAATACCTGAAAATTGTCGGGTCTCATAGGCATTCTTAAAAGTAAAAACTGTTTTGAATCGTGCTTTTCTGTTTTCGGTGGTACCTAACTCATTTAAAACTAAAGCAATATTATTACTTGGATTGCGGCTACCACTATAATATGCTGAATCTACACCGGGTGCTCCATTTAAAACTTCTACTTCTAAACCGGAGTCTTCAGCAAAACAATCTACATGATATTTGTGATATACATATTCCGCTTTTTCCAGAGAGTTTGCTTCAATTGTATCATGAGTTTCAGGTAATTCTTCATAACAATGAATTTCCTCTAAACCAATTACATCAATTGTGTCAGGCAACAATTTTTGGATTTCAAGTATCTTATTTTTATTCCGGGTAGCAAATACAACCTTCTTTTTCATGGTATATTAAATTCTTGTTTTAATAATGACCAAAGGAGTCCTCGGTTTTTCTTATTTGAAAGTAAAAATTCTAATCCATCGCAATAAAATATTTTGGATTCTGCCCAATTCCCAATTTCATATTTTTTAATTTGAATATGAAGATGTAATTCATTTGGTTTAATATCAAAGAAAAAAATACGTTTAGCAGAATTTGATAAATTCATATTTAATGAATAATCGGTTTCATGTTTCAGTTCAAATATTTGGGTTTTAGCTTTATCAATTATGCAAGCACCTACAAGTTTATCCAACATTTCCATAATTAGAATTCTTGATTCCGAATTTTTTATCTCCCTACATAAAAACAACATTTCAAGAGGTTGTGAAATGGAAATGAAATTTTTGTAGTTGAGTTTACCCAAGGCATTTCGTAAATTTGCACCATTATCAGCAATAAACAGCTGTGATTCTATAAGAGCTTTACCAAAATGTATATTTGATTCCATATATTTAGCTAACTGCGAATTTAGAGACTATTCTTTTGTTAATTTTTTAAACTACCCACATTTATGCAAGCAATAATTCAGGAAAATAATATTCAAATTAAGAAAGTTTCAAAGTCCAGATTAAGTGAAGTTGATTTAGATAATGTGCAATTTGGAAGAACATTTACTGATCATATGTTTTCGGCAGATTATAGTGATGGAGTTTGGGGGAATTTAAAAATAGAACCGTTTGCTCCATTAGCGATGAATCCTGCAACTGCAATCTTACATTATGGTCAAGGCATCTTTGAAGGAATGAAAGCTTTTCGAGATGCTTCTGGCAAGGTGCAATTATTCAGACCTGATATGAATTGGAAGCGTTTGAATTATTCTGCCCAACGGATGGCGATTCCTGAAATACCTGAATCTTTATTTATGGACGCATTATTTCAATGGTTGAAATTGGATGCCGATTGGGTACCTCATGGTGAAGACGGTTCCTTATATATTAGGCCATTTGTGTTTTCTACTGAAGAATTTGTGGGGATTAAGCCTGGCCAACATTTTAAATTCATGATCATAGGAAGCCCTGTTGGGAAATATTATTCAAATCCAGTTAGGGTTTATATTACCGATAAATATGTCCGTGCTTTTAAAGGAGGAACAGGGCATATAAAGGCTATAGGCAACTATGCTGTAACCATGAAACCTTTACAAGAAGTTCAGGAATTAGGATATGATCAAATACTTTGGGTAGATGGTGTGCACTTTAATATGATTCAAGAGATAGGAACTATGAATGTGTTTTTTGTAATTGATGATGTTGTAATTACACCTCCAACTGATGAACTTACTATTCTCCCCGGAATAACAAGAGATAGCTGCATTACTTTATTAAAAGATAACGGATATAAAGTGGAGGAGCGCAACATTACTGTAGAAGAAGTAATGGAAGCATTTAAGAATGATACTATTCAGGATGCATTTGGAACTGGAACAGCAGCCACTATTGCAACAATTGGAGAAATAGGATATAAGGATTCAAATTATAAATTACCAGATGCTGCAAATCGTAAGGTATCTAACTGGTTAGCAGATACTATGAGAGGTATCAGAAAAGGTGAGATTTCTGATAAATATAGTTGGATGCAAGAAATTTAATTGCTTTAAAAAATTAATGCAAAACCTACTGCGGCAATTGCAAAGCCAATTAAAATTATTCCTGCTATTAGCATTCCATCCATAAATACCTCTTGGTTCATTCTTTTTTGTATATTGTTTTTCATCTTTATTTTTTAAAAAGTCGCCCAATTAAGGGCGACTTGTGCTTAACCAATTGGAACAACTTACCGCAAGACTAATCTTGCATCAACTGCTCCATCAACAAAAATTCGTGCAATCGCATCAGTGATGTTCTAGAGGGTATTTCCCAAATTCCGGATGCAGTAGCAAGCAAACTCCTGTTTGTTGAATTCAAAACCTCCTCACCAGAAATTTTCCTGGCAATATCTGTTGTGCCGGAAGCATTATCTGTACTTGAATTATTTGAATACAAAAAAGTATTGTCTTCTGAATTAATTACCATAAGATTGCCATTTATTTGTGTGTGATTGTTTTCTTTTAATTCCAATACGTTAGGCATTGAATTAATAAGTTTAATGGGATTATCAGAAGGATTGAAAGAAACCTTTATTAGCCCGTCGTTAGTTGCATGACCAAATACCGACAAGCTAATTAAAGATAGTATGCACAAATGTGATACGTGATTGTGTTTCATAGATTAGGTTCTTTCACTGGCAAATATAGAAGCGTAATTAACTGTGCTGCAACTATTTTTTTTGATTTAGAAAGAGTTCAATCCATATTTTGGTTATATGTTTTTTTAAGTTTTACTCCGAATCAAAATGAAGGATGCTGATTCATGTAAATCAATTTTCTAATATGTGACTTGTTGGTTTTAATTTGAAGGTAGTTGGTTGCATTTTTACTGACAAAGATTCCAATTTTGTAACATGAAAGATTTTTAATAATAGCAAGAAAACATTTCGTAATTGCAAATAAAAAAGGGAAGCCATTGCAGCTTCCCTATAAAACATTTATTATTATTGCCTTCTCAGTAAGGAAGATATGAGTATTTTGTTGTGTACTCTAACATTTGTTTTGAGAAATCTTGCGGATACTGAACATCTATTTCTGTTATAACTCCTGCTTTATCATATACGGGAATCAATACCGGGTTTATAAATCCACTATAAGCAGCCGAATTTAATTTTGCCGCTCGTTCTAAAACTTCTTTATGTAGTGAAGGATTAACTTTTACTCCATATGTTTCTACTAATGCTTTACCTGCATTGTAATCACCTTCACTTTTTATGCGCTGAATCTCTCTGAGTAATTCGCCAAAAAGGACTTGAAGTTTATTGTAATCATTTACTACTACATAAGTTTTCCCATCCACCACTTTAAATTCTACCACATTATCTTTCTTTCCTTTTTCATATGCCCACTGAGCAATCATTTGCCTGTTGCGCATGTGAGATTCTTCAATGTCAGCTCCTGGTTCTATACGACGAAGTTGTGTCATTAATCCATTACGCATATACGAATCATATTCTGCCTTACCTACTTCAATTGTAGGGATTACACCAAATTCCACAAGCTTAGGATCCATGATAAAATATAGGGCAACTAAATCTGCTCTTCCTTCTTCCAATGTGTTTGCATAATTGATAAGTGTTTCTTTAGGTGTACCCACTCCGTCGTTTATTACACCACTTGCATGACCTATTACTTCATGAAGAGCTGTATGCATCTTACTTGCCATGGAACCATATTTTTCTGCTCTTTCTATTTCTTCTTTTGAGTATGCAAATTCATCTAAAAATCCTTTTCCACCGGCCATGTCGTATGCTTGAGTGATATTGCCCAGACTCACAGATTTAGAACCATATGCAGCTCTTATCCAATTCGCATTTGGCAGATTTACGCCAATGGGTGTACTTGGTGAAGCATCACCGGATTCGCTAACCACATTCACAACATTATAGGTGATACCCACTACTTTTTTCTTTTTATTCTTGTCCATTATCGGACTATTATCTTCAAACCATTGTGCATTATCTGCTAACACTTTCATTTTCGAACTTGCATCAAAATCCTTAATCTGTACTATTGATTCAAAAGAACCTTTATAACCTAGCGGATCATTATACACTTCTATAAATGAATTGATATAATCAATATCTCCTTCAGTGGCTTCTACCCAAGCTATGTTATATGCATCCCATGTTTTAAGATCTCCGGTTTGATAATATTCGATTAATAGTTTTAATGCATTAGCCTGGTCTTCATTCTCTGCAAATTTTACAGCCATTTTTAAATTATCTATTATATGTGTAATTGCTTCGCCATATAAGCCATTTACTTTATAAACTTCTTCTTTAATTCCGGTTGAAGTTCTCACGAGTTTTGAATTCAATCCATAAGAAATGGCAGTGGAATCTTTTTTATCAATAATACTCCTGTAATAATCTTCAGCCATTTGCTGAGTGATGTCTGGAGAATAAAAATTGGATGCAGAATTTAATACCATGTCTTGTGTAGCATCTAGATTTACTTTTTTATTATCTATTGCCGGATCAAATATTGCGTTTATAACCTCCTGACTTAATGGTGTTTTTGTTAATGCCATTAATTGTTCAAAATATTCTTGAGAGAAGCCAGGTACATGTTTAGAGTTGGAATAATGATGATGAATACCATTTGAAAACCAAACTCTTTTTATATATACTTCAAATGCTTTCCAATTATCTGAATTTTTATCGCCGTTGAAATTTGTATAAATGTGCTCCAATGCATGACGAATAGCAAGATTATATCTATAGTTCTGATCCCAGATAATATCACGTCCACTCATTCCTGCTTCTGACAAATAATACACTAAAGTCTTTTGATTTAGATTTAACTTATCCCACCCATCAATTTTATAACGTAGAATAGCAACATCTGCAAATTGTTCTGTTTTCCATTTCCAGTCATCTTCTTTTGCCGAAGTAGGAGTTCCATTTATATCCGATTCCTGTGCTTTTAAAACAGGTAGTGTTATGGTTAATAACATTATAATGGCAATTACACTTTTCATATTTATATTTTATTATTTATTGTTGTAAAGTTGTTATTTTATTTTTTAAAAAATGCTAACATTTATTGTTCCTATTAAAAAATGTCAATTAAAAAACCAATTGAATAGTTTCTTAATTCGCTGAAATTTAGAATTATTAAATGGAGGGTATCGCACCGATAAGTCAGGAATGAATGTTTTATGCAATACACTTTTCAAATGAGAGAATGTTTCAAAATTATATTTCCCCTGATATTTCCCAATTCCACTATTGCCTCTGCCACCGATTGGTAAATTGCTATGGCCAAAATGCACTACCACATCATTAATACACATATCACCCGCAGGTATTTGTTGTTGGATGTGTGTAATTAGTTTTTTGTTTTTTGTAAATAAATAACACACTAATGGATCGGGATGCATTTTAGTTATTTGTATTGCTTCTTCTATATTTTCATAATTTACAATCGGCAATACAGGACCAAATATTTCTTCTTGCATTGCTACTTCATTCATATTAGTAATTTCTACAATTGTTGGAGAAATAAATAATGTTTCAACATTTAATTGACCTCCATATATTATTTTGCTATTTATAATAATACTTTCAATACGATTAAATTGTTTGCGATGAATCATCCGTCCATAATCATTACTTAATTCCGGATCATCTCCATAAAATCGTTTTAAATTTTCAATAATTAAAGCAATAAATTTTTCCTTAATTTTTTTATGTACAATAATATAATCTGGCGCAACACACGTTTGTCCGGCATTGCTGAATTTACCCCATGCAATTCTTCTGGCAGCAATTTCTAAATTAATATCTGCATCAACAATACAAGGATTTTTTCCACCTAATTCTAACGTGACTGGCGTTAAATGTTTTGCTGCAGCTTGATACACAATATTTCCAACTGAAGGACTGCCGGTAAAGAAAATATAATTGAATTTATATTTTAGTAACTCTTGAGTTCCTGCGGCATCGGTATTTAAAACAAATAAGAAATCACTTTTAAAATTATTATTTATCATGTCAGCTAATAGTAAACTTGTATGTATCGAAAATTCGGAAGGTTTAATGATACATGTATTACCTGCTGCAATGGCGCCAATCACTGGACGCATTGCCAACAAAAAAGGATAGTTCCACGGACTAATAATTAAAATGTTCCCATACGGTTCGGGATATTGATATGAAGAGCCTATTGCATGTAACAGCGGAGTGCGCAATCTTCTGCGAGACATCCATGATTTTAATTGTTGTATTGCAAGATTTAATTCATGCTCAATCACTCCGATTTCTACTGCCCATCCATCAAAATTTGACTTGTTTAAATCTGCATTTAAAGCTGCTAATATTTTAGGTTCATATTCTTTTACTAATTGTTTTAATCTAATAAGTTGCGCTTTACGAAATTCATAAGAATAAGTATTTCCTGTTTTAAAATAATCTCTTTGATTAATAATTATGGATTCTATTTCCGGTAATGTATTTTCTTCCATTGCTATCTAAAGTGTTTATTTTTACATATTAGCTATAACCTTATTTGCTTAACGGCAAAGTAATGCCCAGCAGAGGAAGTACAAAGTTTATATCAAGTCCGGTTCCATAAGGTAACACCAAGGCATAATCTACACCAATACGATTAATAATAGATCTGCCTCCAAATGAAACAGCTCCTATAGATTGCCCTTCAGAATAAATAAGATAATTCTCCGTAATTAAATAAACGTTTTTAGTAATGCGTGTAAATCCGCTTAAGTTTATTGTGATGCCATTTGAAGATTCGCCTTCTGCATATCCGTATCCAACAGTTAAAGTCGCATTGCGATTTCTTCCACCCACTGTTACATCGCCAAATAAAATTCCGAAGCCGGATTCTGATTCGCCTAATATTGTACCTGCCAAAACACCTGCACCAAAATTTAATTTATCCTTTATAGCAGGGATTGAAAATTTAGGTACTACCCATACCGGTGTTGATGTGCCCGCAAATAAAAATAAAGGCACTATACCTGCACTGATAGAAAAGTAATCAGTAACACCATATGAAAATTGATTAAAAAGCACCCAGATATTTTGATAATACACTTCGCCTTTTTCAATTCCATATCCACTTGGTGCCCAGAAATATCTTGATGACTGCGGATTATTGGGCCACACTTGTCCATTTACTATTTCATTAGGTTTTACTTCATCAATACTTTTAATATTGCTGAGCTTGATATTTATATTGCCATAATCTTTGGTTTCCAATGTGATAACACTCAAATCTTTGAATATTATAACTCCGGTAAATTCATTTTTATCCAAAGTTCTCACTATATAAGTACGAGTGCCATCTTCAATTTGAATTGTTTGTCCGGATGCGTTTAATGAAATGAGGGAAAAAAATAGAGATGTTATAATTATATAACCGTGTATATAACTAAAATTATACTTAGTAGATATTTGTAAAAGATTTCGCAAGTCTCTGAATTATTAAGTTGCAAGATATACGATATATCTCATGTTTGCAATGATGTATCTTTGATAAAACAGTGGATATGATGAAATATGTAGTTTCAACTTTACTAATTTGTATTGCAATTATTAGTTCCAATAAGCTTATTGCACAAACAGGTTTTATTGAAGGTGTAGTTTTGGATTCCGTTAATTCAGAAACATTAATTGGTGTAAATATTATTACGGAAAAAAGTAATGGAGCAAGCACAGATAACGCCGGTAAATTTTTAATTGAATTGCCGGTTGGTCAGCATACTTTATTCTTTAAATATGTTGGTTATAAATCCCAGGAATTATCTATTCATATTGTAAATGGTGAAACTTTAAAAGTAAATATTTTGCTTTCCACTGATGTGGGTATTTTAAATACGATTGTTGTTTCCGGAAGTCGTTTCGAAAAAAGATTGAGTGAAGAAACGGTTTCAATGGAAGTAATAAAACCTGAATTAATTTCCAATGCAAATAATATTACTATTGATAAGAGTATTGAAAAAATTCCGGGTGTAAATGTTATTGATGGACAAGCGAATATTCGTGGTGGTTCCGGTTATTCTTTTGGTGCCGGTTCCAGAGTATTATTGTTGGTGGATGATATGCCAATTCTAACAGCTGATGCAGCTTATCCTATGTGGAGTTTTGTGCCCATTGAAAATATTGAACAAATAGAAATAATTAAAGGAGCGGCTTCTGCCTTGTATGGTTCTTCTGCGTTAAATGGAATTATAAATGTGCGCACTGCATATCCCGGCAGTGAGCCGCAAACAACATTTAGTATTTTCAATGGATTTTATGGCGCACCAAGAAATGCAAATTATAATTGGTGGGGAAATCAATCTCCGTTTTTTACAGGAGCTGATTTTTTGCATAAACAGAGATTCAATAAATTCGATCTTGTTACTAGTGCATACATCTATAATGAAGACAGTTATTTACAACAAGATTATACACGGTTTGGAAGACTGAGTGTAAATACACGATATCGTTTTAGTGATAAATTATCTGCCGGAATTAATTTTAATACACAACTTAATAGATCGGTTTCTTTTTTTTACTGGCATGATATAGATAGTGGATTATATATTCCTGCGGATAATACATTAACGTATAATCAGGGATTCAGACTTACCATTGATCCATTTATAACTTATTACGATAATGCCGGTGGTAAACATAAATTTATGTCACGCTATTTTAATGCAGATAATATTACGCAATCCGAACAGGGAATTTTATCTGAATTATTTTATGGTGAATATCAATATCAAAAAAATATAGAACATTTGGATTTTGTAATTACCGGTGGAGTAGTTGGAAATTTTTCGAATGTTACAGCAGAACTATATGGAGATTCATCTTATGTGGGAAGTAATGAAGCAGTTTATTTGCAACTAGATAAAAAATTTGGATCTGTTTTAAATATTTCCGGAGGCATGCGATACGAATGGAATCAACTAGGCGAAACAATTGAATCACGACCTGTATTTCGTTTGGGTGCAAACTATCAGGTTGCCGATTTTACTTTTATTCGTGCATCATGGGGGCAGGGTTATAGATTTCCTACGATAGCAGAAAAATATATTAAAACAAGTGTAAGTGCATTTAAAATTTTTCCAAATCCTGATCTTGAATCTGAAACAGGATGGAGTTCTGAACTCGGTATCAAGCAAGGTTTTCCGTTTGGCAATGGTCAAGGATTTATAGATGTATCTGGATTTTATCAACGTTATCAAAACATGATGGAATTTACTTTTGGATATTATCCGGAAACAGGAGATTTATTTCCTTATGGATTTAAATCTTTAAACATTGGCAATACACAAATTATAGGATATGAAATTTCTGTTGGTGGCTCAGGAAATTTAGGTAACATACCTATCAATTTTGTTGGAGGTTATACATATATTGATCCTACATTTCTGGATTTTGATTCCATTACCGATTCACAAAGTAGTGCTGATTATAATGTATTAAAATATCGTTTTCGCCATACGACAAAAATGGATATAGAAGCTACTGTAAAGAAATTCAGAATTGGAACTGCTGTATATTATTATAGTTATATGGAAGCCATTGATCAGATATTTAATGTGTATATAAAAGGCTTGGCAGAATATCGTAAAGTAAATGATACCGGATTTTTTGTAGCGGATATCAGAGCCGCATATTTATTCAATAAAAATTTTGAGATAAGTGCTTTGGTGAATAATGTATTTAATCAGGAATATATGATTCGTCCTGCGTTGAGTGAAGCAACAATTAATTATACATTGAAAATGAAAGTGAATTTTTAGTTACTTGATATAAGGTAATACTACTGTGCCGGTGTCTATAGAAAGTCGTTTAATAAGTTGTTGTAATTCGGTCACTTCTTTTAGATAGAGATTAATTTCATTATCGGCTTCTTCTGTTTTAATATCTTGCAATTCCTTAATTTGTTGTTCAATCTCCAATTTCATTTTTACCACTTTTTTTAATTTTAGAAATGAAATAGTTTTTAAAATATCTTGTTGGGTAAGTAACACTTTATTCGTAATATGTACATCATGCATCTTCGCCCAATTATCACTTAATTCATAAGGTGTTTGTAAAATATCAATAGTAAGTTCTCTAACTTCTGTTTCAGGATGATTAATAAAATGTGCCTGCGAAATATAATCTTGCTGAGTGTAATATTGAATATATTCCTTCAACACTTTATTATACAATTGATTTTCTATTTCCACATCTTCCATGTTTCTGAGAATGCGCAAAATACCATTTTCACCTTCCACTTCGCTGTTGCTGTTTTCTAATAATAATCGCACGATATCTCTTTCCTGTGTATCATCTAAATGGAATTGAAATTTAGGTTCTTCCTGTTTGGGTTTATAAGAAATAATATCTGCATCCAAAGCCGACTGATCATTAGCCGGTAATCTTTTTACAATCCTTTTCCGCAGTATTTTATTAGTTTCATTTACAAGAACAGATTCAGTTACCTCTAATAACTTAGAAGTTTGTTTGATATATAAACTCCGTGTAATCGGATCAGGAATTAATGAAATCGTTTGTACAATATCTTTTATAACACCGGCTACTTTTACCGGATCTCCACCAGCTTCTTCTAAAAATAAACTGGTATGTAAATGAATTAAATCTTTCTTTTCTTTTTCGAAAAATTGAAGTGACGTATCTAAGCCTTTTTTTTGTACAAACGTATCCGGATCATCACCATCAGGCAACAAAACCACTTTTACATTCAATCCTTCTTCCAATGCAATATCCAACCCACGTAATGCCGCTTTTATTCCTGCTGCATCACCATCATAAATTATTGTGAGATTAGATGTGTATCGCTTAATCAATCTCACCTGATCTTGAGTTAAAGAAGTACCCGAAGATGCCACTGTATTTATTATGCCTGATTGATACATGGAAACCACATCCATATATCCTTCAACTAAAAAACATTCATTGTTATCTGCAATACTTTTTCGTGCTTGCGCAATGCCATAAACAATTTTGCTTTTTACATAAATTTCATTTTCAGGAGAGTTAATGTATTTAGGGATTTTTTTATCGGCACTTAATGTTCTTGCGCCAAATCCCAACACTTTACTTGTAATTGAATGGATAGGAAAAATAATTCTTCCACGATATTGATCATTCCCGGATGCATTGGTTAATCCTAATTTTTGTAACAGTTCTTTATTATATCCGGCTTGAATAGCAGCTTTTGAAAATGTATCACCCTCCGAAGGACAATAACCTAATTTAAATGCTTCTATAGTTTCAGTAATTAATCCACGTTCTTTAAAATAACTTAATCCGATATTTTTACCTTCTTCTTCAGTTAATAAATAATTATGAAAATAATTCTGTGCAAAGCTGTTAATAATATATAATCCTTCACGCAAATTTTCAGCAGTAAGGTCTTCTTCAGTCTGCACTTTTTCCTGCACTTCAATCTGATATTTTGCAGCCACAAATTTCAATGCTTCCCGATAGGTAAAATGCTCATGCTCCATTACAAAGCCAACTGCATTTCCGGATTTACCGCAACCAAAACATTTATAAATTCCCTTTACCGGCGAAACAGAAAACGAAGGAGTTTTCTCGTTGTGAAATGGACATAAACCGATATAATTGGAACCCCGTTTTTTCAGTGTAACAAAATCTGCAATCACTTCTTCCACACGGGCAGCATCCATTATTTTGTCTATCGTTTCCTTTGGTATCATCGCACATCAAAGTTAGCAGAATTCAATGGGACAAAATAATCGTGGCATAGAATTGGAAATTCCTCGGCAAAGGAGGATATCTATATGAAAAAAATGTTACTCGCAATTTTTATCGGAATCAGTTTACAATCATTTGCACTGATGCCATCTGAATTTTCATCATTTGAAATTATTTCAGGTAAAGGAAATTTTATCACCGGAATGGATGGACAATTTTTCGAAAGCCGCGGCAAATATATTATCATCTATAATCTTACACCTGGTTATCATCAATTAGAAATATTTGCAAAACAAAATTGCAATCATCCGAATCATCCGGGATATTGCCAAGGCGCAAAAATATTTGCTTCTTCTATTTTTATTCAACCTGCTTCGGCATTGCGTGGTTATATTGATAAACAAGGTCAATTCTCTATAATACAAAATGTAATTGCTAATCCATATTATGGCAACACATATTATTATCAGGCGCCAATTGCTATCGCACCTGCAGATTTCAATAATTTATGGAATACAATTAATGCGCAGTGGTTTGATGATACAAGACTTGCTGTGGCAATGCAGGCATTAAACACGAATTATCTCACATCAAATCAGGTAACTGATATTTTAAATATATTTTGGTTTGAACAAACAAAGCTCGCATTTGCAAAAGCCGCTTATTTAAGAGTGATTGATCCGCAGAATTACTATGTAGTAAACAATGCCTTTTGGTTTCAATCGAGTGTGCAAGAGTTGTCGGCTTATATCCTAAGATTTCGTTAGTAGCAATAAATTGACGAACAGTTCCGGTGCTTGCAATGCAGGCATTGGTTTTTTCGTTTACAGGTGAAATTGCAAATCATTATTTTTGCCGCTACTTATTTTAATTATCAAATGAAGCGACTTTCAATTTTAGGTTTAATTGTACTAAGTATTTTCTTAAGCAATTGCAGTACTCAAATGCATATTGCAAACAGTGGTGGATTGCAAGCCGGTGATGCAGAATTGTATGCACTTGCAGAAAATGCAAAGTCTGTTGAATTTTCTAATAAGCAAGAAATACAATACACAAACAAAGAAGTTGAAATAAAAAATAATGTTTCTAATCCCATTGAAATTTATGCAACGGAACAAATTTATTTTCAAAAAGAAGATACCATTATTCCGGAAGACAGTGTTGAAGTGGAACCAGTAATTCATCCGTTTGCATTTATTGGTGTTGGATTAACAGGAGCCGCTGCAGTTACCGCTGTACTTGTTGTTACTGGTCCTATGATTTCTATTTTATGGCCATTATTATTATTAGGTGGCGGATTATTATTTGCAACCTTAGCAATTAAAAAAATAAAGCGTGACCCCAAAAAATATAAAGGTGAAAAATTGGCAACTGCAGTCTATTGGGCAATGCTGCCACTCGGTTTACTACTGATGTTATTACCAATTTATTGGATGTTTAATTTCTGATTTATTTATTCAGAAATAATAAAGCGATTGCACCAACAGCTACAATTCCAATTGCAAGTTTTAACCAAAAATTAGCGCCAGTACTTTTATACATCCATGTATCATATCCTTTAATTTGTATGAAACGCCCATCAATAACATAGCGAATTGGCAGCGTAACAACTACTGTAGTATATTCTCCATCAATGATTGCAGGATACCAGCCCGGCATTCTAATTAATGCTTTTTGAAATGCATCATTCATCATTAAATTATCGGATGAAATAATTTCACGGTTAGTAGGAATGCCACTTGAATCTAAAGTGAAGCGCATTACAATAACATACTCATTATATAAAGAGCCATCCGCACCTAATGAAGTTTCATCTTGAGATTGTGCGGGCATATTTGCAAATACATTGTTTTCGAAGTAATTAAACAACAATAAATCCGGCCCGGCATATTCGGGTGTTTGATCAAATCTGTCAATGACAGTTCCAACAGAACCATCTTCTTCGTATGTAGTTATAATTTGCGCTGTGCCAGACTGCACAATCAGAAATAATATAACTCCAAATAAAAATTGTTCTCTTCTCTTCATCACTTAAAAATAAGATAATGTTTAAAACAAGTTATTAAGTAGCGCAATTAAAATATATCATCATTGAAAGTATTTATACATTTGCAATGCAGAAATGGTTGATATGATTTCTTTGAATTCATATCCTAAGAGGGAATACCGGTGTAAGTCCGGAACAGTCCCCACTGCTGTAAGTTTGCTCCCATTTGGGACTTTTAGTTCTACCATTGCCACTGTAAAATAAATACGGGAAGGCTGCTAAAAGGCGAACAAGTCAGAAGACCTGCCATTGATGCAATGCTCAAAACTTTTGGGGTAAAAGTTGCGATGAAGCAATGGCTTTGGCATGTATTCATCCGGAATTTTACCTTATTTTTTTTTAACTGCCCATAGTGGCTAAAACTTTTTATTATGAAAAAACTGTACGTTGTTTTTGTTGTGCTGTTAACTTCAGCACTTTTAAATGCACAATCTTTTGCTGATCGTGTTTTGATTTTAAATGAAGGGTATTTCGATTATGTTACCAATGAAATTCAAACTCCGGTAAGTCTTGGTAGCTATGAACCTGCAGCAGGATTATACACAACACTATTTACTATTGACAACGCAAGATTTGCAAGTGACTTAATTGTGGATGCAGATAATTATTTTATTGCTGCGGATAATATGCTGTTGAAATACGATAGATATACAGATGCACTTTTGCAAGAAATAGAAATTCCGGGTATAAGAAAAATTGCAGCATCTGAAGATTATATAGTTGTTACAAGAGGGGAGTACATGCATACTTTTGATAGTTATGTTGTTGTATTAAATCGAGAAAATCTCGAAACAATTTTTGAAGTACCTGCTGCTACAATTAATTATTCTACAGAAGGAGTTGAAATAATTGATGGCAAAGCATATATAGCTGTAAATAATGGTTTTGTGTGGGGTGAGGAAGTGGGTTTTATTGCAGTAATTAATTTAAATACACAATCTCTGGAATCAACAATTGATCTTGGTGCGGATGGAAAGAATCCGGATAATCTGATGTGGGACGGCACTTCACTTTATACTCTTAACAATAAAGATTTTACAGGCAGTTCTATCTCATCTATTAAAATAAGTAGCGGAGAAATTTCTACGAATAATTTATTAAACGTTACTTCCGGATGTGGTACTTCTGTATATTATAATGGTGCTATTTATTATCAGGATTCTTATCACACTTCACTTTCACGTTATAATATACTTACTGAAGAAATTGCAGATGAAACAGAATATGGTAACACTTTTTATGGATTAGCATTTGATGAAGCAACAAATGAAATGTACACTTCTGTAACTGATTTTTATTCGTATGGTGAAATATATATTTATGATTTAGAAGGCAACTTGCTTAATTCTTTTGAAGCAGGTGTTTCGCCAGGGAATATTGCTTTTGATAAACGCAGTACAAATGCAATTATATCTCAAAATCAATTCACTGTAAATATGTATCCGGTTCCTGCGCAAGATTATGTAATGATTGAATCTGCAAATAATTTGCAATCAATAGAACTTTTTGATATCGCTGGAAAATTATTACAGGTAACAAATGCAAATAATACAACACAAGTAATGTTGGATATTAAATCATTGCCGGCTGGACTTTATACAGTGCGCATTACCTCTGCTGATGGTATTACAACTCAACAGCTTTCAGTAATATAATTTTAACTGCAATGATCAGAATCTTTGTTTTAGCTGTTGTAACTGCGTTGTTGTTTTCTTGTAATCCAAAAGAAAAAACAAATGATGCGGGCATTGAACACTATAATAAAGATTCTGCTTTGCATTACGCTAAAGGATTTCTTATTCAGGAATATGCAGGTTGTAAAAAAGTTATTGTACGACATCCACAAGACACCACTAAAATATTAGCAACTTATATTCTAATACCAGAAGGAGTTGATACACCAAAGATTGCAGGTACTGATATTATATTCAGAATTCCACTAAAAAAAATTGCTTGTGTATCAACAACACATGTTGGCATATTAGAGAAATTGAATCTTGTAAATTCAATTGTGGGTATATCCGGAACAAAATATATTTATGATGCACATGTAAAAGAATTAATTGCCGATGGCAGAATTGCAGAACTTGGTATTGAAGGCTCTTTTGATTTTGAAAAAATAATCTCTTTGCAGCCCGATGCAATAATTACCTACCAATATGATGACCCTGCGTATGATGCATTTGGAAAGTTTAATGCTGTCGGTTTAAAAACAATTTTAAACAATGAATATCTGGAATTAACACCTTTAGGTCAGGCGGAATGGATAAAATTTATTGCTTCTTTCTTTGATGTTTCTGAAATGGCGGATTCTGTTTTTAATGTAATTGAAAATTCATATCAGACAATTAAAGAACAAGCAATTGCATTAGAAAATCAACCCACTGTTTTTACAGGTTTACCTTTTAAAGGAGAATGGACAGTGCCTGGTGGAAATAGTTTTGCAGCAATCTATCTTGCTGATGCGGGAGCAAATTATTTATGGAAGGATGATAGTAGAACCGGAAATTTTCCGATTGCATTTGAACAGGTAATTGCTACGGCTTTGAGTGCGGAATATTGGCTGCATGCCGGTGCTTCTAAAACACTGAATGATATTGCAAAAGCCGATTCAAGATTAACATCTTTTGACGCATGGAAAACTGGTAATGTATTTAATAATAACAAACGTGTAAACGAAAACGGCGGCAATGATTATTGGGAATCAGGTATTGTAAATCCAAATCTTGTTTTAAAAGATCTTGTAAAAATTTTACATCCTGAATTATTTACATCCGATACATTAACCTACTATACACAATTAAAATAAAATGCATTCACGTAACAGAATAGCGCTGTTTGTTTTTCTGCTTATTGCTGTTGTAATATTGTTTGTTGTGGATGTTGCGATTGGTTCTGTTTATATTCCATTTTTGCAAATAATAAAAAGTATTTTCAGCAATGGAGAAAGTGCAATGGATATTATTGTTTTGCAATCTCGATTGCCAAGAGTAATTACTGCAATTCTTGTAGGCATGTCTTTACCAGTTGCCGGATTATTAATGCAAACTTATTTTAAGAATCCAATTGCAGGTCCTGATATTTTGGGAATTACTTCGGGTGCAAGTTTAGCGGTTGCAATTTTTACAATGGGAGCAGGAATTTCTGTGGCTGGAATACTTCCGATAGGTGGAAGTGTCGGAATGATAATTTCCGGAATTGTGGGTTCAATGATAGTTTTATTTATTATGCTCGCAGTATCTAAAAAAATATCGGACTCTGTTACTTTACTTGTATTTGGAATTATGTTGGGTATGGCGATTAGTGCATTCGTTGGTTTGTTGCAATATTTCAGCGAGAAGGAAGCTTTGAAAATATTTGTCTTGTGGAGCTTCGGAAGTTTAAGTGGTGTAACATGGTCGCAACTTTATCTTCTTGCACCAATAGTTATTATTTCTGTTGCACTTGCATTCAGCACTGCAAAAAAATTAAACATGTTATTACCCGGTGAAACGTATGCAAAAAGTCTGGGATTAAACACAGGAAGAATTCGAATACTATTAATTGGTATCACCGGATTATTAACAGGCGCAGTTACTGCTTTTTGTGGGCCAATTGCATTTATAGGAATTGCAATTCCGCATGTGGCTCGCATGTTATTTAAAACCACTAATCATTTTATACTAATGCCTGCATGTGTGTTGTGTGGCATTATCAGCATGTTACTTTGCGATATGATTTCGCAAACACCGGGATATAATTTAGTGTTGCCAATTAATACGGTTACCGCCTTGTTAGGTGCGCCTTTTGTTATTTTTATTTTAATGCAGAACAATAAATTTCAACGCTATTTTTAATGCAGAAAGAAATATCAAATTATATTTTGCAATTACATGAAGTTGCTATTGGCTATCCCAATAAAATATTACATTCAAATATTACTGCACGATTTAATAAAGGAGAAATAATTGCTGTTCTTGGTCGGAATGGTTCAGGTAAATCCACTTTGTTGAGATGCATTTCCGGATTGCAAAAACAGTTAGAAGGAGAGGTTATATTGTATGATAAAAATTTATTGGAATATAGTCGACAGGAAATAAGCAGATTAATTAGCATCGTACTTTCTGATAACCGGAAATATGCTGGCATGTTAACGGTTCAGGAAATTTTCGAATTAAGTCGTGCACCTCATACCGGTTGGATGCATAAAATAGAAAATAAAGACATAGAAATTATTGAAGAAGCATTAACATTTTTTAAAATAACTGCATTTGCAAACAGAAGATTATTTACTCTCAGCGATGGTGAATTACAAACAATAATGATTGCAAGAGCTTTTGTGCAGGATACATATATTATTGCATTGGATGAACCAACTTCGCATCTCGATATATTTAATCAGGCGGATATATTTAATCAATTGAAGTTGTTGGCAAAACAATTTGGCAAAACAATTATAATAGCAACACATGCTATTGAGCAAAGTCTGCAAATTGCCGATACATTATTGTTATTGGATAATAGTAATAATCATTTAATTGGTAAGAAGGAATTTATAGTTAGCAATGGTGGAATTCAACAATTTTTTTCTTCTCCGAACTTTGAATTTGATACTTATACTATGAAGTTTTATCAAAAGGAAAATTAAGTTTTTAATACATACATCACCTGACGGAAAACACCAAGTACATTTCTGAATTGTACATGTTCAATAGTAAGATTATTCTTTTGAAAAATTGACCGCCATTCTGCATCAGTATGATTTGTATGCGGACAAGGAGAATATCCAAAGTTGACAATGCTATCTGTTGTTTTCGTAGCATATTCTTGCAAAACATTGGAATATACATCTTCAATAATAACAAGACGTTTGCACACTCTTGCACTTTCCTTCAAAACTTCTTCATAATTTTTTACATGATGAAGAACAGTTAATAATAGCCCATAATCAAAGGATGCATTTTCAAAAGGCATTTGAATTCCATCATAAACAATTGGTTCTGTTTCAGGATGATAATTTCCTTTTATTATATCGAGAGGAGTTACATTAAAATTTTTTTGTCTGAGTAAATATGTGAGTAATCCACCACCTGAACCAATATCAAGTATGTTAGAATTTTCTTTAATGAAAGGAAGAAAGAATTGAATTTTTTTTTCCGTTAATGCATGACCTCCGGAATTAAAATACCACTTACGTAAAGCAGGAATTTTTTGAATTGCGAATAATAACATTCAATATTACTCTTCAAAGTGGAGAGCAGCACCGTTAATGCAATATCTTAATCCGGTAGGCTGGCTTGGGGCATCATTAAAAACGTGACCCATGTGTCCACCACATCTTGCACAGTGCACTTCTTTATATTCATAGCCCATATCATTTTCTGCTACAGAGCCTAAATTTTTATCATTTATTGGTTGATAAAAACTTGGCCATCCTGTACCTGAATCGAATTTTGTATCAGAAGAAAACAAGGGTAAACCACATGCGATGCAATAATATACACCTTTCTTTTTATTGTCATTTAAGGGATTGGTAAAAGCTCTTTCTGTGCCTTCCTGACGAGTGATATAATATGCTTCCGGAGTTAATTCAGCTTTCCATTCTGCATCTGATTTTGTAATTGTATTTCCATCAAATACTTCATTGGGATTTCCAATATTTACAGCAACTACTGAAGTGGGTTTGGAAGAATCTGATGTGGTTGTTTGAGATTGTCCGCATGCAAATAAAAATAGCATTGCAAAGGACATTACGATTGTTAATTGATATGTACGCATAATTTTGATCATTTAATAAAACTAATAAAACATACGCATAACATTTAAGTTTAGTTTTTTAAAAGAAACCATTAATGATATTTAACTTCGCCATTATGAAATTAGAATTTATTTTAAATGTGCAAGCCCGATTCCTGGAAAAGGGAACCAATAAGCCACTCAGCGGAAAAGAATATATATGCAAACTGTTTGATTATGATATTCTTAAAAATGATTTTTTAGGAGAAGCACATCCGGATAACACAGGGTTGGTGCATTTTTCAGTTGATCCTAAATCCTTTAGAGATTTTAATAATTTAATAGATAAATATCCGGATCTTTTTATTGAAGTTGAATACGAAGAAGAATTATTGTTTGCAACTCCTATTGCAAAAAATGCTAAAGTATTGGAAGGTGGAACCTTTGATATAAAAGAAGGTGAAGTGATTGATCTCGGTACTTTTTTAGTTTAAATATATTTTATCCGCATTTAATGTAATGCGTTTGCGTTCTCTTTTATCAATCAGAAAAAAGAGGATAGCAGTTATTAGTGTAGATGCGCTTACTATCCACCATAGTATATTGTAATTCCAGCGGCTAATAATTAATGTACTTAGATATGGTGAAATAATAAAAGCCATTGACCAAGCCAGTGTATATATTCCTACATAATTACCACGGGTTTTATCAGAGCCACGATGTACGGCAAAAGAAACCATAAATGGCATTGCAAACATTTCAGCAAAACTTAATATTGCCATTGCAATAAATAACATCGCAATTGTTGGGAAAATATTAATCAGCATAAATGAAACGGCAAGTAGAAATGTTCCAAAAACAATGAGAGTAGTGGGTCGGAATTTTTTTTCGATACTATATACCAAAATCATTTCAAACAGAAATACTATAAATCCATTAAAACCAATCAACAATCCAATCATGCTTTCATGCATTTGAAACACACTGCGATAATACAAGGGCAATCCACTAAATATTTGAAGAAATGCAATTGCAAAAAAACCACACAACACAGCGAAACCTAAAAAATAACTATCATGCCATGGGCTTTTATGATTTGAAGTAATCATCTCTTTATCTTTTGTAATTGGCTGTGGGTTTTGTTTTCTATTGCGGAAATAAAAATAGAAAACAATGCCAGCTATTATACAAGTACATCCATCAATTATAAATAATAAATTATAAGAATACGCAGCTAAAAATCCACCGAAGGCAGGACCTAAAGCGAATCCAAGATTTAAGGCCATTCGGTTTAATGAAAAGGACCGTGTAAAATTTTCTGGTTTTGAATACATAGAAACAGAAGATGTATTTGCAGGGCGCAACATATCCGTGAGTATAGCGGCGAAAAATAATCCGGCGGAAAGCAGAATAAAAGTTTTTAAAAACATAAGTAAAATAATCATTGCTCCACCTCCAACTAAACTGATTATCTGCACTTTAAAAGCACCTATTTTATCTGTGAGAATTCCGCCGGTATATGAGCCAATCATTGAACCTGCACCGAAGCAACTTAGAATTATACCTGCATGTTGCACATCCAATCCAAGATCACTTGTAATATATACACTTAGAAAGGGTAATACCATGGCACCACTTCGATTAATCAGTTGAATAATTGCCAGCATCCAGGCAGGTTGAGATAAGCCTCCATACGCATTTTTATAAAGTGTAACTATTTTTTTCAACTGTTGGGTTTAATTGATATTTAATTCTATTTAGAAAGCAGAATCTAAAATTATTCAATTTATTTCATCGTATTTTTTCAAATAGTTCATTATTTATTTTATGTAACTATACAAAGCAATTATTAATTACGAGGTGTTAAGGTTTTATGACTGATGTAAAATTTAAGGTGGTTATCTTTGGCGCAAATACCGATTTAATATGAAAAGTTTTATTCAATACATTCTCATTAGTTTTTTATTTATTTCTACTCAATTATTTGCAAGTCCGGGCGATACTATTAAAGTTCAAACATTCACTTTTGGATCAACTCAAGATGCATGGTTTAATCTTCCCTCTGCTGATGTGGATGTAGAAAAAATTCTGATGAAATATACGTTGAAATGTAATCCTGCTCAATCTCCCGCATGTGGTGAATGGGATTATCTCACTTATACTTATTTATTTGATCATACAGGTGTATTAGATAGCACATTACTTACGCATTCAAATTTTGAAGTGAATGGAACTTCACCAGATACTTTAGATTATTCTGCAACTCCAACTTATATTTATCAACCCAAATGGTTGTATTCAATTGTATATGATGCTGTAACAAGTCTTGAAGCTTTTCAAATAGGAGATGGGGTATTGAATACTAGTTTTCCAATGGGTAGCAGTGAGCCAAGAAGTAAAACACAATTCATTTGGTCGGCTACGGAAATGATGGATGCAGGAATGATTGCAGGTGATTTAACAGGGTTGAGATTTTATATTGAAACACCTGGAAGTGAGTTACATGATTTTCGTATTGCAATTGCAAACACATTAGATACTGAAGTGGATTCTGTATTTGCTGATTTAGATTTTACTGAAGTATTTCATAATAATATTACACCAATTGCATCGGGATGGATTTCAATTCCATTTTTACATTCCTTCAACTGGGATGGCACTTCTAATATTTGTGTTCAAATTACTTTTGATAATAATTCTACCGGAATAAATACAGTTTTAAGAGCCTCTGATATTGCTTTAGAAAGAAGCATTTATTCAACAGGCGCCGATAAATATTTAGACGTTGCTCAACCTTTTTATTCTGATGTAAATGGGTTTCCATTAAACATGTTATCTGATGCTGTTACTGTTTCATGGTGGAGTTATGGTGACCCGGAATTTCAACCGCAAAATGGTACCACGTTCGAAGTATATAATAATTTGGGTAATCGTGTTTTAAATGTGCATGGTCCATGGAGTGATGGTAATTTTTATTGGGATGCAGGTGCTTCCGGAAGTAGTTATGATCGCATTTATAAAAATGCACCGGCTTCTGATTATGAAGGCACATGGACGCATTGGGCATTTACAAAAGATGCTGTTGCAGGTGTGATGAAAATTTATAAGAATGGTGTTGAATGGCATTCCGGTACAGGAAAATCTTACACCATGGAGAACGCAGAAAAAATGCGGATAGGAAAAGGTCTTTGGGGTGGTTCGGAATCTTATTATGGAATGTTAAATGAATTTGCTGTTTGGGATGTGTCAATGGATGTTGCTACTATTCAGCAATACATGAATAAAAATATTGATGCTTCTCATCCATTTTATGATGATTTAAAATTGTATTACAGTTTTGATAATGCAGATGGTATAGATGTAAATGATGATTCGGAAGGTGATGCGCAATTAATAAATTTTGGAACACAAGTGCGTTTACTTCCTGCGCAATCTTTATATCGCAATACAAATACAAGTACACTACGTCCTGATGTTATTTGGGAGCAAGGAATTTTTACAAGTCATATTGATTCTGTTTTAGTGATGGATACAATTGCAAATGATGCAATGACTATTGTGCTATTTGATCCTGCTTCTCCTACAATGGGAATTGATACTTTTCAAGTTTGGCCGGGAGATTTTTACAATTATAATTATGCATCAGATGGAACATTATTAGATTCTCTTTATGTGGCAAACACCGATGTGATGTATAAAGAATTGTATGAATATTATAGTCCACCATTCGAAGTAATTGATCGTTATGAATTGGCAAGATATATTACACCTTATGGTATCGGATTAGATTTAGGTGATGGTTTTACATGGACTTTTGATGTGAGTGATTATCGCACTTTATTACAAGACACTGTGCATTTAGTTGCAGGTAATTGGCAGGAATTACTTTCCTTAGAATTGTGGTTTATTGAAGGTACACCACCTCGTGAACCATTATCGGTTACAAATTTATGGACAGGTTATAAACCTTATGATAGTGATGAATCTTTTGATGCAAGTACACCACCAGTAGAAATTACTATTCCTGCAAATGCAATTAATAGTAGAATTAAAGTGCGAGTTACAGGTCATGGTTTTGGTGGTAATTTAAATTGTGCTGAGTTCTGCGCTATGGATCATTATTTTAAAGTGGATGGAGAAACAACCTGGACAAAAAATGTGTGGAGAGATAACTGCGATGTAAATCCTGTGTATCCGCAAGGTGGAACCTGGGTTTATGATCGTGCGAATTGGTGTCCGGGTGCTGAAGTAGAAACGTATGATTTTGAACTTACAGATTTTGTAGAACCGGGAGGCACTTATTCATTTGATTATGCAGCACAAGATTATTTATGGAATGGAGGTGGTTCATTTCCTTATTATCAAACTGAAGTGCAATTAATTACTTATGCTGCTCCTTCATTTGTTGTGGATGCAGCTGTTATGGATATTGTTGCGCCGGGAAAAGATCCGATGTGGAGCCGTAAAAATCCTATTTGTAATAATCCGATTATCAGAATTCAAAATACAGGATCGCAACCTCTAACTTCTTTAACTATAGAATATGGAATGAATGATCCTTCTGGAAGTATACCAGTTACAACATATAGCTGGACAGGAAATTTAAATATTATGGAGTGGGAGGAAATTCAATTACCGGATTATGCATGGAGTACAAGTGGAGAATTTAAAGTAGAAATCAGTGAGCCAAATGGCGTTGCAGATCCTTATGTTTATAATAATACAATGATTACGCAAGTGGATATACCTGCTATGGTTCCCAATTCAATTATTCTTGAATTTAAAACTAATACCAAGCCTAATGAAAATGATTTGTTTCTATATAATTCTGCAGGAGAAGAAATTTTTTCAAGAACTACATTTACTGCAAATACTATTTATAAAGACACCATTATTCTTGAAGATGATTGCTATGAATTATATCTGTGGGATTCTGATGGTGATGGAATTTCATGGTGGGCAAATTCGGATGGTATAGGATATTTTAGAATGCGTGATGGAAATACCAATGCAATTATTAAAAATTATCAAGCTGACTTTGGGGGATTAATTTACCAGCAATTTACCGTTGGAAATTATGTAGATATAAATGCATTAACGGCATTAAATGAAAGTGTAAAAGTATTTCCTAATCCTGCAACTGATATGGTGAATTTTCAATTGCAATTAACAAATGCTGAACCGGTGGTTATGCATATTTATAATTTTGATGGGAAATTGGTTTACAGCGAAACAAAGAATATGCAAAATGCGCAAACAATAGCAATGGATGTTTCCTCTTTTTCCGCAGGATTATATGTAGCTGTATTTATTTCAGGAAATACAATGCTGAAAACACCTTTTATAGTGGAGCATTAAACTGCAATAATTATTTATTTTGAGCTTCGGCTGCTGTTGGATAGTCTGAAATTTTATAATGCATATTTGCATTAGAATTAATTTCAACCACCTGCATTACTGATTTATCCATAGTTGAATTATCAATAGTGGTTACTTCCATTAAAGATCCACTTGGATAATTATATGGAGTTGCCGCAACTGCAGGAGAGCCTGCCATTCCAAAACTATAAATGCTGTGAGCTCCATAAATATTCTCATCGGTTAACCACATCTCCATACTTCCATTTTCATTTTCCTGACTATAACCTTTACATGTTTTGCCTAAAATTGTTTTTGTACCCAATGATTTTAATTCAGGATAATCTGCAATACTTGTAGTGTTGGAATCTGTATTCGCTTCAGCCATAGCAGCCATTGCTGCAGAATCTGCTTGGATTGAATATGCTAAACGACTGCGTTCGGTACCATCACGCATCAACATCACGAAAGCACCATTTTTAAAATCATTGATAAGCATAATATCCTGATCATTTTTTTTGGTTTCATCATCCTCAATTGCAGTCCCCATATAATTAAAATTATCGCTGGAATGTGTTTTCATATAACTGGTTTCTTCTATCTTTCCTTTTTTATTGAAAGTTTGAATTTGCATTTTTATAACCCGGTCAAATACATATTCTTCTTCTAAAACTACATTGGTATCTAACACAAAGGGAAATCCACCACCGGCTTCACCGGTATATAAACCTGAATAATATTTACCGATTACCCTATCCCAATATTTATCTACAACACGATCTGCGGCTTTATTTATCTCTTCATCAATTTTTCGATCAATGGCATCACCCATTGCATTCATAGCCTTATCTTTTATAGCATCAAAAATTTGTGCCTGAGATGTGAAAGACGTAATTAAAAAAATAATTAGAGCAGACAGATTGATTTTTTTCATGACTTAATATTTTATAGTTTAGGTAAACAGGGTTTTGGGGGTTTTTGTTTTTTTTAAAAAAAAAATTTTAAAAAAAAAAAAAAACAATTTATTTAAGTTTCATCAGCAAATAGGTAAATGTTAATGCAGACATTTTTGCTTGTTGCTCATTTGTAGAAGCGCCTCCATGTCCACCTTCAATATTTTCATAATAATAAATTTTTGATCCCATCTCTTCCATTTTTGCAGCCATTTTTCTGGCATGTCCGGGATGTACTCTATCATCTCTGGTGGATGTTAAGAATAATACTTCGGGATATTTTGTTCCCTGTTTCAGATTGTGATACGGAGAATATTTTTTAATATAATCCCACTCTTCCGGAATATCCGGATTGCCATATTCACCCATCCAACTTGCACCGGCTAATAATTTATTATATCGTTTCATATCCAATAAAGGAACAGCACAAACAATGGCATTGTATAATTCCGGATGTTGAGTAAGGGCAACACCCATTAATAAACCGCCATTACTTCCACCTTGAATTCCCAAATGTTGGGGTGATGTAATTCCACGAGTTATTAAATCATTTGAAACAGCAAAGAAATCATCATAAACATTTTGACGCTTTTCTTTCATGCCATCCAAATGCCATTGCGGACCAAACTCCCCACCACCACGAATATTTGCAAGCACATACACACCGCCATTCTCTAACCATGCCTTACCAATAGTTGCTGAATAATAAGGAAGCTTAGATACTTCAAACCCACCATAAGCAGTAAGTAAAGTTGGGTTACTTCCATCGAGTTTAATGTTTTTTGGAGACACAATAAAATATGGAATCATTGTGCCGTCCATTGATTTTGCATGCAGTTGTTCTACTTTATAATTACTTGCATCAAAGTATGCAGGCAATGTTTGAAAATCATCTAATGTATTTGTGTTTGCATCAGCTACAAACAAAGTTGTTGGTGTAAGAAAATTATTAAAAGTAAAATAATATATATCGGAAAGTTCATCGCTTGCAATAACACTTATACTACCTAATTCCGGTGCAGGTACTTTTATAGCTTTCCATCCTTGGGGAGTTTTATTATAAGAATATAATTCGCTGATTACATTCGAAGTAATATTTACTACCAATCTTGATTTTGTGGATGTAACACTATTTACGCTGCTAAATGCATCAGGCATATATATCAGTTCTGCATCTTTTTTACCTTGAAGTAATTGTTCTAAATCCAAGCTGATTAATGCGCCTTGTTTATATGTAGTGTTGTCAATTTTCCAATCGGATTTTAAAGAAATTATTATTTGATTATTGAGCAATCCATTAAATTGACAATCTATTGGGATATCTAATTTAACCGGTTTATTATTTACAAGAAAATAAATATTAGATGTAAAAAAATCAGGTGCATTCGAAATAATTCCATATTGTTTTCCATTATCACGCATCACATATCCCCAAGTGCCCACATCTTCTTTTTTACCGGTAAAAATTAATTCTGCTTTATTTAATGCCGTTCCTCTTTTCCAAATTTTCACTTCGTTAGGATAGCCGGATGTTGTCATTGAATTTTCGCCGAAATCCGAAGAAACAATGAGTGTATTTTCATCCAGATAACTTGCACTACCTTTTGATTCAGGCATAAAAAATCCTTCTTTAATAAATGATTTTGTAGCAATAGAATATTCACGGGTTTCTGTTGCATCACCACCGCCTTTACTAAGATTTACAAGGAATCGCTCATAGTTAGGAAAAAGTCCTTCAGCGCTTTTAAATACCCACATCACATTATCTGCTGCAGACATAGAATCCAGATCAAGTAGTATTTCCCAATTCGCAACCCCATTTAAATAATTGCCTTTAGTGGCTCGTCGCCAAATTCCTCGAACATGTTCTGCGTCTTGCCAAAAATTATAAACATAATCACCATATACAGATGGATATACGATTCGATCCTCTGAATTATAAATAGCAAGACTTGCATCATAAATACCTTGATATTCAGGTTGACTAGTTAATAAATCGAAAGTGATTTTATTTTGGCTAGTTACAAATTCCATGGCCTTATCTCCATCAATTTCTTCCAGCCACAGAAAAGAATCTTCTTGTTGAGAAAATATAGATTGAATTAAACTGAAAGTGCAAATGATTAGAATTGAAAATTTAATATTCATATTTTATAATTTTTACATATTGCTTGAAGATAAAATGAAATTCCGGAAGATAAAAATGTTAATTTTTTATTTCTGTCGTTTATACAATTTTAATTTTTTAGACTTTGCAATACTTTCCGCAAGTTTTATTCCACCCGCAGAAAATGGCCAATAAAAAAGATACTCTATTGCATATGTTTTTTGTATTTCTTCAATAGCCTTTAAAGTGAGTTGTCGTGCAATACCTTGTTGTTGATATTCGGGTAAAACGATTGCTGAGCATAAATACAATGCATTAAAATTTGAATCAATAGATGTGTTATTTAATAAGTCTTGCTCATTGCATGTGTTATTTAAAAATGAATGCATTACATCTATAGTAGTTGGGATTAATAATATCCAGGCAACAGGTCCATCGCCATAATCTAATTCAGAAACGGATGCAGGATGCAATGCAATAAGTGTTGATATTATAGTTTCATCCACTTGCAATTGTTGAGGATCATTTTGCACATCAAAAAAATCACTAACCATTTGCATCATACGATCAAGATTTGTTTTGCTCATAGTAATAATTATAAATAATTATTTATCAATCATTATAAACCAATCACCTTTTACTATCCAGGAAATACCAAATGCCCATAATGCCAACCATTCAAAAATTAATACGATAGGAACATCGGTCCATATACCATTTTTTTTCAACCATAATAAATATATACCGATAACAACAATGGAAAATAACATTATAACACCGCAAATGCGATAGATGCGATTGCGCTGTATTTTTTCAAGAGTAGGAACAGAATTCTTTTCTGTTTTGGTAAATAAAAACAATGAAAAATAACTGAGTAATAAAAAAAACAGAGAAGCAAAAATGAAATGTACTGTTTTGTAAGTAGTCATATCACAAGTAACACAAGCTCCCGCATCTTCTTTAATTGAGGTACTGAAAAAAACAATTGCTAATGCACAAATTCCTGTAAGGTTGGCTATAATCCCATCTATTTTTTCCGGTCCACGATAAGTAAAAAATGCAAATGCAAGAAATCCCATTAAAATTGCAAATACATCACGCATAATCGTGTGATAATAATCGCTGAGAGAACTCAGCACATCAGGGCAATCGCTGAATGATTTTGCACCTAATATCAATATTAGTGGAAAGAAAAAACCCAATAACCCTATACTTCGGCGTATCCATAAAAAGGATACCAATTGATTCTGACCTCGACGTATTTCGGATGTATTTTGATTGCTCATTTTATGTATTTGTAATTAAATAAAGTTATTGAAATACAATATTGATATTTTTTGAGAATAGCATTTTATTTTTTCCAACGCTTATGACTCCATAACCACATTTCCGGATTGTCTTGAATTTTATGCTCTAATATGCGTGTGAATTTTTCAATAATTTCCATTTCCTGATTTTGTTGCGGAAATTCCTCTATCATAACAAACGTGATTTCATAATATCCTCTGCGCAATTTTTTATAAGAAGGAAATACTAATGGTTGATTTGTTTTTTTTGCAATGCGTTCTGCTCCTATAAGAAATGCTGTTTCTTGATTCAGGAAAGTAGTGATATATTGTTGTGCCCCGGGTCCAGGTCGCTGATCACCAACAATGTAATTGACAGATAATATTTTTTCCTGTTGCATCCGCAGCAGAGTTTTATAGCCTCTGTCTGACTCAATACATAGAACACCAAATCTGCTTCGGATTTTTTTAATTAACGCATTATAATATTTATTAGAAAGCGGTTTGTATAGTGTGGTAGTGCTATGCGAAATAAGTAATGGTAAAAATGCGAGCCATTCCCAGTTGCCATCGTGTGCAGTATATAGAATTACACTTTTATTTTCCGAATAAATCCGTTCCAGTAATTCTTTGTTCTTTAATCGGAATCTTTTTTCAATTGCTTTTTTACTAATTGTAAGCACTTTAAAGGTTTCAAGTGTAAGATCACTAAAATGTTTGTAGAATTTTTTCTCGATTCTTTTAAGTGCTATCTCATTTAATTCTGGGAAAGCATTTTTTAAATTTTCGGCAACCACATTTCTACGATATCTCACTAAATAATAAAGCACCAGAAAGGCGCAATCTGAAAGCAGATACAGTACTGGAAAAGGCAATATTGAAATTAGATAGAAGGGAAAAAATTTTAGACTTTTCAATTTTTTGATTGATCAATTATGCTTTAAAATAATTACTGTTGAATTGTAATTTTAGTTAGATTATAATACTTATGGCAAATTTAATTCTTTGCTCTATGCTTAAGGCATTTCTGAACGTATGAAAGGCAATGTTTATTGAAGAATATTTTTGTTAATCCACACTTTATTAAATCAAGGTAATTTACTTTTGTGCAAAATCATAACATATGAAACTTTTAAACTACACATTTGTATTTCTGTTTGCATTCATGCTTTCCGTTTCGGTAAAGGCGCAGGACCTTTATACAGTAACCAGTGGTGAGCTTATATTTAGTTGGAATACCACCACCTTTAATGAGGCATTTCAACTTCAATATCCGGGCGCTTCAATGGAAGGAACGAGTATGCGATTCACATTATTCTTTCATATAGGAGAGTATCTGCATTACGATTTCAATAACAGCTTTGGATTATTTACCGGCCTAGGCATCCGCAATGTAGGTATGATTACTCAGGAAACATTACCTCAAACAGTTGCTCTGTCAGGACAAGATGTATCTTATACAGATTATAATATTGTACGTCGCCAATATTTTCTCGGTTTGCCACTTGCATTTAAGGTTGGTGATTTTGGCAAAAACTTTTATTTATTTGCCGGTGGTGAATACGAATTAGGTTTTGTATATAAGCAAAAATATTGGTCGGATACATTTGATAGAAATGGAGAAAAAACAAAATATGATGATTGGTTTGGTGAAGAAACACCATTGTTTATTCCTTCAGTTTTTGCCGGAATGCAATTTCCCGGCGGTGTAAATGTGCGCTTCAAATATTACTTAGATGATTTCTTAGATAACACTTATTCTAAAAATTCAAATAGTCAGGATGGTGGAGAATTTAATATCAGTGATCTTACTAGATATTCTGAATCACAAGTATTCTATGTGTCTGCTTGCTGGCAATTTATTAATGGAGAGAAGAAGAAAGAAGAAGAAAGCGCAAAACTTTACTAAAAAAAATTTTTTCAGCACATCATAAAAATATAATTGCAGGTCTCTACTTAGTCGAAATCAAAACCGTTCAGGAATAAATCCCGAACACTTTGATTTGGATATTCTCCGGGACCTGCAATATATAACACACCTATTTTATTTCCGTCGGTCCAACTTTGCACTGAGTATTTATAGCCTTGCTTGTCTTGCCAAGAATCTATTACGCCAACCACATTTGGCTTGCTATCCAATGTCTGACCTTTAACATATCCGGTAGAAGAATGTATTTCAAATAAAGTCTTTATAAAATCGAGGTATCTGGTAATAAGTAATTCTTTTTCCTGAACATTATCACCAATAGGTTCCGCAAGCTTTACTGCAATCACACCAAAATAATAATTGTCATCACCGGAATATTCTGTGGTATATATCTGTGAGCTGTCTTCTGAATACGCCAAATCAAATGGAGGAGTATAAGGAGGTAAATACACCGAACATCCACATCCTTTCACAAATACCTTTTCTAATTTTAATTCAGTAGAGTTTTGGGAAAATATATTCGTGGTAAATACTAAGATTGCAGAAATAAAAATAAATTGACGCATCGGATTTTCAAATTAAAATTTATATTTCAGCTGAATGAATGATTATAATTTTTCTTTAATACATCGGATAGATAATCCACCATCTTTAGCTGAATTATGAGAGACTACAATGTTGGAATTAAAATAAGTATAAAAGAAATATGCAGTATAACGATCCTTACTTGTAGCAGACCACCAACCACCACCAATTCCGATTGCATTAAACGAACCATCATCATATCTATATCCACCGGGCTTGGCATTAAAGCCACTTGAATTACTGCCATTGCCATCGTAAAGCCATCCGGTTTCACTTTTCATTTTTTCACCAGCATCAGAATTGCCAACATTCTTTATCAAAGTTTTAAAGTCTTGCTCCGATGGAATTTTCCAACCTTCCGGAGCTAAGCCTCGAGGATCGTTTACTGCAAACCAATTATATAATTTGCCCACTGTTGTATCCTTACCATTATCATTCATGTAATAACACCAAGCCGATGATTCTGTGGCTGCTGCTTTTGACCATTCACTATCAGTTTGTGCCTCCGGAATCGGATCGCCATTGCGGAATGTACTTACATTCAGGTTTTCAGCAAACCATCTTTGGTTGTTAATTTTCACGGTTAAATATGTTGTCCCATCTTGTGCAATCACCTGTGATTGTACATAAGTAGAATTAAAGTTTGTTAGAGTAATAGAAACAAGAAGAATTTTAATAACTGATAATTTCATTTTCAATAATTTAATTAAAAAAAATTTCTGAAGGGTTAAATTATAGATGTATTGCAAGTGTTTAATTAAAATAAATACTTAAAGTAAATGCCTGTATTATAAATGTGGGTATGAATTAATAATTATCATGTAATTCTTCTTGTAATTCATTTGCGCCTAAAGTGATTTTATATTTAGCGGCAAATTCTTGTTGCGCTTCTGCAAATTCTTGATCAAACATAGCCTCTTGCTCTACAATTGCATTTACAATGGTTTCGATTTGATTGCTAATCTCATCAGTGTATTCGGTTACAAAAAATAAATCAAGCAATTGATAATAAAAGGTACTCATGCTTTTAACATAATAGCCAAATAATTCAGTGGAGGCATTGTAAAATCTAATATTGTCTTCAAACGGCCCTGCTTGTTTTACCGTTTGTAAAGCTTGTTCAGCAACTATTACCAAAGTATCGAGTGCAGTTTTAATTATTTCTTTAGATGGATTTTCGTTACCCATCAAGTCGTTAAATTTTATAATTTCCGATCCTACTTTTGTTTGTTGGCCAACAATAAAATCATTATAACTGATTGCATCAGTAAAATTTTGGGATTGAGCAAATATTGCAATTCCTAAAAGGAAAAGAAAAAGGAGTTTTTGCATAAATTTTAATGGTGTTTTACTGTGTTAGTGTATGAATTGTAATTGATAATCGTCATCTGAAGGGTTCAAAATTAATCTAATAATGAAACCATATAAAAATTTAAGCACACAAATAAACAAGAAAGATGCCTATAAATTTTTATCCTTTGCAATAGATATTTAATAGTGCGATACTATTAATCTCTATTAGAAATTAAAGCGGAAACGGAAAATTATTGCCTGTAAGTATTAGGCTTTGCTACCAAAACCCAAATAATGTTTGTGATTTTGAGATATGTAATTTTATAATTATAAGCTGTATTCTATAAATCCCCTTAAAAACCCATACCTTTGCGCCTCTTTTTATGAAGATTAGAAATATTGCAATTATTGCCCACGTAGATCACGGCAAAACTACACTAGTAGATAAAATTCTACACCACTGCCAACTTTTTCAAAAGGATGTAAGTGAATTAATACTTGATAACAATGAATTAGAGCGGGAGCGAGGTATCACTATCCTTTCTAAAAATGTGTCTGTCAGGTACAAAGACATCAAGATAAATATTATTGACACTCCAGGTCACGCCGATTTTGGCGGAGAGGTGGAGCGTGTGCTTAATATGGCTGATGGTGCTCTTGTATTAGTGGATGCATTTGAAGGACCTATGCCACAGACTCGTTATGTTTTGCAAAAAGCATTGAATCTAGGTTTAAAACCTGTTGTTGTAATTAATAAAGTAGATAAAGAAAATTGCCGGCCTGATGAAGTGCATGAAGCCATGTTCGATTTGATGTTTAATCTTGGCGCAACTCAGGATCAACTGGACTTTCCCACTGTATATGGCTCGGCCAAACACAATTGGATGGGTGCTGACTGGAAGAATCCTGCAAATGATATAGATTTTTTATTAGAGACAATAGTGGAACATATTCCGCATCCCGTAATGCGTGAAGGCACAACACAAATGCAGGTGACAAGTATTGATTACAGTAATTACATTGGTAGGATTGCTATTGGCAGAGTACATCGTGGTACTATAAAAGCCAATCAGGCAGTAAGTCTGGTAAAAAGAAATGGCAGCATCGAGAAAAGCCGTATTAAAGAATTATTTCTTTTTGAAGGTTTGGGTAAAGTAAAAGCGGAAATTGCAGAGTGCGGAGATATTTGTGCTGTTACTGGTATCGAAGGGTTTGAAATTGGGGATACAATTGCAGATTTAGAAACTCCTGAAGGATTGAAAATTATTCCAATTGATGAACCAACAATCAGTATGTTGTTTACAAATAATGATTCACCATTTTTTGGTAAGGAGGGAAAGTATGTAACCAGCCGCCACATCCGTGACCGTTTATATAAAGAAATTGAAAAGAATCTCGCTTTAAAAGTAGTAGATACAGGTTCACCTGATTCATTTATGGTATTTGGCAGAGGGATTTTACATCTATCTATCTTAGTTGAGACTATGCGCAGGGAAGGATATGAATTGCAATTAGGTCAACCAAAGGTGATTCTGAAAAATATAGATGGTGTGAAATGTGAGCCTATAGAAGAATTGGTTATCGATACAACAGAAAATTCAGCAGGTAGAGTAATTGAAGCGGTGAGTCAGCGAAAAGGGGAGATGCTGATTATGGAACCTAAAGGAGATATGACGCATCTTGAATTTAATATTCCCAGCCGTGGCTTAATGGGGTTAAGAACTCAAATTCTGAATCTTACTCAGGGTGAGGCAGTTATGAACCACAGATTTAAGGCTTATGAACCTTGGAAAGGGGATATTCCCGGCAGAGTGAATGGTACACTGATCGTATTTGAAACAGGTGCTACAATTGCTTATGCATTAGATAAATTACAGGATAGAGGAATCTTCTTCGTCGGACCAGGTGAAGAGGTTTATATGGGACAGGTGATTGGAGAGAACAGTCGTGATAATGATTTAGTGGTGAATGTTACCAGAACTAAAAAACTGACTAACATGAGGGCAAGTGGTAGTGATGACAAAGCTAAGCTAACACCTCCCAGAAGATTGACCTTGGAAGAAGCTATGGAATATATTCAGGGAGATGAATTTGTGGAAGTTACTCCAAAAAGCATTAGGTTACGTAAGATACACTTGCAGGAGCATGACCGTAAAAAAGCTGCAAACACTGCTAATTCAACTGAAGAATAATTTTGTTTATTGAGTTTATCCTATTTAAGACATTTTTATCCACATGTGGGTAAAACATAATTTTTAAAACTTACCACATAAACTTTTGTTTCTAAATTTGCACGTCAAAAAAAATATCAATGCAAGGAAAAGTTAAATTCGTAGATAGATCTAATTCAGATTTTTTTAAAGTTCTTCGTAAAAGAATCAATGAACATTTTGAAACTAATCATATTAAAAAAACCGGTGACTATCGTATGGTTTTAAAGTCAATAGCTATGTTGGGTATTTACTTGTTGCCATTTATTTTAATACTTACCAGTTTACTTCCTGTTTGGGCAACATATATATGTTGGGTGATAATGGGTTTAGGATTAGCCGGAAGCGGAATGAGTGTAATGCATGATGCAGTTCACGGAGTATATTCTGAAAATAAAACCGTGAATACCTGGATGGGACATTCCATGTATCTATTTGGAGCAAACACATTCAACTGGAAAATTCAACATAATATTTTACATCATACATATACCAATGTATATGGTATGGATGAAGATATTCATGATAAACCTATGTTGCGTTTATCACCCTATGGCAAATTGGGCTTTGTACATAAATATCAGCATATCTATGGTTTTGTGTTATATGGATTAGCCACACTTTCCTGGACTTTAAATAAAGACTTTAAGCAAATAATGAAGTATCATAAAAATAATATGATAGAAGGTAATGGCAGTAAATTAGGAAGGGAATTGACGGATATGATTATTGGAAAGTTACTTTATTATGCAGTATTTGTAGTACTTCCAATTTTGATCACACCTTACAGCGCTTTAATAATTATTTCCGGATTTTTATTGATGCATTTTGTTGCTGGTGTTGTATTGAGTACTATTTTTCAACTAGCACATGTGGTGGAAAGTACAGAACATCATCATGAAGATGGCACTGGCGAAATTGAAAATTCATGGGCAATTCACCAATTACATACAACAGCAAATTTTGCAAAAAAGAATAGAATATTAAGCTGGTATGTAGGAGGTTTAAACTATCAAATTGAACACCATTTATTTCATAATATCTGCCATGTACATTATAAAGATATTGCACCAATAGTAAAATCTACAGCTCAGGAATATGGCATTCCTTATAATGAGTATCGCACCTTTTGGCAGGCATTAGGATCTCATATTAAAATGTTGAAGCAAATTGGGAGAAACAGCTTAGCTGCCTGAGGTAATTCTATTTTAATTTTTTAATAATGCGTAGATGATTTCTTTGAAGTTTATTCAAAAGTTATCTCAATATATTATTTGCGTTGTTTAATAATATTACTTGCCAAATGTTTATATTGCAAGTAGAAAACAAATTAAAACAAACCGTATAATTCCCGATTAACACGATTAATTACTTCACCTAAATCTTCTTTGTTTTCAGCGAAGTTGCAGTTTTCGATATCAATGATAAGCAGTTTACCATGCTTATATTTATTTATCCAGCCTTCGTAATATTCATTTAAGCGACGCAGATAATCCAAGCGCAAATTGTCCTCATATTCACGGCCACGTTTTTGAATTTGATTAACTAATGCAGGAATAGAGGCACGCAAATAAATAAGTAAATCCGGTGGAGCAATCAATGAGGTAAGTGTATTAAATATTTCAGAATAGTTTTGAAAATCCCGGGAGCTCATCAATCCCATTGCATGCAGATTGGGAGCAAATATTTGCGCATCTTCATAGATAGTGCGATCTTGTATTACTGTTTTTTCTCCTTTTTGGATTTCTAATATTTGCTTAAATCTGTTGTTTAAAAAGTATATCTGTAAGTTAAATGCCCAACGTGGCATATCCTGATAAAAATCATATAAGTAGGGATTATTTTCTACGTCTTCATAATGCGCTTCCCATCCAAAATGTTTTGCGAGTTGACTGGTAAGTGTTGTTTTACCGGCACCAATATTACCTGCAATTGCAATATGCTTTACAGGTATTTTTTCTTCCTTTTTTTTCGCCATTAGTTAAAAATAATTTAGACCGACTAATTTTCTTACCTCTTTAATTGTGTATTCGGCATTTACAATAGCTGCTTCACCGCCTAAAATAACAACCTTTTTTAAATATTTCTCATCAGCCAACAATTCATTTATTCTTTTTCTGATTGGAGTAACCACCTCAATGATATCTTCAGCAAGTTGCTTTTTCATATCACCATATTTGATACTGCAATTATTGTATGCATCGGTAAAATGCATCACAGTTGAAATGCTGCTAACAATTTTCATTAAATCAAATAAATTAATTATTTCTTGGGGCATAACTTGAAAAGGTTCAGAAGGTCCGCCATCTGTTTTAGCTCGCATAATTTTTTTGCGAATATCATCATCCGTGTCATTCATAAATATCGCACTGTTAGCACTACCGGTTTTACTCATTTTAGTACTGCCATCTAAACCGGGGACTTTGGTAAGTTGCTCTTCAAAATTGTAAGCCATTGGCTCCGGAAAAAATTCTGAGTTGTATTTTGAATTAAAACGCTTTGCAAAATTCCGTGTCATTTCAAGATGTTGTTCTTGATCTTTTCCTACCGGCACTTTATTGGCACGATGTATCAAAATATCCGCTGCCATCAGAACCGGATAGGTAAGTAAACCGGCATTGATATTTTCTTTATGGACTTTTATTTTTTCTTTAAACGTAACTACTTTTTCTAATTCACCTTTATAGGCAATCATATTTAATATCAAATACAATTCAGGTATTTGAGGCAGATCACTTTGCAAATACAGACTTACTCTTTCGGGATCTAAACCACAAGCCAGATAAGTGGCAATGCTTTGTTTAACTAATATTGAAAGTTCTTCCGGTTGATGATGCGTGGTGAGAGAATGATAATCGGCAATAAAAAAATATCCTTTATAATTTTCATCTTCCTGAATGCGCACAAAGTTGCGCACGGCTCCATAATAATTACCTAAATGTAAAACACCGGTTGGTCTGATTCCGCTTACTACGATTTCCATATGTGGCAAAGATAATAATGTGTTCGCCCTCAAACAGATTTAAATGATTACAATTTACCGGAATTCTAAACATAGTTTAACAAACAGCACTCTGCTTTCTGTTTATCTTTACAACTATATGCATGCAGATAAAGAATTAATAGCTAAACTTTCCAATCTTGCGAAGTTGCAATTCAATAAAGAGGAAGAAGAACAGATTGTCTCAGATCTAGAAAATATGATTGCCTTTATTGACAGATTGAGAGAAGTAAATGTAGATGGTGTAGAGCCGTTGGTATATATTAATGATTCGCATAATCAAATGCGGGATGATATTGTAAAAATGGAAATTACAAAAGAACAGGCATTGCAAAATGCTCCTTTAGCCGACAGTGATTATTTTAAAGTACCTAAAGTTTTAAAAAAGCAATAGGCTATGGAAATAATTAAACTGGAAGACATAAAAAAAACGTATGACCTTGGTAAAGTAAAAATCGAAGTGCTAAAGGGCATTAGTCTTAATATTCAAAAAAATGAATATGTTGCTATTATGGGTCCTTCCGGATCTGGTAAATCCACATTGATGAATCTTGTGGGATGTCTTGATAAACCAACCTCCGGTAAGTACACATTGAATAATAAATTAGTGAGTACCATGAGTGAGAATGAATTGGCTGAAGTGCGCAATAAAGAAATTGGATTTGTATTTCAAACATTTAACCTAATGGCCAGACTTTCTGCAGTTGAAAATGTTGCGCTCCCACTTATTTATGCAGCTCAAAACAAAACGAAAAGAACAGCTAAAGCAATAGAGGTATTAACTGCTGTGGGATTAGGACATAGACTTACTCACAAGCCTAATGAATTATCCGGTGGTGAAAGACAACGTGTGGCTGTTGCCAGAGCATTAGTGAATAATCCTTCGATAATACTTGCAGATGAGCCTACCGGAAATTTGGATACTCGCACTAGTTATGAAATTATGGAGCTGTTTGAAGAAATTCATAAGCAAGGTAACACAGTGATAATTGTAACCCATGAAGAAGATATTGCAAGATATGCGCATCGCATTATTCGTTTGCGTGATGGCATGATTGAAAAAGATGAATTGAATACAAATAAATTAGATCCTAAAGAATTGCGGGAAAGGCTGCAACCATTTAATAATTCATGAAGATTTATACAAAGAAAGGAGATGCCGGTAAAACCTCCTTGATAGGAGGAACCCGTGTACCGAAACATCACTTAAGAGTTGAGGCTTATGGAACAGTGGATGAGCTGAATGTTGTGATTGGTTTACTTATAGATCAATTAAATACAAAGCATGAAATTGAAATATTAAGAATTATTCAGGATAGATTATTTATCACAGGAAGTAATCTTGCTGCCGATCCTGAAAAAAGTAAAATGACTTTACCACAATTAAGTACAGAGGATATTGAAATGCTTGAAAAAGAAATTGACATCATGGATGCGGCATTGCCTCCTCTTAAAAATTTTATACTTCCCGGTGGGCATCCTGCTGTTTCATTTAGTCATTTGGCCAGAGTGGTTTGCCGCAGAGCAGAACGGATAGTTTCTCAATTAGCTGAGAATGAAAGTTTAAACCCGGATATAATAATCTATTTAAACCGGCTGAGTGATTACTTCTTTATGCTGAGCCGTTGGAATGCACATATTTTAAATGTGGAAGAAACGGCCTGGCATACAAGATCCTGATTAAAAAAAATCTTTCAAATAATAAGTACAATTCCTCATGCAACCAATGGGTTTAATATTTCTTTTTACAAATCAGGAACATTGTTTTAAAAACAAACCTTGCAGGTGAATGAAAAAAACATATTTTTGCGCAAAATTTAAATAACAGTTTTATTATGTATTGGACCTTAGAATTAGCCTCCCATTTAGAAGAAGCCCCATGGCCGGCAACAAAAGATGAATTGATTGATTACGCTATTCGTTCCGGTGCGCCCATCGAGGTGATTGAAAACTTACAGGAATTGGAAGATGAAGGTGAGTATTTCGAAGGCATTGAGGACATTTGGTCGGACTATCCCACACACGAAGATTTTTTCTTTGATGAAGAAGAATATTAAATCAAAATTTTTTTAAAATAAAAAGCCCTCTTTTGAAGGGCTTTTTTTATTATGCGTTTGTACAGATTTAAATTATCAGCATCGCATCACCATAACTAAAGAAACGGTATTTCTCCTTCATGGCAATCTTATAAGCTTCCATTGCAAGATCATATCCTGCAAAAGCAGCAACCATAATTATTAAACTTGTTTTAGGCAAATGAAAATTTGTCAACATGGAATTACAAATTGAAAACTCATAAGGTGGGTTTATAAATAAATTCGTCCAGCCTTCTTCAGTTTTTAAAAGTTTGTTTGCACTTACTGAAGTTTCAACTGCACGCATCGAAGTAGTACCAATTGCACAGATGCGCTTGTTTTCCTTAATACCCTTATTAACGATTTCTACTGCACTTTTATCTACCTTGATATACTCTGCATCCATTTTATGTTTGGAAAGGTCCTCAACATCTATTGAGCGAAAAGTACCCAAGCCAATATGCAAGGTTACCTCAGCGAAATTGATTCCTTTTATTTCCAAACGTTTTAAAATTTCTTTGCTGAAATGCAATCCGGCAGTTGGAGCTGCAACAGCACCATCAAATTTTGCATACACAGTTTGATAGCGTTCCTTATCTTCCGGTTCGGGTTTTCTCTTAATATATTTTGGCAATGGTGTTTCTCCAAGAATTTCAATGATGTCTCTTAATTCTTGTGGTGTACCATCATGTAAAAAACGAATTGTGCGACCACGGGAAGTTGTATTATCAACCACCTCAGCAACCAACATATCGTCATCACCGAAATACAGTTTATTACCTACCCGAATTTTACGAGCAGGATCTACTAATACATCCCACAGATGCATTTCACGATTTAATTCACGCAACATGAACACTTCAATCTTAGCACCGGTCTTTTCTTTGCGACCATACAGGCGAGCACTGAATACTTTTGTATTATTCAATACCATCACATCACCTTCATCAAAGTATTCCAGAATATCTTTGAAAAGTTTATGTTCTATTTTACCTGTGTGGCGATGCACTACCATCATTCTTGCACCTTCACGTTCTTTAGTAGGTTTTTGAGCTATCAGATCTTTGGGCAGTTCGAAATTGAACTTGGATAATTTCATACGTACATTTTTATTGAGCGTGCAAATTTAACAATACCAAAACTAAATAGTAGGCCTATGCTATCTATATTTGAACCATTCTATGTTTATAATTTTCAGAGCAATTCATGAAACAGTGATGCTGGTATTCTCAGAATTCCGGAATAACAAGCTGCGCACATTTCTTTCTCTACTTGGTGTATCCATCGGTATCTTTTGCATTATTACGGTTTTATCTGCTGTTGATTCTTTAAAAAGAAATATTGATAGTGGTGTTGCAAAGCTGGGTTCTGATAATCTGTATATACAACGTTGGCCTTGGATTTTTGGTGGAGAAGATTATGCATGGTGGGAATATATTAAGCGACCTACCATGAAATACGATGAATATAAATTGCTTAACGAAAAGCTTACATCTGCAAAAGCGGTTGCCATTGAAACCGGATTTAATTCAAGAGAAGTAAAGTATAATGATAATGTAATTAAGGATGGGAGAGTGAGTGCAGTAAGCGAACATTATGATAAAATCTATGCAATGGAATTTGAACATGGCAGATTTTTTACGCAATTGGAAAGTGCCAGTGGTTCGCCCGTAGTACTATTAGGATATACGGTGTATAAAACATTATTTCCTGATTTAAGTGATCCTACCGGAAGTATGATTTGGGTATTGGGAAATAAATTAAAAGTGGTGGGTGCTATTGCTAAAGAAGGGGAGAGCATTATTGATTTTTCTCAGGATAATAATATTTTAATCACTTATAATTATGTGCGCAGAATTATGGATATGCAAGATGTAGATCCGGTGATTGAAGTGAAACCTAAAGAAGGAATTTCTGCAAGAGAAATAAAAGATGATATAATTCCGCTGCTGCGCAATCATCGTAAGTTAAGTCCGAGAGAAGAAAATGATTTTGCAATTAATGAAGTTACACTTGCCGCCGATGCATTCGATTCTATTTTTGGCGTAGTGAATATGGTGGGATTTATTATTGGATTTTTTAGTTGTCTTGTTGGTGGTTTTGGTATTGCAAATATTATGTTTGTTTCCGTGAAAGAACGCACACATATTATCGGAATAAAAAAATCAATAGGCGCAAAAAATTATTTAATTCTTTTAGAATTTTTATTCGAAGCAGTTGTACTTTCATTTATTGGTTGCGCATTCGGATTGCTTATGGTTTGGATAATTACAATGATTGCAAACCGTGTAATTGATTTTGAATTTATCCTGTCAATTAATAATGTAATGTTTGGTGTAATGCTGGCAACTTTTATTGGCGTAATTGCAGGTATAGTTCCGGCAATAACTGCTTCACGAATGGATCCTGTAGAAGCAATTCGATCTAAAGGATAGTGAGTAATGAGTAGTGAAAAGTGAGTAAAAAAAATCAGGGATGAGTTTTTCATTGTCAACTGTCAATTGTCAATTTGAAAAAGTCAATTCTTCACCCAACTCACTACAACAATTCCTTCTTCTGCTCTTATTTCTGAAAAATAAACTCCGGGTGGAATTGCAGAAATATCTGCAACATCATTTATAAATTCTACTGCTACTGTTTCACCTAAATTATTACGGGTGATGATAGAAATAATATGAAGACTGAATGTTCAATATGTATTTCTGTATTTGCAGGATTGGGAAATAATTTAATTGTGTTTTGTGCAAGTGTATTTATACTTAAACCTTCATCAATAAAACCATCGCAATTATCATCTATACCATTTAATATTTCAGTTGCACCGGGATAAATATTTTCATTGGTATCATCGCAGTCTGTATAATCGGACACATAACCAAAAGGAATATCACAAAATAGTTCTTCCGTTTCCGGATTACCAAAACCATCACCATCAGCATCCAAGTAGTAAGTACTAAAAATTGCATCCTCATCAATAAAGCCATTGCAGTTATCATCTAATCCATTGCATATATCAATTGCAGTTGGATACATTGTATTATCTGCATCATTACAATCCGAACTATCCGCAACAAACCCAGAAGGTAAAACACAAGCAAGTGTATCATGCATTACATCACCAAAACCATCACCATCTTCATCTGCATAAAAAGGGATATCACAGATGCCGAGTTTTACTACCCAGAAGTTAGGAGTAATATAAGACTCTTCAACATCAAAATCAGAAGATGATGTATAACCCGCAACAATTAAATTGTTATCTATTGTATTACTAACTGCAAATGCTGTTTCGGTTGCTGAGCCTCCTATTGATTTCTGCCAATTTAAATTTCCTTCAACATCTAAAGATAGAATCCAATAATCATTTAAACCATTATTAGCTGTTACATCACCATTTGCAATACCAGATCCTCCTGAAATAATATATACAGAATCAAAAATTCTAATATTATAAATCCCAGCATCTCCTCCAGTTCCTCCAAAGGCTCTCTGCCATTCTAAACCTCCTAAACTATCAATCGAGATAACCCATACATCTTCAAATCCATGAAATCCACTTACATCGCCATTATTAGAAAAGGTTGTACCCACACATATATATCCTGCTCCCATTTTTTTGACAATTGAGTGCGCTTCATCTGAATTTGAACCACCATACGTTTTCTGCCATTCCAAATCACCAACGCTATCTAATTTAATTATCCAAAAATCTGTGCTGCCTTTGTTTTCAGTTACATCTCCATCATTGCCTTCTGTGCGACCTGCAACAATATAACCGCTATCCACTGTCTGATCAATGCTAAAAGGAATATCATTTTCACTTGAGCCATAGCTCTTTTGCCATATAATTTCACCTGATACATTTATCTTTAAAATCCAAAAATCACTTAAACCATAATAATCTGTTATATCTCCATTATCTGAACCAGATATTGCTGCAAGCACATAGTGATTATCATCACTTAATCCTATATTTAATAACTCTTCATAACCCGATCCACCAAAAGATTTCTCCCATTCTATATTTCCAAAATCATCAATTTTAACTATCCACGCATCACTTGATCCGTGATTATAACAAACATCGCCATCATCAGACTGTGTTCTTCCGGCTAATAAATATCCACCATCCATACCCTTACAAACACTAAAACCATAATCACTGTCTGAACCACCATAAGTTTTACTCCAATCAATATTCCCAACACTATCTATTTTCACCACAAGCATTTCATTTAAACCATGAGTAAATGGAATATCACCATCAGTTGAATTTGTATATCCGATGGTTAAATATCCACCGTCATCCGTAGCAATTATATCTTGTGCCCTATCGTCACCATTACCTCCATAAGTACGTTGCCATATTATTTCAGGTGTTTGGGCGAATATTAAATTGCCGAGAAATAGTAAATGAAAAATGAAAAATGGAAGATTGATTTTCATGCTAAATAGTAAACTGCTTTATACTAAAATTAAACAAAGCCTTGTAATTAACCAAAAAATAAATTATATTTGATTACATGTAATTATAGCTTCACTTAAATTTTACTCTTATGCAATCATTTTACTACGCATTTGGAAAAGCATTTTATAAAATTAATTTTTTCTTTCTTTTATTTTTTCTCTTTATTATTTCTACGCATATTTCTATAGCTCAGGTTGACACTATTTCTGTGGATACAATAACGTATTCAGAAGGTGATACGGTGGATATTTATACCTCTGGACTCGATTCTGTTTATATTACTTATGCCGAGTCCATTCCCGATTCTATTATGGAAAATTTGTGGATAATAAATAATCCATACAAGCAAATGATAGTAGAATTATCACATCAATCTCTTCCGGTTAATGAAGGTGTAATTGGCATTAATCTGTCAGATTTTTTTTCATTAAACAAAGCCAATTTCGATAAAAATGTTAACTATACTCAAGTGCCTGACCCCTGGCAGGCAATAGCCGACCTTGCACCAAATACTTTACGCATTTTTAGTGGCGCAAGTGCAAAATTTATGCACCCAACTCGCCCGTTTTATAATCCTGTAACTGAAAAAACGCATGGTGGTTATGGCTACGATTGGACTGAAATGATTAGTTATTTTAATGCTACTGAATCATCATTAGAGCCCCCTTTAATAGGGACTGAATACGATTTAGTTGCCATTGATATTATTTTAGACGCCGGTTGTTTGGGTACGTCATGTGACTGGGCAGAAAGCCCTTCTAGGTTAAAGGAATTTTATGACAAAAGTGTTGACCAACCCATATTCGATCCTACAGATCCCGATTTTGATGAGCTGCATGAGCAACCCATGTATATCAACCAATTTATTGATCTGGTGGATTTTATTGAAACAGAAAATTCCGGTCTTGAAGTGGAGGTTATTTACTGCGTAAATATTGAAAGTATGTCGGCATCGGAAATGATGGATGTAATCGGGTATTTATTTAACAATGATATCAATCTTATAGGCGTGGAATTGGGCAATGAAGTATATAATCAGTTTTCTAATCTCGCTATGGGCTTTACAGATTTTGATCACTATTGGAAATATATTAATGGGGATGATTATACAGATCCGGATGAGCAGGAAGCATTGGAACTTGCATTAGCAGATGATGTTGTAAATGACCATGACTATATTTTGGCAATAAAAGACCAGACATCTCCTGAAATCTATTCCATTAAAATCGGACTCCCTGCAATGAATACTCCTAATTGCGGCAGATCTTATGATTTTCCTTTGTTTGCACCTGATGAATCAGAATATGATACTACCAATACGATGATGTTTTCAACTCCAATTTTAACTGAGCCAGATCCTGAATTTGAAGATGAAGATTGCGATTGTTTTTATGCAGATTGGAATGCGGATATGGTAACTCACTACGGAGATAAGGTGGGTACTTTTTTAAGATATGCATTTAATGCAATCATATTTCATCCATATTATAATACCACTAACACCTCTAAATTCTGCGAAGAAAATTTTAATTGGAGGGATATTATGTTGCAATTACATCCATCCTTATAATCCCAATAATCTTACCGATGTTGGTCACTGGATTATATTTATACTGACGATCCATCGGAATATGTGGATGACTGGGACTACCCTTTAATTGATACTCGCTTAGAAAAAGCATTTTTTGAACTGGCTGGTATTCATTATCCTGAAGATGAGGACGATTTAATTCCGGGAAATTTTAAGGAATTCACAAGAGACAGAATAGATAATTCTTTTGAAGAACATGCAGGGCAAATGTTATTTACAAAAGATGATGATGGACCAGAATCAAAAGAAATATGGTTAACAGAATATAATTTAAATGATGATGTGAAATTACCCAATGGACCTGCTCCGATTTCTGGGCTTATATGAGATTATTTTCAAAGATTTTCAATCCAGTGGATCAAATACTTTTGCCCATGCTGCCATGCTACAAAACTGGATGTTATGGAATATAAAAGCAAATTATGATAATGATTATAAGAAAAATTTTTTAACCCGTGCAACACTGCAAAATGCTTTAGGTGGTAGTGCAACAATGTTGATGACTAATAGTGATGCTGCAGATCAAAAATTATTAGAAGAAATTGATGATTGCACAGACCCCGAAGTGTATCCATATTTTAAAGACGAGCTACTTATTTTACAGCAGAGTTATTTAATATTATAACAAAAAAACATTTGCATTATTTAAAGTCAACAACTACAATGGCATCGCTGAATAATAATTTAGCGCCAAGTGTATTTATAGATTTTTTAGGTCCAAATCCAACTTTATATGTTTTCTATACAAATGTTACCGATCAAAATCAATGGTTTGGTATTGACCCGGGTTCATTGCAGCTTGCATTCACAGATCCATCTGAGTCCAATTTATATTTAAGTGAAAACATAAGCGCCAAAATTTTAAATGCCGATCAGCTTTATTCTACGGCAGGAAAAGCATCCATATTTAATATTAATAATAGCTATAGTACTTGTGCATCAGCAATTATGGAAGAAAATAGATTTGAAATAAATGCATTAGAAAATAATTATCCAAATACAAGTTGCCCGGGAACATTTTCTGGATTGGCACCAGATGGTGTGTGTCTTGAAATGCCACCAATTTCAATGGGATATTTTTCAATTCCAATTTACTTCCTTGAATTAAAATCAGGATATATTGATAACCAACTGAAAATTTATCCTAATCCGGCAACAGATTATATTTATTTAAAACAAGGTAAAGATTTCAATGAAGAAATGCTCATAGAAATTAATATCTATAGCATGTATGGAAGCTTAATTAAATCAATAATTTCAGAAGAATCCACTACCCTAATTAATATTTCTGAATTATCAATTGGGGTCTATATAGTTGAGGTAAAAACAGAAGGTGAGGTTGTGAAAACAGAAACTCTGGTGAAAATAGATTAGAAATTTTTTTTTGGCTAATTAGTAGTGAATAAAAAAAATCAGTGATGAGTTTTTTTAACCCCGAACTCGAAACTTGAAACTTTTGTAGCCAACGGCCAATAGCAAACAGCTAATAGCCTTTTTATTAAATAAGTTTTTCCATTGTCAATTGTCAACTCAATTTTTTCTCCGCTTCCCGAATTAAAACTTTTTTATCAATAGAAACAACACCCGGATATTCGCATACAATTCCCCCGGCAAGATTGGATAAGGCTGCAAGTGTTTCTAAGGAAGTTTTTATTGCAAGACATAATGAAGCAATACTTATTACTGTGTCGCCCGCACCGGATACATCTGCAACATTGCGAATATGTGCTGGTAACTGAATTGTTTTTTCACCTGATTTTAAATACACGCCATGTTCTGAAAGTGTAACTAATGTAATTCCATTATGTAATTGCTTTTGTAAAATATCAATTGCTGCATTTAATTTTTTTATATCACCCGATGGAATTTCCATTTGCAAATTTTCATTCAACTCACGCAAATTCGGTTTAAATAAAGTACATAACTGATATGCAAAAAAATTATTCTTTTTTGGATCAACTGCCACAGGAATATTTTTATGTAAACACAGCATTGTTGTCTCACGAATAATACGCTCGCTCAACATACCTTTATTATAATCCTGTAAAATACAAACCTGCGGATTATCATTTTCTAAAACGGTTTTTATGCGTTCAAGAATTATGTCTTCCGTTGCCAAAGAAACAGTTTGCAAATCTTCACTATCCAAGCGCATCATCTGACGATTATTTGAAAGCACTCTTGTTTTGCAAGTTGTTTTTCTTGATGGATCTGTTATTAATAAATTACTTTCAATTCCTTCTTTATCTAAAAGTGATTTAAAAATTTCTGCTTCCGTATCATCACCTGTTATACTAATCAATAATGGAATTGCGCCTAATGCTTTAATATTTGCCGCAACATTTGCTGCACCACCTAAACGATTTTGTTTTTCATGAATTAATAACACAGGAACAGGTGCTTCAGGTGAGATGCGATCTACCTTACCCATGATATAACAATCCAACATCGAGTCGCCGATAATCAACGCTTTTACTTTGCTGAAAGCTTCTAATGTTTTAGTTATATCCAATGTGTTTTTATTTTAAGATAATTGTGCTAATGCTTTAGTGATGCGCTGCATTGCTTTTTCTAAATTTTCTTCACTTGTTGCATAACTGATGCGCACACAATTATTATCGCCAAATGCACTTCCTGTTACTAAAGAAACATTTGCTTCATCTAATAAATACATACATAAATCATCTGCATTATGTATTGTTTTTCCATGAAAAGATTTACCGAAATAATTACTTACATCCGGAAAGAAATAAAATGCACCCTGCGGATTATTATATTTTATGCCCTCAATTTTTTTAAGATAACTCAAGCAAAGTTCACGGCGTTTCAGAAATGCTTTTTTCATTTCTTCTGAAGGTTGTTGCGTACCTTGTAATGCATCAATTATAGTACGCTGCGCAATACTGTTTGTAGCGGAAGTAAATTGTCCTTGAAGTTTATCGCATGCTTTCGCAATAAATAAAGGTGCGCCAATATAACCCAAGCGCCAACCCGTCATTGCATACCCTTTTGATAATCCATTTACAACAATTACTCTGTCTTTAATATTATCGAAAGATGCAATACTTGAATGTGTTCCCAGGAAATTTATTTTCTCATAAATCTCATCACTTACCACAAATAAATTTTCATACAAAGCAATTATATCTGCAAGTGCTTTTAATTCATCGTGACTATATACTGTTCCTGTGGGATTGCAGGGAGAACTGAAAATAATAAGTTTAGTTTTTGGTGTAATTGCCGCTTCCAATTGCTCCGGACTTATTTTAAAATCTGTTTCAATTGTTGTTGGTAAAACAATAGAAATACCTTCCGCCATTTGCACCATTGCTTTATAACTTACCCAATATGGCGCTGGTAAAATAACTTCTTCATCCGGATTAACAAGACACAACACGACATTAATTAAACTCTGTTTTGCACCTGTAGAAACTACAATTTGATCGGGAGAAAAATGCAAATTATTTTCATCAGCAAATTTTTTACTGATAGCTTCTCTCACATCCAAATATCCAGAAACAGGAGTGTAATGACTATAACCTATATCAATGGCTTTTTTTGCGGATTCACGTATATGTTCAGGCGTATCAAAATCAGGTTCGCCCAAACTCAAATCAATTATATCAATACCTTTTGCTTTTAATTCTCTGCTCAGTTTGGCCATTTTTAAAGTGGCCGATTCATCCATATTTTCTATTCGTGCTGCTAATTTTGGCATAACGTTTTTTGTTTGTTGCTAAGATAAAATTTATAATGTAAGGAGAGGAGAGTAGTGTGGTGGAATATTACTATGATTTTTTATAATTCTGTAATCATAAATTCAACACGTTGATTTTTTTGTCGCCCTTCGGGAGTGTCATTATCTGCAATTGGAAATTGTTTTCCGTATCCTTTATAGGTAACCCGGTCGGCATTAATTCCATTATCAATCAGATATTGCGCTACTGCCTGCGCTCTTCTTTCAGAAAGTGCATTACAAAAATTTTCCTCACACATTCCATTTGTATGTCCACGAATTTCAATATGAATACTCGGATTCTCATTCATAAAATCCAACACTTTTGATAACTCCGTATAAGAGATTTTATCTAGGATAGAACTATTTGCATTAAACTCAATATTGTTTAATTCAATAATAGCACCTTGCATTTTTGGAATTAAATAAAAATTATTTTTCAATTCTGTTAGTGATTGCGCTTGGGTGAGATCAAGTTCAGCCATTTGATCAAAATATCCATCTGCCGAAACAGTAATTAAATATTTAGAACCTCGCAATAAATAAAAACCAAAATCAGAATCAATATTTGAAACCGAAGAGCCGGAACCTCCCATGTCATCTAAAGCATTATAATAAATATTTGCACGAATTGCTTCTTCGGTAGATTTGTTAAATATTTTACCGCTGAATAATAACACCGGTTCAGGTTTTAAAGAATCTGGTAATCGAATGCGATAGATATCTAAATCACCTGCAGTGTTTACATTGGAAGTATAATATGCAAAAGTGCCTTGCGCATCCACAGTATAATACGCATCCCATCCACTGGTATTAATAGCAGGTCCTATATTAATTGGATCCGACCAATTCAACCAGCTATTATCCAAACGTTTCGTCATAAAAATATCCTGACCTCCATAGCCCGGCCATCCATTACTTGAAAAATACATAGTGATATTATCTGCCGCCAGATAAGGACTCATTTCATTTCCGGCAGTATTAATATTGTTGCCGATGTTAATGGGCTCCGACCACACATTTGCCTTGCGTAAAAAACTTACATAAATATCTTTTAAGCCATAAGTAGCATCTGTTTCTATTGACATCATCATCACATTGCCATCCGCAGACATACAGAATTCGTTGTACTGATTTTTATTTGAGAAATTATCTATGATTAAATCCTGAGGTGTTTCCCATTTATCATCATTCTTGTATGCAATTGAAATTCCGGGTTGACCGGGTACAATATTTCCATACGAATTTCCCAATAAAATTCTTTTACCATCAGAAGAAATAGAACATAAATAATTATGATTTTCATTGTTTAATGGAGGGCCAATATTTTTTGCAGGTAACCATTCGAATTTATAATCTAAATCAGAATACCAGATGTCATCATTTTTTGCATTACCAATATTTTCCGAATGATGTTTACGATCGAAATACAATGTTTTACCATCGGGAGAAATAACAGGCGTCACTTCATCAGCCCTTGAATTAATATTACTGCTGAGACGTTCAGGTGTTCCATTAAAATTACTTATCACAGTATTAATTTGTAATTGAATTGGTTCAGTTGAAGTGGTTAATCCAATTGCATCAATTGCATACGGAATTTCATCACTGCTTTTTATAAATTCAATTCGCAAAGAATTTATAAGTGTATTTTTTAAATTGAGATTATGAGTTAATACCGAACCACCTTTTTCAGGCCGTGCATTTATAGGAGCTTGAAATACCTGTGTAGAAATATTATTGGTATCTATTGCAAATATTTTTGTGATGATACCGGAATAAATGTTTTGGATAACAACAACTTGTTTTGCGTCAATTGCATTTTCAAATGTTACAACAACAAATGGATTATCTTCCTCATTTCCGGGCATCCATGCGCTTGTAGAAAAACCATAATCCGGAATTGTATTTGGCTTACCTAATAATTGCTGTGCAGAAAAAAAATTATCACTGCGTTGTGATGAAAAATCAACAACAGAGTGAGCCCAGTAAATATCTTCTTGTGCGAAAACATTTGCAGAGATAAATTGAAGCAGGAAAACACAGACAAATAATTTTTGCCAAAACATGCACATCAAATTATAGAATAGTAATCTCAACTCGTTGATTCTTTTTTCTTCCTTCCGGAGTGTCATTGGATGCTATAGGATGTTTCTTTCCATAGCCTGCGGCAGTCATTCTTGACGAATCAATTCCTTTACCTACTAAATATTTAATCACAGATTCAGCCCTTTCTTTACTGAGATTAATACAATACTCATCATCGCATAAGCCATTGGTATGTCCGCCAACTTCAACACGCACATTTTTATTTTTTGCTAGAAAATCGTAGAGAATATCTAACTGCGCAAATGAAGCTGATTTAAGAATTGCACTGTTTGCATTGAAATACATATTGTCAAGAATAAATTTTTCTCCGGACGTAATTGGATCAAGTTTAAAGTCAACTCGTTTTACATTTTTTTCATTAGCATCTGAAATATCAATTGTCTCTTCATAATAAAAATATCCTTCTTTTATGATTACTACTTTATAGTTTAAATTTCCCGTTACTTTCTTTTGATAATTTTGATTTAATGTTTGGATAGATTCAGGATCGGAAGCATAATCATTTAACATAAAAATTACTTCAGCATCAATTTTTTGATCGGATAATGCATCATAGATAGTTCCGAATAATAGGATATCATTTGTGAGCACTAAATCACTTGCCAATTCTATATCGGATAAATCATCAGATGATGAATTCATTTCATTGGTGGATTCGGCAACTATTTCTTCTTCTGCTTCTGGTTCAAGGATAAATTTAATTGGGATCCTAAAAATATCCGGATTAAAATAATTTTCACGAGTAGAAGTAAAGAAAGCATAATTGCTGCTATCAGAATAAGTAAAATATGCATCGAAACCATCGCTGTTAACTGTAGGTCCTAAATTCTCTGGAGCAGACCAATTCGTCCAGGAATCATCTAAGCGATGCGAAACATAAATATCCATTTCGCCATAACCGGGTAATCCATTTGATGCATAAAATAACATTGTTCCATCAGGTGATAAAAACGGTGACATTTCATTGCCGGCAGTATTAATTACAGAACCGAGGTTGATAGGGACGGTCCAATTAATTTGATTCTCAGTAAATGAAACATAGATATCTTTTAATCCATTACCTTCTGCTTTTTCTAAAGCGACGAGTAAATAACTGCGGCTTTCATCCATATAATATTCCACATAAGGATTGTAGGAAAGCAATCCGGGAGTTGCCAGATTAACAGGATATCTCCAATCATTTCCATGCGACCAAGTTTGTGAAACGCCAATTTTAGAATCGCCACCCGGTATATATGTATTTGCCAAAGTCAACATGTGGCCGTCGGAAGAAATACCTACCACATAATTATTAGTTTCATTATTTATTGGGTCACCAATATTTTGTGGATCAGTCCAATTATCATCAATTAATTCTGAATACCAGATATCATCATTCATTGCATAACCAGTATTATCCGGATGGTCTTTTCTAGTATAATACAATCGATTACCATCAGGACTAATTAAAGGGCAAACTTCACTTCCCTGGGAATTAATCACATCGCCCATATTTATTGCTTTGCCCTTAAACTCAATAGAATTATTTCCCGGTATATAACTAAAGTCAAGAGTTAGAATTTCGGAAGAAATTCCGATAGCATCAATTTGATTTTCTCCCCAAACACTTTCCGTATCCAACACAAGTTTTAAATCATCTGTCTCAAAAGTGGTTAAAGGAAAAGTGATTGAAAATAATCTTCCGTATTCAGGAGTAACTTCAGTGCGTTGATAAACCAAATGGGGTAAATTATATTGATCGTATAAATAAATTTCTTTAACAGCGCCTCCATTATAATTTTCGGAAATAAATATTTGCTGTACTTTAATTTTCTTTTCAAATTTTACACGCACAAATTCTTCTTCAAAATTTTCTTGATTAGATGCTGTCCATGCGCAACCACAATCACCTAAAGAGGGGAGTTTGGAAGGCGGACCTAAAGCTTGTTTTGCACTATAAGATTGATTACCTTTTTGAGAAGAAAATGAGAGCACTCTATTTGCCCATTGTACTTGAGAAAATACATTTAATTGAAAGGTCAATAGTAAAAACAAAAAAACACAAAGCGCTTTGAAAGACATTTATTTTTTTTTAAATATTTTGATACAAAATTATGAAGCAGTAGTTATCAAGATGCAGCTTTTCAACAATAGGTTTCAAAACCGTATTATTTTTACACATCTCGTTATAACGTCTGAAATAATTTTGTGATATATGAACAAGAAGGAAAAAGCAACCTTTATAACCGACACCTTGAATGAATTGTTTCCATCTCCGGAAATTCCACTACAACATACAGATGCATTCACTTTATTAATTTCAGTTTTGCTTTCTGCGCAATGCACAGATGTACGGGTAAATCAAGTTACACCTTTTCTTTTTGCAAAAGCATCTACACCTTTTGAAATGCAAAAATTACAAGTGGAAGAAATTGAAAAGATTATTAAATCATGCGGACTTGGTCCGGCCAAATCAAAAGCAATTAAAGGATTATCGGAAATTTTAGTAAACAATTATAATGGTGAAGTACCTGCAACTTTTGAAGATTTAGAAACTTTGCCTGGGGTAGGGCATAAGACAGCAAGTGTTGTAATGTCGCAGGCATTTGGAATACCTGCATTTCCGGTGGATACACATATCCATAGATTAGCTTATAGATGGGGATTAAGTAATGGAAAATCAGTAGTGAAAACAGAAAGCGATTTAAAAAAAATATTTCCGATTGACTCATGGAATAAATTACACTTACAAATAATTTATTTTGGAAGAACGTATTGTCCTGCACGAGGGCATCATATTGAAAATTGTCCAATCTGTAGAGTATTAAATAAAAAAGGGCGATAATAAATTACCGCCCTTTTGCATTTATTCAACCTTTAAATCACTTTACAATTATTAGCGATTTGGTAAATGATTTTTCATCTGCTTGTACACGAATCATGTAAGTACCTCCAGGAAAGTTAGTTGTATTGAGTGTTTGTCGTTGCTGCATAAGTTTACCTAAACTTTCAGCACCAACTAATTCACCAACGCTATTATATATTTCATATGATACATTATACAACTTATCAAAATTCATATCTAAGGTTACATTACCTGAAGTTGGATTAGGATATAATAATGCCAAATTATTTAAGTCAGGATCTGTAATTGTTGTAACACCACCACCCGCAAAAGATATTACTATATAGTAATAATCATCACCACAATTATTTTCGGCAACTAATGCGACAGTGAATGAACCATCTGCAAATGTATGTGTAGGAGAAAATTCATTGGTAAATGTACCGTCGCCAAAATACCATGTATAAATAGCACCAGGCGTACTTGTATTGGTAAACGTAATAGTGCTACCTACTGAGGTATATGTGAAACTTGACAAAGGTGTATATACTAAATCCACATTAATGGTATCGGATTTAATACAACCAGTTACCGGATGGGTTACATAAGCTATATAAGTTCCAGGTTCAGTTACATCAATTGTTTGTGTAGTTTCACCAGAACTCCATAAATAATACATATCCGGATTTTCAGCATCTAAAGCCATAAAATCACATACTGTAGTATCATTCCCTAAGTCAACAATAGGAGACTCCAAGGTTTCAATGTTAATAGTTAAAGTATCATTTGAATGATCTTCATCTACATAAACATCTGACCAAACTAGTAATTCATGTGTTCCGATAGCTGCGAAATTTCCTGTTGCAGTGAAAGTAAATAAAACACTGGAACCAGTTTCTGCAATCACAGTAGCAATTTCATTTACTTCCGGACCGGCATCTAATTTATATTTTACCGGGAAGCTAGAAACTGCAGTAGGGCCAAAATTCTCCACTTCAATTGTAATAATTTCAGTTGAATCCAAACCACAACCATCCGGAGGAGATATTAAACTTATAACACCGATATCAACAGGAGAACAATATTTCATTAATTCAAACATGTTTCTTCTTAAATTGGCAACCTCATCTTCGGGTGTAGAATATTCTGCCGGTGTCATGCCACCAAATAAAACCATTCCGCTTCCCCATTCTTTAAAAGAAAGCACTGCTGTGGATGGAGTGTAATAATCTTCTATCAATTTTGTTAAGCCTGTTCCTGTAATTTTTGCATGAGCAAAATTGTACCACCAGCCATAAAAAACAGAACCAACAGGTAAGTGCGGACCTTCAAATATTGCAAATGGCGTTGATTGCTCGGCCGAATAAACATAACTTGGATAGTTTAATGTAGTACCATCAAATCCTAAATCAATATTACTACCTTCATAAGGAGCCGCATTTAAAATTAAATTTCCACCGGAGGCTACCCAGTTTTCTATATCAGATTGATTATTTGTTAGAAATAATTTGAATTCATTTGATGTATATGCGCCACCTTCCAAATAAACAAAACAGGTTCCTTCATTAAATATTGAATCCGGATCCATAGTGTCAAAAAATTCTTCCGTCCAGCCGGCTTCTCCAAACACATCATCCATTTTATCAGTGTTGTCACTTGAAGAGAAAGGGTCTTCTGTAGAAAGGTGAATATAATATGCAGATGTACCAGTAATTGGAGAAAGATTTTTTATATCGGTACATAGAGTATCATTAGCTGTCCATTCATCAGTAGGCAAGGAAGTCCAGGCACAGAAATTATAAAGGCCATCAGCACTTACATCAATAGTGGTAACAAAACAAAAAGTTTCTGTTTCACCTGCTAATAATTCACCTGTATAAACTTCGGTAACAACAGTTCCTCCATCCAAAGAATAATGTACATCAAAACTTGTCTGAGTATCTGTACCAAAGTTTGTAACGTCAACACACACTATTTCGCTGGAAGTGAGTTCAACAGCAGAAACAGGAGAAATTAAAGCGGAAACACCTATATCTTGCGGATAAGGGTCCTGAATATTTATATTGTCAAAAGCAATTCCGTCATAATAACCGTAATATGAACTTGCGAATTTAAATCTGAACTTCACAGAGGATTCTCCAGCTAAGAAGCTAATATCATGATGTGCTTTTTTCCAACCACCACCGGAACCTACCCAGCCATTTTCATACACATAAGTTACCGGATCGTAGCCTAAAGAATATCCATAGGATGTGTACCAATTATCACCAGTACCCAAACCTCCTAACAAAGTCCATGAAGCACCAGCATTAGTAGAATATTCTAATTGAGCACCATCATTAAATTCATAAGTCTCCCACCAAATATCAAATTCAATATATGGAAGAATTAATTCAGAAAAATCGAGACAAGGGCTTTCTACATAAGAGGTTTCGTATGTATTGTAATTGCCATCCAAATTTGTATCCCAGGAATTTTCACTATCTGGTGTTCCGGGAGGAGCACCGGTAATTGGAGAACCAGTTGGTGAACCAAGTTCCCAGGAACTACTTGCTCCATAAGAAATCCATCCACCTGAACCATCTTCAAAATCTTCTATATAAGGATATACAGTAATTACTGGAATATTAGTAAAGGAAACTTCACTTGTATCATCTGCAGAAATAGTATCTAAATCCAATTCTGTCCAGGCATACACAATGTAATCGCCATTATTGGTTAAATCAGCCAGAGTGGAAAAGGTAAATTCGGTTGTTTCATATGATGCAATTGGATCACCGGTATATGCTTCGATTACCGGAGTTCCAGCACCGGTTATTGGATCAATTATTTGATATCCAACATTAAATTCCGAGATATCAAGGAGGCCAATATTTGTAACATTTACGCTGATAGGTTCTTCACCCCATCCGCAAGCAGTTACTAAATTATTTATTGCAGTAGCTCCTGCATCATAGTCTGTTTCTGCAGGAATGAAAATCGTATAATCCTCTGTCTCACCATAAGAATAAGTACCGCAAGCACTGATAGATCCCGGAGGATAATACACTGACCGAATACGCATTCTGGTTGAGCCTGGTAGTGCCGTGAGTGGAACTGTGAAAGTAATAGTGCCGGTTCCTCCGGCATAAATAATTATATCCGATCCTAATTTTTCTGTCGAGATAAATGTTCCATTCTGATTCCAATCAATCCATGCTGCATAATAATTCATATCAAATGGATTATTTGTCAATGTCAAAGTATATGAAACACCAGGTATTAGAAGAGTGGATAATGCTGTGTAATCATTATATTCGTCAGCTCCAGCAGTGAAATTACTAATAGACTCCAATTCTACCCCTGCAATATAATCATACGAAGAACCATAAGTATAATCAGGAACACAATATTGAGCTATTATTTTATTGGTGGGTATATAGATTAATCCGATTCCAATAAACAGGTGAAGTATAATTTTTTTCATAATTATTTTATTAAGGCTGAATTAACCATTAAAGTTACATAAACACTTATTACCACGAAAGTTTTATCAACATAACACTTCATAATTTACAATTCTATGTAAAAAAAAGGGGGCTTTTTGAAGCCCCCTTTTTTATTTTAAATATTTAGAATATTAATCTTTAGTAATTACCAAAGGTTTAGAGAAAGTGTATTCATCAGCAGTAATCTGCATATTATACATACCATCAGCTAATCCGGAAAGATCAATTTCCATTTTAGAATTCATAATACTGCCGGGGTTAGATTCCCAAACAGTTTGACCAAGACTATTTACTAACTGCATGGATACCTTATAAAATCCATCTAAGTTAAAGTCCACAATAGCTTTACCTGAAGTTGGATTCGGGTAAATCTGAGTAGCATTTGCCAAGGCCAGTTCTTCAATACCATCAGTAACAGAAAGCACCGCACTATAGAAATCAGAACCGCAACCATTGGTTACAGTAACGGTAACGGTATAAGTGCCGGCTGTTCCATACACGTGATTAGGATTTGTTTCTGCAGAAGTACCGCCATCACCGAAGTTCCAGCTATAAGTAGCTCCGCCGGTAGATGTGTTTGTATACGTTACAGAAAGTCCTGTAGCTGTGTAAGTAAAACTAGCAGAAGGCGTGTAGTTGATAGTTAAGGTAACATCATCAGTTGCAGCACAACCACTTGTGGGGTTGGTAACTGTAACAGAATAAGTACCACTGGAAGTCACCACAATTTCCTGAGTTGTAGCTCCTGTGCTCCAGCTATAAACAGAACCTGCATTACCTGCATCTAAAGTTACCTCATCACACTGTGTTCCATTAGGACCTAAGTCAACAGATGGAGTAGCAAGAGAAGTAACAGTAACAGAATGCAAGTCATTGGTAGGATCCAAATCAGCACCATAATCAGTCCATGCTTCGATAGTATGGTCGCCTGCAACTGAAAGGTCAGCTGTTGCAGTGAAGGTATATTCATAAGTAGAGAAAGCATCAATAGTAGCAGCCACAGTTTCAGAAACTTCAGCACCACCATCCACACTAAATTTCACCGGTAACCCTGTTACCGGAGTTCCACTTAAGTTTTCAATTTCAACAGTAACGGTTTCTGTAGCAGTCATACCACAACCACCATCAGGAGAAAGAATATCGGTAACTCTTAAGTCAGCACCGGTTTCACATACTTTCATATATTCTAACATGTTTCTGTGCATGTTTTCCCCTTCTGTATAAGTAGTCCAGTAATCAGGATAATACAATGCAGCAAATAACACATGACCGGCACCCCAGTCTTGTTCTCCCATTAAATAACGATCAGCAGAATATTGATCAACAAGTAAAGGAGTATAATCACCACCTGTTAAACTTCCGTAACTAATATAGTATCCGGTATAATCAGCACCGGCAGGAGTAAATGGACCAGTAAATATTGGGTGTGTATCGTCCACAGCATCAGCTTCATTAGTGTACCAGTAGAAATAGATACCGGTATTGTCAAAACCTAATTGTAGAGTATCGCCATAAGTAATCTCATACGAACTTGCATTCATAATCAGGTTACCACCGGCTTCTACCCAAGCTTCAACAAGAGATTGATTATCATCTAAGAAGGCTTGCATTTCGCTTGAATGATCAGCACCACCTTGCATATAAATAAAGCAGGTAGCAGGATTGAATACTTCAAACGGATCCATAGCTTCGTAGTAATCCAGAGTCCAGTCAGCACCAAACACATCATCCATAGCATCGGAGTATTCAGTACCATAGAAAGGTTCAGAACCTGTAGAGTTGGAGTAAACAAGATAAGATGCTCCACCGGTTACAGGAGCCATGTGATACATGTCGAAACAAGTTGAGTCATTGGACAAATCTGCATCACCTGCAAGTTCAGTCCATGCACATATTTCATGTGAGCCAAATTCACTCAAGTCAGTAGTAGAAGCAAAAGTGAAATTACCAGTAGCACCTGCAGCAAGTGAACCTGCATAAGTACCGGAATAAGTAGTACCACCATCAGCAACATATTTCACAGTAAATCCTGTTTGAGAATTTGTACCGAAGTTCTTCACAGCAACAGTAACTGTTTCAGCAGAAGAATAAGAAGCAGAAGCCAAAGGAGGGTCTACTAAAGCAACTACACCGATATCATCAGGGAATGGATCGGCAATTTTAAAGTTGTCGAATGCCACTCCGTTATAGTAGTTTACAGAACCATCAGATCCAAAAAATACTCTGAACTGTACTTGTGGCTCACCGGCTAAGAAACTGATATCGTGATAAGCAGTTTTCCAATCACCACCGGAACCAACCCATCCTTCAGGATAACCGGATGGCCAAGCTTGGATCGTATCCAAAACCCACACCGTAGTTAGTGTACCAGTTATCGCCGGAACCAATTGTTCCAACCACATTCCAGGCAACACCACCATCTAAAGAGTATTGTAATTCGGCACCATCATAATAATTTTCACCTTCCCACCAAATATCCAATTGCACATAAGGTAGAGTAAGAGGTTCAAAGTCAAAACAAGGTCCTAATACATAAGACTTCTCATTGTTATTATAATCCCCATCCAGATTTGTCATCCATGAATTTACACTGGATGGAGTTGTAGGAGGAGGTCCGTCAATAATATCATCAGCAGGAGAACCAAGTTCCCAAGTGCTGCTTGCACCGCCTTGAGACCAACCACCATCACCAGCTTCAAAGTCCTGATAATATGGATAGGTTGAAACAATAGGAATATTTGTAAATGTAATATCGGAACTATCATTAGAAATAATAGTATCTCCAACTAAAGAAGTCCAAACAAAAATGCTATGACTTCCTTCAACAGACACATCAGCTAATGTAGTAAATGTATAAAGAATGGTTTCTCCCGGAGCAAGTGTGCCTGCAACTGTTTCAGTAACTGTTGTTCCACCATCCAAAGAATAGTTTACCGGAATATCCGTTTGTGGTTCAAAGCCATAGTTACGCACTTTTACCGTAACGGCTTCATCACCCAAACCACAACCTGTTTCAGGTTCTGATATAGATTGAGCTCCTACGTCAGTATCTGAAATCGTGCATATACCCAGATAAGAAATCAAGTTGTTATGTAGGTTTTCAGCTTCAGCGGCATCTGTCCAATATACATAAGTATATAAACTTCCAAACATTGCAATACCAGCTCCCCATGATTTTTCACCAAGTATTACCATTGATTCATCATCATTATTTACCAAAACAGGATTAACATCGCCAGTGATTACAGCATTGCTATATGCATAGCTGTAATATGTACCAACGGGAGTAAATGGACCATCATAAATTGGATGATCTATCCCTTGAGTTGCGGAATAAACATAAGAACTGTAAGGTGCTGTTCTGGTAACGCCACCAAATCCATAATCAATAGCATCACCTTCATAAGGCATTGAATTGATGAATAAATGTCCACCGGAAGCAACCCAGTTTTGAATAGCAGTTGAGTTTGTTGTTACAAAATAGCTTAATTCAGATGCCTGATATCCACCACCTTCTAACCAAATAAAGCATGTTGCGGTAGAAAATACTGCATCTGCATCTACAGTTTCGAAATAGTCAAGAGTCCATTCATCTTCTCCAAAAACTGTATTCATCACATCCACACCTCCGGTAGTATAGAAAGGCTCATAACCACCATCCACATTTGAATAAATGTAATAAGCAGCAGTACCTGAGATAGGAAGTAAATTGGAAACCACCATTTCTAAAGTATCATTGCTTAAATCACCATCAAGATCCAAATCAGTCCACGCCACAAAAGTATAATCACCATCCACACTTAAATCTTCAGTAGAAGTAAATGTGAAGTTAGCTTCATCACCCGGAGCAATTGAACCGACAAATGTTTCTGTATGAATAGTTCCACCATCCATCTGATAAGAAACCGGGAATCCGGATTCACTATTTAAACCAAAGTTTTCTATTGTAACAGTTACTGCTTCAGTAGCCCCTAAGGTTGGTGCAGAAGAAGGAGCTACTAATGACGTAACTCCAATATCATCAGGATAAGGATCGCCTACAAAGAAATTATCGAAAGCAATACCATCATAGCCAGTAAAAGCATAAGATTTAAAATGCATTCTTAATTGCACTTGAGGTTCACCGGCAAGTATATCCAATTCATGTTTGGCTGTTTTCCAACCAGCACTTGAGCCTTCCCACGCCGGGAAATAAAGAAAAGTTACAGGGTCATAACCAAAAGAATAACAACCACCAGGTGTGTACCAGTTGTCACCGGTTCCTATATCACCCAAGGCTTGCCAACTTGCACCGGCATCTAATGAATATTCTAAACGAGCACCATCCCAGAATTCATAAGTTGCCCACCAAATATCAAATTTTACGTATGGTTGTTCTAATGTTGAAAAATCAAAACATGGACCTAATACATAAGAATCTTCGTATGGGTTATAATAATCGTATAAGCTTGTAGCCCATGAATTTTCGCTGGAAGGGGTTGAAGGTGGTGGTCCACTGATAACCGGTCCATCAGGATAACCTAATTCCCAACTATTTAAAATTCCACCTGACATCCATCCACCTGAACCTGCTTCAAAGTTTTCTATATAAGGGAAAGTTGTTATAATTGGAATAGAAGTAATAGCTAGATCATTAGCATCATTTAAATCAAATTCATCTAAATCCCAGGTAATCCATGCTTCAATTAAATAATCTCCATAATTTGAAAAGTCCGCAGGAGTTGAAAAAGTATACTCAATAACATCAAATGAACCAATGTCAGCTCCCGAATAATCTTCAGTTACAGCAGTTAAAAGACCCAAAACAGGATCTGTTATTTGATAGGATATACTGAAATCATTTGCTACATCGGTACCCACATTAAATATTTCTACAGTAACAGAATTGGATCCTAGACCACAACCACTTGCCAAATCTATTATATCGGTTAATGCTAAATCATAAGGGCCTGCAGCCGGGAAAATAATTGTGTAATCTTCTACTTCACCAAAAGTTTGTGAATTACAAGGGTCTAAAGTTGTAAGGCCTGAAGGGTAAACACATCTCACTCGCATCCGAGTTTCACCTGGTAATGCTGTTACAGGTACAGTAAATGTAATTGTGCCTGATGTTCCAGCAGATAACCCTAAAGTGCCTAGCACTTCATCTGCATCGAAAACTTCATCTTGGTTATAATCTATCCAGGCGGTGTAGGTTTCACCCCAGCTTGGGCAATTAAACAATTCCAAGGTATACTCCAGTCCAGCATTTAATACTGTAGAGAGATCCGTATAATCCGAATAGCCGATAATACCGGAAGTAGAATACCCACTTGAGGTATTTTCTATATCCTCAAGTATTACTCCATCAATATAATCATCGGAGCCCGTACCAGTGGAATAAATAGGATCGCAATATTGGGCTTGTGCCTGCCACGAAAAAAGCAGAACAGCAACAAACATCCAAATCGACTTTTTTAGTCTAGGTAAATAATTGTTCATAGTCTTAATTAATTGTGTGAATTTATTTATTCAGTAAAAATAGTAAAGGGAAGTTAAGATTTACAATTTTTCCAATGGTCTATTTTATTCATTAATTTTTTTCTGATATAATTAATAAATAATATGGCAATTGTGGATTGTTTGTTAGTAATGTAGCCGAATGTCGATTAGGATTTTATTTTCTCGTTGCACAAATCATTATCCTGAATGGATGTTTTTTTACTCTAGTTTCTTCTTGAGCATAAACTTATATCGTAATTGTTAAAAATAATTCAGGGGACACCAAAACACAACTATTTAATGAAGTTAAAAAATTGATGCACCATACATTGTATTTGTAAAAAAAATAGTGAAGAAGTGATTGATGTTTAGATTTTTCTAATAATTGAAAGCTAAAAAAAATTAAGAAGTCATACATATTTAAAAGGTTTGAGAGTGTTCATTAAACTGTGTTATTTTAAAACAATTTCCAAATAAATAATAACCTCAATAACTATCTAAGATGTTTGTATTACTTAAATAATCAAACTAATTATTCTATAACAATTGTTTGATTATTTATTTCTCTTTCGATAAGTACTTTTATAAAATAATTACCTACAGAAAATTTACAAATTGTCAAAATAAAAGCCCTTCAATTGAAGGGCTTTTATTATTAAAAACGAATTTAATTATTCAATAATAATTGTATTAGTTACAGTCTCAGAACCATTAATCACTTTCACTATATAACTACCGCCAGAAAGATTTAATGCTACATCATGAATAAATGCATTTGCATCAATGATTATAATTGCATTATAAAAAACTTGACCAACTACATTTAATATTTGTACTTGTGCTTTATCACTTTCAAATCCATTTAATTGAATGCTGAAATTTCCATCATTGGGATTTGGATAAATAGAAACTGAATGTTCAAATTCACCTTCGCATAATGGCATTGTTGTAAAATAATACCATTCAGAAAATCCTGATGGGGAATAGTCCTCACCATCAAAACATCCAGATTTTATTCGCACTGCATAATCGGTGGAAGGTGATAAAACGCCTGTTAATATATAGTTGGATTTATCCTTAACAATAACCTTGCGGATGTTGCTAGTTGACAATTCCCATAATGTGAATTTTGAAATCTCTGTTCCAGTTGCCATAGTCCAATGAATGTTGGCTGAGGTTGCGGTGATTTCATCTGCATAAATATCCGTTGGAGGCATAGGTGTACAAGGCACATGATATATGTCAAAACAAGTTGAGTAATTGGACATATCATCATCACCTGCAAGTTCAGTCCATGCACAAATTTCGTGTGATCCGAATTCACTCAGATCTGCAGTAGATACAAAACTGAAATTATCTGTAGCATCGGCGGCAAGCGTACCTGCATAAGTACCGGAATAAGTGGTGCCACCATCAGCAACATATTTCATAGTAAATCCTGTTTGAGAATTTGTGCCAAAATTCTTTATAGAAACAGTAACTGTTTCGGAAGAAGAAAAAGAAGATGAAGAAGCAGGCGCTACTATAGCCGATATTCCAATATCATCAGGATATGCATCACCTACAAAGAAATTATCAAATGCAATACCATCATATTCGGTATAAAAAGATTTAAAATGCATTCTTAATTGTACTTGTGGTTCACCTGCAAGAATATCCAATTCATGTTTGGCTGTTTTCCAACCACCACCTGAACCTTCCCATGCCGGGTAAAAATAAATGTTAAAGGATTGTATCCAAATTCCAAACATGCACCGGAGTACCAGTTATCACCGGTTCCAATGTCACCTAATGCTTGCCAACTTGAGCCGGCATCTAATCAATATTCTAAACATGCACCGTCAAAGTAATTAATAGTTGCCCACCAAATATCAAATTGCACATATGATTCTTCCAATGTTGAAAAATCAAAACATGGACCTATTACATAAGAATCTTCATATGGGTTATAATAACCAAGTAAGCTTGTCATCCATGAATTTTCACTTGTTGGAGTTGTAGGAGGAGGTCCTATGATAACAGAGCCATTAGGATAACCTAATTCCCAACTATTTAAAATTCCTCCGGAAATCCAGCCACCTGAACCCGCTTCAAAGTTTTCAATATATGGGAAAGTTGAAGTAATAGTTAAATCATTAGCATCATTTATATTTGATTCATCCAAATCCCAGGTAATCCAAGCTTCGATTAAATATTCTCCGGTATTTGAAAAATCAACAGGTGTTGAAAACGTATATTCGATAGCATGGAATAAATCGATATCTGCACCCATATAATCTTCAGTTACAGCAGTTAATAATCCTAACACAGGATCAGTAATTTGATAGGAAATACGGAAATCATTGGCAGGAAAGATACCCATATTATAAATTTGAACTGTTATTTCATTACTACCAAAACCACATCCACTCACCAAACCAATGAAATCGGTTATTGCTAAATCACTAAAGCCAGCAGCAGGAAAAATGATTGTTTAATCTTCAACCTCACCATAATCTAGCGCATCACAAGGGTCTATTGTTCCAACACTTGAATCTTAAAGACATCTCACTCGCATGCGAGTTTCACTTGCCAATGCAGTAACGGGCACGGTGAAAGTAATAGTTCCGGATGCCCCTACAGATAATCCTATACTTCCCAAAATTTCATCTACATCAAAAACTTCATCTTGATTATAGTCAATCCAGGCGGTAAAAGATTCATCCCAAATTGGTGTATTATACAATTGCAGAGTGTATTCAAGTCCGGGATTTAATACGGGGGAGAGATGCGTATAATCCGAATAGCCGATAATATCTGAAGTAGAAATCCCGCTGTAGGTGTTATCAATGTCTTCAAGAATTACTCCATCAATATAATCATTATCATCGGTTCCGTATGAGTATATTGGTTCGCAATATTGGGCTTGTGCGTTCCAAGAAAAAAGCAGAACTGCTAAAAACATCCAAAACGACCTTTTTGATTTAGGTAAATAATTTTTCTTGGTCTTAAATAAATATGTGAATTTAATTATTTAATAAAAATATTAATTCACAGTAAAAATTTACAATATTTAAAGGTTTTTTTTATAGAACTAAAAATTAATAGGGCAATTGTGGATTGTTTGTTAGTATTGTAGCCGAATGGCGCACACTATATTAATCATTGATGATGATCCGACTTTTTGCTTAATGCTGAAAAGTTTTCTTACTAAAAAAGGAATGGTAGTTACCACTTCTTTTTCTGGTGAAGATGCAATAACAAAAATCACTAATAACAGATTTGACATTATACTTTCTGATTACAGATTACCTGATACCGATGGAATGGAAATTTTACAAAAAATCAGAAAGCAATATTCTCATTTGCCTGTAATTATTATGACGTCCTATGCAGACATACGAATAGCGGTAAAAGCAATTAAAAACGGGGCATTTGAATACGTAACGAAACCGGTTAATCCAGATGAGATATGGCTTACAATAACAAATGCATTACACAAAAATAATTCTGATTCCAACGTTGAAAATTCGGTTGAGAAAACTGTAGAATCAAAAACAATAACTTCTACATTTTTGGAAGGTGTAAGTGTTCAAGCTCAAAAATTATTGGAATTTATTGATATAGTTGCTCCCACAAATATTTCAGTAATTATTCAAGGTGATAGTGGCACCGGAAAAGAATTTATTGCAAAGCGTATTCATGAAAAAAGTAATCGCAGCAATAAATCATTTGTTTCAATAGATTGCGGTGCATTGTCAAAAGAATTAGCAGCCAGTGAATTATTTGGTCATATCAAGGGATCTTTTACTGGAGCTATAGCAGATAAAACCGGGCAATTTGTTGCTGCAGATAAAGGCACATTATTTTTGGATGAAATCGGTAATCTTTCTTATGAAGTGCAAGTGCAATTGTTACGTGCTATTCAAGAAAGAAAAATTCGAAAAATTGGTAGTAATAATGATGTGGATGTGGATGTGCGATTGTTAGTTGCTACGAATGAAGATTTAGTGGAAGCAGTGAAGAAAGGGGATTTCAGAGAAGACTTGTATCATCGTTTAAATGAATTCAAAATATTCGTGCCACCATTGCGGGAACGACATGATGATATCACCTATTTTGCAGAACATTTTTTAAAAATTTCCAATCAGGAATTAGGAAAAAAAGTTACCGGATTTAGTGAGGATGTTATGGAAATATTTAAGCATTATAGTTGGCCGGGAAACTTTCGTGAATTGCGAAATATAATTCGAAGGGCTACTTTATTAGCACAGGGAAATATTATATCTATTAATGTGTTACCATCAGAATTAATGTTTGAAAACTTAACACATACTTCTTCAAAAAGTATGGCAGGAAGTACAGACTTAAAAGCAATTGCAGAGCGCACAGAAAAAGAGATGATTCTTAAAACGTTAGAGAGTGTAAATTATAATAAAAGTAAAGCTGCACTTTTGCTGAATATTGATCGTAAAACTTTATATAATAAAATAAAGCAATACAATATTCGGTTAGGCTCTGAATAGTTAAGCCATTTCTTTATTTAACTTGGCATATTCAAATTCCAATTGATCAAAAGCATGCTTGGCTATATCTAAAAGTTGCACCATAAGTTCTTCCGTATTCTCTGTTGCAATATCCTTTACTCGCTCTAAATATTTTAAAATTGGAATAGCCTCTGCAATTCTAAAATGGCTGAATGCGGGTATCATTTTGTGAGCAATGTTATTTACTCCTGCAATTTCTCCGGATATATAATAATTATAAAGAACTTCAATATTAATTTTATGCTCATCAATAAATGATCTGATTATTTCGCAAATAATTACTTCATCGTTATTCGTAAATTGTTGAATTTCTTCTAAGGAAAATATTTGTGAAGGGGTCTTTTTTATTTCTTTTTGATGTGTTTCCGGTGAAGTATATTCCATTGGAGATTCTTTACTCCATTTGGAAATCATATGCATTAAATCTTGTTCTGAATATGGCTTTAAAAGCAAATCATCAAAGTTATATTCTGACATTAGCAAGGCCTTATTTGCCATAGCATCAGCTGTTAATGCAATGCAAGGAAAGTTTTTCAAACCTTGAGATTGTATTGTTGAAATAAAGGTATAACCATCCATTACAGGCATGTGCAAATCAACTAAGCCTATTGCATATTGTTTGCCTTCCATTGCATTTAATGCGTCAGCCGCAGATGAATAGGTATCTACTTGCACTTTATATTTGTCAAATATAATTTTTGCGAGTTGCAGATTTAATTTCTCATCATCAATTAATAATACATTAATGCCGGGTAATATTTCAATTGGAGAATTCGTGTTTCCCATTAATTCTTCTACTTCTTTTTTAGTAGCTATAGGGTAAGTGAGTTGAATTGTAAATATTGATCCCTTATTTAATTCACTGTCTAATTCAATAGTTCCTTTTTGAATTTCTATTAATTTTTTTGAAATAGTTAATCCTAAGCCAGTGCCTCCAAATTTTCTGGTGGTGCCTGCTTCTGCCTGACTGAATTCATTAAAGATGTCATTTAATTTATTTTTTGCAATTCCGATTCCCGTATCAACCACCTGAAAATAAAAATCAGCAAAACGCTCTCTTAGGTTTGTCTTGCAAATTATTTCCACCTTTCCATCACTAGTAAATTTTATAGCGTTGCTTACCAGATTTAATAATATTTGTTTTAATCGAAATGCATCTCCTTTTATTAATGCGCCTGCCTTATCGTCAACTTGTTTTAGAAAAGCAATGTGTTTATTTTTTGCTTCCAACTGCATTAATTCAAAAACTTCGCTCACCACTTTTTCAACAGTAAATATTTCTGATTGCAGATGAATTTTTCCTGCCTCAATTTTTGATACATCTAATATGTCGTTTACAATGTGTAATAAATGTTCAGATGCAGTTTGGATTGAGTGAATATATTCATGCTGTTGTTGACTTTTTGTTGAGTTCAACATTTCTGTAAATCCTAAAATTGCATTTAATGGAGTTCGAATTTCATGACTCATATTTGCTAAGAATTGCTCCTTTGTTTTTGCAGAAAATTCCGCTTGTTGTTTTGCAAATAATAATTGATTTTTAAATCTAATATTGACATTTATATCATTGAATATCACAAGCAACAAAACAATACCAAGTATAAAGAAAATAAACGTGAGACCGAAGATTAATTTTGAAGATTGATTTGCAGTATTTTGAGCAGTGAGTTTTTCTAAACTTAAAGTTTTTAGATAATCTTTTTGGATATTTTCCAGAAGCCCTGCTATCTTACTCATAATTATCCGATCGCTTGCCATAATCTCTAATTCCTGCTTGGTGAGTTGAGCATTATAATTTTTCTCTTCTTTATTGATATCAGATAAAATCTTATATACCATTTCAGGATCTATAGAAATGTTTGGATCAAGAATGTAATTGCTTTGTTTTATATCTTTCTCAATTGTGTCTTGTTGTAATACGATTGAGGGGGGCAATGGAGTGCGGTTTTTATCCTTGTTTGAAAATAAATTTTTTAATTTCTTTTTCTCTGATTCATATGTATTTATTTCTTCGGCGCTAGAACTTGATTTTAATCCGGGGTCTTCCTCTTTTAATTCTGGAGTTTCGAAAGCTATTGCAGTGTCTTGCATTGTACTTGCAATATTTTTCATAGTCTTATCTGCGATGGATTGATACCCCGGTAAATTTTTTAATTCCACCAATGCATACATCAAATCTGCTTTTGTTTGAAGCATGTTTTTTAGTTCATCCACTGATTCACTAATATTATTTTCACCGGAATTGAAAATGCTAACTATTGAATCTAAATTATGATTTACAAGATCCATGTGAAATAAATAATTGTTTAATGCGAGTTCTGATTCGGTCATACTATAGTTACGCATATTATTATCACTTTCAGAAAGATTTCGAATAATACTGTTAAACAATAATGCGGATTGATTTGGAGTAGCTAATGCATTCACTGAATTTTCCAAAGCATTAAAACTTTTATATGCAAAATAAAATGCTACACCAATAGATGCTATACTTAAAAAGAATGCTACTAATAGCTTAACTTTTATATTTTTCATTCATTTTTTTTAATGGTGTGGATCTCATCTATTTACAAAACTTTTACAAAAATTTATTTATTCCACTTATAAGATATTGTATGCATTTTTGCCTACCGTAATTTAGCGACTTATAAAATTAATGTTTAAGTACTCATCTATCCTAACTAAAGTTTTTTTTACCGGCATATTGTGTTTGGTATTTACTAATTCCGCTTGGGCGCATGTTAAATGGTTTACCGATGGCAGCTATGCTGACAGGCCACTAACGATTGGTGAAATTACTACTCCGGTTTTTTGGGGGATTTTAGGTTTATGTTTAGTTGTTATATCCGGTGGAGTGTTATTGGATTATTTTTTAACACGAGTTCCTAATTACATTCAGGTAAATAATTGGTTAGAAAGACGAAAGTCGTATAGCCCTTTAGTTATGCGGGTTGCTGTTGCTATGTTGTTTATTCTTTCATGGCAATCTAATGCAATGCTTGCACCAACATTATTAGTACCCACCAACTTTATATGGGTAGCCTGGTTGCAATTTATACTTGCCTTCCTATTATTATTTGAACGTACTGTACCAATTGCCGGACTTGGGTGTATGTTAATCTATGTTGTAGGTAATGTAATTTATCATCCATTCCACATGTTAGATTATTCTTTGTTTTTGGGAGTGGGCGCATACTTACTTACTTGTTATCATCCCAAAGAAAAAATCAGATCTATCGGCCTCACCGTTTTATACATAACTGTTGGCTTTGCTCTATGTTGGGTAGCATTGGAGAAATTTATTTATAAAGATTGGTCTTTGTATTTATTGAAGGAGCACCCCCAACTTGCAATGGGTTTAAATTATGATTTTTTCATAACCTCCGCCGCATTTGTTGAATTTGGTTTGGGGTATTTACTATTAGTGAATTTATTACAAAGACCACTTGCAGTAATAATTACAATTGTATTTTTTCTAACAACTACTGTTTTTGGAAAAATTGAAGTGATAGGACATACTGTTATTCACGCATCTCTAATTGTTTTCTTATTAGAGGGACCAACACCTTTTTATCATCGCCTAACGGGGATGCTAAAATCTATTGGGAAACGTATCATGGTTAATGCAATATTCTTTCTTATCTTTTTCTTTATACTGCTTTTTGCGTATTATCAAATGGCCGATAATAAATATCATAACAAACAAGATTTCTTATCGAATAAGCCGGATCATATGCATGAGCAAATTGATTTGGCAGGAAATCCTATTCAGGAATTACCAAGCATTTCAATGGAGATTGCCAAAGATCCAATGGGTGGATATAATCTTCATTTTATAGTACACAATTTTAAGTTTACACCTGAAAACGTAAACAATGGAACTAAGTACAATGAAGGGCATGCTCACTTACATATAAATGGAGAAAAAGTAGGTCGTGTTTATGGCGAGTGGTATTATCTGGGAGCATTGCCGCCGGGAACGTATGAAATTACTGTTACCTTGAATAGCAATAATCATGAAGATTTCGTAATTCGGGGTTATCCGATAGAAGACTCCAAAACCATTGTAGTTCAGAACATGTAGGTCGTTCAATTCTGCTTTTTGTTTTACTACATTTGTGCCCATTAGATTATGGATGTAGAAATTTTTATACCTTGTTTTATAGATCAATTATTTCCTGAAACAGGTTTTAATATGGTGAAGGTTTTAGAGAAAGCCGGATGCACAGTGCATTATAATCCTGAACAAACTTGTTGCGGTCAACCAGCATTTAATGCAGGGCAGTGGAAAGAAATGGATGAAGTCGGTAAGAAATTTATAAAGGACTTCTCCACAAATGATAGAGTAGTTGTGGCTCCTTCAGGTTCCTGTGTTGGGTTTGTGCGCAATTTCTACGGCGAACTTTATGATAATGGTCCATTTCATAATTATTATAAACAACTTCGGAAAAACCTTTATGAATTCAGTGAGTTCATGGTTGATATTTTAAAAGTGGAAGATATCGGTGGAAAATTTAATGCAAAGGTTACCTATCATGATGCTTGTGCTGCATTGCGTGAATGCAAAATAAAATCTGCTCCTCGAAAATTGGTAAATAATATTCAGGGTATAGAATTAATAGAAATGGATTTGGTGGAAACCTGTTGTGGATTTGGGGGAACATTCGCAGTAAAATATGAACCTATCAGTACCAGTATGGCCGATCTCAAAATTGAAAAAGCATTAGCTACAGGTGCTGATTATATTGTATCAACAGATTACTCTTGTTTAATGCATTTGAAAGCATATGCAGATAAACAAAAACTTCCAATTCAGGTAATGCATCTCGCAGATCTGATGGCAAAAAGTCTGTCTTAATTATGGCAACTTTTTCTGAAATAGAAAAACAAATACTTGACTATAAAGAGCGTGGTCTATCTATGTTTACCACCTCTTCTTTTCAAACACATAGTACGGTGTTACTTCATATACTGAGTCGAATTGATAAATCAATACCTATTTATTTTTTAAATACTGGATTCCATTTTCCTGAAACAATTTCATACAAAAATGATATTGCTGAATTGTTTGGATTGCAGGTAACAGATTTATTTTCCAATACACCAAAATCAATGCAAATGAATTTGGAAGGTCGCTTTTTATTTACTTCAGATCCTGACTATTGTTGTTATCTGAATAAAATACAACCTATGGAACCCTTATTGGAAAATAAGAACATCTGGATCAATGGAGTGCGTGCAGATCAAAATTCCAATAGAGCATCTTTTTCTATTGAAGAAAAAACAAATAAAAAAGCAATGAGATATCACCCGATGCTGGATTGGACAAATAAAATGATTTTCGATTATATCCGTGAATATAATATACCGCATCATTCTTTAGATGAAAAAGGATATACAAGCATAGGCTGCGAACCGTGCACACGAAAATTTGATATTAATCTTATTAAAGATGAACGCACCGCCCGCTGGTTTGGAATGAATAAAACAGAGTGTGGTCTTCATACAGAATTAATTAAAGAAAAATGAATGTACTGGTAACGGGTGGTGCCGGATATATTGGCACAACGCTTATTCAAAAACTGTGTGCATCTGAACTGGTGAGTACTATTATTATTTACGACAACCTCAGCAGAAATAATGAAACTGTTTTGTTTGGATCACTTGATCATCCGGAAAAAATAAGATTGATTCGTGCTGATATTCTTGACTCCAGAAAATTACGTCAAAGTTTGAAAAATATTGAAGTGGTTTTTCATCTTGCAGCAAAAGTGCTTACACCTTTTGCAAATCAGGATCCGCATTTTTTTGAACAAATAAATCATTGGGGAACGGCAGAACTGGTATATGCAATAGAAGAATCAAATGTGCAAAAATGTATTTATGTAAGCAGCACATCTGTTTATGGTCGTACTGATGCAATTGTTACTGAACAATCGCCCACTCATCCTAAAACTTATTATGGTATTTCCAAAAAAGAGGTGAAGAACATATAGAGCGTTTGTTCAAAAAAATGAATACAATAATTATCAGATGCGGTAATGTGTACGGTATTAATAATGGAATTCGATTCGATGCTGTAATAAATAATTTTATGCTTCAGGCAAATTTTGAAAATCGTATTTCAATTCATGGAAGTGGTTTACAAGAGCGCTCTTTTATTCATGTAAATGATATTGGTGAAACACTTACTCAATTAGTTAAAACAAAAGTGCCTTCGGGAATTTATAATCGGGTAACAAAAACATTATCCGTAAATGAAATAGCCGATGAGATAGAACTATTATATCCCGGTCTCGAACGCATTTTTATTAATCAACACATGGAAATGGGCAGCCTTGTTGTTAGTAGCGATTCCGCTTTAAATAGATTTATACCTACAGAAAGCCGCAGTCTTGCAGAAGAATTAAAAGAATTTAAATCACATTTCGCTTTTGGAGGTTCTGTACATTAGTTTTAGAACGTATGGAAAAGGCAATCGATATTCTGAAAAAATATTGGGGTTATAATGAGTTTCGTCCTCAGCAGCAGGAAATTATTGAAACTGTTGCAGCCGGAAAAGATTCCTTAGCATTATTGCCAACAGGTGGTGGAAAATCTATTTGCTATCAAATTCCTGCGTTAATGCATCCCGGAATATGCATCGTTATTTCACCACTTATTGCTTTAATGAAAGATCAGGTGGAACAATTAAATGCATTGAAAATTCCGGCGGTTGCAGTGTATTCAGGCCTTACAAAAAAACAGGTGGATATCGAATTGGATAATGCTGCTTATGGTAAATATAAATTGCTATATATCTCCCCCGAACGTTTAATCTCTCCATTGTTCAAAGAGCGACTTAAAAAAATGCAGGTGAATTTACTTGCAGTAGATGAAGCACATTGTATTTCGCAATGGGGATATGATTTCCGACCACCATATTTACAAATTGCATTGGTGCATGAAATAATTCCGGACACGCCAATTATTGCACTCACCGCAACAGCAACTACTCAGGTGATGAATGATATTAGTGAAAAACTTCAATTAAAAAATCCAACAATTTTTAAATCTAGTTTTGAACGTGATAATATTCATTTTGTAGTGCGTGAAGAAGAAGATAAATTTCATAAACTCATTGAAACTTTGCGATCGGTAAAAGGTTCCGGAATTGTGTATGTGCGCAATCGCAGAAAAACAAAAGAAATTGCAGAATATTTAAATCGCAATCATATTCCTGCAGATTTTTATCATGCAGGATTAGAGATAACAGAAAGAGCGAAGAAACAAGATAACTGGATTCGAAATAAAAAGCGCATTATGGTTTGCACAAATGCATTTGGTATGGGTATAAATAAACCTGATGTGCGCATTGTAATCCATTGGGATATTCCTGAAAGTATTGAAGCATATTATCAAGAAGCGGGTAGGGCAGGCAGGGATGGTATTATTTCATTCGCAGGATTAATTTATAACAGACAGGATATTGATGAACTCGCCCGCATTCAATCAGAGCAGCATTTGGAGCCGGATGTTATTAAAAAAATATATCACCAAATGGGCTCTTATTTAAAACTTGCGTATGGTGCAGGTGTAGGTGAGTCGTTTGATTTTGATATTACCGAATTTTCAAATGCAGTAAAAATTCCTGCTAAACATGTGTATCGTGCAATTCAGATTTTGCAACAAAACGGGTATCTGTATTTCAATGAACCTATGGATAGAATTTCCACTATTCATTTTACTGTAGATCATGAAACACTTTACAGATTTCAGGTAGAGAATAAATTGAAAGAACCTGTTATAAAAATGTTGTTGAGAATGTGCCCCGGAATTTTGGATGGATATGTTCCAGTCAGAGAATCTGAAATTGCATTTCAACTTTCCTATTCCCGACATGATTTTATAAATGAATTAATTTACTTGCAACAAAATAAAATTTTAGAATACAATCCGGTTTCTGGAAAGTCGCAATTAACATTTATAGTTGAACGATTGCATGAAGAAAATATTAATCTCGACACCGCTTTATTAAATACATTACGTATTAAAAGTGAAAAACGATTGGAGGCAATGTCGCAATACACATTAAATAAAACGGAATGCAGAGTAAAAGAAATACTTGCTTACTTTGATGAAAGATATTCCCGGTGTAATCGCTGTGATATTTGTATGGAGAAGAATAAATTAGGACTTGCAGATGTTGAATTTAATAAAGTGTATAGTTGGTTACAGAAACAATTAAATAAAAAATCACTTTCACCCGAACAAATCTATGAGATGTCTTTACCCATTAGAAAGGAAAAATTTATTGAAGCACTTTTATTTATGACGGATAATAAAATAATTATACATAAACCCGATAATTTACTGGAGTGGAGAGGTTAACTCATATTGTATTTACCGTTACTAATGATTTGAATTATGATCAGCGGATGCAGCGTATAAGCAGCACTCTGGCGGATAATGGTTATAAGGTAACTTTAGTCGGATTCAATAAAAAAAACTCACAGCATTTAAGTAATCAAAACTTTGACCAAGAAAGAATTCATGTATTATTTAAAAAAGGAAAACTGTTTTTTATTGAATATAATATTCGTCTTTTCTTTTGGCTATTGTTTCGCAAATTTGATATTTATGGTGCTATAGATTTAGATACGGTGATGCCTGTTTTTATCAATGCGAAATTAAAAGGTAAAATATGTGTGTATGATGCACATGAATTTTATGAAGAGCTTCCGGAGTTAGTGGACAGACCTGTAATTCAAAAATTTTGGAAAATCGTTGCAATGATCTTTTTGTCGAGAATAAAAAATAATTATACAGTTAGTCAATCAATAGCTGATGCGCTTGCCAATAAATACAAACAATCTTATTCGGTAATTCGTAATGTTCCAATTTTGCAAAATGAAAGTAGTAAACAATATGCAAAACAAAATCAAATACTTTATCAAGGCGCATTAAATAAGGGGAGGGGTTTAGAAGAACTTATTGATGCAATGGAAATAATAAATGGAGATTTAATAATAGCAGGAGAGGGGGATCTTTCAAATGAAATCAAAGCATTTGCTGACGGGAAAAACTATAGTAACCGCATACATTTTACAGGATTATTATCGCCGGAAGCATTGAAGAAAAAAACAATACAGGCTAAAGTAGGAGTTAATCTTGTAGCGCATTTAGGTTTGAGTTATTATTATTCACTTTCCAATAAATTTTTCGATTATATACAGGCTGGCATTCCTCAGGTAACAATGAATTTCCCGGAATACAAACTTATAAATGACCAATACAATATTGCAATTCTGATTGATGCATTGACAAAAGAAAAAATTGCAGAAGCTGTAAATGCATTGCTTTTCAACACCACTTTATACAATACACTTTCGGAAAATACCCAATCTGCAAAACAAGAATTAAATTGGAGCAATGAACAAAAGAAATTGTTAGAATTTTACAAGCATGTCCAATAGTTTACATATCATTTCATTTAATGTGCCTTATCCTCCTGACTATGGTGGTGTGATAGATGTGTATTATAAAATTAAAGCCTTGCATGCAGCAGGAGTAAAAATTCATTTACACACATTTATTTATGGAAGAAAAGAAAGCAGTGAATTGGAATCTCTTTGTGAGTCAGTGAAATATTATAAGCGCAAACCGATGTGGCAGGGAATATTTACAAACAAACCCATGATTGTTGATTCACGCCGGTCAAATGCATTATTGCAAAATTTGTTGAAGGATAATTATCCCATTTTATTCGAAGGGTTACATGCATGCTATTATTTAAATGATGTAAAACTTTCAAAGCGTTTTAAAATGGTGCGCATGCATAATAATGAAGCGGAATATTATTTTTCTCTAGCAAAGAGAGAGAAGTCTTTTATTAACAGCATTTATTATTATGAAGAATTTAAACGGTTGAAATTATTTGAGAAGAAATTAAAGAGTGCGGATTATTTACTTGCAATTGCACATCACGAAAAAGACTATTATAAAAAAATATTTAACAACACTTTATATGTGGGTCCATTTCATGGAAATACAACTGTAACTGCAAAACCCGGGCATGGAAAATATGCGTTATATCATGGAAATTTATCAATAAGCGAAAATCAGGAAGCGGCAATGTATTTGATAGAGCAAGTATTTAATGAAATGGATTTGCATTTGATAATCGCCGGATTACAACCGGGTGAAGTTTTGAAAAAAAGCATTTCCAAAATAGAAAATATTTCTCTGATTGATTCACCTGCTGATTGTGAATTGCAAGAATTAGTTGCAAATGCACATGTAAATATTTTGCCTTCATTTCAAAAAACAGGTGTGAAATTGAAATTGATAAACAGTTTATTTAATGGCAGATTTTGTCTCACGAATCATCTGATGGTAGATCAAACCGGAATGGAAAAATATTGTACAATTGCCAATACGCCACATGAAATGAAAACAGCATTATACGATTTAATGGAAAGAGAATTCACAAATGAAGATTTAGAATTCAGAAAATTAATTGAAACAGAATATTCTAATAAAACCGGTGCAGAAATTGTTATTCAATTGATGCAGTAGAAGTAATTTCATTAATGCTACCATTGGCACATTGCAAAATCTTTGAAGGATATTTATCTAATATTCCATAATTATGTGTAGCCATAAGTATAGCAGTGTTATATTCTTTATTTAAATAAATTAACAACTGCATTATATCTTCGCTTGTATCCGGATCCAGATTTCCAGTGGGTTCATCTGCAATAACTATCTCGGGATCATTTATAATTGCACGTGCAATAACCACTCGCTGTTGTTCACCACCGGAAAGTTCGTAAGGCATTTTAAATCCTTTAGTTTGTAACCCAACTCTGCGCAGGGCTTCATCAATTTTAATTTTGATAAGTGCTTTATCTGAAGTGCCTGTTGCCCTTAAAACAAATTCAAGATTTTCTTCAACATTTCTATCCATCAACAATTGAAAGTCTTGAAATACGATTCCTAATTTGCGTCGCAAATACGGAATGTTTTTCCAATTTGCTTCAGCGAGATTAAAGCCACATACAAATGCACTTCCGCTATGCAAATGTAGATCTGCATAAATCGTTTTTAATAAACTGCTTTTACCGCTACCTGTTTTACCAATCAGGTAAATAAATTCGCCGTAATCTATTGCAAAATTGACATTATGCAAAATGAGTGATTCACCTTGATAAATTTCCACTTTATTAAAGTCAATTACTTTTTCATCTCGAGTGGGAAAAGTTGTATCCATTAGCGGCTAAGATAAAGTCATTGAAAGTTTATGAAGCAATATTTTTACACATATCTAATATTGAAAAGTGTTTTAATAAACAGATAGTGGATTTGTGCAATCATTTCTAAAATGAAAAAGGATGTATTATTATTCTATTTAATATTCAAATTCCAATCGTAATTATAAAAAGTAACAGTGTAATCTGCTGGAATTGGAGTGCTACGAAATTTATTTATAAAATTAATTACCGTTCCTGTGTTATTCACAAAGTCATCTTTGTACCAATCAAATAATTGAGAGATAGCAACAGTTTTTGCAGAAGCATCCACTTTAATAAAGGAAGCATCATTCATTGCTTTTTTAGTTTGATTAATTAATTGTGTTTGTACTTTATCAGGCATATATGCTTCACTCATAAGTTTAGGACAGCCGATTGCTGCACACACCAGAGCAAAGTGTACACGTGGGTCAGGTCTTAAAAATTTATTTTCAATATCATTTAGCGTTATCATATTGCCGGCTATATTATGCGGCTTTGCATCAAAAAATCCTTTTACATCTAACGGTGATTTTATTGGCATATTCATAACCACAGAATTTATAGTCAGCAGATTATAGGCATTTAAATAAAATGCAGTCTTTGTGTTTTTATCCGCTTTAGAAACATCTGCTTTTTCAATCATATTAATCAATGTTACCAACTCTGCTTTTTGTTTGCCGATAAGTGCGTAATCTACTTTTCCATTTGATACATATTTTCCAAAAAAAGTATTGGAATTGGAAAAAAACTCATTCAGATCTGCAGGTGCAGATAGCTCATTTGAATCAGAGTGCACATTGGCAGCAAACGTATTTTGATTGAATACGAAAAATGTAATTGTCAGAAAGGCTATTGTAAATTTTTTAAAAGATAACATTGGATATTTTTTTATTGATAAGTGAGACAAAATTGCAACAATCCTGCCATGCAACTTGAATTTATGTGTCAGATTATCTGCCCTTTTAATCAAAGTTTGCAAAATCATATATAGTTAGGTTTCTTTGTATAAAATTAATCGGATGAAGAAATCAGCCTTAATATCTATGTTGTTAGTATGTTTTGCTCTTACTTTAGGCGCATGCACAAAATGTACTGTGTGTACAAAATTTGACTTAACTACAGGTGAAGAAATTGTGGAGGAATATTGTGGAACAGGTACGCAAGTTACGGATTTTGAAAAAGAATGGTCAATTAATTATGATACCCTCGGCGGATATTGCGCTCGTAAATAATACTAAATCTCTCTTATTTCTTTTGAAAAATTACTGCAACACAAATGCAGTGTATTATAAATAAAATCCAGATCATAATAATATTGCTCTGGTGGTTTCAAATTATAAGTAGTTCTAATTATTGATGGCTGTAAATAATTTGAAGCGTGAACGGCAATACAAATTCCGCTTTTGTAAATACTTATAAAAATATCTTTTCGGTGCAATTCTGTATAATTTTTTATAATAAGCAGGACTTCAGGAGAAATTATTTTTTCTAAAATAAATTGATCTGCATTGTAAATAAATAGTCCATCCTTATTTTCAAATACATTTATAAACTCTGAATTTTCTTTAATAGCACTATTGAGTAATTTATTTGTAATAATAATTATAGGGTCATTAAGATTAATATGTAAATCCGCCAATCCAACCAATCCATTAAAGACTTTTAACTGTGCATTAAACCCTTGTTTATTTTTCTGTTCCGTATGACTTTGAATTTCAGAAATGGCACATTGAATATCATACTCAATGAAGGTCAATAAATGCATTCCGCCGTATTGAGCAGGGAATCCACTTATCAAATATGCATCATTTAAAAGTCGAAGTTTGTGATAACCATCATAATTATATGTTGCATTTGGAATAATATCCCGTGAGATTGTTTGGGCAACTGTAGATTGGTAAGAGTTTGTGAAATCAGAAACCGATACACCAAATCTGCTTGTATAAGCAAGTACAAATATGACGACAATCGCAATTCCGATAGACATCCATGTAATTGCTTCTAAAGCAAATCCTGCTAGAAAAACAATACCAAAGATTATATAATTAAAGATAATGCGTTTGCGAAGAGTTTCTGTTTTATATAATGCCGGTATTAATTTATTTTTAAAAATGTATTGTAATTGAGGGGAGGAGGTTACGGGCATTAATTAAAAATTATATCATAAAAGAATTTCCCAGCAACAAGCCAAAGTATCCCTTTAATAAGGAAAAATAAAAATCCTATTACGCCAAAGCGTTTTAGAAATAATTTAAATTTTGGTGAAATTTTCATTTAAAAATGTAAAGATAAAAGTTTAAAATTTTTCATTCAGGATTCTGCGTGGTTTTAACTTTTTGATTTGGTAGTTTTCTCCAATATAATTTTGAATATGATTTACTGCCTCGGCTACATCATCTGTAAATAACACATATTTCAAGTCTTCCGGATCAATGGTCTTATTAACCTGCATTTTCGTTAATAGTTCCAGTATATCTGTGTAATATTCTTTTCCAATTACTACTAAGGGAAAATCTTTAATAGTTTTTGTTTGGATAAGAGTGAGTGTTTCAAAAAATTCATCCATGGTTCCGACGCCACCGGGCATTACCACAAATCCATATGAATATTTGGTTAACAAAACTTTACGCACAAAAAAATATTTAATAGTTACCCATTTGTGCATATAAGGATTATACTGCTGCTCTTGCGGTAGCACAATATTGCATCCCACAGAAATTCCACCTGATTCAAAGGCTCCACGATTAGCAGCTTCCATAATTCCGGGACCTCCACCGGTTAATATTGTTAATCCGATATCACTTAATTCCTTTCCTAATTCACGGGCTTTTTGATAATAAGGATGCGATTCCTCAAATCGTGCGGAACCAAAAACTGTGATACATGGTCCGACAAAATGCAATGCCCGATATCCCTTTATAAATTCTTTGAATATGTCAAAAGCGGTTTTTAATTCATTGAATCTGGATAATGGTCCTGAAAGAAATTCACGTGTTTTTTTTAACTTTTGTTGTTGGTTATTTTCTTCTTGTTTTTTCATAATAAAAATTAATTTAACATGTCTAGCAAATTATTTATAAACGCAATTTGAATGATATTGAATTTTGCCAAATATAATTAGGCTGATAAGATATAATCCATAACCAATTGTTTATAGATTATCGATTGGGCTATCTTGATTTTATTATACAATTAGCTGTTGAATTAAATGATATTATTATCTGCTGATATTCTCGATACCAATTTAACCATAATTAATATTATGTTAAGTAAGATATTTAATAAAAAGGAGGACATTGCATCCTCCTCTAATTATTTACTCCCCTAATAAAAGCTTCATTTCATTTACTTTAGTCATATTGCCAGTCTTGGCATATATTTCTTTTAGAGCTTGCATAGTTGGAATATCTGCCGGGCTGGTTTTATGTGCAGCTTCAAAATAAGGTAATGCTTGAGTATATAAACCATTGCGTTTTTTCTCCATAGCTGTATATTCGGCATCAGCATCTAAAGGCAAATTAATCATATACTTGTTCAATTCAATTGCCTTGTTATAATACAATGCACCCAAGTTCAGATTTGCTTCAAAATTTTCTGGCTGCAGAGCTATTGCTCTTTGATATGCATTAACTGCAGCGTCAAAATAGGCTTGTGCTTGTTCCGGATTACTACATTTTTTAATTACATCATTAATTTTCTTAGTATCACCATCAAAGGATAACACTTTACCACCTTCCATTGTAATTGAATAGCCATCATATTTCCATACTTCTTTAATAAAATTCATATTTGACTCATCTTTTGCTATAGATTGTGGTTCGCCTACACAAGTTTTAACAGTGCTTGATGGAGTACCAGATTCTAAGCTTGCGGTTTTAATAAGTTCGCCATTTGCATTTCCTAAAGCAAAATACAATTGAATATTATCCGGGTCAATGGCGATAGCTTCTTCTAATTTGTCAACAATATCACCCACATTCCCTTTATTGAGATAATAATTTAACTCCGAAATAATAAGAGCTTCGTTTTGTGGAAATGCTTTCCGTCCAGTTTCAATAACTTCTAATGCCTTGTCTTCCATGCCTTTGGAAGAATATAAGTCAGATAATGATTGATAGACGTATGGTTCATTATATTTCATATCTACTAAGCGCTGAAATATCGCAATTGCTTCTTCAGTTTTCCCAATTTTTTCTGCTGTTAATCCGGTATTAAAGATTACGCCAGTATCTATTGCCATAGTAGGATCTATTTCTAACTGCAACATATTGGCTTCGGAAGATTTAGAAAAAGATGTATAAGCTTTCTCAAAATCTTTATTGCCATAGGCTTGTGCTCCTTGATTAAAATATCCCATTTGTAGATATTGATACTCAATTAACATTTGACTTTTTAAATTTTTAACATCAGGCATTGACATAGCTTTTTGGAAAGATTCCATTGCCACATCAAGCGGTTTATCTGATAGATCAGTAAATTTTCCGGTTTGATCAAATGCTATAGCGGAATAAATTTTTCCTCTATAAAACCAGGTTTTTGCCTGAGTAGCGGTTTTTTCATTCACGGCTGCAATTTCAATTGCCTCTTGTGCCCTGTCAAGTTCTCCATTTGCCAGATATGTGATGGCGGAAGAAACTTTGCTTGATTGAGCTGCAGCAATGTTTATCGTCATTAATACTATTGTGGCTGCTAAACCTAATTTTTTCATTTGGCTAATTTTTATATGTAATTAAAAGAGAGTGATTTAAAAATTATTCTTCATTGGTTTGTTCTTCCTCAGTTCCTGGAATTTCTTCATCATTAATAACAACTTCTTCTTCTCGGTCAATTCTAGTTACAGATGCAATTTGGTCTGTACCTTTCAAACTAATGAGCCTAACTCCTTGAGTAGCTCGGCCCATTTTCCTTAGGCTATCCACTCCCATTCTTATTGCAATTCCATTTTCGGTTATTATGATTAGGTCATTTTGATCTGTAACTGCCTTTAATGCAATCAGCTTGCCAGTTTTTTCTGTAATCTTAATTGTAGAAACACCTTTACCCCCTCGGTTTGTAACTCTGTAAACATCTCCTCCATCTTCCGGATCTACCAGATTGGTGCGTTTTCCATAACCTTTTTCACTAACTACTAATACTGTAGTATCCATATTTTCCTTATCAACACAGATCATTCCTACTACTTCATCAGCTTCATTTGCTAATCGAATTCCTCTAACGCCGGTGGAATTTCTTCCCATTGGTCTCACTTTTCCTTCAGGGAATCGAATTGCTCTTCCCGATTTAACCGCCATCATAATATCAAGTTTGCCATTGGTAAGTTTTACTTCAAGCAACTGATCTTCATCTTTAATATTGATAGCAATAATACCATTCGTTCTTGGTCTGGAAAAGGCTTCAACAGTAGTTTTTTTAATAACACCTTTTTTAGTACAGAAAATCAAGTAATGCGAATTGATAAATTCTTCATCTTTTAAATCATGAATATCAATGGTGGCCATAACTTTATCTCCAGGAGGCAGATTTATTAGGTTTTGCATAGCTCTTCCTTTGGAAGTTCTGCTGCCTTCAGGAATTTGATACACAGGTAACCAGAAACATTTGCCTTGTTGTGTGAAGAATAACATTGTATCGTGTGTGGAGGCAATGAAGATATGCTCTATAAAATCCTCATCTCTTGTTTCACTTCCCTTAAAGCCTGTTCCACCACGACCTTGTCTGCGATATTCAGTTGCAGCGGTCCGTTTAATATATCCCATATGTGAAATGGTGATTACCACATCTTCCTCATTAATCAGATCAGCAATGGAAAGCTCACCTTCGGCGGCAGTAATACTAGTTCTGCGTTTATCACCGAATCTTTCTAGCACTTCATTCACTTCATCCACAATAATCTGCATGCGGATATCTTCATTATCCAAAATTTCTTTCAGGCGTTTTATTTGCGCCATCACTTCTTCATACTCAAGTTTTATTTTATCACGCTCAAGTCCAGTTAATCTCTGCAAACGCATTTCCAGAATTGCTTTAGCCTGAATTTCAGATAAACCAAATTTGCTGATAAGTCCCTCTCTCGCATCATCCGGTGTTTTGGAACCTCGTATTAAAGCAATTACTTCATCTAGATGGTCTAAAGCAATCATCAATCCTTCCAGAATATGTGCTCTTTCTTCAGCTTTACGCAGTTCGAATTGAGTACGGCGCACAACCACTTCATGTCTGAACAATACAAATTGCTCAATTATCTGTTTTAAGCCCAACAATTTAGGTCGGCCATTTACAAGGCAGATATTATTAACACCATAAGATGATTGAAGCTGCGTGTATTTATACAATTGATTTAAAATAACAGCGGCAACTCCATCCCTTTTCAATTCAATTACAATACGAAATCCTTCTCTGTTGCTTTCATCCCGTATATCAGAAATGCCTTCTATTTTCTTTTCATTAACCAGTTCGGCCATTTTTGTTATCAACACTGACTTATTCACCTGAAAAGGAATTTCAGTAATAATGATTTGTTCACGGTTGTTTGCCATTGATTCAATTTCGGCAATGCCCCGAACCACGATGCGCCCTCTACCTGTTTCAAAACTTTCCAAAATCCCATCCACTCCATAGATTTGGCCCCCAGTTGGGAAATCCGGACCTTTTACATATTCCATTAATTCTAAAGTGGTTATCTCTCTATTCTTAATGAATGCGATTATGCCGTTACAGATTTCAGTAAGGTTATGGGGCAACATATTAGTAGCCATACCGACAGCAATACCACTGCTCCCATTCACCAATAAATTAGGAATTCGGGATGGCATTACCGAAGGCTCCTTTAAAGTATCATCGAAGTTATTAGTAAAATCAACGGTGTCTTTTTCAAGGTCGCTGATGATATCTTCTGTAATTCTCTGGAAACGAGCTTCTGTATAACGCATTGCGGCAGGTGAATCGCCATCAACAGAACCGAAGTTACCCTGACCATCCACCAAAGGATATCTCATACTCCAGTCTTGAGCCATCCGTACCATTGCATCATACACAGATGTATCACCATGCGGGTGATATTTACCGAGCACCTCTCCTACAATACGAGCGGATTTTTTATAAGGCTTGTTATAATTAACACCCAGATCGTGCATACCGAACAGCACTCTGCGGTGAACGGGTTTCAATCCGTCACGTACATCCGGAATTGCCCGGGACACGATTACCGACATTGAATAATCAATGTAGGCAGTCTTCATTTCTTCTTCGATATTTATGGGAATAATTCTTTCTCCGTCTGACATATTTTTCTACTTAAATTAAGGTCTGCAAATTTACTCAATTGACCCTGTATACCATAGCCTGAAAGCCCTTATTTGATGCAAGTTTTCAACATGTTATAGTCAAATAAAAATATGGAGTATTACAACTGGAGAAACACCACTGATTATTGCCCGAAATGCCGCATCATAATGTCGCTTTCAGCCAACCATAAAATTCCTTATGCCAGATCATTGCATTTTGATAAGAAAGTATCCAATGATTTTCATTGGGGAAATACACCAATTTGCTTTTTAATCCTAATAATTGCGCTGCGGTGAATGCCTGAAACGCCTGGTCCTCAGTAACTCTGAAATCCTTTCCTCCTTGAAAAATAAGAATTGGTGTTTTCCATTTATCTACATGTTCAATTGGATTGAATTCAGAATATGATTTTTCATTTGCTGCACTTGTTTCCCAATAAGGGCCATCCATTTCCCAGTTAGTAAACCATAATTCTTCGGTGGCTCCATACATACTTTGCAAATTGAATACACCATCATGTGCTATAAATGATTTAAATCTTCCATCGCTCACACCCTCTAACATGAATATAGAATATCCGCCATAGCTGGCTCCTACTGCACCACAACGATCGTCATCCACATAATCTAAGTCCTTCTTTGCCCAATCAATGGCACTTAAATAATCTCCGATTGGTTGGCCTCCCCAATCTTTACTAATTGCTGCGTTCCATTCAACACCATGACCTTGCATCCCTCTTCTGTTTGGAGCTATTATCACATATCCATTTGCTGCCATCAATTGAAAATTCCAACGAAAAGAATAAAACTGACTCACCGGACTTTGAGGGCCGCCCTGGCAATATAAAATTGTAGGGTATTTTTTGTTGGGATCAAAGTTGGGAGGAAGAATTACATAAACTAACATCTCCTTATTGTCAGTTGTTTTTATCCAATGTGATTCAACTTTACTTAAAGCAATAGAATTATATACAGCATCATTCACTTTTGATATTTGTCGCACCTCATTTTTAGATTTATTAAATCCAAAAATTTCTGCAGCATGATTCATATCCGTGCGAGTGAATATTATTTCTGTATCAGTAAATCCTACAACACCAGTAACATCAGAGTATCCATTGATAACAGGTTCAATGGGATATTTCTTTAATCCCTTATTGAAACCATCCCAATCAAAAGCAAATAAACTGATGGTGCCTTTGTTTGGTTGTTGCATAAAAATTTGTTTTGAATCCGGACTCCAATACAACGCATCAACTGATTCATCTAACATTTCTGAAATATTTGTTATTTCATAAGTGGATGTATTCAATATCATCATCCGATTTTTATCCGCTTCATTACCAGCAGTTTTCATACTTAAGTATGCAATCCATTTTCCATCGGGACTTAACACTGGTCTCGTATCGTATCCCATATTTTCAGACGTAAGGTTTCGAGTGCTTTTACCCTCAATCGAATATTGGAAAATATCGGAATTTGTACTTACCGCATATTCTTTACCAGTTAATTTTTTTGTAACATAAATAATAGTTTTCCCATCTTGACCCCAAATAAAATCCTCAGCACCACCCCAAGGTTTTGTCGGACAATCATAGGGTTCATTTTCCATAATGTCTACTACTTCCGAAATATTTCCATTATTCCATTTTGCATAAAATACATGGGAGCTGTTTTCATCCTCCCAAATATCCCAATGACGAAACATCAAATCATCTATAATATTCACATCTGCTTTTGGATATTCCGGATACATATCTGCCAAAGTTTTTCCGGTTTTTACTTCACCCGAAAAAATTATACTTGAGCCATCATTTGAAAATTTCACATTGTCTAATCCCGCTGCATAATTTGTGATTTGTTTCGCTGCACTTCCATCCCACTCGGCTTGCCATAATTGGCTATTTAATAAATATCCCATTTTACGATTTGGAAGAGTAATTACATTGTATTCTATTCCAGGTGTACTCGTCAATTGCTTTACATTTCCATTGGAAATATTTACTGCATACAAATTACTTTCACCAGAATTGGAGGCTTGATCATAATATTTCACGCTATAAATAACTGCGCTTTTATCAGCCGACACACATTCTGCATTTACTCTGCCCAGCGACCATAATAATTCAGGAGTCATTACATTCTGAGCAGAAGCAAATTGCAACATAAATACTGTTGCCAATAAAAAAATATATTTTTTCATAGTTCTATTTTTTAAAAAATAAGTTGAAGTAATTAAGTATGTAGTTTTCCAAACATTGGAATAACAGCACCTGTAATTCCTGATGATTTATTTGAAGTAAGAAAAGATATTAAATCGCCGATATCTTCAGGTGGTGTCCATTTCTTTGCTGCCTCTTCACTTCCCCATTTCATGTTTGAAGGGGTATTTATTACAGCAGGCACAATACAATTTACACGCACATTAAATGGTCTGCCTTCTTCTGCAGCCGTTTGACTTAAAGAAATAACGCCTGCTTTTGATGCAGCATAAACAGCATTGGATGAAGTGGGATGTAAACCGGGTTTTGCTCCCATAGTAACTATTGTTCCACGACCTTGCATTTTTAAAATCGGCATTGCATATTTTAATAATAAAAAAGTTGAATATGTATTCAAACGAAAAATATTATCAAAATCATGAGATGATGTTGAGCCAAAATCTTCGTTTGCAACAAATCCACCGGCGATATGTACAAGGCCATCCGCCATTCCACTGTTGTGAAAAAATCTTTCAACAGAATCCTGATCTGTTAAATCACATAGATATGGAAAAACTCGATGATTAATATGATGATGAAAATTCTGCATCAATTCTTCTTCTGTTTTTGTGTTGTGAACAGCAGCATGTATTTCCCAACCTTCAGCGATTAATCTATCAGTAACATATTTTCCTAATGCCCCATCCGCTCCTGTCATCCATAATTTTCTGAACATATTCTGTTTTTTTATTCTTTCAATTAAAATTTGTTCTCGTCTAAAATATAATACAAAGTTCGGTCTTTACGTTGGCATATACATAATCTTCACATAGCAATCTCTCTATTTTTGTTTGGCATCGCATATAATTCCTTTAAATAAATACGTTTCTACTAAAACTCAGTAATAATTATGTTTAACACCCTTTTGCAAATAACTACCGACACCTTGTCTAATACAGGTATCGAAACTGCTGATCAGGAAAAACTCTCTTTAATTGCCCTTATGATGAAGGGTGGAATTATTATGATTCCAATAGGTATTTTATTTCTCGTAACAGTATTTGTTTTTTTTGAAAGATATTTTACTATCAGAAGAGCTGGAAAAGGAGACAGTCATTTTATGTTGAATATTCGTGATTATATTTCTAATGGCAATGTGGAAGCAGCAAAGATGTTATGTAAGAATACAGAAACACCTTATGCCCGCATGATTGAAAAGGGTATTCGCAGAATTGGAACACCATTAAAAAATATTGAAGTCGCCATTGAAAATGTAGGTAAGCTTGAACTCTATCGAATGGAAAAAAACTTAGCAGTTCTTGCAATGATTGCAGGTATTGGTCCGATGATCGGATTTCTCGGTACAGTTACTGGAATGATACGTGCATTTTACGATATGAGTGTAAGCGATCAAATTTCACCTAAATTATTATCCTCAGGAATTTATGAAGCGATGGTTACAACTGTTGCAGGTTTAATAGTGGGGATTTTGGCGAACATCGCATATAACTCTTTGCTTTCTCTCGTTGAAAAAGTAATTTATAAAATGGAAGCTACTTCAGTTGAATTTATGGACTTACTTCAAGAACCCGCATAATGAGTTTACGCACAAGAAATAAACGCACTGCAGATTTCAGTATGTCATCACTTACTGATATTATTTTTATGTTGCTCATTTTTTTCCTGCTTACCTCTACATTGGTTGCACCTAATGCAATTCCGATGTTGTTGCCAAATTCTAATTCACAAGCACAAGCAACAGAAACAGTTTCTGTAAGTATTGATGAAAGATTGAATTATTTTTTAAATGGAAAAACAATTAACGTTAGTGATTTAGAATCTGTATTAGATAGAGCATTAATTGGAAAAGAAGATCAGGGAATAGTATTGTATGCGGATAAAACTGTGCCGATAGAAAATGTAGTGCAAGTTTTAAATGTTGCTAATAAAATGAAGATAAAAGTGGTATTGGCAACTGTTCCTGAGAAGCAATAGTTGTGGAATAGGATTTGTTTTTCATCTCATTCAAAACAAAGATTATGGCTACGGTATATAGTTACGAAAAAACAGCAAAACGCAAAAGCTCAGTCATCACATTGATTGTTGCAATCTGTGTGGCAATGCTATTATTTTTATTAGCATTTCGTCCACCTTATCCACCCATAGAACCGGAAGGATTATTAATTGATTTTGGATATGATGAATCCGGATTAGGAACAGAAGAACCTAAATTGGTAAATCAAATTCCTACTCCACCTGTTGAATCTGATAATTCAAAAGTGGAAAAAGAAATTGCAACGCAAGACATGGAAAAAACTATTGCAATTCCAAAAGAAAAGAAAAAAGAAAAGCCAGTAACAAATAATAAAAACCCTGTTAAAGATCCGGTAGAAACTAAAAATGAACCTGTGATTGATAATAGTCAGGTATATAATCCGAACAATCATTCTTTCGAAAATCAAAATAGCAGTGAAGGAAATAAACCGGGTTCCGGCAATATGGGCGATCCGTCAGGTGATCCAAATGGTAAACCGGGAAAAGGTGATGGCATCGGTGATAATGGAACTTCAGGTGTTGGATTTAGTTTATCCGGAAGAAGCATGACCAACAAACCGAATATTGCAGGTAACCCTACTGAATCAGGAAAAGTAGTCTTGAAAATAAAAGTAAATCGTGATGGATTAGTTACCGAAGCCACTTACGAAAGAAAAGGTTCTACCATCGTTGATCAATCAGTAATTAATGATGCAATTCGTTCTATAAAAGGAAAAAAATTATTTAATGTGAAATCTGATGCACCCGATTTTCAGGAAGGCACACTCACAATCAACTATACTTTAAAGTAGGGTCCAGTATGTATGAACAGGACAACAAATGCACCGAAAGGTGCATTTGTTTTTAAAAGTATATGCTTGATTAATTTTGCGACTAATGCAATATCAGGAAACGATAAAATATCTGATGGAACACCTGCCCATGTATCAGCGCATTGGTGCACAGGCGTATAAAAAAGATCTTACAAATATTACAGTGCTTTGCAATGCGCTGGGTAATCCTCAAAATAAATTTTCAACTATTCATGTTGCAGGTACAAATGGCAAAGGTTCTGTTTCAAATTTATTAGCTTCAGTATTATTCGAATCAGGTTATAAAACAGGATTATATACCTCTCCTCACCTATTGGATTTTAGAGAACGTATTCGTGTAAACGGAGAATTTTGTACCCGGGAATTTGTAATTGGTTTTACTAAAAATATTCTTCCACTTATTGAAGAAATCAAACCTTCTTTTTTCGAAATTACTGTTGCCATGGCTTTTGAATATTTTGCTTTGATGGAAGTGGATGTTGGGGTTATAGAAGTGGGTTTGGGCGGACGACTTGACTCTACAAATATTATTCAACCCGACCTTTCTGTAATTACAAATATTGGTTATGATCATCAACAATTTTTAGGTGAAACCTTACCTGAAATAGCATTTGAAAAAGCCGGAATTATTAAAGCAGGTAAACCTGTTGTGATTGGAGAATATCATCCTGAAACATTCCCTGTTTTTAAAGATAAAGCATTATCTACGCTTTCACCACTTTCACTTGCTGAAGAAAATATACAAATAGATTTTTTGGAAAATACTTCAAATGGAATGCGATTAAATATCCTTTATCAAAATCAATTAGTATATCCAAATATTATTTCTGCATTAATGGGTAACTATCAATTAAAAAATATTGCAACCGTAATTGAAAGTATCGAGATATTAAATAATTCTAGTTATACAATTACTGAAGATGCGGTTTATGATGGATTTAAAAATGTATTAATAAATACAAACTTTACCGGTCGATTTCAAAAATTATCCGATGCACCTTTAACCTATTGCGATTGCGCACATAATGCGGAAGGTTTACAAATGTTGTTTGATACAATTCAACAATTATCCTTTGAACAATTACATATAATAACAGGTGCCGTAAATGATAAAGACCTGAATAGAAATTTAGCTTGTTTTCCTAAATCCGCAATTTATTATTTTTCAAAACCCGATATACCACGAGGATTACCTGCGGACAAATTAAAATCCTTGGCTTCATCATTTGAATTATCCGGCAGTACTTATGATTCAGTTGCAGATGCTTATTATACTGCAAAGTCAAATGCAGGAAGTAATGACTTGATATTAATCTGTGGTAGTATTTTTGTGGTATCGGAAGTCTTAAAAATTTTTCAAAATATTGATAATTAAAAACATGTTACGTCAATTAACTTTAGTTCTCCTCACATTTATCTCTTTCACCATTTTTGGACAAAGCACCGGATATGAATATAAAATTCAAATCAAAGGAATGGAGGATACTGTAATTTTTTTAGGTCATCATTATGGTGACAGGCAATATGTAATTGATACTTTGGCCACAGATAATAAAGGCCTGGCAATTGCAAAAGGTAATACGCCCCTGCCCGGTGGTATTTATTTGATTGTAATGCCTAAACTCAACAATAGATTTTTTGAGATGATTATAAATGAACCGAGTTTTTCTATGTCAACCGACACTGCTGATTTCGCAGAGAAAATGAAGGTTACCAATTCAGTAGAGAATACTATTTTTTATGAAGATTTGAATTTTTTAAATACTCAAAGAAAATTAGCCGATCCTATAAAGGAGCAACTTAAAAGTGCAGAGCCTAACTCGGAGGAAGCAATAGCATTAAAAGCAGAATTAGAAAAAATAAATAATAATGTAGAAGCATTTAGAAACAATCTCATTGAAAAATATCCCAATACATTTTATGTAAAATTTATTCAATCATTTCAAGACCCTAAAATACCACCTGCCCCATTAAATGCAGATGGAAGTGTGGATTCTACTTTTGCTTACCGTTGGATTCGGGTGCATTATTTCGACAATGTAGATTTTAATGATGAAAGATTTTTACGCACTTCTCTTTACACTACCAAAGTGAATAAATACATTAATTCTTATGTTCCTCGGACACCGGACTCCATAAATGTAGCTGTAGATTTTATCGCTGAAAAAGCAATGGTGAATAATGAAGTGTATAAATTTATTATCGTCTCTCTATTAAATGATTATGCGAATTCCAAAATCATGGGAATGGATGGTGTGTATGTACACATAGTGGATACTTATTATAAAACAGGAAAAGCTCCATGGTTAGATGATGCCGCTCTATTCCGAATAGTAAATCAGGCAGATAGAATTCGCCCGACGTTAATTGGTAAGTCGGCACCACAAATAATGTTGCAGGATACTAACAAAATGGATATACCACTCTATTCCATTAAAAGTAAATACACCATGATTTTATTTTGGGATGTGGACTGTTCTCATTGCATGAAAGAGTTGCCCATTATAGTTGAAATGTATCCTGAATTTAAAGCGATGGGTGGTGAAATTTATGCGGTGTATTCTCAAGAAGAATGGGATAAATGGATTGAATTTTTACGCAAAGAAAAATACCCCTGGATAAATGTGGGCAACACGAGTTTAAAAAGTGATTTTCAAGTGAAATATAATGTGGACCAAACTCCAATTATTTTTATACTTGATGAGAATAAAAAAATCATTGCTAAAAAATTAGGTGCTGAACAGGTTCTTGGATTTTTACATGAATATTCTGATCTGCCTTTAAATAATCAATAATATTTTTTTATCTGAACACAGACTTCTAAATTGTGTTATTGTATAAAAAAATTATGTCAAAAGAAAATTATACTTTTTCGCTTTCAGATAATGAATGGAAACAACGATTAACTTCTGAGCAATATAATGTGCTTCGTAAAAAAGGTACAGAACGACCTTTCACCGGGGAATACGATACATTTTTTGATGATGGCAATTATGTATGTGCAGGTTGTGGTGAACTCTTATTTAACAGCAACTCAAAATATAATTCCGGTTGTGGATGGCCTGCATTTGATGCCCCTGCTACAAAAGAAAATATTGTTGAGATAACAGATAAATCACATGGCATGACTCGAGTTGAAGTGCTTTGCGCTAATTGTGGCGGACATTTAGGTCATGTATTTAATGATGGTCCGAAAGCAACTACAGGAATACGTTATTGCATTAATTCAGCTTCACTAGAATTTAAAGATGAGTTGTGATTATCGGGTATTGGGTAAAAGATATCAGCAATAAGATTTATAAAGAATCATATAATCTACAATTAATTGAATAGCCTTGGTTTTCATATCTCGCTTTAAAGATTTATTATTTATCACAGTTCGAGTTTGGCTCCAAATTGCACACCAGCTAGTATCCATTTCTCGTTGAGAAGTAACTACAGCATTTATCATATGAATGGTAAAACTATCGGACTTTGAAGCAGCAAGTTGAGTAACTGTAGCTGCATAAAACACATCGAAATAATCATCCATTGCCAACATATAACCATAACACATTAATTCATCGGCACGTATTCCAGGAATATTTGTAATATCTGCTTCTGATTTATATTTTGCTTTTAAAGCAGCAAGTAATATTTCTGAATTATTGGCATCATAGCCACCCCAGCTTATTGCATTTATCACGGCTGCTTTTACATCTGGTAACACATTATCATCCAAGAGATAAGCTGAAATTTTATCATCCATACTTTGTGTTTGCTCAGCATATGCTACCATAGGATTTTCTAAATATTCAGTATAAAATGTACTGGAAGTGATTGGTGAATCGGCTAATGAAATTAAAGGCAATAACGCTATTAAGAATATAAGAGTGAGATTTTTCATTAAAGTTTGAAATTTAATAATTCAGGATTTTGATATAAATACCATGCAATAGGAATAAAAATAGCGAGCATTATTAATAACGGGATAAGAATGCTTCGTCGCTCATATTTAGTCCCCTTACCGATAAAATTATTCCAGATAAATTCTGATAAGATTAAACCACCGGCAATATTTAACAAAATAGGAATAATGCTGCCGGGCTCTAACTGCATGCTTACATATCCCTGAAACGCACTGAAAATAACTGCGAAAATTAAAACAGGTACAATCCCTTTTTTACGCAGTCGTGCAAGATTTATAGATAATAAAATTCCTCCTGTAAGCGGCGAAAAAAATAATGTAAATCCCAATATTGCTGTTTGTGAAAATAATGTCGGTAAATTTTTGGTGTCTTCTACCTCTACTTCAACAACTTCATTAGCATTAAGTATTGGTTGATGAGTTTTCTGGATTGCCATTTCTTCCGCATTACGCTTATCTATTTGAACTTGCAATTCAGGTGATAATGGGTCTTGCACTCCCCTCTCTTCTAATTCCCACACCAACGCTTGTAACAATCCATCCACATATTTTTCATGGGTATGCAGCATTTGTACTAATTCTTCAGTTGGCTTTCTTTTCAACTGTTTTGAATATTCATTCTCTTTTTTCAACATTTGAAATAAATTCTTAGATACTTTCAAAGTTACTAAGTATCCAGTTGTATTTAGTGTTTTTTTATATGGATAAGGTAATTTGCACGAATAAACTAGTCTTTAAAAAACACATACACCCGATAAATTGTTAGAAAATATTTCAATTCATAAATAAAATAATTAACACATTTGAATATTCTCATTAATAAAAAACTCCGGCAGGGAAGCCATTTAATTAATATCTTCAATCATGAATTGTGAAATTTGGAAAAATAAATCAGCACTCCAGTCTATTAAGTGATATGGAATGAACATAAGTAAAAGTTTAACAAGACGTGATAAATTTTTCTGGGTAAGTATCGGAATCATTACTGTAATGGTCGGTTATCTTATCAGCAATATATTCATTGATAAACGCTATGATTACTCCAATTTCATTCTCTATAAATATAAAAATCGTTTTGAAATATTTGTACCGGGATATTTAGTGCCTGATGACAGTTTAAGTGCAAATGCCAGTTTGCAATTTTCTGATTTCAGCAATGAAGTTTTTCTGTTGGTAATTGAAGAAAATAAAAAAGAATTACAACGCAATGGCATTACTCCTTCCGCTAAAGAATATTATGCCTATATCTTGGAGAGTATTTCTTCCAGTATCGAGAACTTTGAAATTGTTTCTGAAAAAACAACAAGAATTAATGGACTACAAACTTTAACCTGTGAAATTAATGGCACATATGCTGATCATACTCTTTATTATTTATTCTCTGTTGTAGAATCTGAAAATGCATATTATCAATTGCTGGCATGGACAACCGATGCTGTAAAAAATGTAATGAAACGAGATTTTTATGCTTCGTTTACAACCTTTAAGGAGGAATAATTCTATTTGATTATCTTAACCCCTTGTATGAAATATTTAATTCTTTCCGTTTTTTTCACAGCCATTTTTTCCTGTAAAAATCAGAACAACAATTCAACTACCGTTGTATCAGATAATGAAAATGATTCCATTGTTTTTGCCGAAGGGAGATTGGTTTGCAGTGTTATGGTTACTTCTGATGATTCAAATGATATAAAGGTGTTTTATGATTTTAATCCGCATAAAACAGAATTGTTTTATAAAGGAGATAAATTCAAAATGATAGAACACGGCGGCTTAAGTCTTGGCAATATTATTTTAGATAATAGTAATTTTTCAGTGTATCAATTAGATACCATAAATAAAATTGCATATACAGGTGAGTACTCTGATCTTGCTACTGCAAATTCACAAGTGAAAGAATTAATGCCGGATTATTATGCACCTACAGTTGCTGAAACAGGCGAATCAGATGTGATACTTGGATATACTTGTAAGAAATTAAAAATTGTACGTTCGGGATATGTACGTGCAAATACTGACACATATATTTGGGTAACCGATTCTATTATTTTCCCTCCTGCCCGTTATGATATTGAAACCGATGAAAATGCAGTGATTACTCCTGTTCCGATGTTAATTGGTTATCAAAATGGTACTGTTATGCGCATGACTTACGCTGCTGATAGTATGCAAGTAACTTATGAGATAACAGAAATTCAACAAATGCCATTGTCAGATTCTTTATTTATGATTCCTGAAAATTATGAGATTAGATAGAAGCATTACGCTGCTGATTGCACTTATTATTTGCAGTAATATTTTTGCCAATCCCGATTCACTTATTTCACTTGCTTCCGGAATAAATACAAATTTTCGTGGTGTCTCAATTGCACAAGATCAAAGTATTTGGGTAAGTGGTAGTAATGGATATATTGGTCGTGCTTCATCACTGCAATCGGATTGGAAGTTTTTTCAAATCAATGAATTTGAAACTGCAGAGTTAAGAGATATTTATGCAATTGATTCTCTACATGCAATTGTGATGAGTTGCACTCAACCAGCTACAATTTTAAAAACGGATGATGGTGGTTTGCATTGGAGAATATGTTATCAATCTAATTTGCCTGATGCTTTTTTAGATGGTTTTGATTTTTGGAAAAATAGTAAAGGCATTTGTATGGGTGATCCAGTGGACAATAAATTTTTAATACTCACCACATCTGATATGGCAGAAACATGGAAGGAATTGCACACAGAAAATCTACCAAAAGTTGCCGATAGTATTTACGCATTTGCTGCAAGTGGAACAGGAATTCAATGTCTTGAAAATGGTATTGTATATTTTGGAACTGGTGGGAATGCTGCTCTACTTTATAAATCTGTTGATTGGGGAAATACCTGGCAGAGGCAACCGACTCCACTTATTTCAGGAACAGAAAGCTCAGGAATATTTTCAATTGATTTCTCTTCAAAAAAATATAAATGTATTACCGGAGGTGATTATGCATCACCCAAAAATGCAACAAATAATTTTTGCTTGATGAAGAAAAATGGGAAATGGATTACGCCGGATAAATTTCCGGATGGCTATATGTCTTGTGTGAAAATTATTAACAACAACAAAGTAATCACTTGCGGTATTAATGGGGTTGATATTGCCTCCACCAAATCTTTCGAGTTTATTAAAATTTCAAATGAAGAATTTAATACCATTGCATTTGACAACAACAGTGGTTTAGTTATACTTGCAGGAAGCAATGGTAAAATTGCCATTTTGAATTATTAGTTTTGAATTTTAAATAAAACAATTCTTTTCTACGTTTAAGCATCTATATGAAAAACATCGCTTCATCACTTATTATTGGAATTGCTGTAATTATTACTGCAATAATTCTTGGCACTGCATTTAAAGACAGATATAAATATCAGGATACAATTACTGTTACTGGTTTAGGCAAACAGGATTTTAACAGTGACCTCGTAGTTTGGTCAGGAAATTTCACACGTAAAAGCGATCAGATTTCATCTGGTTATACTTTATTAAACGTGGATAGAGAGGTTATAAAACAATACCTCACTGAAAAAGGCTTGCCTTCGGAGTCTATAGTATTTTCGTCTGTAGATATTAATCGTGATTATGAAAATTATTATGATGAAAATGAAAAGTATATAAGCCGATTTACCGGTTATAGTTTAAGTCAAATTGTAACTATCGAATCCAATGATGTGGATCGTGTTGAAAATATTTCAAGAGAGGTAACTGAATTATTAAATAAGGGTGTAGAATTTTACAGTAATTCTCCTGATTATTATTATACAAAACTTGATTCTCTAAAATTAGATTTAATTGCTGCTGCCACAGAAGATGCAACAAAGCGAGCAACAAATATTGCAGAAAATGCAAACTCAGATTTAGGTGATTTAAAATCAGCAAGTCTTGGTGTATTTCAAATCATTGCGCAGAATTCAAATGAAGAATATTCATGGGGTGGTGCATTCAATACATATTCAAAAAGAAAAACTGCAAACGTTACGGTGAAATTGGAATTTGAAGTAGATTAATTATTTTTCATGGCTTCTTCCCGCAATTCCGCACTCAATTCCTTTCCCAAATAATTATCTATTAGATGATGTATCCAATATAACACTGGTGTGAGAAGTATTGCAGCACCAATTTTATAACAATAATTTACAGTGGCCACTGCCAACCATAATCCGATACTCCAATGTTGTGGGCCGATAACAAATGCAATATATAATACCACTACACTATCAATCAATTGAGAAACAACAGTACTTCCTGTTGCACGTAACCAAATTCTTTTTTCTCCTGTAAATATTTTAATGCGATGAAATACTTTAACATCCACTAATTGACCTAATAAAAATGCGATGATTGATCCTGCAATTATCCAAAGCCCTTGTCCGAAAATTGATGCATACGCAGCTTGCATATCAGGCACTCCCGAATCTTGCATGGAGCCTGTCCAAAAACCCGCTGGTTTCATTTGTATAGCAAGAAACACCATCAAAAAAGCATAGCTTATCAATAGCACTGTGAGGTAAGAAAGTTTTCGCACACCCTTAATTCCAAAATATTCATTAATGATATCGGTGAGAATAAAAATAAATGGCCATAACAAATTCCCAACAGTAAAATTTAAAGTACCTTGTTGACCAAACAAATTCCAGTTCCAGGGTTTCAATCCAAGTGTGGGTTCCAATGCAAAAATTTTAACTCCCAAAAATTCTGCGATAATTGCATTAGTAATAAAAAATGCACCCAGTACCAACATCAGCATTGCTGCTTTATTTTTTGTTGGCAATTGACTCATCGTATTCAGTTGCGTCATAGATTCACCTATTTAATAAATGGAAATAATTTTCCGGTTTTTAATCTATAGTCCTTATAGCCGTTGTATTTTTCACTCAGCATACGTTCTTCGTAACTACTTTTTATTGAAAATAAAATAAAGAGAGCAATTGCTATTGATAATAATGCGAAACTAAAGTGAATAACTAATCCGCCAAAAGCAACTAACAGAATTCCTGTATAAATCGGATGACGAACAATACTAAAAATTCCATGTGTTATCAGTGTTCCATTTTCAACGGGTGTTGGAACAGCTCTCAGATTTCTGTTAAGCGTTATTATGGCAACTATTACAACAATAAATCCTGAAGCAGATGTTACAATTCCCGCAATTCTTAAAATAATATTTGTGTTGTTAGCTGTTTTATAAAACACAATGCAATATGCTATAAGCAAAACAAACTGTATTGTTACCAGAAAATAATCCTTTGTTTTTATTCGCTTCATGTGTTTTTGAATGATGCGAATTTAGGAATTTCATAACAGCCGTAGAATTATATAATAAATTTGCAGCCGCATTATGAGTTTACAAGAAGAAATACAACGACGTCGCACTTTCGCCATTATCAGTCACCCGGATGCGGGCAAGACAACACTTACAGAAAAATTTCTGTTATATGGCGGAGCAATTCAAGTGGCAGGTGCTGTAAAAAGCAATAAGATAAAAAAAAGCGCTACCTCCGATTTTATGGATATTGAAAGACAACGGGGAATTTCTGTTGCTACTTCCGTGATGTCATTTGAATATGAAGGCCATCAAATTAATTTACTGGATACTCCCGGGCACAAAGATTTTGCTGAGGATACTTATCGCACATTAACAGCTGTGGACAGCGTGATTTTAGTAGTTGATTGCGTGAAAGGTGTGGAAGAGCAAACAGAAAGATTAATGCAGGTTTGCCGCATGCGAAAAACGCCTGTTATTGTTTTTATTAATAAAATGGATAGGGATGGAAAAGATCCATTTGATTTATTAGATGAGTTGGAAACTAAACTACAAATCAGAGTTCAACCATTAAGTTGGCCAATAAATATGGGTACACGTTTTAAAGGTGTGTATTCAATATATAATCAACGATTAAATTTATTTCGTGCAGGTTCGCAAAGATTAGATGAAGATATTGTTACAATAGATAACCTGAATGATGAAAGACTTGAATCGCTAATTGGAGCAAAAGATAAAGCACAATTGCAAGAGGATATTGAATTAATTACCGGTGTGTATGATCCATTAAATATTCAATCGTATTTGGATGCAGAAATTGCTCCTGTATTTTTCGGAAGTGCAATTAATAATTTTGGTGTGCAAGAATTATTAGAAACATTTATTCAAATTGCACCTATACCACAAGGCAGAGATGCGGAAAGCAGATTTGTAAAAGCAAATGAAAAAAAGTTTAGTGGATTTATTTTTAAAATTCATGCGAACATAGATCCACGTCATCGGGATCGCATTGCATTTTTAAGAGTTGTTTCAGGAACATTTGAACGCAGTACATTTTATCATCATCCAAGATTAAACAGAGAATTTAGATTTAATAATCCCTACACGTTTATGGCTGCCAGTAAGGATATTATTGACACTGCTTATCCCGGTGATGTAGTTGGATTATATGATACAGGGAATATTAAAATTGCCGATTCATTTACAGAAGGTGAAGAATTAATATTCCGTGGTATTCCGAGTTTTTCGCCGGAAATATTTCGAGAGTTGGTGAACCTCGATCCGATGAAATCAAAACAATTAGAAAAAGGAATTTCGCAATTAACGGAAGAAGGTGTTGCACAATTATTTACATTGGCAGTGGGCAATAAAAAAGTAGTGGGAACTGTGGGTGATTTGCAATTTGATGTGATTCAATATCGCCTTGAAAATGAGTATGGCGCTAAGTGTCGTTTCCAATCAATTGCAATGCATAAAGTGTGTTGGATTACAACAGATGATAAAAAGAAACTGGATGAATTTATACGTTTAAAAAGTGATTATATTTATTTAGATAAGGATAATAATCCGGTGTTTATGGCGGAAACTTCCTGGGCATTAAATGTGGCGATTGAAAATAATCCGGATATTGCTTTTCATACTACAACAGAATTTAAAACAGCAACGGTGTAAATTATACATCCGGTTTTTTGCGTAGCTTTTTTACTTCACCTGTGAATTTTTTATCTGCTATTCTTTTCTCTTTTACTGCTTTAGGAATTTCAGTAACTTTTCTTTTTTTGGGTTTTATTAATCCTTTATTTATTAATTGAAATAATTTCTGTGTGGCTTCTGCTTTGTTTTTCACTTGTGATCTGCCGTCATCGCAAACTACCTGAATTGTTCCTTCTCCTGTAATTTTATTTTTTAATGTTTTAAAAAGTTGCGCTTTATCTTCTTCAGACAATATGTTACTAAATGTTATATTGAAATTTGCTTCTACTTTCGTTTCCACTTTATTTACATGCTGACCACCCTTTCCTCCACTTCTGGAAGTTTTATAATTGAACTCTCGGATTATCTCTTTTGTGATTGGCATTGTAAATAGTTATTTCTGCAAAAGTAAATTGCGCATGTTATCTTTTTTCATTTCTTGCTGATTAAATATAAAATGTTGTTTCGTTCAACACCTCTATTAAATTGTAAAACTCAATTTTAAATAATATGCTCTGCCGGCTTGAGGAAAATAACCGTTGGATTCTTGAAAATTGCCTTCATAGAAATAAGGATATACCCATGCATTGGATTCATAAAGTGAATTGGTGAAATTCGAAATCATAAAATCCAAACCAATATTATTTTTGCTTTGAGTGATACAGTTTATGTGTAGTGTCAGATCATTGGAATTATATGGATCTAAACTTCTTTCCAAATCTTCTGTGTTATCAATATACTGCCTTCCCACAAATCTTGAAGTAATATTAATTTGCGCATCCCATGTTGTACTTGCCATTTCATATCCCTTTAAAAAAGAATAATTAATCATTAAACCTCCGGTTGCTTGTGGAGAAAAAGCAATCATTGTATTTGAATATGTCTCTGCAATTTGCTCGCCGTTATCCCAATTGTCAATGTATTGTGTGTAATCTTTAATTCTGTTATCACTGAGTGCTCCAAACATAGAAATATCCAGAACGCTCCAAAGTTGTTTTGATACATTTAATTCCAATCCTGCTCTATAACTTTCCGGAACATTCACACGGGTATATTCACCTACATCATTTATACTTCCGTCAAGAACCAACTGATCTTTATAATGCATAAAGAAAATATTCGGTTGAATTTGCCATCCTTTAATATTTGATTTTACTCCGAGTTCTACATTCAATAAATGTTCAGGTAATGGTCTTGAATTAATAGTTGAATTTACAAAGTCATCACGGTTGGGTTCTTTAGATGTGTAACCGACATAAGCATAAGAATTTAAATTCTCTTTTATGTTCCAGAACAAACCAATCTTTGGATTTATAAAATTGTAAAATTGTGTTTGAGGAACAGTATTTAATTCCGTATCAAATCCGGTAAACTGATAGTTGATTGTTCTCCATTGCAAGTCTGAAATAATTTCAATTTTGTTGGTTGGATAAAAATGCCATTGCGCAAATAAATTTGCGTCTTGCTTTACTGCATTGTTATCCGAATATCTGAAAGGTGGAACTCCGATTGAACCATAATCACTCCAGATAACTTCATCGTAATGACTTCCCAGATATTTAAAATATGCTCCACCTAAAACAATCTTATTTTTATTGCTCATTAAAAAATTATAGTCCGTCATTATTCCATAAAAATCATTTGCCAACCACTTTTGAGTAATCATATCTGAATAATAAATTGTAGAATCGTTTACTGTTACTTCCTCAATTCCATAGCTATATAAATCTTGCTGCTGCTCCAATTGTTCGTAATACCCCTTCCCCATTGTATAATTCAAAGTGATATTCCAATTGCTCTCATTATCAAAAAATAAATTGTGATGCCATTGCAAATGTGTTTGCGTATAATTATCTGTTTGATTAGCGTAAGTGTATGGATTAAAAGTTCTGTTTGTTTCCAAAGAATCTTTTGGCACTCCTCCCCAACTTTGATATGTTTTTTCTTTACCACTAATTATATTAATAACACTTTTATAGTTATTGGATTGATATCCAAAAGTGAGAAATACTGATCTGAGATTTGCAGATGATCTATCTATATAACCATTGGAATTTGTGTAAGAACCTGAACCTTCGACAAACCAATGATTTTTCATTCTGCCTGTTGCAAAAAGTAAATTCGTGCGAAATAAATTAAATGATCCTAATGATGTACTTACTGTTGCTTCTGATTCTTCTTTTAATTGATTGGTAAATACATTAACGGATGCGCCGAATACACCTGAACCATTTGTACTGAATCCAATTCCTCTTTGCACTTGTACTGCATCTGCTGATAAAGCAATATCCGGAATATCTACCCAATAAGATTGTGATGATTCCGCATCATTAAACGGTACTCCATTTAATGTAATATTTATTCTTGTCGCATCACTTCCACGAATACGAATGCTTGTATAACCAATACCATTTCCTGCATCAGAAGTAGCAACGGCTGAAACTGTATTTTGCAATAATATGGGCATATCCTGACCAAAATTATTTTCATTTAATTCTTGGTGTTTTAATTCTGTATATGCAAGTGGTGTTTTCTCATTTGATTTTATTCCATAAATAGTTACTTCATCAAATTGAAAATTACGTCCATGTAAAGTGATGGTTATAGTAGTGTCTTTTGTAATTGCAATAGCATTATGTAATGTATCATATTCAATATGTGTTATCTTATATTGATGTGCTCCATTACTTAATTTAATTTGAAAATATCCTGTTGCATCCGATACCAGAATTGTATCTGAATTTGTAATAAAAATATGGGCATTGGCAATAGCATGTTTTTCAGTGTCAATAATTTTTCCTGATAGTGTGGATTGCCCAACAACCATAATGGATAGTTGCAAAACAGCAGCAAGAAATACGATAGTTTTTTTCATAATCAGCACTCATTTTTATTTCTGTAAATGAGGCCTTTACAAGAAGCGATTTATATTCCCTTTCCGGCATTATCCGGACAGGTTCAATGGGTGTAATCTCAGCCGCAATATGCAGCACCCCAAGAGATATGATGCAAAGATAGTTATGTAAATTTTTTAAAACGAATTATTCAGAAATACACTCTGCAATAATTTCCTTAGCATACTGAATGCGTTGTGATTGATTACCAGAAATTTCAAAATACTTTTTACCTGCAGTTATTAAATGCGATTTATATATTTCATACAAAATATCACTTCTGCCTTCATCTTCACGAAGCGGATCTTCTTCCCAAATAAACTCAGGTTTACAAAGCAGGTAAATACAATTGGATTCTTTATTCCAGAAATCATTGAATGCAGAATTATTGTAATTGAATTTATCTTGTAACCAGATAATAGTGGTCAATACATCTGTATCATAAATAATGGCTTGAGTATTTTTAGTTTGAGTAAAAGTTTGCATTTGTTGTTTGCCAATATGCAGCACATCGTCCAAAGTATATTTTCTATCTAATGCAAGTAAATACTCTCTCGCATATTCCGGTATCAATGGCAATTGCAAAGATTGTGAAAGTGCTTCGGCAAGTGTTGTTTTACCGCTGGATTCTGGACCTGTGATAATAATATTAAGTGCTTGCATCGTGTACTTGTGCATTGAGTTTTTTTCGCCATTCTATATATCCGGCAATGGCAATTAATAAGAAAATGAGATACTGAAATGCAGTAACATTTAAATTTTTATAGATATACAATGGAATAGAAGCTAAGTCTCCAACAATCCAAAAAATCCAATGATAAATATTTTTCTTTGCCATCAGATACATGGCAATAATAAATATAGAAGTATTAAAAGCATCTGCCCACGGCACATTTGAATCAGTAAAATTTTGTAATAGAAAACCTAATCCTACAAATAACAATAATGTGAGAAATATTAAAATGATATTTTCTTTAAATGAAGAGCGGATGATAACTGCTTTCTTTTCAGTCGTATCTAATTCCGAGGATTGAAATTTCCTGCCGTACATCCAATAATACCAGCCGAATATGCTAATGATGAAATAATATAAATTGATAAAAGCATCTGCATACAATTTTGCAAAAAAGCAAATCAACACATATAAACCCACGCTAATTAATCCGATAGGATAAACAAGAATATTTTCTTTCTTGGCAAACCATACACTCAGCACGCCGGTGAATGCAGCAATAATTTCTATCCAAACACTTAATATTATTTCTTTGATATCAAATAGATTTTAAATAAAAAAAGGAAGATAAAAATATCTTCCTTCGCAAACATATTATTTAAAAATTATTTCCCAAACACTTCTTGTAAAATATCCGTTACCTGATGCGATACATCGTTTCTGATTTTTCCTTCTTCCTCTCCCACCAAATAAAATAATCCATCTAAACCTTTATTGGTTGTATAGTTTGCAAGATCAGTATCTACAGGATCGGTAAACGGAATAGAATTATATAAATCTATTACATCTTCCCATGCTTGTTGCGCTCCCACAGATTCTAAAGACTCCTGAATATCCGGTTTAAATGCGGTGTATAAATCAGTAAATGTTTTCACACGCAAATAATTTGTAGCTGCTGTGTCCGCTCCATTTAAAATATTAAATGCATCATTAATGGTTATACTCATAATCGCATTTTTAAAAATTGGAGTAGCTTTTACCGCTGCATCTTCTGCTGCACTATTTAATTTTTTCACAAATGCATCTACCAGAACACTGCCACCCGGAAGTGCATTCACAACAGACATCACCACATTTGCTTCTTCCGGAAATGGAATTTTTATAAATGGATTTGAAAAATAGCCGTTCGTTAAAGAACCCTTTGTCACGGCAGTATCCGTACCCACATTCAATGCTTCTTTTAATCCTGCTGCCACTTGTGATTCGGTAAGTGCTGGATTTAAATCTTGCAGATTTAAACCATCACATGAAAAAAGGGTTATTGAAATGAATAATGCAGAAAAAATAATTTTAATTGATTTAAACATGTTGTAGATTTTTATCTGCGACGAAGTTAAAATATTATGCCAAGTATTTAGTTAAAGCAAAAGTCATCGGAAACCCATCTTATTTGTCCTCAAAATTTTAAAATCAACAACGGAACTTTATAGTTATGTATAAAAGTTTAAAAACCAGTATGAAAAAAATTTCAAATAGAACATATCTTTTTATTACAATCATTATTATGTTGTTTGTGGTTGCATCATGTACACATAATCCACTGATGTTTTCCGATATGCCACTTGAACCACCTATTATTGATACCAGCGAAACTTCAGAAGGAATTCCATGTGATCCCGATACCAGTTATTTTGTAAATGATGTGCTTCCTATTTTAATAAGTAATTGCGCTATTTCCGGATGTCATGATCAGGAAACACATGAGGAGGGTATTATTTTAAATACTTATTTCAATGTAATGGCAAGTGATGTTGTGAAACCAGGAGATGCAAATAACAGTGATATGATTGAAGCAATAATTGAATCAGATTTAGATGACAGAATGCCTCCACCTCCTGCGCCACCCTTAAGTTCGGATGAATTAGCAATACTAAAAGAATGGATAAATCAGGGTGCAAAAAATAATAGTTGCGGAGAAGAATGTGATACTTTAAATGTAACCTATGTAGGAAGTATTCAGCCAATATTAAGTTCTAATTGTCTTGGATGCCATGATGCAAACCCATCTGAAGGTGCAATGGATCTTACTAATTATGATGGTGTAGCGGCCGTTGCTGCTGACGGTAGATTATATGGGGCACTTAATCATGATCCGGGATTTGAGGCAATGCCTTTAGATGGTGATAAGTTGTCTGATTGTAAAATTGATAAAATCAGAATATGGATTGAAGAGGGCTATTTAAATAATTAATATTGAATTACAACAAGTAAGGATTTTCAATCTCTTCAAATTATCTTCTAATTATAGATTTCAAATATTTATGACAAAAGATATAGATACTAAAATTAATTAATGAACTTTTGTACGCTACCAAATTTCAATTGCGCATACTTCCATTGAAAATAATTTCTGGAAACTGAGATACATCTTCATATTTGCATAAAGATTTAACAAACTATTTTTATTTTTGAAAATTACAGCAAGCCAATGAAAAAGAAATATAACAAGATATTTATTATTTGTACAGGAACAATTGTGATGGTTGTTGTCAGTTTTTTCCAATCCTGTTATTACGATAATGCGGAAGAATTACTGGGAACACAAGTCTGCGATACAGCAGCAGTTTCTTTTAATTTGGATGTACTACCTATATTGCTTACCAATTGTGCAACTACGGGATGTCATAATGAGGAATCACACCAGTCTGATATCATTTTAAATACATATGCCAATGTGATGGCAAGTGATGTTGTGATTAGCGGTTTACTTGTTGGTGCAGTGGATTGGCTCGACGGATTTTCTCCTATGCCGAAAAATGGATCACAATTACCCGCATGTGAACGGGCATTAATTACGAGTTGGGTAAATCAAGGGGCATTAAATAATTAAGGATGAAACAACTTTTTATAATAGTACTATGCTGCATAACCTTCTATTCATCAGCACAAACAGATTATGCGTACCAAACCTTTAATGACCCAAGAATTATTAATGGATATTCTGTAGAAACAAAACCTCAAGGAATTGCAACCTTTGTTATTTCGCATCGCTTCGGAGATATTTATCAAAATAATGCAAGCAGTATTCTTTACAATTTTTTTGGTTTTGATGGCGGTGCAAATATGCGCATAGCGATGGATTATGCACCCACTAATTGGTTGATGGTTGGTGCCGGTAGAAGCAGCTTTGATAAAACTTATGACCTCTATGCAAAAGGCAGAATTCTTCGTCAAAGCACAGGAGAAAAGAATATGCCTATAAGTCTAAGTGGATATGCAGATGTTTCTATTATTACTGATACTTCGGATGCATTATTAGATACTTTTTTTGTTGATCGTTTAAATTATGCTTATCAAATATTTATTGCTCGCAAATTCAACGATGCATTTTCAATGCAACTAGCTCCCTCTTTCGTGCATAGAAATTTAGTGGCAACAAAAGCTGAAAGCAATGATGTGTTCGCAATTGGTATTTCTGCAAAATGGCAATTTGCAAAAAACGTTGCCATTAATGGTGAATACTACTATACGTTTCCAAATCAATTACTGGAAGGTTATACAAATTATGTGGGTATTGGTTTTGACTTTATTACCAAAGGACATGTTTTTCAATTGCAGATTACTAACTCACCTTATCTTATTCCTACATACTTTATTGCCAATACCCAAGGTAAAGTGTTTGATAAAGATGCTGAAGGCAATTTCGATTTAAATATTCGATTTGGGTTTAATATTGTCCGTGATTTTAAAATTGGTGGCCGGCAGTATTGATAACAAGTTAAAATCTTCTTGTTCAAAAATTATCTGCATGTAAAATTGTCTGCCTAATATTGTAACATCAGTTAACGGTTTACGCCACATGCTTAATAACCTTTTTCAAAAATTCTATAACAGATATGTGTATCCGATAGCAAGCGCTTACCCTATTCCGGTGAAAGTAGCTTCTTACGGTCTTTACATTATTGGTTCTTTTGCAATCGCATTATTTTTATTTTACTTATTAATTCTTGGTGGAGTGTTTGGTTTTATGCCGGGCAAAGCCGAGTTACGGGATATTAAAAATTATACTGCATCTGAAGTGTATTCATCAGACAGTGTTTTAATTGGGAAATATTTTATAGAGAATAGAACAAATGCAACGTATGCGCAATTGCCACCGCAATTAATTGAAGCTTTGGTAGCCACTGAAGATGCAAGGTTCTATGAACATGGCGGCATTGACTTTTTAAGTTTTATGCGAGTAATGATTTATTCTATTTTATTAAATAATGAAAGCTCCGGTGGTGGAAGTACTATTTCACAACAACTTGCAAAAAACCTATTTCAGCGGAAAGATATTTTTCTGATTGGTATGCCTGTAAATAAAATGCGTGAGATGATGATTGCCGGAATGCTTGAACGTATTTATACCAAAGAAGAAATTCTGACTTTATATTTTAATACTGTTCCTTTTGGAGAAAATTGTTTTGGTATCGAAGCAGGTGCTTTGCGTTTCTTTAATAAAAAACCACATGAACTTTCGGTAGAGGAAAGTGCTGTGCTTGTCGGGCTATTAAAAGCAAATACTACTTACAATCCACGTTTATATCCGGAGCGTTCTTTAAGCAGAAGAAATACTGTTTTAGCATTAATGCAAGTAAATGGATATCTGACCAAAGCAATTTCTGATTCACTTCAAAACTTACCCTTGGAACTGGATTATAATAATGATACAGGTGCTCAAGGATCTGCTTCTTATTTCAGAGAATATTTGCGTATTTATATGGAGAGCTGGAGCAAAGATCATTTGTTACCCGATGGTACTATTATTAATATTTATACAGATGGTTTAAAAATTTATACAACCATAGATTCAAGATTGCAAAAGTATGCGGAAGAAGCTATGCAAGAACATATGGAGTATTTGCAAACACAATTTATAAGTCATTGGGCTAATAGAAATCCATGGGGTAAAGCGGAACGTGTTGTTACCGATGCAATCAAGCGTTCCGACAGATATAAGCACATGAAAAATGCAGGGTACAGTGAAAAATATATTCTGGATTTTTTTAATGAAGAACAAGTGAAAACAACTTTGTTTTCCTGGGGAGGTGATATTGATACTACGATCTCACCGATAGATTCCGTAAAGTATTCTTTGAAATTATTGCGAGCCGGATTTCTTGCTATGGATCCTTCAAACGGAAATGTAAAAGCATGGGTTGGCGGTATTGATTTCGGTACTTATAAATATGATCATGTTAAATCAAAACGACAAGTTGGATCTACTTTCAAACCCATTGTATATGCCGCTGCTTTGGAAGCAGGAATTAATCCTTGTACCATGATTCCGAATCTGTTGAGAACATATCCTGAATATGATAATTGGCAGCCTGAAAATTCCGGTGGTGAATATGGAGGTGCGTATTCTATGAAAGGCGGACTTACATATTCTGTAAATACAATTGCGGTGCAACTTGCTATGGAAGCAGGTATTTCTAATATAGTAAGTCTTGCAAAAAAAATGGGAATTACTTCTTCAATTCCTTCTGTTCCGGCAATTGCTTTAGGCACAACAGATATTTCTTTATTCGAAATGATTCAGGTGTATAGCACTATTGATAATCGTGGTACGTGGACTGAACCTGTTTTTATTTCTCGTATTGAATCTTCCGTTGGTGATACAATTTTTATTCAGGAAAAACCGGTGAGAAAACAAGCATTTAGCCAGGCAAATTCTGCACTCTTAATTGATATGATGCGCAATGTAATAAATCAGGGTACTGGTGCGAGATTGCGAGGAACTTATGGACTTGGCAGTATTCCACTTGCAGGAAAAACAGGAACCACACAAAACAATACCGATGGATGGTTTATAGGATTTACACCAAAATTAGTTGCCGGTATTTGGGTAGGTGGAGAAGATCCTTCAGTAAGATTTAGAAGTACGGCTTTAGGTCAAGGTGCATCAATGGCTTTACCTGTATTTGGAAAATTCATGAATAAAGTGGTGAAAGATCCTGATACAAAAAAATATGCATGGGGAAGTTTTAATGCATTGCCCGATTCGATGATGGTGCAATATGATTGTCCACTTTGGATACCCGATACAATATCCGTTGACTCACTAAATTTCTTTAAAAGGGTATTTCATAATATCCGCAATAAAATAAATGCAGACACTATAGATTCGATAGAAGTGTTTGATTTTCCGGGAGCGGAATAAATAGGAAACGATTTAAGTTATAAATTGGTGAACTACTAATTTTAGAATTATTCTATTTGCCTTATTGACCTCAGTATGTGGCTCTGCCCAAACGAAAGAAACGTTTAACTTTTGGATTTACCAACTGTATAAAGCCCCCCTGCAAAAAGTGCTACCGCAATACCTAAATAAATGTATCCTTCTTGTTTACCGGATTCGTCAGACGCTTTTATTTTTAGCCCTAATAAATTTACCTCTTTAGTATTATCATCAATTTTATTGATGCCCACATAAGCAACTGCCAAGCTGATAATGATAATAATAATTCCAACAATTTTTGATGCTTTCATATTTTGCAATGTTAATTCCTATAAAATATTTTAAAGTATATAATTCTATTTTCTACTTTTTGTTCATGAGAGATTATTTTTTCACAATAATTTCAACGAAAGAAAATGATATCTAATGAAAAAAAATAAACAATCCTCTATTTATTCTCATTCCAATAATAACTATCAGGATAAGGTCTTTTACCAAAGATTGCTGTACCTACTCTGATAATTGTTGAGCCTTCTTCAATAGCGGTTTCAAGGTCGCCACTCATTCCCATGGAAAGCTCATATACAGGAATATCTTTTTCTAAAATTTGTTGTTGTAATTTTTTAAGTAAACGAAAACATTTGCGCACTTTTTCTATGTCCGCAGAAAAAAGTCCGATGGTCATTAACCCTTTAATATTTAACCGATCAAGTTGATTTACTTTTTGTGCAAAGTCAACTATTTTTTCAGGTGCCATTCCAAATTTACTTTCTTCATAAGATGTGTTTACCTGAAGAAAAACATCTATTGATTTATTTTCAAATTCTAAACGTCTTTGCAATTTTTCTGCAAGTTCTATTCTATCTAAAGATTGAATACAATCTGCATAAAGAATTACCTCTTTTATTTTATTGGTTTGCAGATGACCGATAAAATGTGTTTGATGTGGAATGGTTTTAAGTGGTTCAAATTTCTCTATTAATTCCTGCACTTTATTTTCTCCAATTAAAGTTTCTCCTGCATTAAGTGCTATTGTTATTTTATCTGCTGAAATAGTTTTGGTCGCTAATAATAATTTCACCTCATTACTATTTCTGTTGCTGATTATGCAAGCATTATCTATTCTTTTTTTAATAATAGAAAGGTTAGCTAAAATTTCATTCATTATTTAATGGCATTGAAGTGCTTTTAATTTTATAATTGCAGTTGATATTGGCAAATGAACATCTGGCTAAAATAATACATGGATATTATAGTCAACTCCCAGATAACAGTTGTTGCTATTGAAAGGCTGTATTTGTAGGGCAGTTTATTTTTAAAAGAATTAACTTTAAAAATATTTATTAGCAATTAATTCTGCATGAAGTTTTTAATTATTGTTTCCTATTTCTTGTATTTAATAAAATTTGCCTCCGCTCAAAATTATTGTGACGTTGAGCGATTCGATCAAGCTATTTTTGATTCAGTAGATCTTGAAATCATTGCGAATATTAAATATGGCGATGCAATTAATAATCTTGGTATTGCTCAGGATTTATACTTAGATATTTATCGTCCAAATCCCGATTTAGATACCATGATTAAAAAACCGCTGATAATGTTTGTGCATGGCGGTGGTTTGGTTGGCGGAGATAAAAACAGTATGGGTTCTGTTGATCTTGGATATTTATATGCAAGAGCGGGATTTGTGTATGCAACTATAAATTATAGATTGGGATGGGATAATGGTGAGCAGGAAGATGGTTGCGGTGGAGATACAATTGATCTGTTTAAAGCAACATACAGAGCAGTGCAAGATGTGCGGGCGGCATTGCGTTATTTAAAAGCGAATGCAGATATCTACGGTATTGATACGAATTATATAATAGTGGAAGGAAATAGTGCGGGTTCTCGTTTAATAATGTTTGCAACTTATGCAGAACAGGAAGATTACCGACCTGAATTTCTTGATGAAATGGGAAGTATTGATACTTCTGGAAATGATATTATTAATACCAATTTTAATCCTATAGCACTTATTACCGAAGCAGGTGGAATTGAACAACCTGAATTATTATTGCGCAAAGAAATTCCATTTTTATTTTTTCATGGCACTTGCGATTCTATTGTTCCTTATTTTGTAGGACCTGCTTTTTTTTGTTATGAGCCTTTCCCCTATCCAAGCTTATATGGCAGTTGGGAATTAACGGAAATGTATAAAGCAAATGGTTATACCTATCAGTTTTATTCCGGTGAGGGAGCAGCACATGATGTTGCATTGCCTGATACCGTTTATCATTATGCAAAGAGTTTTATTAAAGAAATTTTTTGTGAAAATCCAACTACAAAAGAATTTTATCGTGTGCTGGGAAAAGCGAAATGTGCGGTTGGAAACAAAGGAGAATTATTTGTAGAAAGTTTATATCCGAATCCTGTTTCTGATAATATCAATATCACTATTACAAGTACTCAAATAGATGATGTTGCACTTTCTATTTATAATGTAATTGGTCAAACTATTTATAATCTTAGATTAGATTTCTACCCACCCATTAAAGAATATTCTCTCGACGTTTCCTTTCTGAGTCATGGCATGTATTTTTTGCAAATCAGACAACAATACGGAATGTATGTTATGCCATTTGTGAAATAAATTAAAACTGAAAATAAATAAATGTTTCTGCATTATTTCTCCCTAATAAAACAATAAGAGTTATTACAACAAATAAAAACAGGTATTTGTATTTGAAAGAAAAATTCCTGGGTAGATATACAGATGCTACAAATAAGGCACTTACAAAACAGCAAATAATAAAATCATAACTTGAGAATCCATTTAAAATATTTCTTGTGCTGATATTAAATTCTGTAAATACTTTCCTATAAAATAAAAGTGTATCGCTAAAGCTTCTTGCCCGAAAAACTACTCCACTCAATAGCAAAAGATGAAATGTCCATACCGTTAAAAATATCTGTCCGGCAAAGGATTTAAATTTTGGTAAAAATGAAATCCGGCCATATATCGCTTGCAATACAGCAATCACTCCATTCAATAATCCGAACACTAAAAAATTGATGCTTGCACCATGCCATAGTCCTATCAATAAAAAAATAATTATAATATTTATATAAATTCTCCAATACGCTTCAACACCTTTATTCAATGGAATAAACACATAATCACGAATCCACATAGTCAATGTAATATGCCAGCGAGTCCAGTATTCGGATATACTTTTCGATAAATAAGGACGATTAAAATTCTCGCTGAGTTTAATTCCAAATAATCGAGCAGTGCCTATTGCAATATCACAATAGCCACTAAAATCAGCATAGAGTTGTACTGCAAAAAATAACAATGCAATATATAATTGTGCACCATTTGCAGTGCTGATATCTCCGAAAGAAAAATTTACATAAAGTGCAACAGTATCCGCAACAACCACCTTTTTAAAGAAGCCCCAAACAATGCGTATTACTCCATATTCAATATCCTCTTGCTTGAATGTTGCAGGTTGTTTTAATTGTGGTAATAAATCATTTGCTCTTTCAATTGGTCCGGCAACTAACTGCGGAAAAAAGGAAACATATAAAGCGAAGTATCCAAAATTATATTCCGGTTTTGCTATTTTTCTATAAACATCTATCAGATAACTCAGCGATTTAAAAGTGTAAAAGGAAATACCTATTGGCAATAAAAGTGCATGTGTATTAAATACAGAATTATAATTACCAGTAAATAGAGAAGAAATAGTTTCACTGAAAAAATTAAAGTATTTAAAGAAAAATAAAATACCTACATCCGCTATAATTCCTGTAATGAGAAGTAATTTTCTTTTTCGCTTATTGGTTTCTTTACTTATTAATAAACTTAAATACCAGCAAATAAATGTGGAGCTGAGTAATATTAAACCGTAAGCCGGCTTGAAGGACATATAAAAAAAATAACTTGCAATTAATAACAGTATCCACCGAAAGCGAAAAGGCAGTAAATAGTACAGCATAATCGTTACCGGAAGAAATATCAAGAATTGTAAGGTATTGAAAACCATAAGGGTAAAAGTCTTCAAAATTATTTATATAGTAAAATAAACTAATATTGCTTTATGGAGCGAGATGAAATACGAATTGCAATAACCGGAGTATTCAGTAAGGTGTTTAAAGACCCGAATTTGGTTTTAAAGGATGAATATTCTGCAACTGATTTAGATAAATGGGATTCTATAAACAACATGATTATTATGACCAGGATAGAAAAGCTGCTGAATATAAATATTGAAACCGCTGAATTGATAGAACTTAAATCCGTTGGAGATTTATTAACTTTAATTGAAAATAAATTATCCTGAAATGGAAATCCATGGTTTGAAAATACAAGAACTGTGGGGCATAAAAATTCTTTCTACAGCCTCCGCATTCCCCTCTCCCGGAAGGTTTGTAAGTAATACTGAAATTCATCAAATGCGTTTTGGAAATAATTGGAAAGAAGTTTTTAAAACAAAGAATTACAAATTAGATTTTATTGAAAATGAATTGGGATATGAAAACCGATATTGGACACATACCCCCGGAACTCCAATTTCACATACCGAATTAACTTCAGCAGATCTTATGGAAGCATCTGCAAAAAAAGCGTTGGAAAAATCCGGATTAAATAAAAATGCAATCGGTTTATTTATCGCAGTAACTGTAACTTCTTCAAAATACACCAACAGCATGGGAACTTATGTTGCCGGTAAATTAGGTTTGCAATGTCCCTCATTTGAAATAAAAACTGGTTGTGCTTCTTCTGTGTATGCTTTGATGTTAGCAGCGCAATTTATTCATGCAGGAACAACACATGTTTTAATTGCATCCGGTGAAACACCTACTAAAGTTACAGGCACAGATACAAATTTATTATATGCAGTGGGTGATGGTGGCGCTGCAATTATTTTATCAAAAACTACGGATGATAATAAAGGTATTGCAACTGCTTTTTTAGGAAGTGAAGGAAAATTTTCAGGAACAATGGGTACTCCGGGACTGCTGCCACCGAATCAAGATGACCTTGACAACAATGCGTATTTAATGCAAATGGGAAAAGAAAGTGCAGACTTTGTAAAAGAACTCTGGAAAGGAATTCCAAATATATTATTTCAGAATTCAGGATTAAATGAAAAAAATATTGATCTTTTAATTCCGCATCAGGTAAATAAAAAATTGCTTGATTTAGTTTGCGAAGCATCGGGTATTGAAAAACAAAATACTATTGATTTAATATCTCAATATGGAAATTGCGGATCAGCATCTATATTAATTGCGTTGAATAATGCAGTTGAAAATAATAGAATTAAAAAAGATACTTCTATTATGTTGGTTGCAGTGGGGGGAGGAATTTCTTATGGTGGATTAATTTTAAATGTATAACATGAAGGGCTTAGGTGTAAAAATATTAGGAGTGGGTTCTTACTTGCCGGGTAATCCAATTACCAATGAAGAATTAAGCAAGATGTATGGGCTTGATTTTAATGTGGAAATGGTGCGTAATAAAATTGGCATTCATACAAGACATATTGCACCTGATAATATTGCAACAAGTGATGTTGCTGCAGAAGCTGCAAAGATTGCTTTGAAAAGAGCTGGAATTAAAGCAACAGATCTCGATAGAATTTTATTGGGAACTTCTACACCGGATTATACAAATACAGCCGCTTCATGTAATGTACAATTTTTATTGGGAGCAACTTGTCCTGTTGGAGATACTACTGAAAGTTGTGCAGGATTTATTTATGCATTAGATCATGCAATCCGATTAGTACAAACAGGATTGAAATATGTTTGCGTAATTGGTGCTGATATTAAATCAAGATTTGTGCGCAAAGATGATCCTGTTTTTTGTCCCATTTTTGGCGATGGTGGTGCTGCATTTATTCTAGGTGCTTGTGATGTTAATGAAGGTTTTATGGTAAGTGAATTATTTGCGGATGGATCCGGATTAAAAAATATTTATGTGCCTGCAGGAGGTTCTGTTATGCCTGCAAGTATTGAAACTGTTACTCAGGGTTTGCATGGTACGGTAATGACTGTATCAGGTAAAAAGATGGTTGAGATTTCTATTAAATTAATGGCTGATATCGCACAAAAGGCTTGTGATAAATTTGGAATTAAACCGGGTGATGTAGATATTTTTATTCCGCATCAGGCTAATTATTTAATTATGAAAGGAGTGGCTGAAAAATTAGGAATACCAATTTCGAAAATGGAAGTGAGTATTGATAAAGCAGCAAATACTATTGCAGGTACACTTCCTATAACTTTTACACAGGCTTTTGAACTAGGAAAATTAACTCCGGGAAAAATTATTTTAATGACAACTGCAGCATCAGGATATGCAGGTGGTGCTGCAATTTATAAAGTACCGAAATGACGGCAGACACACATAAGAAATTCGCATTAGTTACAGGTGCTGGAAACGGTATCGGTAAATCCATTTGTTTACATCTTGAAAAAATTGGCTATACTATAATTGCTGTTTCCAGAAATGAAAAACATCTTAAAGAAATAAATGATACACTGACAAATAAGGAGCATTTATTTTTTACCACTGACCTCGTTACAAAAGAAGGATGTGCTGATCTGTTACAATTTTTGCAAATAAATGGAATGCCACATGTGGTTGTAAATAATCTGCGCATAAAATCAGAAAGAAAAAAGCTGATTGGATTATCTACGGCAATTTCTGAAATTAATATACAAGAAAACATAAATCATCTGCTGATAATTATGTCTGCGGTAATTGATTTTCAACGCCAACAAAAATTCGGAAGATGGATTGGAATCGGTAGTATGTCGAATCATTTTTCAGTACCCGGCATGGCAATTTATAATATGCAAAAATCTATGCTCGAACAATTACTATGGACACTTGCGGCAGAAGAAGGCAAGCATGGTATTACTGCAAATATTGTGGTGCCCGGATTAATTGCTACGCCATCTGTATTAGATAATTATTCGAAGGAAGAATTGGATTTACGTTCTCAACAAAATGTATTGCAACGCATCGGCACTACTGATGAAGTGGCTTCGGCGGTTGCTTTTCTCGCAAGTGAGGATGCATCTTATATAACCGGAATTACTTTGCCGGTAAATGGCGGCACTCACCTTGGTTGGCAATTTTTATAACTATGATTAACAATTACAAACATATTTTACAATACGCTTCAGAGACATATCCGGAAAGAATTGCTTTGATATTTAAAGACGAACATATCAGCTATGCGCAATTAAATAAATATGCAAATCAAGCTGCAAATTGGTTTAAGGAAAATATCATTGTTAAAGGCGACAGAGTTGCATTTTTAGATTTTAATAATAGTAATTATGTGCATCTGGTAAACGGTTGTTTAATAAGCGGAATAATTCCGGTTTCCATTAATTGGAGATCCACAGCTAATGAAATCAATTACATACTAAGAGATGCAGGTTGCAAACTATTTTTATATGGTGAGAATTTTAAAAAACTCATTTTAGAATCCGCCGACGGAATTAATATTGAATTGAATAGTATAGATTCCATCAGCAATTCCATTTTTAGAAAGCAAAAGATAAACTACCCAAAAATTGCTGATGTAAATCAAGATGATCTTGCATTATTAATTTATACTTCCGGTACAACTGGTCGGCCAAAAGGTGTGAAGATGAATTATAACAACATCTATGAAATCTATTTATCGTTGCGCAATGAAACTCCCCTATTTGGTCCGGCATCAGTAAATTTAATTGCTGCTCCATGGTATGCAATTGTGGGATTAGGATATTTTATTTTCGGAGTTTATACAGGATGTACAAATGTGTTGTTAGAATATTTTGATCCGATTGAAACATGTGCATTTATAGAAAAATATAAAATCACAAATGCATTTCTTGCGCCGGTAATGATGCAGGTAATTTGCAGTTTAGATGAAGTGAAAGAATATGATCTCAGTTCCTTGCAAAATATTCAATACGGAGGCTCTCCTATTAATGCAGAACAATTAACATTATGCTACAATACTTTCAATTGTTTTTTCACGCAAGGATATGGACTCACAGAAACTTGTGGGATTGCAACAGCATTGCGCTTCGACGATCATCAAAGAATATTATTGAACACGGATTCTGAGCAAAAGAATTTATTGCGCTCAGCAGGGAAACCATATTCAGGTGTAGAGTTAAAAATAATAGATGAAAATAAAGCAACTGTTTCTGCAAATGATATTGGTGAAGTTTGTATAAAAGGAAAAGTTATTGCGCAGGGATATTGGAATTCTACTGGTGAAAATGAAAAAATATTTCAAGAAGACGGTTGGTTGCTTACAGGTGATTTGGGTTATCAGGATGAGCAGGGATTTTTATTTTTAGTGGATAGAAAAAATGATCTTATCATCGCAAAAGGAATTAATATTTATCCTGCCGAAATTGAATTGGTATTAAACCAACATCCACAGATAAAAGAATGTGCAGTAATTGGAATACCTGATGAAATTTATGGTGAAAATATTTGCGCTGTTATAGTAGCCAATAATTCTACTTTGCAATTGCAAGAATTAAGAGCCTGGGCAAAAGATAAGCTTGCTGATTTTAAATTACCTGTAAGAGTTGAAATAGTAAATGAATTGCCTCGAAATGCAACAGGAAAAATTTTGCGAAAAGAATTGCGTAAACGCTATGCATAAAATAAATTTTTCATAATTATTAATAAACAACTTTATGAGAATTGTTGAACCCGGAACCTTGCCTCCTATTGGAATTATTCCCGACTATATGTATGCTCAGGTGCTGCGTCAAAAAAGATATGGCGAACCCATCAATGCGTTTCAAATTGAAGAAATAAAAATACCTGAGATAAAAGATGATGAAGTATTAATTGCAGTGATGTCTGCTGGCTTAAATTACAATTCGATTTGGGCTGCAAAAGCATATCCGATTGATATGATAGACTTAATGCAAAAACGGAATGAAACTGCTGATGATTTTCAAATATTAGGATCTGATTGTTCCGGAATAATTTATAAAGTTGGCAATGCAGTAAAGGATGTTAAAGTAGGAGATGAAATTGTTGTGCAAGGTGGATGGTATGATAAAAATGAAACACATAATTTAAATGGTGGAGATCCAACTACTTCAAAATCTTTTCGTGCATGGGGATATGAAACTAACTATGGTGCATATGCGCAATTTTGTGTTGTAAAAGATTTTCAATGTTTACCCAAACCAAAACATTTAAGTTGGGATGAAGCTGCCGTATATATGGCGAGTGGTGTTACCGCTTATCGGATGTTAACACATTATACTCCACATACAGTGAAACCCGGTGATTTTGTGTTGGTATGGGGAGCCGCTGGAGGATTAGGTTCAATGGCTACACAAATAATAAAAAATGCAGGAGCAATTCCAATCGGAGTAGTTAATTCTGATGAAAAAAAATTGTATTGTGAAAAGATGGATGTATCCACTTTAAAAAGATCAGATTATAATCATTGGGGTGCATTATTATCTGCTGATCTAAAACCAGATCATCAGGAAAATTGGAGGACAAATGTAAAACCATTTGTAAAGGACCTATTAAAGCTTACAGGTAATCGTTATCCAAAAATTGTATTAGAACATTCAGGAGAAGATACGTTTGCAACTTCATTATATGTTTGCGATCGAGAAGGTATGGTAGTTACCTGTGCCGGCACTTCAGGATATTTAGGTTCTTTCGATCTCAGATATTTATGGCTGTACAACAAAAGAATTCAGGGTTCACATTATGCAAACCGTGAAGAGTGTTTTCGTTTAAATGAACTCGTAACTAATAAAAAAATAAATCCTGTTTTATCCGGTCACACATCCTTTGCCGCATTGCCATCTGCTTTGCAGGATATGCTTGAAAATAAACTACAACCGGGAAGTATGGCTATTAGAATTGGTCATTAATGGTGTGTATACTCGATTGGAGTTTTCAAAAGAAACATAAATTATTGTTCTTTATAACAAAATCTTTTTAGATTGCATATGAAACACAAAATGGCATTTCCAAATGAGAACTCAAACCCAAAAGAAAAAGGATTTATTGGCTTCTGATTGTATTGAAATTAATGGTGATAAAATATCCATTGATGAAATAGTTTTAATTGCAAATAATAAATGTGAATTAAAACTCACCGGTGATAAAAAAATAATTGATAAAATAAATGAGAGCCATCATTTTATTCAAAAGTTATCTATTGAGAATAAAGCCATTTATGGTGTAAATACCGGCTTTGGCGGAATGGCAAAACATATTTTAAGTCATGAGGAAACACAAACACTTCAGGATAATCTTATTTATTTTTTAAAGACAGGAACGGGCGAATATTTACCTGATAAATATGTGCGTGGTGCTATGATTATCTTATGCAATGCATTAATAAAAGGTGCATCCGGAATTCGTTTTGCAATTATTGAACGCTATGTTTTCTTCTTAAATAATAACATCGTTCCACGAGTGCATGAGTTAGGTTCTATTGGTGCAAGTGGTGACCTTGTTCCGCTTTCATATATAGCAGGAGCCATTACTGAAAAAGGGGAATGTTTTAAAGTATTACATAATAACATTGAAAAATCTGGTGAATCCATTTGCAATGAATATAATTTAGAACCTATTCAACTTCAACCAAAGGAAGGATTGGCATTGGTAAATAGTACGGCTATGCTCACTGCAATTGCCGCATGTAATTTAAAAGAATTAAAAACACTATTTGCTTTGACATTGCAAGTGCATGCAATGATGTTGCAGTCATTAATTGCATCCACTCAACCCTTTGAAGATTTTATTCATCAGCAAAAACCTCATGAGGGTCAAATATTTATAGCGAAAACAGTAAGACATTTATTAAAAGGATCTTCACTTGTTCGGAAAAATGATGAATTAATAGCAGGAGAATCCAGATTATATCAGGACAGATATTCTATCAGATGTATTCCGCAATTTTTAGGACCTGTTGCTGATGGAATTAAAACTATAAATAAGCAAATTGAAATAGAAGCTAACTCAGTTACGGATAATCCATTAATTGATATGGATAATTTTCAATTGATTCATGGTGGTAATTTTTTAGGAGAATATATTGCTATTGCCATGGATCAGATACGTCAATATGTAGGATTAATTTCTAAACATTTAGATGCACAAATTGCGATGTTGGTGATGCCTGAATTTAATTCGGGACTTCCTTCTTCTTTAACAGGAAATAGCACAAACCAAATTAATATGGGTTTAAAAGGATTGCAGATAACTGCAAATTCTATTATGCCCATGTTATTGTTTTATGGAAATAGTATTGCCGATAAATTTCCAACACATGCAGAACAATTTAATCAGAATATAAATAGTCAGGGATTTAATTCTGCATTACTTACTGCTAAATCAATTGACTTGTTTAGAAAATATATTTCTATCTCATTAATATTTGCAGTGCAGGCTGTTGATCTTCGTGTGAGAAAAATGGATCAGGATTTTATTGTGGAAGAACATTTATCTCCAGAAACTTATAAGGTTTATAAAGCAATAATGCAGATTTGCGGCAAACCTGAAAATGGGAAATATCCTTTTGTATTTAATGATAATGATCATCCTTTGGATGATTATATTAAAAGAATTGAAAAGGATATTAATGATAACGGATTGCTTGAAGAAGCATGTGCTGACATATTAATAAATGTAGAACATTTTATAAGAAAATCTGAGTAGTTATGAATGTAAGTAATTATTTAAGAGAAAAAGCGAAATCGTTTCCTGATAATGTTTTTATTAATGACCTTGAAAAAGATTTTACTTTTTCCGAAATAGAGAATCTTGCAAATTGTTTTGCAAATTTTCTTCGTCGAAAAAATATAAATAAAGGAGATCGTGTTGTTCTTCAACTTTATAATTCCATTGATTTTGTAATTATTTATAATGCAATAATCCGGTTGGGTGCAATTGTAGTCCCTATCGGTGTTACATTAACTTCCAGAGAAATAAACGCTATTTTAAATGACTGCGATCCACAATTATTTATTCGTCATAAAGCATTACATGCCCAACAGGAAATAGAATTTAATAATGAAACGATTGTGCTGGATGAAATGGAAATGTGTACTTCAAGATCATTCATTATCAGCAAGCAATTTTCTCAAACATTCGATATAGTTGATTTGTATGCCGATGACCCGTTAGGTATTTTATATACATCGGGAACCACCGGACAAGCGAAAGGAATTTTATTGTCGCACGGTAATATTGAAACTAATATGAAAGCTGCTCAGGAATGTTATCAGTCCAATATCCACGACAGTACAATTTTATTTCTACCCTTCTCACATTGTTTTGGATTAAATGCAATCCTAAATTGCATGACTTATAGTGGCACTTCTATAGTTATTATGCGCAGATTTAATTTGAATCAATTATATCAAATACTACATGATAAAAATATCACTCTGTTTTTTGCTGTTCCTTTTGTGTATAATTTGTTGCTAAAGAATTTATCCGATGATACCTTATTTGATAGGACTGCTTATTTCTTTTCTGCTGCTTCTAAGCTTGCTTTGGAAACAGAAAAAAGTTGGTTAACAAGATTTGCACGACCAATATTTCAAGGTTATGGTTTAACAGAAACTTCTCCCTTTGCCACTTATGTGCCCAGGCATAATTATATGCAAGGCTCTGTAGGTATTCCAGTAAATAACGTTGAAATTAAAATAGTAGATGATAAAAGAATTACTGTTCAGGAAAACACTATAGGTGAAATTGCTATTAAAGGACCCAATATAATGTTAGGATATTTTAATCAACCCACACTTACAAATAGTGTAAAAGAAGATGGTTGGTTTTATTCCGGTGATGTGGGTTTTTTAAATAATGAAAATCATTTGTTTATTGTAGATAGAATTAAAGACATGATTATTGTGAAAGGAGAAAATGTATATCCGAGTGAAGTGGAAAATGTAATATTAGAATTGCCAATTATTGAAGAAGTTGCAGTGTATGGAATTATGGATGATCATCATGAAGAAGTAGTAAAAGCAAGAATAGTGTTAAAAGCAGATGTGAATAATCAGGAAGAATTTATATTACAACATTGTAAAAAGAATCTCGCCAATTTTAAAGTCCCTCAGCATATTAGTTTTGTAGAATCACTTCAGAAAAGTCCCTCCGGCAAAATATTGAAAAAGTTAATGCGGGAAGAAGATTTACTGCAATCGCAATCATAAAAAATAAATATAAGGTAAGATTTTTTTGGTGATGAATATTGTTTTCTAATATCAAATCACTCCCCTCTTGTGAAGTTGTATTCTCAATGCACTGCTAAATTTTTTTGCACCAAGAATATTCAGATGAATAGTATCTTTCCAGAGCTCGTCTGTATAGCCGGCAGCATCAATATAGATAAAGACTACGTTTTCTAATTCCTTTTCCAAATAATTAAAATAGGTCAGCATCTCTTCAAAATTATCTACAGTTTTTTTTGCGCTGCTATGATAAGGACTAACTACAAATACGAATTTTCTTTCGGGATGACTCTCTATCATCTTTATTAATCTATTATGCGCCTCGAGGTCAATTTCAAAATGTAATTTTTTTGATTCTCGTACTGTAATTCTTTTTTGCAAAGATTTAGTGGACGACACTTTTGTATCAAAGACACCACCTTTTAAATACAAAGTATTTTCAGACTTATTATTGGATTCTATTACTGGTCTTAAATAATCCGTATAAAATCCAAAATAACGCAATCCCGGAATTTGTTGATAATTATTGTAACGGTCATTTGCTTTTAAAAAATCTTTTATTGTATCATACTTATTTATAAATGGAATATAAGTGGCGATATTAATATTTTCCTGAGCATCGTGCTGAAAAAAATCGTGATGCACATCAATAATTATTGGAGTTATTTTATGCTTTTGTAATTCCGGTTGTAATAATAATTCTATCACTTTAAAACTTGCACTTGGCATTCCATAATTATAAAAATTGGAACCAAGAGAATCGCAGTAATACGCTTTTTCTGCACGAGAACTTCCATAGATTGGTATCTCCTGCAGGATGTGTTTCATAGAATAATCGTTGGATTTTATTGGATGTACTATTTGGAAAACTAACAGTATAATATTTAGTAAAAATAAAATCCGCACATAGAGAAATGGATATCAAAAAAAGAAAAATGAAAAAGATAAATTTAATGATGCCATGTTTAGTCATGGAATAAATTTAAGGGAATTATTACAGGTTTTATTGCAAAGAGCTATACCTAATAATGCAAAGGGCTATACCCATTATTGCAATGGGCTCCACCCTTTGCAAATGTATTTCGCCACTTCGTGGCTTGGAGTAGGTTGGTGGCCCTCAGCCCTGAAAGGGCGTAATATAATACCCGAGTGGTGCAGCCCTCGGCCCTAATCGAGATTCAGCCTTCGGCCGTAAGTATAAATCTCAACACTATAATTAATCCCAAACATACCTCTCATCATATTCTACATTATACTTTTTTAGAAAGGCACGATATTCATCTTGAAAATCTTTTTTCCGGTGATGTTCATGCTGATTTGCTATGTATGCTATTACTCTATCTACCTCAGAAGGGTTTACGGAAAAAGCACCATAGCCATCTTGCCAATAAAAGTTTTCATAAGCTTCACCTTTTATTTTTATCCATTTTGATGAATGTGATTTTCCTATTTCCAGCAGTTTCATCAATGCTATTTTTTTTGAAAGCATACAAAGAATATGTACATGGTTAGTATATCCTCCTACTTTTAGAGGTTGACATTCTAATTCGTTACAAATTCCTCCTAAGTAAGCATGCAGTTCTTCTTCCACTGGAGAGTATATTAGCTCCTCTCTATATTTTGTGCTGAATACAATGTGGAGATAATTTTTTACAAGTGATTGTCCAATATCTGTTTTATTTTTTTTGAATGATTTTATATTTTATATTTCTACAATTGCGCTCTTTTAAAAACTATTTTCAAAACAAGTTTTTTTTTTAAAGCACAATAAATTCTATTGTCTTGTCAATATGATTTTGTTGAATTATTCCACTTACATATTCTATATTTTTTCCAAAATTATATTTATCAATATAAGCTTGATTTATACTTGTTGTCAATGCATTCATATCATTTGGAATCGCTGCTTGAATGTTATAAATAGTTTCTCCGCATTTTATTTGTCCAAAGGGATCTAACAAAAATGTATTGTACCAACTTCTTTCTGCAAAACCCCACGACCTTGCAAAAATTCTGTTATCTACCACAACCATCCATATTTCTAAAAAAGTAGTTCGCTCCTTCCCTGCTTTAATTTCAGTATAGTTATTTGTCTTTATAAAATTTAAAGCTTGTTGCGTGTTTGATTCCATCTTAAATGGTTTTAAATGTTTGTGTAGTTTATAATAACCGTAGATTTCCTTTTGTGAAATTAATATTAAGATAAAATAATATTAGGATTCTATCCGAAGATTCCCAAAACCAAACACAGATTTATGCATTTTGAGGAACATGCATGCACCTTGGAAGAACATGGTGGAAATGATAAGTAATGGTTTATTTCTCCCAGAGTTCCCTTCGGGTAACAGTCCTGCGAATTAATATTTTTATTCTGATTTAAATAATTCAAAAAGTGTTTTCATTGCAATGAACATCTTCCCACTATCAGGGAGCTTAATAAAATTATATTTTTTATAAAACCCTTCTGCATCTTCGTCAATTGGATCAACCACTACAGCAAACGAACCAATTTTATATGAATTTTCAAAGCTTCGTTTTAATGCATCTATAAGTAAAATTTTACCCATTCCTTGTCCCTGATATTTACTATCTGTTGCTAATCTGCCTAGCAAAGTAGTAGGTATTGAAATATAAGAAATAGGGATTTTTTTTTGAATTTGTTCAGGAAAGTAACTTAGTGGAATACTGTAATTTGAAAGTGTATAAAATCCTTGAATATTTTTATTTTCTGATAATACAAAACAAGCCGACAATTTTCTTTTTACATCTTGTCCGGCTTGATACTTTAAATAGTTATTTAGCAGCTCCTTGCCGCAATCAAAATTGTTTCGATTGTGGCTCTTATCCAATAGTTCAATCATTATTTTATTTAGACTTAGAAACAAATACATTATAATCATCTAATGCTTTTCTTAAAACTTTTGATGGTTTATTTGGATTTGTAATTGCATCAAAAAAAATTTTACTATCTTTTTTACTGGCAATTATAATTTCCTTTTCTTTAATTATTTCATTTGCCTTTTCTTGAACTGATTGGATAATAAATTCAGTTAGACTTCTAAAACCACCTAAATATGCAGCTTTTTCAAATAATTCTTTTTGTTCTCTGGAAAGTCTTGCATCAAAACGTGTCTTATCTTTTGTTGTACTCATAATTTTAAAATTTAAACAAATGTACGGAATATAAGCGTACAAGTTTCAAGAGTGAACCTTAATCTCTTGGATGTTCATTTCTCAATTTTCCAAAATAATTTCCCATTAAAAACTCCAGTCGTTTACATCATTGTGTTTGAATAAAGTACTCTGCGTATTATTTAAATTGTTTGCCTACTGAATTCTGTTTTTGCAGCATGTTATTTTTTAGCACAATGTTGATGCTTGCAAATAATTATTTGAAAAATCATATTAAAATATTTTGCAAGACTTTTCTAATTTGAATAGAAAGAAAAGTTTGTAACCTTTCTTATACCCATAGTCTCCAATAAGTATATGTTCGAAACAATTTTTTTACACTTATAAATTTTTAATATGATGAATTATACATTTTTCAAGTATCAAATACTTGCAATTGCGCTTTTCTTTTTGTCTGTTCCAATAGCATACAGTCAGGCGCTAACGATGCCTTTTTATGAAGGCTTTGAATTAGGTACAACTATACCTACAGATTGGACACAAGAAGTTGTATCCGGCCCAGATTGGATATTTGTGAATAGCGGTGATGCGGATGCAGGTACCAACAATGCGGTATTCCGTTCTTATGTTGCGGGCGCAAGTGGTTTAGTAACCCGATTGGTAACCCCAGAGCTGGATTTGTCCGGCACAGATACAGTAGTTCTGAAGTTTTCTTATTACAATGATGGTTGGTTTGATTTCTTTTCTCATCAGGATGTATTAACCATTAAATACAAAGCTGCTGTGGGTGATGATTGGACCACAATTCAATATTTTAATTCTGATGTATCGGACTGGACTCAGGTAAACATTGTGCTTCCAAATCTTTCTGACACTTATTATATTGCTTTTGAGGGTTCAAGCAATGGGGGTTTTGGAATTGGTGTTGATGAGATCACAATTAATCAAGGAATTAAGATTACCACTTCCACCGATGGCGGAGGAGCTATTGATCCTTCCGGAGAAGTATATGTTCCTATTGGATCTTCACCAAGATTTAATCTGAGAGCATATTATCATTCTCGCATTTCTGAATTACTGGTGGATGGTGAACTTGTTGCGGAAGCAGTGGATAAAACTTTATATAACTATACTTTTCCATCAGTAGATGCAATGCACACTATTGCAGCTTCCTTTATTTTCAGCGAATCCTATAATGTTACCACTGAGGCACTGCCATCGGATGCAGGTTCTGTTGTGGTTTCAGGTAATTTGTTTTATGGTGAAACTGTTACCGTTGATGCCTGGCTTTCAGGAGAACTTTATTATTTCTCTCACTGGACTTCCAATGGTGATTCTATAAGTGCAGATAATCCTTTCAGTTTTGTTTTAACGTCTGATACTGCGCTTGAGGCAAATTACAAATTAGTAAATCCGGCTTTAACATTACCTGTTTATGAAGGTTTTGAAGAGGCAAGTACTATTCCTGATGGATGGTCACAAGAATTAATTACCGGACCACTCTGGACTGTTGGCAACGGCAATTCTCCTTATCCACTTGAAGCGTATTCAGGAGATAATAATTTGATTTTCCGATCTGATAATCCTGATGCAAGCGGAATTTTTACAAGGTTGGTTACTCCCACTATAGATATGACCGGCGTAACTACACCCGTTTTGAAATTTTATTATGTGAATGCAGAATATTTCAATACTGTTGCTCATCAGGATCAGCTGACAGTGAAATATAAAACTGCTTATTATGATTCGTGGACTACACTTGCCACTTTCAATACTGACGTAACAGACTGGACAGAAGTTTCCATTGTTCTGCCAAGTCCTTCCAGTGGTTATATTATCGCTTTCGAAGGTAAAAGCAACGGAGGTTATGGTATTAGTATAGATGATGTTACAATTAATGAGGATGATTTGGATGGCTATTTTATTACAGCCTCCACTGTAGGCAACGGAAGCATAACTCCATCAGGAGAAGTATTTGTTTCTAATGGAGCAACACAGGAATTTAATGTGGAAGCGAATTATGGTTATCATATCTCTTCACTTAAAGTGGATGGAGCAACCATTGCAGATGCTACGGATGCATCTGAATATACCTATACGTTTGAGTCAGTAATGGCAACGCATACTATTGCGGCAACTTTTGCAGCTAATGCACTAAGCGTTACAGTTTTAGTAACTCCATCATCTGCCGGTTCTGTTAGCATTCAAGGAGAACTCTATTATGGTAACACCATTACACTTTGGCCAATGACAGCAAAGAAAAAAGCGGTATTCTCTTTTTGGTCTTCCAATGGAGTTAAAATTGGTACAGCAAATCCTTTCATTTTCACATTAGTTTCTGATACCATAATTACAGCTCATTTCAAAAAGAAAGGAACAATGAGAACAGAATTTGTAACCAGAGAAGTGAATGAAAACGGAATAGAAAACAGCTTGATTGAATCAGTGAAGTTGTATCCAAATCCTGCAAATGATAATCTGCATATTGATTTGATTTCTGATGCACAAGTAAGTGTGTTCGACATGCAGGGAAAGTTACTATACGCAGCTTCTATGACCTCAGGATCTAACTCAATAAATGTCTCCGGATTTAATTCAGGAACCTATATTGTTAAACTTCAATTTGAAGATGAGTTGATTACTAAAAAGTTTGTTCGTAATTAATAAGCGGATAAATAGGTTAAAGATTTAAGATAGTTTGTTTAAGAATGAACTCCCGTTAGCATTTGCTGACGGGAGTTTTTTTTTGGGGAAATATTATAGAGAAATTGAGATGGGTTGTTATAGCAAGCATCTAAAAATTTCCATGGCTTTTTAAAAGAAATAAATCTTGATTTTAATAACTTATTTAAAGTGGTTTATGATGATGCATTTTTTTAGAAATATCTTTTTCATTTCTGCTCCGAAAATTATCCGGTAATTGTCTGAATTAGGATTAGTAGGATTTTAAATTAGTATCGTGTAGTTGGTATCAGGTATTGAGGAAAAATATAAATTAAATCAAAGTGTTCATGTAATCATTGCAATCATAGTTCTGATAATTGAATGATATTTTTAACTACATACTTCGCAGGGATTCATTGATTGCGCACAAGGCTGCGGTGAGAACCCTGTGGAAACATAATAGTTCTAATCAGAAGTCAATACAAAGAATAAGCAGTAGTGGTAATGCCACCACTGCTTTTAATCCTTTTTACTTTTTTGGTTTTGGCGGGTTGTTGCCCGCAGGGCCACTTGGACGACTAGGCTTTGTGCTTGGTCTTGGTTTTTGAACCATTGGTTTTTTTGTCATAATTTACATATGATTATTTGTGATGCCTAATAGTATGCGTTTCGGCTTCCGCACCCTTAGTTTTGGATGGACTTCGGGCTTAACCATTAGCTATGAAGCAATTGAAATTCAGCTTCTCTGTCTTTCTTGAATAAGTATTTTGGGTGGTTACCCCAAATCCTGTTTTGATTAGTTTCTCTTTTAGCACAAGAACCAAACAATGTTTTGTTCCGCCTTTTTTACTTTTTGAAGTGTGAAAAGCTGGTGAAATCACAATAGTTTTTTTTCCTGGTTGGCTTGGATCATCATACGGCAATTACTTGTAGAGAAGAGTTTTATCATTGCTTCTGTTCCAACCCTGCAATATGAAATGGTGAGTTAGAGAAAACTCTAAAACTTGCTCAGGCATTTGCATTAGAATTTGGGTTACTCCAATTGTAGATTCCACCTCTAGAAACAAACTTTGAAAAGTCGTAACTCATTTGCTGAATAGCAATTCTTGCCCCGATGTCCAAGATCGATTTACTGTAAATGTGCCCTCCAGTTGTGTTCTCGTAAAATCTACCGGCAGGGTCAACCATTGCATAAGAACCTATAATTTGGTTATTGCTCTCTGGTATAATGCTCGTAATGTTCTGAAGTCCGTTGTGGTGGTCAATAAAAAATTGAAACTGCTGGTCAGTAATTTTGAAGTCATTAATTTGTAAATCATTCTGACCTTTAATAGGTAACACTTGCAATAGTTTCCATCGTTTGGGTTTTGCAAAGCGAATGAAGTCACTCATGTCCTCATGAAAATTTTTACTGTTAACCACTGTGTTTATTTTTAAACCATAACCAAAGTGTTTCACTTTGTCTGTAAGTGATTTGTAATAGTCAAGTGTCAAAGGTGTGCTACCCGAAATCGCTCTTCCTGTTTGGAAATTTGTTTCTGTGTTCAAACTGTCAATACTTATTGCAATCCAGTCAAGATTTTTTCTGTTCGCTTCTAAAAATGTGTCAGTGAGTTTGCTGCCGTTTGTAACAATCATTGTTGTAAGTCCTGCTTGCTTTGCGATTGCAATTAAATCGGGAAGCCAAGGGCAAAGAGTTGGCTCACCTCCTGCAAAGGTGATTTTCTCAAAGCCAATTTCGGCAAGTTGCAAAACAACTTCAATAGCTTGTTCTTTTGGAAGATGTCCTTTAGGTAAAATTGTATGCTTAACATCTTGAAAAGTTGCGAAGCAAAATTTGCAACGCATGTTGCATGGCTCCCATAAATGAAAATTTACTGATGGTATCATATTGTGTGTTTTTATTTTAACGACACAAATGTTCAGCAACTTTTTAGATTATACTCTTTAAGAGAAATGGAAACTTTTACGGAGTAATGAAATGGTTTTTGGGAGTAATGAAATCGGTTATTTCATTTTGAAATTCTCAGAAGCCTTTAAGTATTTTAATTCCTTTTTTCCTGTTGAAGTAAAAATTTCAACTTCAATTTCGTGCGTTATTTTCTTGTATGACTTGATATGCTTTTCATTCACCACAAAGGAACGATGAACGGTAAGGAATTTGTTTTTCTTAAAGCCTTTCTCTGACATTTTAGAAAACGAAAAGTCAATAAGAACTTCTGGCTTTTTGTCTGTGAAATAAATTCTTTTGTTGTTAGAAGCTCCGCTTTTACCTGTATCTGATTCTAAGTAAACAATTGTATCAATTGGAATTTTGCAATGTTTGTCTTCTTCAAAATCAAGCACAATAAATTTTGATTCTATTGCTTCCAAAACCTCATTCAGAAATTTTGATGCCTTTTTTAAAAATTCTTTTTCTGTAAATGGCTTTGTAATGTGGTCAACAATTAAATCAAACTCGGTTTCTAATTTTTCAATATCTTTCAAGTAAGCTGCATTGTGTCCGCTAACAAACAGTACTGGAAGTTTGAGTTTGAATGCAACATCCAAACCATTCATGCTACTGCCACCACCCAAGTCGATATCAAGAAGCAATGCGTCTGATATATTTGTCTTTTCATTGTTTAAAAAGTCATTAGAGTTTGTTGCGAATGCAACAACTTCGCATAAATCTGTCGCCTCCAAATTTTGTTTGTGGTCCTTTAGAAGTGAAGGGTTGTCCTCTAAGATTGCAATTTTAAGTTTCATTAAAAACGAATTATTAAAGTTGAATAATACTCTAGTTCGTTGCAACTATTTCGAAGTTCAAATTTATCTTTCAGTAATCTTTCTAATCTTTTTTTCATATTACTCAATCCAATTCCTCCTTGCGTTTCTTTTCTGTTTGGAATTATTTTGTTGATCACATTCAATTCAAAAGTGGTTTTCGAAAGTTTGAGTGTGATTTTTAAAAACTCTGGATGGTTTCTATCTCCATGTTTGAAAGCGTTTTCAACGAAGTAAGCTGTTATCAAATGTGGAACGCAAGCTGTTGTAAAATACTTTGAGTTTGTGTTTACTTCTGACTTGTCAATTATTATACTATCAATTTGATAAACAAAATTTCCTTGAAGTGCTTTATACTTTTCAAGAAAATTCAACTCGTCTTGAATACTCACCAGGTGTTGATTGCCTTGATACAAAATGTAGTCAAGAGTTTCTGCAAGGGATTCTGAACCTTTATAAAGATTTTTTGCTGCAACATTCAGCGTTGAAACCATATTGCGTAATGTATGAGGTTGCAACTGAAATTTCAAATGCTCCACTTCAAGAATAGCCATGTCGGAAGTTAACTTTGTGTTTTCTTTTGAAAGTTTGTCCCGTTGCTTTTGCTCGACTTTATATTTTTTGTAAAGCCAAATGCTAACTGCTATTAAAACTAATATTACGAAAATTAGTCCTCCGTTATTTTCCATCGTCAAGTTTACAAAAATTCGTTCATGCTAGCACTGTCGCCAAAAGATTTTCACTAACAATCAAATATACACAACTCCCCTTTTTTACATAAAAACATATCCGAAGGTAAAATGCATTTGAAATCAAGTAATTAAAAAACTGAAAAGCAAACCCTATTTTTCTTTCTTGAATGATTTAAAAATAACTTTTGCATATTCTTCATATTCTGCTAATAAATCAGCATTTATATGAAAGCTATTTATTTTTAAAAGACTTGAATTATACTCGGGGTTTATTTCTTTATTTTCTATTAATAGGTTATAGTGAATTGCTTGTATTTTATCCGGTGAGACTATAATGAACCATGCATTGTGATAGGGGTAATTTTCGTATCGTTCATCAAACGAAAATTTACCATTTGCTCTAAACTTTACTTCTAAGTAAAACAGTTCGCCGTTAATACTGCTTTGAACAACAAAATCAGGCATATATCGCAATGATTTACTAAATTGCTTTTTGTCGTTTTTAATAAGCTTACTTAATCCGGGATGTAATCTTTCTAAACCAAAGTTGAATACGTTATACCCGCTTTGTTGAAACAAATCCTGAATTATTTGTTCAGCTATTCTTCCTTTTAATGTGTTTAAATTAAACGTGTTCATTTTTATTTCTTTGCTTTTGTTTTCACTTATTTAAGAAGATCTACATTACATTTTTTCGTAGAGTTCAAATAAAATACTTTATTAGCCCCACTATTAATTTCTTTTAATTTTTATTGAGGTGAATGGTGAAAAACCGACCCCGGCATAAAAATACTTTAATTATAAAACTGCATTGGGAACAAAGCCGGACTCTAATTAGATTCTGAAAAACCCGCCTATTGAGAAGGTCTTTTAGTTGCTGGATTTTTTTTCAAAATAACGAATTGGGTTAGCCATTCCTCTAATTTTCGGAACTTCTTTATTCATATATAAATCAAGAATTTCTTTTGAAGTGATTTTTGAACCTTCAAATCCCCATCTCTTTACTCCCCTATTCTCTATATCTTGAACCCATCTTTCTGGTTTAACTATAGCTCTGATTACACCTTTATATTCTGCTAAAACATAATCAGAATTTTCCGCTCTATTTTTGTCTAATACCCACCAGCCTCTAGTGGCTTCGTAAATATTCGGTCTAACATAAATAGGGATATTATTTTTCTTTTTTCGTTTGTTGTCAAACGTTTTATTTATGTTGATTACCAAAACATTGTGTTGGATATCTTCTTCTTTTAATTCTTCGCAATTATATAGTATTTCACATTCATCTACGGTTTTAATACCTTGATTGAAAGAATGATGTCCCGAAACAATATTTGAAATTTTGGCAACTTCTTTAAAATCCTTAAACGTTAGAAAGTCAATTAATACTGATTCTAATAATATTGCCTCATTTTCCTCTAAACCGTGGCGAACAATGAAGTGACTTACATTTAGGTTAGTCATTTTAATAGCCCTAATAATTTCTAATTTATCAGTTTCTTTCGGATTTAAAATTGCTTCATTAATATGCGAAAAGACTCTGTTTGAAATTCCTTTTCCAATATAGAATATTTTATTGTCTTTTGGATAAACAAGAACATAGACATAATATTTTAACTCTTCTTGTGTCTTTTGAGAAAATTGCTCTATCATAATTCGTGGTTTTTCTGGAGTTTTTAGAACAACATCAGTCCGTTTAAAAACCTTCGTTACTTTTTAAAGATAATTATTCTCTCTTTTAATAATTTATTGAATGAGGTTTATGATGATGCTTTTTTATAGAAATATCTTAGTCATTTCTGCTCCGAATAGTATCCGTTAATTGTCTGAATTAGGATTAGTAGGATTTTAAATTAGTATCGTGTAGTTGGTATCAGGTATTGAGGAAAAATATAAATTAAATCAAAGTGTTCATGTAATCATTGCAATCATAGTTCTGATAATTGAATGATATTTTGCAATTACAATTATCGGAAGGTGTGTTTTTTTATTGAAGACGAGTGCTTTGTAGGAACAGAAAATCGGTACTTCTAAAAAGCCTCGTTACTTTTTAATTGTAATAAATCTTTCTTTTTACAACCCGATTTTATTCCATAGTTTTTCACGAAATAATATATGCTCTTGGCATCAATTGAGTTGATAAGAGTGCTGTTACCTTCGGAATAAGAAATTTCAAATTTAACTAAGTGTTATCTTTTGAAGATAAAACAAAAACAGGAATAGAATACTTTTTAAAATTTTGTTGATATTGAAGATTTCTATCGAAGGTGAGAAATACATCAAATCCACCTTGAATCATTAGTGCCAATAATTCTCCATTCGTTTTTCCATTCCACCCCATATCTCTAACTGTATAGGTCTCATGATTTGGAAAGCCTTCTGTAAGTTTTTCGGAAGATTTTCGTCAAGCAGCAGCTTCATAAAGTTTCTCAAGATCTTTAGAAGAAATAAGTTTTCCTGCAATTTCCAAAATTGCAACTGCTTGAGATTTATCTACAGATGGGAAGTCTTCAAGAAATTCATCGAGAGAAATACCATTTTCAAGGTGAAAGAATAAAGATTCAACAGGAACCCGGGTTCCCTTGAAAACCGGCTGACCACTTAAGATATCGGGGTCAATTGTAATTAAATTTTTAATCGTATCCATTTCCAAATATATGAAGTTTAATGCAAGAAAAATAAACGTATGTAAATTGTAAATTGCAATTATTATTTAATAAAATTTGTGTTTAGTTTTTTTGCTTTTTCTCCATTCATTTTAACTGTCAAAATATATGCTTGTCTATACTGTATGACTCTTTTTAATTGTGTGCGGGAAGTCAGGCGAAAAAATATAAGTAGTGGAGATTATTCTTTGCAGAGTTCCCTTCGTGTAAATCTGCGGAAACTTAACCAGTTTTAAACCTTTGTGCATTTTTGGGTTAATTCGAGTATCGTTATTTATTTTTTCGCCAACTTATAGCTTACGCCTAGCTCCAAAATAAAATACCAAATACCTTTTGAATAATTTGGAAACGCATAAAGAAACTGAGGTTTGATATAAATATTCATTGGAATATTTTTCTGTACGCTTAAGTCTTTACCAAATGCAACAGAAAAATCCGTGATGCAATAATTATAACCTGTGTGAATTTTTTCAATTTCACCATTTGAATTCAAGTCATAAACATTTGGAATAAAAGTTCTCATATATCCTGCTCCAAACCCATAAGTAATATAATTTCCTTTTACATTCTTTCTTGAATAAACCAATTCAGGTAATATGAAAAGTCCTGTTTGATAATCCTTGTGATAAAAAAATCCAATACTTGGACTTAAATCCATATTATTTTGAATTACTTTTTCAGTTCCGCTTTTCATTAATTTGGTTTTGCTCCAATCTTTAAGTTGATAATTTAATCCAACTCTTAAACCCGGATGTGTTACAGTTTCTCCAAAATATGATGCATAAATTGATTGTGGTCGTAAATTTTGGGCATCGATGATTGATGCACTTGTTAGAAATACTAGAAAAATCAGATATTTCATTATTGTACAAATTGAGTTATGGCAGTATAAAAATTATTGGGTTGATCAGTAAATGGGGTATGACCAGCATAATCAATTATTTCCAAAGTCTTTTCAGAAGTACCTATTTTATCGAATACATACACCAACTCTTCTGGCGGGCATATATCATCATATCTACCCCCAATTACAAGAATGTTTACATTCTGGATTAGAGGTAATTTATTCATTAGAAAATCATTTTCTTCTTCATCTAGTATCATAGAAACTACGTTTTCTAAGTATTTTGATTTTAAGTATGCCAATATATTATAGTTAGATGTAAAAACTATATTCATATAATCTTGCACACTAACAGGCTTTTCAGGATAATCCACATTAATCAATTCTTCTACATATTTGTTCCACTGATTAAAAAGTTGATATGGGTCATCTCCCGGGACTTTTTTTATTTCTGGTGTAACACTAAGCCACTGAAGTACCTCATTCCATTCAGGAATTCTTGTGCCTCTTGAAATTTCTAAATTGGCTGTATTAAATAAAAATTCCCTTCTAAAATCCCAGCGCAAAGTATCAGCGTCAGAGTCTGTAGTTACCGGGGCATCAATTGAAATATAATTAACTGGAACTGCCGAATTACCCTTTTCAATAATATATCTGTACATTAAATCACCGCCAAAACTGTGGCCCATCATAATAATTTCTGCACCGTATGCTTTTTCCAAGAACAATGCAACTTTGTGCAGGTCTTCAATCCAAGTGGAAAGCACTAAGTCTCCTTGAGAAAAATTACCTTGTTTATTTCCTGTTCCTCTTTGGTCATAATAGGCAATCGCATAGTCATTTTCGAGAGAGTTTTTCCATTCAGGGTAATCCACTTTTGCGAAATCTAAAGATGCGTATCCCGGGCCACCTTGGATATATAGCAGAATTTTTTTGCTGGCAGTATTACCTCTTACTAAAACAGGAATTAAATAGTCGCCATTTTTTACATGAAACAAATCATTAGCACTTGAACTAAGTTCAAAATCTTCTTTACTACAAGAAGAAAATAGTAGAGCTAAACAAACAATAGCTAATACAGATTTCAATTTCATTTTATTGATTTTAATATTATTACAATTCAACAAGTAGTTACATTATATACTCCTTATGTTTTTTTACAAATTAAATTGGCAATGATTTTCCGATGGTACTTTAGCACAAAGAATAACTCCCAAATATACAAAACACCCATATTCACTTATTGAATTAATACCTCATTCTATACTCTTAACAATCAATAAACTGAAGGCAGAATATTCTACAAAGTGAAGTGGCTTTTTTATAAATATTCTTTGCAGAATTGGTTTTGGATTATTCAGAATAAGAGGTAATTAAATTCCTTTCCTCACCAACAAAAAAATCATAGTTCAGATAATTGAATTATATTTTTCAACTACAATCTTCGGGAGGGGTTGTGAATGATTTATTTTTTTATTGGAGATGAGTGTGCTGTTATAGCAGAAAATTAATGTATGGTATTAATTCCTCGCAGAGTTCCCTTCGGGTAACTCTCTGCGGCGACATAAAATATATATCACTTACCTCACATACCAAGCTGTTGTCTCATAATAGCCTCTGCCAATACTGCCACCTTCTTTTATATAGGTCTTTTGGGAACTATTTATGGCCTCGTTTTCTGATTCCAGGCCATTGGCCAGCCCCATAACTACATAACCATCTTGGTCAGTACCGGTAGTAATGGCCCACCAACCACTACTATTACTGCTTAATATTTTCTCACAGTCATACCCTCGATTACTCATTCTACACTCATAAGCAGCCTTCTCCTCAAGTTCAGACATTGTAAAATTCTCATCGGCCCCGTTATAGTATGCCGACCAAGCACCATTACTAACGCTACCATATACGGTACATTGACTATATGCTGCAGTGCTTAATAGAAGGTTTACCATTATGATAGGTAGAATTACTTTCATCATTTTACTGTGGTTTAAATGTGATAATCAATAGTTTACGTATGTCAAATATAAGGTGTTTTGTATTAGCAAAGGTTGATGTGAGAACCCTGCTGAAACACAAAAGTTTGAGTCCGGCTTTGGTAGCAAAATACAATCAGCTTTGTGGCATCATGGAAAACTGCTTTACACCCTATAAGTTTGAAAAGAAAGTAGCACAGGCGGATGATTATTCTTACAATGCAATGTCAACAGAATTTAGTCATCTGGCACCTAAAGGCGACGGTACATTTGCAGATATTCAGACAAGACCGGGGCTCATAGTTAGTGTAGTTATTTCTCAAGGTAAAAACGAGAAAGATCAGTTTGTAAATTCTGTGGAAATTAATTTAAACAGGCAGTAGGGTTAGAATAACTTTCCCGATGCATCGAAAAAGTTTCCCGATGTATAAATAAAGTTTCCCGATGTATAGATAATGTTTCCCGATGCATAAATAAAGTTTCCCGATGCATAAATAATGTTTCCCGATGCATAGATAATGTTTCCCGATGTATAGATAAAGTTTCCCGATGCATAAATAATCTTTCCCGATGCATAAATAATGTCTCCCGATGTATAGATAAAGTTTCCCGATGCATAGATAAAGTTTCCGGGTGGCTTTTTAAAGTTTGAAATTGGAGGGCATTTCTTTATTGATTCTGTTTCTACCTTGATTGTTATAAGAGTTCTTACCGCAAAGAAAATTTATAATTCCGGGAGAGGGTGTGGAGTGGATGGATAGATTACAACTCTATTCTTCGCAGGGTTTTATTGATTGCGGGAAAGGATGATGTGAGAATTCTAGGGGAAATATAATGACGCAGGGTTTTGCGGATTATTTATTTTTTAATGGTGGCAAGAACCTTGCGGAAACACAAACCAATTAAATAATTTTAATTACTTCTATCAATGTCCTATTTAAGTGATCAAAATCACTGTCAGCCGTCATTAATGGAATATTAAGTGAATAGGCAAGTGCAGCAATCCAAAGGTCATTTTTGCCCATTTTTCGTGCTGAGCCTTTTAACAAATTTTCGCTTTTATCCTTAATTTTCCGCTTTGAAAAAGCATCAATTTTTGTGTAAGAATCAATCAGAAATTGGTCAGAATTCGAAATGTCGATATAAGTTATTTCTTCAAGGATTTTATTGAGCTTTTCAATCTTAAGTTTGCCCCAATTATTCTGTGCAATAAAGGATGCTAATTCTGCCATTGTAACAACAGAAACTATAACATTTGCTGCTTCATCAAACCTTTCAAGTTCCCTTATGCAGTTTCTACCTGTTGCTGTATCTCTAACTATATGAATGAATACACAGGTGTCAATTACAATGGTTTTCATCTACGAATGTCTTGAAGCATTTCCTGAAATTGTTCGTCACTGATTTCATCTTTCAATAAGCCCGAAATACTTTTTAAGGCCGAAATAGAACTTGACTTTTTTGATTGTTTAGCCTGGAACAGTAATTGCTGATGAGCTGTCATGGCATTTGGCTTTTTCGAGAAGAATTTATCTCTTACTCTTGGTTCGCTGTATTCTTGAATCTCCACAAAACTCAATTGTCCGTTTGGTTTAAAATGTGCAATTCCCGAAATGGTCACTTCCTTCCCCATAAAGCTGATTATGTTTTCAATGATGGTTTTATCATTTGCAAAAACATTTACAAAACCTTGCTCTGTTTGCAAGCCAAGCCTTCCTTTGGAAACCTTCATTTCATCCAATTGTCCATTAACAATTACTTTTTTAGGCTCAGGGATGCTCTCTTCCAAAAGTCCAATTTTCTGAAAATCATCTTTTGTTAACCGAACTTCTGCAATCGTCCCACGATTTGCCATATAGAATATTTCATTATCACTGATAAAATTCTTTTTAAAGTTCATCAACGATTTCAATAGCGGTTTGTCCAAATCGGCATCTTCACTATCATTAGTCAGGGCAGTTTGAAAAGAATGAATCACCAAAGCCATTGGGGTCAATTGCAAAACTTCTTCTCGGGGCTTAAACATATCCATTTGAACCCCTTTAATGGTTTCTGAAAATTGTGTGCAGTCAATGGTTAGTGAAGTGCCGTCTTGTTCGCTTCCGGAAATACTTTGCAATCGCATAGCCAAAGCCTTTTTTAAATTTTTATCCGGAGTAATATCACTAAATCCCCTTAGCCTGAACATTAAAGCTTTGGTCGCAATTTCTTTGGTAGATTTTGTCAATAGGTTTAATCGGTCAAATTCCAATAGCCCATTGTCTTCATCTTCGCCTAATATTTTAATATCGTAATTCATAGCATTTGTCTGTTTGAAATTGAAAATCTCCCTTTGCAAAGTTATTAATTCTGTCTGCTTATTGTAGGTTTTGTCGTCTTTTAGGTTGAAGCATAACTCTCCAATATACGTAACATTTATATTCACTTATAGAATTAATACATCATTCTATACTCCTAATAATCTATACACTGAAGGCAGAATATTCTACAAAGTGAAGTTGCCTTTTAATAAATATTTCTTTGCAGAATTGGTTTTGGGATATTCTGAATAAGAGGTAATTACATTCCTTTCCAAGAACATGAAAATCATAGTGAAGACAATTGAATTATATTTTGAAACTACATACTTCGCAGGGTTTCATTGATTACGTAAAAGGCTGATGTGAGAACCCTGCGGAAACGGAAGTAGTTTTATTTATTTTTTGCATTTTCAAATTCCTTTAGGCATTCATCTAAAGGCTTTCCATTCTTATGAATACATTCGCAAAATTTAATTCCTGCTTCTTCATTCTTAGTGTTTTTAAATTGTTTTTCACAGTCGGAATAAGAATTTCTTGGCATAGCTTCATAGCCGAATTGAGATAAGGTAACAATTAGTGCAACGGTTATAATTACTCCTGTGAAAAATACGAATGGAAATTGATTACTATATTTTATTGGGTTCTCTTTTATTTCAGAGGTTGATTTTTTTTGAATGGTAAAATATATTTTAGCTTATCATAATTCCAAACAAGTATAAATAAATTAGCAAGAACCATTAACGGAGAAGTTAAAAAAGAACCTTCAAATCGCAGTGCAAATGAAAGCACCCAAATATTAATAATGATTGGGAGATATAGTAAAGCTCCTAATGTTATAGTTCTAGGGATAATTAAAAAAATTGCCGCAACCACTTGTGCAATTCCTATAAATGTGTAATAAAATCCTGTATGATATAAAGCTTCTAAATAAGCTCCCATCGGATGCTTGGTTGAAAGTCCACTGGCAAATCTTTCGCCGCTAATTTTTACCATTCCTGCAACGATAAATGCAAAGGCTAAACTCATCCGACAAAAAATTGAAAAATACCAATACCATCTATTTTTCTTTATGGTAATATAAAATTGTTCGAATTTGTTTAAAGTGTTCATTTCATTGCGGTTTTCTAATATTACTGCCGACTCCCAAATATACAAAACACCCATATTCACTTATTGAATTAATACCTCATTCTATACTCCTAATAATCTATACACTGAAGGCAGAATATTCTACAAAGTGAAGTTGCCTTTTAATAAATATTTCTTTGCAGAATTGGTTTAGTGATATTCAGAATAAGAGGTAATTACATTCCTTTCTCACAACAAAAAATCATAGTTCCGACAATTGAATTTTATTTTAAAACTGAAATCATCGGAAGGGTTGTGAATGATTTATTATTTTATTGGAGACATGTTTAATGCGGGAACAGAAAATTATCCGGTAATTGACTGAACTATGATTTGTTTGAATTTAAGTTAGTATGTTAAAAAGATAGACCTGAAATAGATTTACGCCGAGTCCTTTGCAAGTGACTCGGCTGAGACAGAATTTTTGGTATTAATTCCTCGCAGAGTTCCCTTCGGGTAACTATGCGGCGACATAAAAGTGGTTCTAATTTATGTACGCCCTATCTGTCTATGATGTATGCTTTATTTTTTTGAAATGTATTTAATTGCAATTTGAATGATGGAAGAAAAGTTATTAGTTCCTCGATTTTACTTGTATGGCAATTAAGAACAACAACAGTAACAGGAAATTTTTCAAGATTTTGTTGATGTATTAAATTTTTATCAATAGATAATAAAATATCAAATTTATTTTCTACACAATAGGACATCAACTTGCCATTTTTTATTCCACTTAATTCTAATTCTACAACTGTAAAAATTTGAAATTCTTCTAAATGCTTTTTAACCTTTTGGTTATGCATTCGTCAAGCAATATTTTCATTGAGAATATTTGATGATGTTTCAATAAGCTTCTGCGACATTTCAAGAATTCTTAGCACTTGATTTCGGCTTACACCTTCAAAGTCTTCTAGAAAAATCTCTATAGTATCGCCAGTTTCTAAATAATCAAAAAGGGTTTTTATTGGCACTCTAGTACCAAAGAACACAGGAGTTCCACCTAAAATTTCCGGATCTATATTTATTACTCGTGTTTCCATAATTCAAAATTTATCTACTCAAATTTACAATATTTTGTTGGGACTAAAAAGCTGAAAATAGGAGGCGCATAACTAAACTATGATTTAAAATAGTATCGGGTAGTGAGTATCAGGTATTGAGAAAAAATATGAATTAAATCAAAGTGTTCATTTAATCATTGCAATCATAGTTCAGACAATTGAATTATATTTTAAAACTGCAAACTTCGCAGGGTTTTATTGATTGGGTGAAAGGCTGATGTGAGAATTCTGGGGGAAATATAATGACGCAGGGTTTTGCGAATTATTTATTTTTTAATGGATACAAGAACCCTGCGGAAACGGTAATTGTCTGAACTATGATTTGTTTGATTTTAAGTTAGTATGTTAAAAAGAAAGACCTGAAATAGATTTACGCCGAGTCCTTTGCAAGTGACTCGGCTGAGACACAATGTTTCCCGATGTATAAATAATGTCTCCCGATGTATAAATAATGTCTCCCGATGTATAAATAATGTCTCCCGATACATAGATAAAGTTTCCCGATGTATAGATAATGTTTCCCAATGCATAGATAAAGACTCCCGATGCATATATAATGTTTCCCGATGCACCGAAAATGTTTCCGGGTAGTTTTTTAAAATTTGCGGGTGCACCGAAAATGTTTCCGGGTGGCTTTTTAAAGTTTGAAATTGGAGGGCATTTCTTTATTGATTCTGTTTCAACCTTGATAGCTATAAGAGTTCTTACTGTAAAGAAAATTTATAATTCCGGGAGAGGGTGTGGAGTGGATGGATAGATTACAACTCTATTCTTCGCAGGGTTTTATTGATTGCGGGAAAGGATGATGTGAGAATTCTGGGGGAAATATAATGACGCAGGGTTTTGCGGATTATTTATTTTTTAATGGTGGCAAGAACCCTGCGGAAACGGAAAACGGAATTTACATTATTAGTTATCTTTTTTTCGCATTGTCCTTAGTTTCACTCAATTCGATAATGGAGTTAAGTTGTAGTTCTCTCTCGTGTCTATGAATATACCATTCTTTCATAAGTAGTTCAATCAATTGTATTAATAATTTAGCTTCTTTAGGATCAACGTCAACTATTAAGTTTATATCCTTTTCCATGTGCGCTCCTATATTGCCAACTTTTCTTATAGCGTCAATTGAGTTCCATGTAAGAGGGTCAACCTTTTCTTTTATTCCATTAATTTCATCTATAAGTCTGTTTTTGGAAACACCCCAAAAATCTCTAATCATTCCTTGTAAGCAACGTCTTGAAAGCGTTGCTGAAGCTTTCGGGCTATCGTCTAATATTGAGCATGCTTCTTCATAATCCTGCCGAATAACAATTGGAATATAATCAGGAAAAACTTTCGCATTGGATTTTGGTAGCAATCGCCAATGTTTGAGGTTGTCTTCATTACTTGAAAAATTGCCATTTTTAATAACCAATGTATTTAAGGTTACAGACAAAGTTGTTTTTTCATATTCAACATTTGGACATACAATCCAATCAATATTAAGTCTTCTATTTCCATATTTATTGTCAATATATAAATCAGATTTATCGTTAATAAGATTAGATGAAATAATTGTTGTGTCACGGTTACAGTAAGGGCAAGTCCATTTAAAACTCATATTTAATTGTTTAGTTTAATCGTTATGTATAATTACCATTAACATGAGGCAAAATATAAACCTCCTTTAATCTTTAAAGTTAATAATTGTTGCTTTTAAAAACCTATTGAATGGCTATTTGGTGGATAACATATGCTTAAATTCTAAGTGGGCAGAATCTCAATAGTAGGAATCCAAATCTAATTTTCGAAAATCCAAATGAAATCTTTGATAGCCCAAATGGAAACTTCGATAACCCAAATGGAATCTTCGATAACCCAAATGGAATCTTCGATAACCCAAATGGAATCTTCGATAACCCAAATGGAATCTTCGATAACCCAAATCGAGTGTTCAATAACCCAAATTGAGTATTCGATAGCCCAAATTGCGTGTACGATAGCCCAAATTGCGTGTTCGATAGTCCAAATTGAATGTTCGATAGCCCAAATTGCGTGTTCGATAGCCCAAATTGAATGTTCGATAGCCCAAATTGCGTGTTAGGCTGCCAAGAAGGCATATTGAAGTGTCAAGGAGGCGTATTTTACGGGTTTTGGGGTGTTTTTGGGGTTAAAAATCTAAATAGTGTATATAAAACTGGATTGAAGAGAGTAAAGATCGGATGGACTTCATTTAGTCATATTGGATAAAAAAATGTAATGGAATGCTTTAATAATGAAAATAGATTTGGTTATTAATTTAATTCTTAAATAAAAACACAATGAACAAATTTGAAGAATCAAGTAGAAGTATGTTCATAGCAGTTCGTGACTTTATGGTAACGAATACTGCTATATGGACTGCAAGCTCCGGTATGACTACAGCAGTTACATCGTTGACCACACATATAGACAATATTGACACTTATAGTGAGGGGCAACAAGAAGATAGCAAGGGTGCAACGACTACTAAGGGAATAAAGAGAGATACCTTGGTAGCCAAAATAGTTAAGGTAGCTGACGGACTGAGATCTTTTGCTAATGCTACTGGCAATACAACTTTAGCAGGACAATCGAAGGTTGTTAAAAGTCAATTGGATGGCATGCCGGATACTATATTATCGGATAAGGCACAATCTATACGAAATTTGGGAAATACCAATATTGCAGGTTTGGCAGATTACAATGTTTTGCCTGCTGATGTTACTGCATTAAATACTGCGAGGACAGCCTTTAATGCAGATATTCAAAAGCCAAAAAATATTATAGGAACAAAAAAGGCGAATACTACAAATCTTAAAAATGAATTTTTGGCTACAATAGCACTTTTTGATAATGTGATGGATCCTTTAGTTAGAACTTATAAGGAAGCTGAAAATACTTTTGTACTTGAATATTTTAACAATAGGGAGATATATAATATAGGTAGTGTAAAAGTAGCTGCGAGATTTACGATTGATGAAAGTGTAGATCATATGCCGTTGGCATTAGTGCAGATATTAGTAACTCCCGGAGATATAAAAAAGAAGACTACGGAGAAGGGAAGTGCGCTAATAAAAACATTAGCAACCGGATCTTATAACGCAGCAATTAGTAAAGCGGGATTTGTATCGCAGAATACGACTTTTTATGTGAATGCCGGAGCAACTACGCAAGTTTTAGTTAGTTTAGTTGCGATTTAAATAGTGATAGTATTACTTAAAAAAGAGCGGGCAGGGATGTTCGCTCTTTTTTTATGGGGATTTCGGGGAGGGAATTGAGCGCAGAGCTAAGGGTTGAGGGCGCAGAGCTGAAGACTATACCGGAGGTATTCATACACACCACCGAAAATATAGTATGCTTTTAAATTACTCACAATGTATTTTACTATCTTTTACCCGATTTAATTTAAAGTCTTTAATTGGACAGAATTAAAAAGTCCTAAAAAAAGGTATCGAACAAATTTGGCCACCGAATCAGTAATGAGCAAAGAGAATCAAATAGAAGAAAATCTAATCGAGCAACTGATAGGTCTTAAATATATCTATCGCCCTGACATAGTTGATAGGAAAACACTTGAGCAAAACTTCAAAACAAAATTTGAAACACTCAACCGTGTTCGTTTGTCTGCTAACGAATTTTTAAGATTGAGAGAAGAAATCATTCAGCCCGATGTGTTCAAAGCTTCTAAACTTTTACGTGAGCGGCAATACTTCCAACGTGAAGATGGAACGCCTTTGCATTATACATTAGTAAACAACAAAGACTGGTGCAAAAACGACTTTGAAGTAATTAGTCAGTTACGCATCAATACCGAAAATAGTCATCAACGCTATGACATTATATTACTGATTAACGGCTTGCCTGTGGTTCAAATCGAACTCAAAAATATAGGAATTACTGCACGCAAGGCAATGGAGCAAATTGTAGATTATAAAAACGAAGCAGGCAATGGCTATGGTAATTCTTTGCTTTGCTATATGCAATTGTTTATTGTAAGCAACCGCACCAACACCTATTATTTTGCCAACAATAAGAATCAACATTTCGCTTTTAATGCTGACGAACATTTTTTACCGATTTACCAATTAGCAGACGAGGGCAATAAAAAAATAACACACCTTGACTTATTCGCTGAAAAATTCCTAAGCAAGTGTACGCTTGGTGAAATGATTAGCAAGTATATGGTTTTGGTGGAAAGTGAGCAGAAGCTGCTTATTATGCGCCCATATCAGATTTATGCTGTTAAAGCAATTATTGAATGCATCCAACAGAATCGAGGCAACGGCTACATTTGGCATACTACAGGAAGCGGAAAAACATTAACTTCTTTCAAAGCATCCACATTACTAAAAGACAATACCGAAATTGAAAAATGTTTGTTTGTTGTGGACAGAAAAGACCTTGACCGACAAACCCGTGAAGAGTTCAATAAATTTCAGGAAGGTTGTGTTGAAGAAAATACCAATACCGAAACCTTGGTAAGGCGTTTACTTTCTACCGACTTTGCCGACAAAGTTATTGTCACCACCATTCAAAAATTAGGAATTATACTAGATGAAAACAGCAAACGAAATAAGCAAAAAACTGATAAAGGTATAGCTACGTTTAAAAAACGGCTAGAACCACTTCGCAACAAACGAATGGTTTTCATTTTTGACGAGTGCCACCGTTCGCAGTTTGGAGATAATCACAAAGCCATCAAAGAATTTTTTCCAAATGCTCAGTTATTTGGTTTTACAGGAACGCCCATCTTTGATGAGAACGCAACGTATCAAATAAGAGAAGGCGAAGAAGCTTCCTACAAAACCACGCAAGACATATTTGAAAAGCAATTACACGCTTACACCATAACACACGCCATTGACGATGAAAATGTATTGCGGTTTCATATTGATTATTTTAAAGGGAAAGGCACAATGCATGCTAAGCCGGGCGAACCACTTGCCCAACAGGCAGTAGTAGAAGCAATTTTGGATAAACACGATGCTGCAACAAACTCAAGACGTTTTAATGCTTTATTAGCAACGGCTTCAATTAATAATGCGATTGAGTATTACAAACTTTTCAAAGAGATTCAGAAAAAGAGACAAACTGAAAATGCTGATTATGTTCCTTTGAACATTGCTTGTGTGTTCTCGCCACCTGCTCAGCTTATTGCCAAAGAGGGTGACCAACAAAGCCAAAAAAATGCTGATGATATTAAACAACTGCAAGAAGATTTAACACAAGAAAAGGAAGACAATAAACAGCAACCTGAAGAAAAGAAGAAAGCTCTGATGGAGATTATTGCTGACTTCAATAATCAATACAGTACGAATCACGACATCAATAATTTTGATTTATATTATCAGGACATTCAAACTCGCATCAAAGACCAGAAATACAGCAACAAAGACTACCCACACAAAAATAAAATAGACGTTACCATTGTGGTAGATATGTTGCTTACAGGGTTTGATAGCAAATATCTCAATACTTTGTATGTGGACAAAAATTTGAAATATCACGGATTAATTCAAGCATTTTCAAGAACCAACCGTGTGTTGAATGATACCAAGCCTTACGGAAACATTTTAGATTTCCGTAAACAACAAGATGCCGTTAACCAAGCCATTGCCCTGTTTTCAGGTGAGGATAACGGAAAAGCAAGAGAAATTTGGTTGGTTGAGCCTGCACCGGTGGTGATGGATAAATACCAGGATGCTGTAGAAAAGTTGGGCGTATTTATGCAAGAACATAATTTGGTAAACGTTCCGCAAGAAGTGTATAACCTGAAAGGCGATGCAGCACGAATTGCTTTTATTAAAAACTTTAAAGAAGTGCAAAGGTTGAAAACGCAGCTGGACCAATACACCGATATAACCGAAGAACAAAAAACAAAAATTGAAGCCATTCTGCCAACGAAAAGTTTACAGGAGTTCAGAAGCTCATACATTGAAACGGCAAAACAACTAAGAGAAATACAGCAGAAAGGTGGTGATGATGCACCGCCCGAAATACAGCAGTTGGATTTTGAATTTGTATTGTTCGCTTCTGCCGTGATTGATTATGATTACATAATGAGCCTAATTGCCGACAGCACGCATAAGAAACCTGCCAAGCAAAAAATGACTAAAACACAGGTGATTAGTTTGCTGAGTTCTAATGCCAACTTAATGGACGAACAAGAAGATTTAACCGAATACATTAATGGTTTGGATTGGAATAGCGGACAGGATGTTGAAACGCTTCGCAAAGGATACGACACTTTTAAAGATGACAAATACAACCAAGAACTGGCTGCCATTGCTCACCAACACGGATTGGAAATGGCAGACTTGAAAAACTTTGTAGAAAAGATTTTGAGCCGAATGATTTTTGACGGGGAAAAACTCACGGACTTGTTAGAACCATTAGATTTGAGTTGGAAAGAACGCAGGGTAAAAGAATTGGCATTGATGACAGACTTAGTACCGCAATTAAAAAAATTAGCCCAAGGGCGTGAAATATCAGGATTAGCAGCGTATGAGTAAAGAAAAATTAATACCCGAATTGCGTTTTCCTGAATTTAAAAATGAGGGAGAATGGGAGGAAAAAAACTAGGCTACTTGGCTGAAAATCTCGATTCAATGAGAGTCCCAATAACTTCGAACCAAAGAGAAAAAGGAAATATACCATATTATGGTGCTTCAGGAATAATTGATTACGTTAAGGATTACATCTATGATGAAAGCTTACTTTGTATTTCTGAAGATGGTGCAAATTTAATAGACAGAAATTATCCAATTGCGTTTAATATCTCAGGTAAGACATGGGTTAATAATCATGCGCATGTTTTAAGATTCGAAAATTCAAATACGCAAATATTAGTAGAAAAATATATCAACTCTTTAAGTATCGAAGATTTTCTAACGGGAATGGCTCAACCCAAACTAAACAGAGGTAAACTCGATATTATTCCTATTCCTATTCCTAAAAATCCCCAAGAACAACAAAAAATCGCATCCTGTCTTTCTTCTTTAGATGAAGTGATAGCAGCCTACAGCCAAAAGTTGGAGTTACTCAAAGACCACAAAAAAGGCTTGATGCAAAACCTTTTCCCACAAGAGGGTGAAAAAGTACCGAAGTATCGGTTTAAAGAGTTTGAGAAAGATGGGGCGTGGGTTAATATAACAATTGATAAAATTGCAAAAGTTAGTGCGGGAGGTACGCCTGAAAGTACTAATCCTGAATATTGGAATGGGAATATACCTTGGATGAATTCAGGTGAGTTAAACAATAAAAGAATTTATTCGGTATCTAATTATATTACTTCTAAAGGTCTAAAAGAATCAAGTACTAAATTAATCCCGCCTAAATGTGTCCTAATTGGATTAGCCGGTCAGGGGAAAACTAGAGGAACAGCTGCGATTAATTATATAGAATTATGTACAAATCAGTCTATTGGATCAATTCATCCAAATGAAAGTGTTTTTGATAGTGAATTTCTTTATCACAAAATTGACTCAATGTATGAGAAACTTCGGTATTTATCCGCCGGCGATGGCGGAAGGGGTGGTCTTAATTTACAAATAATAAAAGAGATTGATTTATTGCTTCCTGATATAAAAGAACAACAAAAAATCGCTTCTTGCCTTTCTTCTTTAGATGCACTCATCACCGCACAAGAAGAGAAGATAGAGCAATTGAAGTTGCATAAAAAGGGATTGATGCAGGGATTGTTTCCGAAAATAAATGAATAGAAATTATGGCAACAGAAGTACACAATATTGAAAGTTTAGAAGCTTTTGCAAATAATATTCGTGAAAGTAATAAAAAATTCACTTTAGTTTATGCCTATAATGGAACAGGTAAAACACGACTTTCAACAGAGTTTAAAGAGAAAGGCAAACAACTTGAAGGCAAAGATAGAGACACCCTATATTTCAATGCATTTACCGAAGATTTATTTTGGTGGAATAATGATTTGGATGGAGATAGTGAGAGGTATCTTAACATCAATACTTCGTCTAAATTTTTTGATGATTTGGTAGGTTCTTCAATTGATGACAGAATAAGACCAATACTAAGACAATTTTTTGATTTCAACTTTCGGACTAATATAGAAGAAAGCAAGGTTGTTTTTAGCAAAGAGATTATCGTAGACGGCAACTCGATTACATTACCAAACATTAAAATTTCTAGAGGTGAAGAACGTATTTTTATTTGGTGCTTTTTTATTGCAATAGCACAAATTGCAATAGATAAACAAGAGCCATATGAATGGGTTGACTATTTATATATTGATGATCCAATTTCATCATTAGATGATATAAATGTTATTGCAGTGGCTCATTATCTTGGGCGCATTCTAAAATCTGATAGTAATAAGGTAAAAACTGTTATCTCAACGCATCATTCTTTGTTTTTTAATGTCCTTTGCAACGAATTAGGAAGTGGTGCACGCAAACTTTTATTAAGAAATGATTCAGATGGTTATAATTATAAATGGACTAGTGACACTCCTTTCATATACCACATTTCAGTCGTTCAACAGTTAGATAAATCCATTAAAGAAGATAAGCTTTACACTTATCACTTTAATATCCTTCGTAACGTATTAGAAAAGGCAGCGAATTTTCACGGCTTTAATTCTTGGAGTGATTGCATAATAGTAAATGACGATGATGAGGAAGGAACACTTCGAAGCAGAATGATTAATGTAATGAATCACGGAGGCTATTCTTTATTTGAACCAACTGAAATGGTCGAACAAAACAAAAGAACTTTCGCAGAAATATTTGAAAATTTTAAAACGAACTACAAGTTCAATAACGAACTATTTAACGAACCCCAAGCAATTGAAGAGTAATGACACAAAAAGACCAGCAACAATTAGGTAAAACCCTTTGGGCTATCGCAGACAACTTGCGAGGTGCAATGAATGCAGATGATTTTCGTGATTATATGCTTTCATTTCTTTTTCTACGGTATTTATCCTACAACTATGAAGAAGCGGCAAAGAAAGAATTAGGGAAAGACTATCCCAATTTACCTATTACGGACAAGAGAACGCCTCTTTCAGTATGGTATGCTTCCAATAAAGATGAAGTTGTGGACTTTGAACAACAGATGCGAAGAAAAGTGCATTATGTAATCGAACCAGCTCACTTGTGGAGTAATATTAGCGAAATGGCTCGAACACAGAATCCAGAGCTATTAGTAACCCTAGAATCAGGGTTTAGATACATAGAAAACGAATCCTTTGAAAGTGCCTTTCAGGGCTTATTTTCTGAAATCAATTTGAATTCAGAAAAACTCGGAAAAACATCAGCCGAAAGAAACAAAAAGCTTTGTACCATTATTCAAAAAATTGCAGAAGGCATTGCTGAATTCTCTGCCGACTCTGATACACTAGGAGACGCTTATGAATATTTGATAGGCGAATTTGCAGCAGGTTCAGGCAAAAAAGCTGGAGAGTTTTATACACCACAACAAATTTCAACTATCCTTTCTGAAATTGTAACCTTAGACAGTCAAGAACCAAAAACAGGAAAGAAAAAGAAACTGGATAAAGTGTTGGATATGGCTTGTGGTTCGGGTTCTTTATTGCTCAATGTTAGAAAGCGAATCAAAGATAGTGGCGGTAGTGTGGGCAAAATTTACGGACAGGAAAAAAATATCACTACCTACAACCTTGCCCGAATGAATATGCTTTTGCACGGAATGAAAGACACCGAGTTTGAGATATTCCACGGAGATACATTGGAAAATAGTTGGTCATTGCTTAACGAAATGAACCCTAGCAAGAAAACAGAGTTTGATGCTATTGTAGCCAATCCGCCTTTTAGTTTGCGTTGGGAACCAAATGACACACTTGCGGAAGATTTTCGCTTTAAAAGTTATGGGTTAGCACCAAAGTCAGCGGCAGACTTTGCTTTCTTATTGCACGGCTTTCACTTCTTAGGTAAAGAAGGAACAATGGCGATTATTTTACCACACGGAGTTTTATTCCGTGGTGGTGCAGAAGAAAGAATCAGAAAGAAACTATTAATAGACAATCACATTGACACCGTAATTGGTTTACCTTCTAACTTATTCTACTCGACAGGAATTCCAGTTTGTATTTTAGTTTTAAAGAAATGCAAAAAACACGATGATGTTTTGTTTATCAATGCATCCGAACACTACAAACAAGGCAAAAGACAGAATACTTTAAGAGAAGGAGAAAACGGAGAGCAAAATGATATTCGAAAAATTGTGGAGACTTACCAATACCGTCCTGACCTTATTGAAAAATATTCCCGTAGAGTTTCAATGGACGAAATTGAAAAGAATGGCTACAACTTGAATATTTCAAGGTATGTGAGTACATCAGAAGACGAAGTGCAAATTGATATAAGGGAAGTAAATAAAAAACTAGTTGAGATTGATAAGAAATCAATGGATGCATTGAATAAGCACAATATGTTTTTGAGGGAGTTGGGATTACCAGTTATTCCGAGATGATGTAAGAATAAAGTTTTAATTCGAACAGGCTCTTTTTTCTGTTCTTCTTCCTCACAGCGTTCCCTTCGGGTAACACTGTGAGGACAGCACAAGAATTATTAAGCATTTGCATTTCTAGCCCCGATAGTAACGGAAAGCCCGCACCCCGTTTTTCACGGGGGCGGACTTGAAGTGAATAGCGGGAAATAGCTCCTAATATTTTTTATTTATCTCACGCAGGTTATCAATGGCTTCGAACAAAACCATTATGTATTTACAGATTGCAATATCATAAATCTATATGGTAGCGCTAATAAGAAATGTGGCTGCGAAGGCGATGATTGCATAGAGTTCGGGGAACACTGCGAGCACCATAGTTTTGCCAAATACATCGTGGCCGGAAGCCATTGCTTCTATTCCATTGGCTACTACCTGCCCCTGCTGAATGGCGGAGTATAAACATACGAGACCGAGTATGATGCCTGCGGCTAAAATGGCGCCGCCTTGCATGATAGTCATTTCGCCGGCGGGTATTGCTGCCAACTTTGTGTTCATAATAAAAAAACCGGCAAAGCCATATAATCCCTGGGAGCCGGGTAAGGCACTGAGCAACATATAGTTTCCGAATGCATCGGGTTTTTTCTTTAATGCGCCTAATGTTGCACGGCCACCAATGGATACTCCGGTTGCACTTCCAATTCCGGATAAACCGACCATTAATCCGAGACCGATGAAAGCTAAAATAACTGCGATTGTCATAGTAAAAATTTTAAAAGGTTATGATTTTGATTTAAATGGTTTGTATTGTTTTCCGCCGCCGATGAATCCTGCATTTTTATAAAATTCAACAAAGGTTAATCGCACGGGATGTACGAATGCACTTAATGTGGAAATGCCAAAATTTAATCCGTGACCAAATAGTAAAACGATAAGAAATAATAATTGACTGATAACAGGAACACCACCGAGCAAGCTTAATGAAATGCTATTTACAACCAAGCCGAGAATGGAAGATGACAGGCCGAGGGCAAATAAACGGATGTAAGATAGTACGTCGCCAAACAAGCCTGTGATGCCGTAAATATCCCAAAGGCCTGTTCCTATTCTTCCTAAAATTCCTTTGTCGGGATTGCTGAATGCGATGATTAAAAACAAGCCGATAGCGATGGAGGCTAATGCAATTAAGTTTTGGAAATGTGCTGCATACATGAGCGCACCTACTATTCCCAAGATCCAACCGATGGGTGATAATGCATAGGCAAAACCGTACATGCGCCATCTGTTAATTGCACGCAGGGCCATTCCAAATAAAATTTGTGTGATACCAATTATTAATGAAAGATTAAATAGTTGATCTACATCTAAGAATTTGTCTTTAAGATTAATGAGGAAAGGAATATTTACGGTAGCGAGCGCAATTCCAAAAACAGTTCCGGTTAATAATCCAAATAAAACGGTGGCGCCGCCAAGAAAAATTCCAAGATTTAATAATGGTTTTATTTCGGGTTTTTTAATTGTAAATCGCAATACGATTACAGTGGTCAATATGATTAATCCATAACCTACATCGCCGAGACACATTCCGAAAAACAAGGTAAAGAATGGTGCGAAGTATGGCGTTAAATCCAACTCGGAATAAATGGGTAAAGAAAATAAATCGCCGATAGGTTGATACACTTTACTGAAGGCAGAATTTTTTAAAAGTATCGGCACTTTATCATCTACAACAGGTTTCTCACTGGTGAATGCAACACCTGAATTTTCTAACAGTGTATTTAATTCTTCAGCTTGAGTAACCGGTACCCATGCTTGCAACAATTGTAATTTTCCATCGTGATGTAAATAGGTATTGTACATCGCATTATCCCAATCCATTTCTTCTTCCAACTTCAATTGCGCTTGCGATAATAAATCGGTGTAGGATGCCAATGCATGTAACTCTGTTTCTGTTTTTCCAATAGCATGTTGCACTTTCTCATACTCAGATAATAGCGTTGCAAGACTATGTTGTGGAATGCTGATATATTCTGCTTGAATTTCGGGAATTGCTGCATCATTATCTACAATAAAAAACCACACATGTTTTCCATTATCTTGCGCAATGTATAATGCATGTTGATTATACCAGTTTTTATCGAATCTGGATTTAGAACATTCAAAGAAATGCAGATACACTCCTTCGGCATTTAATTGCTCTAATCGTTTGCCGGGTATTTCGCCCCAGGGACGCAACACTTCCAATTGTATTTCAATTTCTTTCTTGCGTTTTTCTTGTTGTGCTTCTGTGTTGCGCAGTGAGTTTAATTTCTGCAATACTTCATCTGCTGTTTTTAGATTTAAATTTTCAATGGGTGGTTTTTCAAGTTGCTCTAATGTTTTTTTAGCCTCACTTAATTTATGTAATTGCTTTAACGCTTCTTCTGCTTTTTCTGAAATAGATTCTTGTAATGTTTCAATATGCACAATACCCAATGCTCTTAACTTCATCAGGAAATCATCGTATTCCCTGTGATAAATCAGAAATGAATATTTCAGCATCTTGGTAATCATCAGGCTTCTTGTTCCATTTTATTTTTTAATAATTTTTGAGAAGATTTAGCAAGATTATCTTCATCTTCCATATAGCGTTTTATTTTTCGTTTCGCTTCTTCCAATTCAGGTATCTGCACTTTCTCATACAGATTTAATTTCTGTGTTGTTTTTTTTCTTTCGGAGATTAAAATATCCATTTGTTGTTGCAACACATCCAGATTTATTTTTTTATGAACGAGCATTTGCATAAGCTGTACTCCTTCCAATAACCAAAGCGGATATGCTAATGGTGAAAAAGATTTTATCTCAAATTCTACTTTAGTTAACACAGGAAATGCAACGCCGGCAAATTTTTGTTTATGCGTAATAATATTTGTAACACTTATTAAATCCTTATCCCATTCCTTCCACATTGTTTCAAAAGGTTTTAGCTTATCTAATTCGTCTGCCAACAATTGTTTTTCATTTTCAAGAGTTACACCCAATTTTTTTATTTCGAAACGCAACGCACTTTCCTTACTGCGAATAGTAGGCAATGCAGCAGCACGGATTTTTACAGCCCGTTCTATTTCCTGTAAAGCAATTTTATTATATTGAAACTTCAGCGCCATGTGTTTGTTTCCAATATTTTTTTATAAATTCTTCTTTAATACCCACTTCTTCTACTTTAAAATTTGCGGATAATAATTTCCATGCAATATCCAACATCGCATTCATTTCTAATTGCACATCAATTGCCAATAATTGCAGTGTATATTGTTTTGCAAATTTGAGAGTGCGTTTATCATAATCACTCAAATCAAAACCATTATCCATTTTTGTTTTTGCTTCTGCGGCATCGGCATATAAACGGATACATGCATTCATTACTTGCGGATGATCTTCACGGGTTTTCTTTCCAATTACTAATTGTTTTAATCGTGATAAACTTCGGAACGGATCAATGATCACTTTTCCTGTATCAGAATCTTTTCTTAAAAACAATTGACCTTCGGTAATGTAACCTGTATTATCCGGAATAGCATGTGTAATATCTCCCTGATTAATTGTAGTAACTGCAATAATTGTAATACTGCCACCTTCAGGAAATTGCACTGCTTTTTCATACAGTCTTGCAAGATCAGAATATAAAGAACCCGGCATACTATCCTTGGAAGGAATCTGATCCATACGATTGGAAACGATACTCAATGCATCAGCATACAAAGTCATATCGGTAAGTAACACCAATACGTTTTCATTTTTTTGAAATGCAAAATATTCAGCAGTGGTTAAAGCAGAATCAGGAATCAGTAATCTCTCTACCGGTGGATCTCCTGTAGTATTTATAAACGCAATTATTTTATCGGAAACACCGGCTTGTGAAAATGCATTTTTGAAATACAAAAAATCATCGTTGGATAAACCCATACCACCGAGAATAATTTTATCTGCATTTGCTTTTAATGCAACAGATGCCATCACTTCATTATACGGTTGATCGGGATCTGCAAAGAATGGAATTTTCTGTCCACCTAATAATGTGTTATTCAAATCAATTCCAGCAATGCCCGTAAATATTGGTTGATTCGGTTGTAATCTTCTTACAGGATTTACAGAAGGCCCGCCAATTTCAGTTTTTGTTCCTTCTATTTCCGGCCAACCATCAATGGGTTTTCCAAAAGCATTAAAGAATCTGCCACGCATTTTTTCGCTTACCTGAATGCTGGGAGATTCACCAAGAAATATCACTTCTGAATTACTTGCAATACCTTCTGTTCCGGAAAATATTTGCAGCGTAACATCATCACCTTTCATTTTTACAACTTGCGCAAGTCTGCCATCTACAATTGCAAGTTCTTCATTTTTTATACCACTTGCTTTTAAAGTACAAGTTGCTTTGGTGATATAATCAATATGTGTTATCCGTTTTTGAAAAGGAGTTATTTCCATTTTTCAATAATTAATTAGGAATTAAAATATGTTGTTCTGCTAATGCTTCATCTAATTGCTTCTCATAATTCTTTATATGGTTCAGAATTAAATTCTGCATAATTCATTTGTTTGCAAATATTAATCAGCTTGCGAAAGAAAGGACGCACTTCACTAAATTTTTCAAATTGAAAATCCGTATTACAAATAGATAATATTTTTTCATTCATATACAATTGTCTTTCCACCGGAGTCATTTGATCAATATCATCAAATGCATCTTGTTGCAGAATTACAAAATCCAGCAACTCCCCTTTCCAAAACTGCACATGAAATTCAACCGGTACACCATCATCTCCCAAAATATTTATCTGATCAAAAGATTCTTTTGCACGCAACATAAAATTTTTCATTTCCAATGCATACTCAATCCAATTTCCAGAAATATTTTCCGCCATTTGTTTTTTAAATTCAGGATATTCTAAATACTTCGAATAACTATCAATCGGATCAACTGCAGGATATCGTTTGCTATCTGCACGACGTTGCGAAAGTGCATAAAAACATCTCGCTGCTTTTTTTGTGGATTCAGTTACAGGTTCTTTAAAATTTCCACCCGCTGGAGAAACAGTTCCAATAAAAGTAATAGAGCCGAATTTTTTATTATTTAATTGCACATAACCTGCACGGGAATAAAAATTAGAAATCACTGCGGGCAAGTCCATAGGAAATGCATCGGGGCCGGGTAACTCTTCCAAACGATTCGACATTTCACGCAATGCCTGCGCCCAACGTGATGTGGAATCTGCAAGTAATAATACTTTCAATCCCATATTGCGATAATATTCACAGATAGTCATGGCAGTATAAACAGAAGCCTCACGGGCAGCAACCGGCATGTTGGAAGTGTTTGCAATAATTACTGTGCGCTCCATTAATTTACGTCCGGTTTTCGGATCAATTAATTCGGGAAATTCTTTAAATATTTCTACCACTTCATTTGCTCTTTCACCACATGCAGCTACAACCACTACATCGGCAGTTGCTTGTTTTGCAAGCGCATGTTGTAATACAGTTTTACCTGCACCAAATGGACCGGGAATAAATCCTGTTCCACCTTCTAACATCGGATGTAATGAATCAATTGTGCGCACACCGGTTTCCAATAATTTGAATGGTCGCAATTTTTCGCTGAAAAATTTTAATGGAATTTTTGCAGGCCATTTATTTATCATACCTGCATCAATCGTTTTTCCTGTTTCATTTTCCAGCGTTGCAATTGTATCTGATAATTTATAAGTACCTGCGGATACAATCGTTTTTATTTTCCAACTTCCCACCAAATTAAATGGCGCCATTATTTTATGTGGCAATCCATTCTCTTCCACTTGTCCTAACCAATCACTTGCATTTACAATATCACCTGTTTTCATCAGTGGTGTAAAATTCCATTCACTTTCTGTTTCTAATGGATGTGATTGTTCACCACGTTTTAAAAAAGTACCTTCAAATTTTTCTAAATCATTTTGCAAACCATCATAGCGTTTCGATAAAATTCCGGGACCTAATTGTATTTCCAACATGCTTCCGGTAAACTCCACTTTTGTACCTACAGTTAATCCACGAGTACTGTCATATACCTGCACAGAAACAGTGTTGGCATTTACCTTTATTACCTCACCCAATAATTTTTCTTTTCCGGTATCTATGAAACACATTTCATTTTGTATTACAGGACCATCGGGTTCTATCGTCACCAGATTGCTGATGATACCTTTAATAACACCATGCGTTTGCTTATTCATGTTTAATTTCAGTTATTGCGTTAAGAATTTCTTCCGTAGTAATTGTATTTGATTTATCTGATAAATATTTCCAACGATTAGCTAATTGATTTTTTAAAGCAAATGCAATTAATTTTTCAAGGCTAAAATATTCAAAGAAACTTCCAGCATTTAAATAATCCCAAAGCAATTGATCTATATACTTTTCTTTAATTGAAATATCACCTCTGCCAATCACCTCTGTTATACCGGATGTATTTGTAGTTTCATTCAGATATTGTTCTAATGTTCTAAGTTGTATTTTATCAAATGGCAAAGGTTCTGCTATTAAACTATCCTGCATATCCATTTTCAGATTATCACCATAAAGCAACAACACATAATTTTTTAATGCCAAAGAAAACCTACCCCAGTTTTCTAAAAACAAGTTGCCGCAATTTATTAAATCGGTATAGTACAATGAAAACAATTTGTGTTCAACCACAGCAACCGGATGTTCTGTTGGCGTATTATCAAATGCATTAAAAAATTTTTCCTGATAAGAAAATAATATTTCTTTTTGGTTTGCTGCTTCTTCTAATTGCACTTGAGAATAACTACCACCCGGTTGTAATTCTTTTCCGGATTTAAATAATATAATCAGAAAGTTTTTTAAATCAATAGTATCATACACAAGTTGCAACCAATGTTGATCTGTTTCATTAATATAATCTTTATAGTCAATTATCAGATTGCGATAATCGGGATCAGAAGTTTGCTCAAGTGTAATTTCCGGAAGTCCGCACACTAAAGAATAGTAATCACTTCTGCCTTTATTCTGCATTGAACAGGGAAATTATTTCTGCATTTAAAAACTGAGAAACAAGCGCATTAAAATCAGCATCTGTAAAACCAACATTATAATTACTTCCTTCAATACCAATTTTAAATCCGGAAGTGATAGTATCATCTTGCAGAAAAACAGGTTCTTGCTGAAATACTTGTTGCAGTTTATTTTGTATTGCTTCTTTTATCTTTTGTTCATCTTGTGGGTTAAGATGAATAACTATTTGTTGAGTTTCATTCTTATAAATATTCTGTGCAATCGTGGTTAATAAAGTTGCAGTTAACTCTGCATTTGAAAGGCTTTCACGAATTGGTTGTTTCACCACTTTTATTTTAAGTAGTTGTTTAATATCCTGTTTTAATTTTTCCATGATATTATCTCCGGCAAGTTTAAGAGTAGCATTTACCCGGCTTTGTATTTCTTCAGATTCTGCATTTGCTTTTGTAATTATTTCAGCCGCATGTTGTTTTGCATTTTCAATAATTTGCTGGGCTTCCTTTGCTGCATTGTCTAATAATTCTTTTTTCTCATTCTCTGCTTTTTCTATGCCTTCTTTAAATAGCTTTTCTGTTATTTCAACTAATTTATGATCCATATTTGATGTTTATAATACAATTTAAAATCAGTAATTACAATTCACATGTAAAGTTCTGCCGACCAAAACTTTGGTAAAATATATTCAAACATAAGGGTGGCGAAAAGTACTACAATTTAACTTATGGATTAAAAATAAAACTTCTAATTAACTTATACTTGAATTTGAGAATGTATTTGATTGAAAATCGTTTGAAAAGCGGTTAGGATATAATGATAATATCTTAGGAATGGGTAAATAAAAAAACCCACACAGGAATTTGGTTTGATAAGACCTCACACCGACATGGTTAGAGGTGCCGGAGAGCTTTGTAATCCGGATTATGCAACAAATAAAATATTTGTCTTCTTACGGCACGCCATTACTTTTCCGAGCATTGACTCGCTATAATAATCATTGTTAGATCATCAAACAGTATTCCCGCATGAGTTATATCTTTAAAGAACGATTGCGAAGGTTAAATTACAGTAAACAAAATTATTAAACAAGATATTTGCAAAAAAAAATACATAAAATTTATCCACAATGCATTTATATTTTAAAAATTATTCTATCATATCAGTTATGTATTCATTGTTATTATTATCTGTATTGTCTTGCGGTTCTGTATTATACAATGAAAATATAATTGCAACTACTACTCGGGAAGATATGATGAATGCATTGCGGAATGCAGATACAATTGCAATCGTTTATTCCGGTGAGGATAAACATATCGAACCAATCATACAGCTTTTACAACAACAGGCTGCAAGCAGCGATAGAAATATATTTCTTTTAATAACACCAGCAGCAAATGCAGATTTAAAAAGTTTGTCTGCATATCCTTTATATCTGATTGGTACAACTCAACATCTTACTACATTAAAAAATCTTCAACATTCAATTCCGTTTCAAATTGTATTACACGGATTTGAATTTGACCATAAAGTTTATACAGATAACAATGATTTATTAAAAATTTCTTTATATCCAAATCCACAAAATAATAAGATGCCGGCTACCATAATTACCGGTAATGATGATGAGGTGTTGGCTGAATATATCCGGAATGGATTGAAAGATAATTATGGTTATTTTTTTTGGGATAGTTGGGGCTATCAAATCTATCGAAATAATAAACGTATTGTATTAGGTTATTTTTCAGATAATAAAACTACACCCTGGAAGATTGATAAAAAATTACATTGGGAATTTGATTACACAGGTAAAGAAATTGGCTCAAATGCATATTGTAAATTTATTGATCACAACTCAATTATAACTTCTACTCAATTAGATAGCATTACTACTTATATCGAAAGAAATATGCAGGCGATTGAAAATTTTGCAGGAAAAAAAATTACCACAACTTTTAATTATCACCTCTACCCTTCTACAGAAATAAAAGGGTTGATGTTGAATAATACCGATCAAAGTAATGTAGATTTTAATACACGGGATGTGCATGCAGTGTATGAAAAAGAATTTAATGAAAATTATAGTGGCAGTGAAATGTTACTTGCAACAAGAGACTTGTTTGGTAAGGCACAAGTGCAATGTCTTGAAACCGGAGTAGCAACTATGTTTAATAGTAAATGGTGTGAGCATGGCTATAAATTTTGGGCCATGAAATTATATCGTTCTGGAAATATGCCGGCTTTAAATCAAATACTTTCCAATGAAAGTTTTAATACACAATCACCTTATTTAATGGATTGCACTGCTGCATTATTTATAGAATTTGTAGTTGAGAATGAAGGCAAAGAAAATTTTATTTCAAATTTTAATTCGTATTCTTCTGATGCATTATTACAATTAGAAAAGAGTTGGAAAAAATTTCTTGAAAAGCAATCTGAAAACTTTCCTTCTACACAAGAAACAATTGGATATAACTCTACAGAAAAAATTAAAGGATTCAATTTTGCACATGAGGGGTATCAAATATTTAATGGTTATCTCGGCAGTTCGGCAGATCAATCCTTGGTAGAATTACAATCATTAGGGACAAATGCCATTAGTATAATTCCCTATGGATTTTTGCAGGAGATGAATACACCTGCACCATTTCGTTATGCAAGAGGTGCAGGTTCAGAAAATGATGAGAGTGTTATTAAATGTGCTTATGTTGCAAATCAATTAGGTATGAGCGCAATGTTGAAACCGCAATTATGGACTTGGAAAGGATGGACCGGAGATTTGGAAATGAGTAATGAAGAAGATTGGCAACAATTTTTTACATACTATTATGATTGGATTATTCACTATGCATTTATCGCAGAATTATATCATTTCGATTTCTTTTGTATTGGTGTTGAATTTAAAACAGCAACCTTATCTCATGAACAAGAATGGCGTGATTTATTTACACAAGTAAGAGCTTTGTATTCAGGTAAAATTACGTATGCTGCCAACTGGGGTGATGAATTTGAGAATGTAACATTCTGGGATCAGTTGGATTATATTTCTGTGAATTCTTATTATCCCCTTTCTGATAAAAAAGAGGTGAGTGATGCAGAATTAAAACTAAATTTCGAATTGATTTTGGATAAACTTGAGGTAGTGCAAAAAAAATATAATAAACCATTACTGATTACAGAAATTGGTTTTAAAAGTATTGACTATCCGTGGATAGAACCGCATGCAGATAATGATGAACAAAACTACAATGAAGTATCACAACGCCGATGTTATGAAGCAATGTTTGAAGCATTACAAGATGAATATTGGGTTTCCGGACTTTACATATGGCAATGGCCAAGCTATATGGATTTTGTAAAAGAATATCCAAAGGGTTTTACACCTTGTGATAAAGAAGCAGAAGCCATTGTAAAAAAATATTATTCGAAATCTTAACGACTTCCTGATAAATTAATAGTGGAATGGTACTGTGCTTTGCCATTTTTTGTGGAATTTTTCTATCGAATAAATCCAGAAATGGCTTTCTGTGATGAGTCATTGCAAGCATATCAATATTTCTATCGTTGAGATAATGATCAATACCATCAATTATAGATTTCCCCTGCAATACTTCCAGCGTTAAGGAATTCTTTTTAATAGCCTCGGGAAATTTTTTATTTATATCTGCCATTAAATCATAATCGCTTTCTTTCAATACTTTATCTACATGAAATACAAATAATCGAGCTTGCAATTGCGCACACATCGTCAATAATTTTTCAATAATGGTTACATCGTCAGATTCCAAACCTGCTGCGTAAGCAATATTTTTTATACTTGTATTATTTGCATCCGCCGGCACTAATAACAAGGGATAATTTAAACTTTTAATTAAATGCGTAGTTGTGCTTCCAAATAAAAATTTAATAAACCCACCTTCACCCGTAGTACCAGCCACTACTAATTCCGGTTTCAATTGTTCTGCCGCTTTCATAATTTCTTCTGCCGGAAAACCTATGGATAAAATATGATCAACCGGAATATCCACATTATGTTGAAATGCATATTCTGAAGTGCGGAATTTCAATTGATTTAATGCCGCAATTGCCTGTTGATTTTTTTGATCCATCACATCAGCAATTAAAATATCAGCCATTTGCATTTCCACAGCGGGCAACTGGTTGGAATGCATAAAATATATTTTGCATCGCAGATAATCTGCTAAAGGCAATGCAAATTTCAATGCATTGTTTGCGCAATCAGAAAAGTCGGTTGTAAAAAGTATATTTCTCATAATTTATTATTCTTCTGCAACAAAGGCCATCATCGTTTGATCCGGACTTATTGCTATTCTAAAAATTGTTTTAATTCCAAATTCACTGAGGTCGGCAAATAAATACCAATCCATTGTATTTACATAATCAAGAAAATAAATTTTATTCCCTTTTGCCATAAATAATTTGCCGTCATAACTCCACACCATATCTTCACATTCCGGAGGTACTTTTTTTATTGCTGTAATCTTATTGTATTCCAGATCAAAACGTTTGATCAGATTAAAAGTAGAATCATTTTTTGAAATATAAGATAAAGCAAATTCGCCGGGAATCATTTTCATACTCCTCCCAATATTCTTATCTATTACTTGCGAGATAGGTTCTGAAATTCGAGATAATTGTAAAGCAAAAGGTTCGGGTAATAAAAACAATGCGACCACATCTAAATTTACTCTGCAATAATATCCGACATTATAAATATTTTTTAAAACGGGTTTAAATTTTTTTCTTTTCACTTTATACTTCCATAGGCGTTGAGTAGTATCCATTGCCACCCGCACGGTAGTAATATATTTTCCATCGGGAGTATATTCAGGAGAAAACTCGCTTTCCGGTGTAGATGTAACTTTAGTTATTACAGAAGTCGCAAATGTATATTTATAAATATCTGCCTGATCATTTTCACGAATACTTGTAAATAGCAAATGTGTATTATCCCAACTAAAGGAAGGTTGATTATCATAACCCGCATGATTTGAAATATTCAGCGGCTCGGTATAATAAAATCCGGAATCTGTATTGCCACCGATATACATAGTATAAATTTCAAAACCCGGCACTTGAGTAAAGGCCAGAATCGGTATAAATATGAATAGTAAGGATAGCTTTTTCAACGCAAACAAATGTAGTGAAAAAGCCTTTCATTAAGGAATAGCCTTAGATTAGAAACCGTTGATAAAAAAATATTGCATTCTAAATTTATGTAATTCAAAATACAGAAGTACAATCTACTTCTTCTGTTTTAAAGTCTGACTTGCAATTTCTTACCTTTACAAGAAAAAAATGAGTTTCGAATTACAAGGTAAATTATTAGAGATTTACAACACAGCAGAAATTTCCGCCACATTTAAAAAGCGTGAGTTTGTTTTAGAACGCAGCGAATCTAACGTAGGCAGAATATTCACAGACACAATTAAATTTCAATTGATACAAGATAAATGTCAGTTACTCGACAGTTTTCAAATTGGCGACGAAGTAAAAGTGAGCTTTAATATCAAAGGCACTAAATGGGAAAAAGAAGGTCGGGTAAATTACTTCAACAATTTAGATGCATGGCGCATTGAAAAAGTTACGGGTGAATCTCAAGCTGAAGATATTACTACTTTCAGTGCCGATCCGCAAACACCTTATACTGATGATCTGCCATTTTAATAAATGGAAATACAGCCCATTTCAAAAAATAAATTAAAGGACTATCGTAAATTATTTGCTGTATTAAAAGCACGCAAATCTGCAAAGCATGATGCGATGTTTCAAGAAACACATAATCAGGTTTTTTCAAAAGTAAATTGTTTGGATTGTGCGAATTGTTGCAAAACACATAGTCCGATAATTCTATCTACAGATATAAAAAGAATTTCAAAATATCTGGGTATGAGTGAACATCAATTTATGAGTGATTATTTATTAATTGATGAAGATGATGATTGGGTGTTTCATACGCAGCCGTGTCCGTTTTTGGGAAATGATAATCGCTGTTCTATTTATGAAGTAAGACCAAAAGCATGTAGTGAATATCCGCATACCAACAGAAAGAAAATTTATCAATTGGAACAGATTACTTTAAAGAATACTGAAGTCTGTCCGGCTGTTTCTCAAATACTAGATACTATAATTAAACAAATACAAGCGTAATGAGGATATTGGGTTCTATACCATGCAAAGAATTTAAGATTTCCATATTTTCCTGGAATGAAAGGTATATTGCAAAATTTGAAGCAGGTGCTTATGAACAACTGTATAAATTTCCCGCAGGAATTTTTAGTAATTGGGAAGAGATGGAATCTTTATTTGACGAAGAATTTCTGCAGCATGTTAAACAACGATTTTTAGAAATGCGAACAGATAGTGAAAAGGCTTATAAGCGTTTCTCAACTATTAAGGAAAACAAAAATGCACCTTTATAAAAAGGCGCATTTTTAAAAATGGGTCACTATCTAATTATTTCGGTAAAAGCACTTCATCAATTACATATACAATTCCATTTGATGCAGGAACTGTTGCAATAATATTTGCACCATTGATTGTTATTTTTCCTTCAGGAGAAACACCTAAAGTTGCGTTGCCGCCATTCACCATTCCTAATGATTGGCCATCACGCATCATATCTTCTTTGTAAACACCAACAGCCACATGATATTGAAGAATGTTTTTTAATGATAAGAGATTTTCTTTTTTCAATAAGTCATCTACAGTACCTGCGGGCAATTTATCAAATGCGGCATTAGTAGGTGCAAACACTGTAAACGGCCCTGCATTCGCCAAAGCATCTACCAGATTTCCTGCTTTTAATGCCGCCACAAGTGTAGTGTGATCGGGTGAACCCACTGCTACCTGCACTACATTTTTTTGAGAAACATCATCTACTACAGTGGCTTGGCCGCCGTCGTTAAAGGATGCTGTGTCAGAAGTAGTAGTTGTTGTGTTATCTCCTTCTTTAGGTTGGCAAGCATAAAATCCAAATACAATAATGGTAATAGTTGCAAAAGTTTTGATTAGATTTTTCATATAAGTAATTTTTCAAATTGTTTTTCAAAGATGCGGCTGAAAGATATTTTGATAAATGATTGAACTCAATGAGTGGTTTGATAAAAGTCACTACTTTGAAAATGATAATTGAGCTAAAGAAAAAGCGGATTATAATTATCACTGAATATTTCAGATAATAAATTATAACCCGCTATTATTAAAAAATAATTACTTGTTTACGATAGCGCAGAAACCTGATTCAGATTTAATTCCTTGCGTTCATCTGCATTATATTCTGCATTATATAACAAGCGATAATATTCATCCGCCATTCTATCACTATCAAATTGAGGTGCTACATCCTGCATTGAATTTTTTACAATTTCCTGCCAACGATTAGGATCATTATAATAAGTGGGGATTACTTCATTCTCCAACATATTCATAATATTATTGTAATCAAATTCATCAATTTCACTAACTGACATTGCCGTATGATCTGCTGCCGGAGTTACAAAAGCATTGATACCGTGTTTTGCAAATTCCGGAATCCAACCATCCATAATAGAAAAATTTACTGAACCATTCATAGCCGCAGTCATTCCACTTGTGCCGGAAGCTTCATGCGGTCTGCGAGGTGTATTTAACCACACATCAGAACCTCTTTTCATCATCATGGAAAGATCAATTTCATAACCTACCAACACAGCACAATTTGGTCTGCCTTGAGCGAAAGAAATAATATCATTAAACATATCTACAGAACCGATATCGGTGGGATATGGCTTACCTGCCCAAATAATCTGAACTGGTCTTTCGGTATTATTAATGAGTTCTAAAAACCTTTCCTTGTAGCGAAGAATAAGGTTTGCACGTTTGTAAGAAGCAAAGCGTCGAGCCCATACAATAGTTAACACATCAGGACTAAAAATTTTACCTGTTTGATTGGCAACTATTTCAAACAACTCCTTTTTCATTTCTTTTTTCATCACCTGCATAGTATCTAAATCATTATGCATAAAAGCATGATTTAAATCCTTATCTGCCCAGAATTTTTTGTTCTGTGCATTGGTGATAGATATGATAGGACATTTGCCTTTTACACCTGCCCACATTTCTCTGGAAACTTCACCGTGCAATTTTGAAACTCCATTGGAAATTTTACTGAAATTGAGAGTTGCCGGAGTATAACTCATTGAGTCGCCAACTGTATTGGTAATATGCACTGCAAGCTCTTGTGGAACGCCATTAAAAAATCCCATGCGTTGCAAATAATCTACCTTTTGTTCTTCATTACCTGCTTTCTCCGGAGTATGCGTTGTAAATACCAAACGCTTGCGCACTTCATCAATATCTTTATAACGGTTGAACAACTCGAAAGCTAATGGCAAACCATGTCCTTCATTTAAATGATAAATATCTACACCACCTAATTTCTCAACCACCTTTGCACCTCCAATTCCTAAAATGATTTGTTGAGCTACTCTGTTCTCTGCATGATTATCATACAAGCGATGTGTGTATTCACGCATTTTATCGGAGTTTTCCGGAAAGTCGGTACTCATTAAAAATAAAGGAGCAGAACCAAAAATTTCAGGAGCTAAGTAATAGGTTTTAATGTGCACCTCTTCATTATCAATCATCATGGTAAAATTGATATCCGTTTCTTTCAAAAAAGTATAGAGCTTTTTTTGAAATTGCGCTTTCATAAATCCGAGGTCATCACGAATCTGATCGTAATAACCATATCTCCATAATATTCCAATGCCAATTATATTTTGTTTCAAATCGTAAGCACTGCGCATGTGCGAACCTGCTAAAAATCCTAAACCACCACTGTAGATTTTTAAGGCTTGATTAATAGCGAACTCCATACTGAAGTAGGCTACTTTTTTATTGTATTCAGATTTTGGCTCGTAAGGTAATTGCCAATTTTGACTGTGTAACATATATTCTTTCTTTTAAAACGGGTGCTAAAATAGTAAAAATGAAAACTGTGTTTTCCCACATATCCACGATTTCTATAACAGGGAAAAAGGGTGTGATTAAATAGTCTTTGAAAATATTTACCGATTAACAGGAATTTGTGAAAGATTTATATTCCACTGTTTCTTAATAATTTACCCAACTCCACCATTTTCTTTGATTGAGATATTTTAAATTATTTTCCTCGCTATATGCTTCTCTTTCAAAAATAATATTGCGGTAGGCTTTATGGTGATTTTTATATTTAATCAGGTTGAAAAAATAAAAGAGCAGATACAACAAGTAAAAAGGCAATATCAATAATTCAGCTTGTTGTCTTAAATGAATGCGTTCATGATTTACAAATGCAGCATCGGTAATTAAACCTTTATGCTTCATCAATACAAATGGGAACAGAGTCATCCCGCTTACATGTAAACGCTTTACAACAATAAATTTCCGAAACTTCATCTGAGGAATAAAAGTAAATAAAGGCTTGTGCTTTTACACAATACCTTTATGTTTAGAAAATTCAAGATGCCTTTGCAGTAATTGTATTACCGATATAAGAAATTTTATTGCGGAAGTGTTCTTCTTCTAAAAGGCATTTCAATCTGATTAAAGATTGATGATTATTGCGCACAATCTTTTTTAGCAATCGGTTATTAAACATGGGCACTCCTGAATAACGAAGTTCATGAATTACACAAATGCCGGTTTCAGTTACTTCTACTAATCGGCGAAAATGCAATGTTGCCAAAAACAATTTAATCTGAAATGCATATCCGTAATTGGGGGAAACCCAATTGATTTCGAATGGACATCGGTTGTGTGCTTCAAACATCACTTTCCCCTGAGAGCCTTTGTCGAAAGCATCATGTAACCAGGCACTACGCAGATTAATGTCCCAGGCATTCCAGAAAGAAACGTCAGTCCATTTACTAAAAAAAGAATCGATTGGTATGTTCATAAATTCGCAGTTCCTGATCAAAAGCTTCTCCATAATTAATGATTTAAAAGGTGATCGATAGCGAGTAGATAAAATTAGAAGTAATGTTTTATGCAGACAGGTCAGTTCACTAGTAAATGTTACAAGGTTTAGCAGGAATACAATTTTTTACATTTATTGAGGTGCTTAGGATACATTTGCTATAAATTATTCATAATGCCTATTAGAATCTATCTGTCGGTTATTCTACTAACTTTCTTTTTTTGTTTACAATCCATAGCACAAGCAGATAGTATCTCAGCCAATGAAAATTTATTATTGGAGGATGTGCAAATGGCAAAACTCAAAACTATTGAAGACGAGTTAAATAAATTAGATCAAAATCTGTTCGCCAATAATTTCTTGATAAAGGAATTTACTTCTGCTATAGATACATTAGATGAGAATGAAACTAAACTTATATCTGATTTTAAAAATCGTATCAAGCAATTAGAATTAAGCAATACTAATTTGCAAGAACGGCGACAAGATTTGCATGATGAATTAAAAACAATTGCAAAACCATATCCTGTTGTTTTATTTGAGGATACACTCTTTTATTTCTATCTCAGCGCCGGATTTAATAAAGCTTCTGTTCGGGCTAAAAACACCTCTGAATTATTATTCAAGATTTATGATTCTCGTGATTTCGACAGCACCTTGCTAAAAGTGCATGAAACAGAATTAGGGCTGGTTGTAATCTCTTATGATCTCACATTGATTTGTGTGTTTTCAAAAAATGATGGATTCTTATTTGAAGAGTCCCAGTTGGAAATTGCCAATGCCGCCCGAAATTCTATTATACAATCCATTACATCAAATTTAGAACAAACAAGTCTCCGCCATATTATTGCCAATGTCATTCAGGTTACAGGACTTATCATATTGGTATTTACAATTGTCTGGTTGCTGAATAAACTTGTACAACCCATTAAAAACTGGTTGCTGATAAACAGAAAAAAATATATCCGTCCATTGCGCTATCGCAATACAGAAATTGTGGATGCTCATAAAATGTTGGAGGTAGCTTATTCAATTTTAAATATTGTAAAATGGGTTTTAGTAATCTCCATTTTATACACCGGCTCATTTTTTATTTTTAGTTTATTCCCAAACACAAAAGACATTTCCAATCAACTTATTAGTTGGATCATCGGCCCGATAAGAGATATACATCAAGGGGTTGTGAATTTTATTCCAAATTTGATTTCGATTATCGTAATTTTTACTGCATTCAGAATTTTTATACGGTTTATACAATATTTATCTACTCAAGTAACCGAAAAGAAAATAGTGCTTGGGAATTTCCCGCATGATTGGGCCCGACCAACTTTCAGTATCGTTCGGTTTTTATTATATGCCTTGATGTTCATTATTATATTTCCTTTTTTACCGGGTTCTGATTCTCCTGCGTTTCAAGGTGTATCTGTCTTTCTGGGTTTATTAATTTCCCTTGGCTCCTCCTCAACTATCAGCAATATTATTTCGGGGATTGTAATTACTTATATGCGTCCATTCAGGATAAATGAAAAAGTAAAAGTGGGAGAAATCATCGGCACTGTTGTTTCAAAAAATTTATTGGTTACAAAACTTCGCACAATTAAAAATGAAGACATTACTATTCCAAATTCTAATCTGCTAACCGGACATATTTTGAATTACAGTTCAGCATGTGAACACATTGGATTAATTGTACATACTACAGTAACGATAGGTTATGATGTGCCTTGGCGAAAAGTGCATGAAGCATTAACGGATGCGATATTAATGGTGCCATCAATAGAAAAAAATCCGCCGCCATTTGTATATCAAACCGGTCTCGATGATTTTTATGTTGCATATCAGATAAATGCCTATACCCGGGATGATACAAACTTGCCACTAACGAATTCTCAAATACATCAGTCAATTCAGGATGTATGTAATGAAAGAGGAATTGAAATTATGTCGCCACATTATCGCAATGTAAGAGATGGAAATATGACAACTATTCCTGAAAATTATTTGGCTGTGGATTATGAAGCACCTGGATTTAAAATTCAAAAGCAAGAAAAAAACGAAGAATAATTGTAGAACTCAAAACAAAACCATAATAAACATGTTTGGTCATCATGTTTCAATTATTTAAAAAAGACCCGATTAAAAATCTACAAAAAGATTATCAAAAGATTTTAGAAAAAGCACGTGACGCCCAGCGTAGCGGTGATATAAAAGGTTTTGCTTTATTGACAGAAAAATCTGAAGAGATTCTCAAACAAATAGATACTTTAAGAAAAGTTTAAACTTCGGCTTTGGCTTTTGGAAATGCCCATTGCAGAAATTGCGGCATCATCTCCCCCCAAGTTCCCTGATTATGTTCGCCATTTTTAACCAACACAAATTCAATATCATTGTGATCTGTATAGCCTTTGTATTTCAATTCTTTAATCAGATCAATGGTATCATCAATAGAATCAATCACACCATTTTTATTGCGATCACCGGGTTCATCATTAGTGCCTGCCTGAAACCAAAATCGCATGCCTTCCCGCTTTTCTGAATTGCGAATTACTTGATGTATTATCCGATCTCTATCATCTTTATACCATCTGTTCAACGCTCGTTTTCTCCACCACAATGAACCAGAAAATACACCCACCTTTAAAAAGTATTCGGGATTATTCCATGCGATATCAATTGCAGATAAAGCGCCCAAAGAAAAACCGGCCACACAGTTTTTTAATGGATCTTTCGAAACATAATATTTGGCTTGGATAAATGGCAACAGCTCATTGATTACAAACTCCGTATAGTAACCCGCTTTGTTTCCTCGCTTATTATAATCTGCCATTTCCAGCGTACCGTATTCCTGAAGCCGTTGTTCATTCGCATGAATACCAATTACAATATGCGGGAATATTGTATTTGTCAAATACATTTTCTCAAGAGTGGGAAGCAATTGCAATGAGGGAATATCCTGACCATCATTTAACCATAATACAGGATAGGGTTTTTGCTTATAACCGGGAGGTAATATTATGGAGAGCATTACATCTCTTTTCAGATAAGTAGATTTAATCACTACCGGCACAATCTCCGCTTTCCAAATTTCTTCCATGCGTTGCAAAGTTAGCTGATTAGCGAATGTGTAAATGTGTAGAATTGTTGAATTGTAGAATTGTTGAATTGTAGAATTGTAGAATTGTAGTAGAATTGTAGAATCGGAAATGTGTAATTGGGGAATCGGGGAACTGTGTAATCGGAAATGTAGAATTGTAGAATTGGGGAATTGTGAAATCGGAAAAAAGCGAAGGCTAATGGCAAAGGCGAAAGCTAAAGAGCATAACGATTAAAAAATGAATACCGAATTTAATAAACATGGAACATTAAACCCGAAACTTTTTTTGTCAATGGTCAAAGACAACGGTAAGTGTTTTTTTGCGAAAAGCCAACTGCTAACGGCCAATAGCCCTTTAATCCGCAATGATTTTTTTTTAACCCGGAACTTGAAACTTGAAACTTATAAACTTGAAACTTCTAAAACCGTTCATCCAAATTAATTTAACTTTGCCGGCTACTAAAACATATATATTGAGTAACTACAATGAACAAAAACACAGTTGGCAATCAGATATACTTGGTATAGAAATGAACATGCTGACTTTCGGAACAGAAGGTTTTCCAATAGTGCTTTTTCCTACTTCTATGGGAATGTCAAATGAAAATAAAGATTTCAAATTATTAGAAGCAATCGGTTGGTTTATTGAGCAGGGAATTGTAAAAGTATATTGCCCTGATAGCATTGATAAACACAGTTGGTATAATGATGATGCAACACCAGAACAGAAGGTGAAGAATCATATGCTCTACGACAGAATGCTGGCAGAGGAATTATATCCGAGAATGAAAGAAGAAACCGGATTCGATCGTATTGGTGCTGCCGGTTGCAGTTTTGGTGGTTATCATGCTATGAATTTTGGATTGCGTCATCCTGATTTAACTGCCGCTATTTTTTCAATGGCTGCAAAGTTTGATATTAAAGGTCAGTTAGATGGATTTTATAACGACGACGTCTATTACAACAATCCACCTGATTATATCGCAGAATTAAATGATCCCTGGCTTTGGAAAATGCAGATATTTTTAGGCTCAGCAGAATTTGATATGTGTCTGGATGCAAATTATAGTATGGCGAATCAGCTCGGGTTAAAACATGTTCAGCATACATTAGATGTAACTGTCGGAGAAAAACACGATTGGCCTTGTTGGAGAAAACAATTTCCTTACTATCTTTCCTTATTGGATATTGAAAAAACAAAAGAGAAAATTTAATTAAAGAATATAAAATGGAACCAAAGAAAATCGGAATTATTACTGGTATGGAAGACACTTTCCCTACTGCATTTGTAGATAGAATTAACAGCAAAAATGTACAAGGCGTGCATGCTGAAAAAGTATTAATTGATAAAGTGATGCAGGCAGAACATTGCGGTTATGATGTTATACTTGATCGCATTTCTCACGATGCACCTTTTTATCGTGCGTATCTAAAAAATGCAGCTATGAGTGGTACGCATGTGTTGAATAATCCTTTTTGGTGGAGTGCTGATGAAAAATTCTTTAACAATGCACTTGCCGTTAAACTTGGTATTCCGGTTCCTAAATCTGTATTACTTCCTTCTCGTGATCTTCCTCCAAATACCAAAGAAACTTCTTTCCGCAATTTAAAATATCCTATGGATTGGGAAGCAATTTTCAATTACACAGGATTTCCGACTTACATGAAACCTTATGATGGTGGTGGCTGGAGAGGTGTTTCCAAATTAAATAACATTGAAGAGTTCTTCGAAAAATATAATGAATCTGGTGTGGATGTCATGATGCTTCAGGAAGAAATTATTTTTGATTTTTACTTCCGTTGCTACTATCTCGGTGGTGATCGTGTACATATTATGTATTACGAACCCCGCAATGAACCGCACATGCGTTACACCTGGAACGGACCAAAAGCATCTGCACAACTTCTTGAAACTGTAAGGCTATATACCATTGTTCTCAATCAAGCATTAGGTTATGATTTCAATACAGTGGAGTGGGCAGTGCGTGATGGAGTGCCTTATGCAATAGATTTTTGCAACCCTGCTCCTGATGCAGAAAAAGCTTCTATTGGTGAAGAGAATTTTGATTGGATAATTGAGAATGCTGCGAATATGGCAATTGAAAAAGCATTGGCACATAAACCCGGTGTTGTAAATCTTACATGGGGCACATTTATGAAAAATTCTATTAATGGCATTGCGCATAAATCCGAATCTCAACCAATTCTTAATCCATCAAAAACTAATTCCTAAGTATGATTGACTACTCACCTTTTTCAATTGGTATTGAAGAAGAATTTCAAATTATAGATCCTGAGACTCATGATTTAGCTAAGCGCAAGCATAATATTATTGAGATGGGCGCAACTTCCGGCGATCAGATAAAAGCAGAAATGCATCAGAGTGTTGTTGAAGTTGCTTCAAAGATTTGCAAAAATATGTCGGAAGCACAGGATGAAATGTTTCGCTTGCGCAGAATGGTTGCTGACTACGCCGCACAAGATGGTTTGCGCATTGCCGCAACAGGAACACATCCCTTTGCACACTGGGAGGATCAATTGATTACAAACCATCCACGCTATGAAGAAATTGTAAACGAAATGCAGGATGCTGCTCGCAGTAATCTCATTTTTGGTTTGCATGTACACATTGGTATGCCTTCCAGAGATGTAGCAGTGTATATGATGAATTCATTGCGCTATTTTCTGCCACATATATTTGCGCTCTCTACCAACTCTCCCTTTTGGGAAGGACGCAATACAGGATTTAAGTCTTTTCGCACAAAAGTGTTTGATAAATTTCCGAGAACAGGTTTGCCGGATGAGTTTAATGATGCCAGCCACTTCGATAGTTTTGTTGCAATGCTTGTAAAAACAAATTGTATTGACAACGGTAAAAAAATCTGGTGGGACTTGCGTGTACATCCATACTTTAACACAATCGAATTCCGTATTTGCGATGTTACAATGCGCACCGAAGAAACGCTTGCACTTGCCGCTTTAATGCAATCACTTACTGTAAAAATGTATAAACTGATGAAGAGCAATATCGGTTGGAGACGTTATGATAAAGCGTTGATTAATGAAAATAAATGGAGAGCAGCACGTTTCGGAATCAGTTCTAAACTCATTGACTTCGGGAAACAACAAGAAGCTTCTACCAAAGATTTAATTAATGAAATGTTGGATTTAGTGGATGATGTTGCCGATGATCTTGGAACACGAGAACACCTCAACAAAATTTCCTGGATATTAGAAAATGGAACAGGTGCCGACCGTCAGTTAGAACATTATTTCGCCAACAACAGCGACATGAAAAGTCTGGTTGATTTTATGATTGAAGAAAGTTATGTAGGGTTATAAATTGGAATTAAAATGGGCTATTGGCTAAAGCAAAGGCTAAAGCGAAAGCGAAGTAATCTAATTCTTTGATTTTATCTCCAAGGTTGGCGGCCAACCGATCAAGGAAATATTTTTGGGATTTATTCTTTTAACCACATAGATACATAGAAATAAAAAAAAATAAGTTTTCAGTTGAATTTAATCTATGAATTTATGCAGTTAATTTTTTGGTTTTTATCCCAGAATCTCCGTGTAATTTTCAGCTCTTCCAACTCACCCCTGCCCCTCTCTTTGGAAGAGAGGGGGGATTCTCTGTGTAATTTTTCAGTTTATTTTTTTGCGAAGGTTTGGCGAGGACGCTAACCATGGAGAAAGCTTTTATTTTAATGCTTTGTGTCCTTTGCGATTTTTTTTTTAGCGTTCTTTGCGGTAAATTTTTTCACTCACCACTCACCACTCACCATTCACTTTTCACTTTTTCTCAGTGTTCTCCGTGTAATTTTCAGCTCTTCCAACTCCCCCCTGCCCCTCTCTTTGGAAGAGAGGGGGGATTCTCTGTGTAAAGTTTTTTTGCGAAGGATTGGCGAGGACGCCAACCTTGGAGAGATTTTTATTTAATCGCTTTGCGTCCTTTGCGTATTTTATTCTTAGCGTTCTTTGCGGTAAATTTTTTCACTCACTACTCACCACTCACTATTCACTATTACTTATTCGCCTTCTCATGATCAGCAAGAAACTGCGCCAACCCGATATCAGTTAATGGATGTTTAAATAATCCCATGATAGAACTCAAGGGACAAGTAACTACATCTGCTCCTACTTCTGCGCAGCGAACAATATGTAATGGATTGCGAATAGATGCTGCCAATACTTCTGTATCGTAACCATAAATATTATAAATCGTCACTATCTGATCTATCAGTTTTATACCATCCCAGTTTATATCATCTATCCTGCCGATGAAAGGTGATAAATAAGTAGCGCCTGCTTTAGCGGCAAGTAATGCCTGCCCTGCGGAGAAAACCAAAGTACAATTGGTGCGAATATTATTATCAGTACACCATTTCAATGCCTTCACTCCTTCTTTAATCATTGGAATTTTCACCACAATATTTTCATGCAAAGCACTCAGCACTTTTGCCTCTGCAACCATACCATCAAAATCCGTTGAAATTACTTCCGCACTAATATCACCATCCACTATTTCGCAAATAGCTTTATAGTGATTCATAATATTTTCTTTACCCGTAATTCCCACTTTTGCCATCAGCGATGGATTAGTTGTTACACCATCTAAAATTCCTAAAGCTTCTGCTTCTTTTATTTCATTCAGATCTGCTGTATCAATAAAAAATTTCATAATGTAAATATTAGTTGTTTATGTGTTGAAGAAAAAACAGCTTAAAAAGTTGTTTCAAGAAAAATAAAAAAAGGGCAAGTTACTTACATCGCACCGCTACAACCACCTACCCTTGCTTCCGTCAGGACCTGGGGGATTCAGCAGGAGCTGGTCGTATAAGACTTGCCCGCAGCAAAGGTAAAAAACCAAAGGCGATTTATCCAGTCTATTCTATAATTAATATAGCATTGTCTTGTGTTCTTCTATTTTTGCAAAAATCATTTACAGTAAAAACATGAATTTAGAATTTAATAAAAATGAAGATGCATTGAAATTATTGGTTTCTAAAATGCAGCAGCGTCAAAATAAAATTGAAGAAGGCGGCGGAAAAAAACGCATTGAGAAATTACATGCACAAGGAAAATTAACAGCAAGAGAACGCATAGATTTATTGTTGGATAAAGATGCACAACGCATCGAAATTGGTTCCTTCGCCGGATATGAAATGCACGAAGAACATGGTGGTTGTCCTGCTGCCGGAGTTGTAGTTGTAATTGGTTATGTTGAAAAACGATTATGTGTAATTGTTGCAAACGATGCTACTGTAAAAGCAGGTGCATGGTTTCCAATTACCGGAAAGAAAAATTTGCGTGCCCAGGAAATTGCAATGGAAAATCATTTACCCATTATTTATCTCGTGGATAGTGCCGGTGTTTTTCTGCCGATGCAAGATGAAATTTTTCCCGACAAAGAAAACTTCGGTCGCATATTTCGCAACAATGCAATTATGAGCAGTATGGGCATTACACAAATTGCCGCCATCATGGGTAGTTGTGTTGCAGGTGGTGCTTACTTACCTATTATGAGTGATGAGGCATTGATTGTAAAAAACACAGGCAGTATTTTTCTTGCAGGTCCTTACTTAGTGAAAGCTGCTATTGGTGAAGATGTGGATGCAGAAACTCTCGGTGGCGCATTAACCACTACAGAACTTTCCGGCATTTGCGATTATGCCGCAGAAGATGATGCAGATTGTATTAAAAAGATTCGTGAGATAATGAATAAACTCGGTGCAAAACCACAGGCCGGTTTTGATAGAATTAAACCCGCAGAACCTAAATTAAATCCCGAAGAAATTTATGGCAACACTCCCACCGAAGCTTCCAAACCTTATGACACTCATTTTCTTATTCAGCGATTAGTTGACGATAGCAATTTCGAAGAATATAAAGCTGGATATGGTAAAACAATTATCTGTGGTTATGGTCGGGTTGATGGCTGGGCAGTCGGCATTGTAGCCAACCAACGCAAGACAGTAAAAAATAAAAAAGGTGAGATGCAATTGGGCGGAGTTATCTATAGCGACAGTGCCGATAAAGCCGCTCGATTTATTATGAATTGCAATCAGAAAAAAATACCCCTTGTGTTTTTACAAGATGTAACCGGTTTTATGGTAGGCACCAAATCAGAACATGGCGGCATTATAAAAGACGGAGCTAAAATGGTGAATGCCGTTTCCAATTCCGTAGTACCAAAATTCACAATTATCGTCGGCAATAGTTATGGTGCAGGCAATTATGCCATGTGCGGCAAAGCCTACGATCCCCGATTAATAGTTGCCTGGCCCAATGCAAAAATTGCCGTAATGGGTGGCGCTCAGGCAGCAAGCACATTAATGCAAATTCAGGTATCATCCCTCAAAGCAAAAGGCAAAGAATTAAGTGCCGAAGATGAAGCCGCTATGCTCAAAGAAATTACCGACCGCTATAATACACAAATGACTCCCTACTATGCCGCAGCCCGCCTTTGGGTAGATGCCATAATTGACCCCATCCAAACCAGAAACTGGATTTCTCTGGGCATAGAAGCCGCCAATCAAAACCCGGATATAAAACCATTTAGTACGGGTGTGATGCAGGTGTAGGGGGAAGAAAAAATAATTAGGAGCTATTTCCTGCTATTCGTTCCAAGTCCTCGCCCGTGAAAAACGGGCTGCGGGCTTTCCACTACTATCGGGGCTAAAAATTCAATACTAAAAACGGGGTGCTAGCTTTCCACTATCCCGATAATTATCGGGTGGGCTAAAAAAAACATCCTACATCGTAAAAACCATGTCGTCCACACATTAAAAGATGTCGTTTCATCATCGGAACATGTCTTTTCGTGATTGGAGCATGTCGTTTCGCCTTCGGAAGATATACTTTAAAGTCTGGGAGATGTCTTAAAGATGTGAGAAGATGTCTTTAGTTCTCGCAGGGTACTTCCCTCCAATAAAAAAATAAATAAATCACAATCCCCTTCGATGGTTGGAGTAATCATACCAATCCTTTAATCAAATTAATCATAGTTCAGACAATTACTCTATACCCAATACCATTTAATTTAGATTTGAATTTACGCTTGTTAGCAATCACTAAAAGTAAAATCATATGAAGAAAAAATTTGAAATAATTGGTTTTATAATAACCTGGTTAGCTGTTATAGCTCAATTGATTTTAATGATTCAAAACAGACAAGCAGACATTGCAGAAACTGTAATCCGCTTTATAAGTTTCTTTACTATACTAACAAATACACTTGTCGCACTTTACTTTTCTACAAAAGTTTTTAAACTTTCAAATAATCTATTTAGTAGAAATGGTGCATTAACTGCCATCACTACTTTTATTCTAATTGTTGGAATTGTGTATCAAATAGCGTTAAGAAAAATTTGGGCTCCCACAGGATTACAATTAATAGTAAATGAATTATTGCACACCATAATTCCATTATACTTTTTAGTGTATTTGATTCTTTATTCAAACAAATCTGATTATAACTACAAACAAGTTCTTGCTTGGATAATTTATCCAATAGCATATTTGATTTTCGTATTTACAAGAGGTTATTATTCCAATTATTACCCCTACCCTTTTTTAAATATCTCAGAGATTGGTACACGGCAAGCCGGCATCAATACTGTGATTATTTTCTGTGCATCCGTTTGCTTAATGTTATTATTAATTTTTATAGGAAAGCATTTTAAAAGAATGCAGAATTGGAAAGAGAATTAGAATAAAAACGCATACCTTTCATGCATTAAACCTAAAAAGAATAACCACTAAACCACTCCCGGTAAATGCGCAAATCAATTATTAATTTCATTCTCTCATTTGTAATTGCAATTGTAATTACACTTCTATTAAAAGAACCCGGCTTTACTGATTCTCAAACCTATGTTATCTTCCTCCTGTTTTTTTCTATCGGCCTTTGGGCAACGGAAGCAATACCCGCTTTTGCAGTTAGCTTATTCATAATTGCATACTTAGTTTTCGCATTAGGTAACCCACATATTAATTCAGCGCCGGAAAATATTGAACAGTATGCACAAACATTTTCCGATCATATTATATGGTTGCTACTCGGTGGTTTTTTTCTTGCCAAAGCAATGGCAAAAACAAAATTGGATCAATCACTTATTACAACCACACTTAAAATTGCAGGCACTAATCCACGCAATATTTTAATCGCATTAATGGCAGTTACCATGTTGTCTTCTATGTTGATTTCAAATACAGCTACCACTTCAATGGTACTTGCAGCCGTGATGCCTTTAATACTTTCATTAGGTAAAAATTCAAATGTTGCCAAAGCTATAGTATTAGGTATTCCTGTTGCTTCCACTGCTGGCGGTATGGCAACAATTATAGGCACCCCCGCAAATGCAATTACAGCAGGAGTGTTACGAAATGCAGGAATTGAAATTGATTTTTTGGGTTGGATAATTTATGGTTTACCCCTTGCATTAGTTCTCACTATTATTTGTTGCATCGCACTTATTATTAAGTATTTAAAAAACACTGATCCCGTTTCAATTAATAGTTTGATTGAAGAAAAAAGCGACGATATAAAAACATCACTGCTTTATCGCAGAATAGTAATTGTTGTTATAATTATTACTGTTGGCTTATGGTTAACCTCTTCTATTCACGGATTAACTGCAGCATCGGTTTGTGCTGTTCCACTTGTAGTATTTACACTCACGGGAGTACTTAATGGAAAAGATATTCAAGGTATGGGATGGGACACATTATTTTTAGTTGCCGGAGGATTATCACTTGGCCTTGCACTTGAAAATACAGGATTATTAAATCATTATGCGCAGATGCTTTCTAATTTGCAATTAAACAGTACATTTCTATTGTATCTTTTTGGTTTTATGGCAATGCTTCTCGCAACAGTTATGACTAACTCAACCACAAGTACATTAATGGTTCCTATTTGTATGTCAATACTTGTCGCATTTAAATTAGAAGTAGCACTTATTGTTGCACTCTCCTCATCCACTGCATTATTATTATTAGCATCCAGTCCATCCAATGCAATTATTTACGGCACTGGTTTTATTCAGCAAAAAGATCTTCGGCTTACCGGATTATTATTCGGATTAATCGGCCAGTTGATTACAATATTGTGGGTTACTTTTAATTAATAAATTGACAGTGGACAATGAAAAAAACTTAGACCATTGACTTTTGACATTGACGAAAAAGTTTCAAGTTTAAGATGGCTATTGGCTGTTTGCTATTGGCTTTTAGCTATTGGCAGTTGGCTATTTGCAGTTGGCTAAAAAAGTTTCAGGTTTCAAGTTTCGGGTTGAAAAAAACTCATCAGTGATTTTTTCATTTATAATTTACAATTTACAATTTACAATTGCCTTTTGCTTATTGCAAATTATTTTTCACCACTCACTATTCACTAAAAAAACTCCCTCTTTTTCATTTATAATTTACAATTGCCTTTTGCTTATTGCTTATTGCAAATTATTTTTCACCACTCACCACTCACTATTCACTATAAAAAACTCATCACTCATTTTTTCATTTATAATTTACAATTGCCTTTTGCTTATTGCTTATTGCAAATTATTTTTCACCACTCACCACTTACAATTCGCTATAAAAAACTCATCACTCATTTTTTCATTTATAATTTACAATTGCCTTTTGCTTATTGCTTATTGCAAATTATTTTTCACCACTCACTATTCACTATAAAAAACTCATCGCTGATTTTTTCATTCATCATTTATAATTTACAATTGCCTTTTGCTTATAGCTTATTGCAAATTATTTTTCACCACTCACTATTCTCCATTCTCCTGTAACCATTTCACATCTCATTGCCTCTAATTTTTGTATTGAATTATTAAACAATAAACAAAAAATATTATGAGTAAAAATTTTAAACAAAAGGCTATAATGCTACTTGCTTTTATAAGCCTGTTTTCATCAATAGCATTTTCACAAGCACAATCCACTGCCACAAAAAGCACTGTTGCAAATGCTGAAAATACTTACAATGCCAGTACATTAAAATTAAGAACAGACATGCGGTTTCTTTGGTCGCAACACATGGAATGGACTTATGCTGCGGTAACCGCATTTTTTACAACAACAAGAAATTATGATGCTACTGCGGCTCGATTACTTCAAAACCAAGTTGATATTGGCAATGCGATTAAACCTTACTATGGCGACGCCGCAGGTGATGCATTAACGAAGTTGCTTCAGGAACATATTATATCTGTTGTAGAAGTAATGACAGCCGCAAAGCATGGCGATCAGGATAAACTAAAAGTTGCGATAGAAAAATCTTATGCAAATGCGGCATCTATCGGTGACTTCTTAGCGAATGCAAATAAATATTGGCCTAAAGATTTTGTACGGGATATGTTGAAGACACACATTGATCAAACATTGGTGTATGCAACTTCAATTCAGCATGATGATTTTACAAGTGGTATAAATGCCTATGGTGAAGCTGAACACCACATGATGATGCTGGCAGATGCACTTAGTAATGGCATTATTGCAGCCTTCCCCGATAAGTTTAAAAAGTAAGTTGTAAAGTCCTTATTTTTTTGATGAGTGCTTGCTTGATGGTAACATGAAGCAGGCGTTTTTTTTTAAACCTTTAAATTTCTAGACTTCATATCTGCTAAGGAATTTGTATTTCCAGATATCATAATTGAAGATAATAATTTAATAAAGCATTATTTTTTAAGTAAAAAAAAATAGAATATTTTGCTTAGATATAATCCTTCTAAGAATATTCTTACCACCATTTATTCAATTCAAAGATTTCCAGTTCCAAATGCTTACATTTAAATTTGTTCTTTGTAAGAATACCATTGAAGTATTTATAACAAGCATCATTAAAAACTAAAAACAAAATTATGACCGACGATAAACTTGCAGTATTAATAGACGCCGACAATGTGCCTTATTCAATTGTGAAAGAAATGATGGAAGAAATTTCTAAGAATGGTACACCAACCATTAAACGTATTTATGCCGATTGGACAAAACCCACCGTTTCCGGTTGGAAAAATATTCTTTTAGAAAATGCAATTACACCTATTCAACAATACAGCTATACATCAGGAAAAAACTCCAGTGACAGCGCATTGATAATTGATGCAATGGATATTTTATATTCTGAAAAAGTTAATGGCTTTTGCATTGTTTCCAGCGATAGTGATTTTACAAGATTGGCGACAAGACTCAGAGAAGCAGGAATGATTGTAATAGGATTTGGCGAAAAGAAAACACCGCAACCTTTTATTTCTGCTTGTGATAAATTTATTTATCTTGAAATTTTAAAAGCCAAAACCAAGGCAACAAATGGCGTTTCCAATTCTTCAAAGAAACATAAACGAGATGACGATCCCATTAGTAAAGTGGATGCGAAAACAATACAGCTCATCACAGATAGTGTAAATGATTTGGCAGACGAAAGTGGCTGGACTTTTTTAGGCAGCTTAGGAAATTTTATCATTAAAAAGAAACCCGATTTTGATCCGAGAAATTACGGCTATTCCAAATTGTTGCCATTAATAAAAGGTATAAATAAATTCGAAATTGATGAAAGAGATACCGGGGTAGGTAATATCAGGCATATTTATTTAAGGCAAAAATAAATTACGTACTCAACAGTAAATATTTAGCAGTCATGCATTCAATTTAAGATTGAATAAAACATCTTCTTACAAATTTGAATACGTTCTATTCAATTAATTAATACATAAAAAATAGTTTATGATACCTTCTTCTTTATTTGATTTAACAGGAAAAACTGCTATCGTTACCGGTGGTGGAAATGGAATTGGAAAAGCAAGTTGTAAATTACTTGCAGCTTATGGAGCTAACGTTGTAGTGTCTGATTACAATAGTGAATCCGCAAATGCGGTGGTGAAAGAAATACAAAAAGAAGGCGGCAATGCAATTGCAATTGATTGCGATGTAACCAAAGATGAAGAGCTTGTACAATTAGTGGAAGGAACTTTAAAAGCATTCGGACAAATAAATATTTTAGTAAATAATGTTGGGGGTGGTGGTGCAGGTAAAGAGAGTCCATCACAAATTAAAGTAGATCAATTTAAAAAAGTATTTGAGATGAATGTGTTTAGCATGTGGCGTATGTGTCAACTCGTTGCTCCACACATGCAGGAATCCGGTTATGGAAGTATTATTAATATGTCTTCTATGGCGAGTATAAATTCCAGTCCTGCTATTAGTGCTTATGCTTCTTCAAAAGCTGCAATAAATCATATGACAAGAAATCTTGCATTTGATTTTGGTCCTGTAATCCGAATAAATGCAATTGGTCCGGGCGCAATTCATACCGATGCTTTAGCTAAAGTTTTAACTCCTGAAATAGAAAAGAAAATGTTGGCACATACACCATTACAACGATTGGGAAAACCCGAAGATATTGCAGGTGCTGTGTTGTATTTTGCTTCACCCATTTCTAATTGGGTAAGCGGTCAGGTGTTGTTTGTGAATGGTGGTGGAGTGCAAACGTTGGATTAAATAATTGTTGAAGAAAAACATAAAAAATATTTTTCTATTAATTAAGTTTTTGACCCATCTCTTATCTTCCCCTTCCTCCGGCAGGCAAGCTTAAAAGTTTACCCGCTGAAGGCAGGGGAAGACGTTTGTGCAGTGATTCTCTCAAACAAGTAGTATTTTCAATTGCTTTCGATCTAACCTAAATAAAAATTAATAAAATCAATTTGAATGAAATCTTCAAAAGAAGAATTTATTTCCCTCCCCTTTTAAGGGAGGGGAAAAGGCAAAGGGAAGACGTTTAAGAAGTTGTTCTATCAAACTCTTATTTAAATAATGAGCTACCCTTCATTCGATAATAAAAATTAATAAATATCAATAGGATGGAAAAACATCAAGATTAGGAGAGTTTATCGCTCTCCCCTTTAAGCTTGCCTGCCGAAGGATGGGGAGAGTAAGGAGATGGTCAAACTATAATAAAAACTAATAAATATCAATTTGACCTAAATCTTCAAAAGAAAGATAATTTATCACTCTCCCTTCCTTCGGTAGGTAAAATTTTTAAGTGAGGAGGAAGAAAAAAAAAATGTTAAATAATTTGGAGTTTAAATAATCTTCATCGTAATATTGCAATATTATATTGATAAGAGTATGGGAGCATCAAAAACAGAACATTTCACAGCTAAGCAAAATGCTATTGCGAAACTTGCCAAAGCATTAGGTCATCCGGCGAGGGTAGCTATTGTAGAATATTTAATGAAAGTGGATACTTGTATCTGCGGCGATATTGTAAATGTATTGCCCCTCGCCCAGCCTACAGTTTCTCAACATCTGAAGGAATTGAAATCCGCTGGATTAATTAAAGGCAGTATTGAAGGCAATGCGATTTGTTATTGTATTGACGAAAAAGCGATTGAAAAAATAGAAAGTTATTTTACAAATATCTCCAACAAACTCACTGATAAAAAAAATAATTGTTGTTAAAAAAATAAAAAATATCATTATGAAAAATGCAGAAGAATTAAAAGAATTAGTAAAACAGAAATACAGCGAAATCGCATTACAGGATAAAGAAACAAATCAATCTTCTTGCTGCGGCGCAGGTGGCTGCTCTGATGAAGTGTATAATATTATGAGTGAAGATTATACAACATTAGAAGGCTATAATCCCGATGCAGATCTTGGTTTAGGTTGTGGATTACCCACTCAATTTGCTAAAATAAAAGCAGGTGATACTGTAATTGATTTAGGAAGTGGCGCAGGTAATGATTGTTTTATTGCAAGAAATGAAACCGGTGAATCAGGAAAAGTAATTGGTATTGATTTCACTCCTGCCATGATAGATAAAGCAAGAGCAAATGCAGAGAAATTAGGTTTTAATAATGTAGAATTCCGTCAGGGTGATATTGAAAAAATGCCGGTTACTGCAAATGTTGCTGATGTGATAGTAAGTAATTGTGTGTTGAATCTTGTGCCCGATAAAAACAATGTGATTAAAGATATTTTCAGAGTATTAAAAGCCGGTGGACATTTTAGTATTTCTGATGTGGTTCTTGTAGGTCAGCTTCCTGATAAATTGCAAAAAGATGCTGAGATGTATGCAGGTTGTGTGGCAGGTGCCATTCAGAAAGAGGAATATTTAGAAATGATAAAAGCGAATGGTTTCACCAATATCACTATTCAAAAAGAAAAGTCTATTCATGTGCCCGACGATATATTGAAAAATTATTTAAACGAAAAAGAATTAAGTGAATATCGCAATGGCAACACCGGTATATTCAGCATAACTGTTTACGCCGAAAAACCAAAGGCATGTTGTGAGCCGGGTTGTTGCAGTTAATTTTTAAAACAATAGTATTCTTGTTTTATTCTAAATTATGATTCCAAAAAACATATTAGTACTATGCACAGGCAACAGTTGCAGAAGTCAAATTGCGGAAGGGTACTTACGATTTTTTGCAAAAGATAAAGCTGTTATTTATAGTGCGGGAATTGAAACACATGGCGTAAATCCAAAAGCAATTGCAACTATGCTTGAAGATGAAATAGATATCAGTAATCATACTTCAAACCATGTAGATGAATATGCATCTATCCCATTTGATTTTGTAATAACTGTTTGCGATAATGCAAAAGAAAAATGTCCCTACTTCCCTACTTCTGCAACAAAATTTCATCATAACTTTCCCGACCCTGCTAAAGCAATTGGAACAGAAGATGAAGTAAAAGCCGAATTTAGAAAAGTGAGAGAACAGATAAAAGAATATTGTAAGGAGTTTATTGAAAATAATTTAAAGTAATCCCGTAATATTGAATTGCGGTTTGCTTTTCAAATCGCTCTTTATCACTTTTTAAAAACTCTATCATGGCAAAAGACATGCACATCGAAAAATCTATAATCATTAATACTCCAAAATCAGAAGTATTTGATTTTTTAAAATTTATAAAAAATCAAAACCAATTCAGTGTCTGGAATATGAAAGATCCCAACCAGAAAACCACCGAACAAGGTACTGATGGCACTGTTGGATATATTTATACATGGGATAGTAAAGACAAAAATGTAGGTGCCGGTGCGCAAGAAATAAAAGCGATTACACCCGGAGAAAAATAGAATACGAACTCCGTTTTGAACGACCAATGAAAAACACTGCACAATCAAAATTTATTATTGAATCAGTTTCAGAAAATCAAACAAAAGTATCCTGGGATTTTCGTGGTCCTACTAAATTTCCAATGAGTTTATTCAAAGGCCTAATTGCAAAAATGCTTGGAAAAGATATTGCCAAAAGCTTGGAGAATTTAAAGGCAAAGCTGGAAGGTAAATAGTAGTCTGAACTTTGATTAAAATGATTACATGAATACTATGATTTTTTTACCCGGTACTTTTTTTAATCATAGTCCTCAAACAATTAAACAAATCATAGTTCAGAAATTTTACTCACTATTCACCACTCACTACTCACAATTCACTATTCACAATTCACAATTCACCACCCAATACCAGATACCCGATACTCAATACTAAAAAATGGAAATAGGCATAGATAGTTTCGCAGGCGTTCCAGATTCAGGAAACGGAAAATCAGACAATGCAAAAGCAATGGCTGAATTATTAGAGCGCATGGAATACGCCGATCAAATGGGATTGGATGTATTCGGAATCGGCGAACATTACCGCAAAGAATTTCTTGACTCCGCACCCTACATGATACTTGCCGCAGCCGCTTCAAAAACAAAACGCATCACACTTACAAGTGCAGTAACCGTATTAAGTGCCGCCGATCCCGTGCGGGCATTTCAGAACTATGCCACCCTCGATCTTATCTCTAACGGTCGTGCCGAAATGGTGGTAGGTCGTGGTTCTTTTATCGAATCCTTTCCGCTGTTTGGTTACGACCTGAATGATTACGACGAGCTCTTCACCGAGAAATTAGAACTGCTGCTCGCCATTCGGGATAAAGAAACAATCACATGGAAAGGTCGCTTCCGTCCGGCATTACATAATCAGGCAATCTATCCCCGGCCAATTCAAGCACAATTGCCCATTTGGTTAGGCGTTGGTGGCACACCCTCCTCTTTTTCCAGAGCAGGCGAGTTGGGCATGCCATTAATGGTAGCCATTATCGGCGGCAACACACATCGCTTTCGTCCATTAATAGACATGTATTATGAAGCCGCCGAAAAAGCCGGACATGCAAGCAATACCCTGAAAGTAGGTTTACATTCATTAGGCTATGTAGGCGCCGATGCCGAAACTGCCCGCAACAATTATTATCCCGGCTATGCAGAAACATTTACCCGCATCGGCAAAGAAAGAGGCTGGCCACCCGTAACCCGTCCGCATTTCGACAATCAGACAAATCCACTCGGCGCATTAGTAGTAGGCAACGCAGAAGAAGTAGCAGAAAAAATATTGCGACACAGCAAAGCACTCGGTGGCATTTCCCGCTTCACATTCCAAATGGACAATGCCGGCCTCTCCCACTCTCAACTCATGCAATCCATAGAACTCATCGGCAAAAAAGTAAAGCCACTTGTGTTAGCAGGGTTGGGGTAATTGGGTGAGATAAATAAAAGATTTAAGGAGCAATTTCCCGCTATTCACTACAAGTCCTCGCCCAAGAAAAATGGGCTGTGGGCTTTTCGTTCCTATCGGGGCTAGAAATGCTACAACGTATAACATCCACATCCTGTTGAAAACATAAAGGATAACAAATGGTAATTTTATTTTTTACAAATTATCCTTGTGATGCAGATATCTAAAGAAAAAGCATATTCAATAATTGAAGATTTGGTTCAGCGATTTACCGAGCAGCATTCTTCTTATACTAATTCAGATTATAACGAAACACTTACTCGTCGGGATTTTATTGATCCGTTTTTCAAAGCACTTGGTTGGGACGTAGATAATTCTGAAGGGTATGCAGAATCCTATCGGGAAGTAATAAAACTCGAAACCAAACTCAATTCAATTCAAAGCAAAATAGATTACTGTGAAGAAAAGATAAATACAATAATGTATCAGCTTTATGAATTGACAGAAGAAGAAATTAAAATAATAGAAGGAATATGAAATCAAATACTAAGATCAAACTTGAAGATGCAATTAACAATGCAGAACATTACATTGAACAAATGCTATTAATGGATGATAAAAAACTAAGCAAGCATCTTATTTTATTTCGCATTCAAATGGAAATGGCATATAAACAAAAAAACTTTGAGGCTTATGAGCTTTTATATGAATATGAAAAACAGGTATTTACTGCTATAATAAGAAAGGATAAAACGTTAATGAGTATGAAAGGGAAAGGTGATTGATAGTTGGCTATTGAGATTAATATATTTCCCTATCGGTTGGTGTCCTCACCAACAGAAACCTATCACTTAACTCGGTGGGTGCGGACACCCGCCGATAGGGAAATCAAGTCCAATCAATCACACAAGATCGTCAAGTCATAGAATACAAAAACCTACTTTCTGATTAATAAATGGCGATTACAATTTATTCCTGTGTAAATTAGAGTAACCCCGTGTCGAAGTCAGGAAAAAATCATTAGTTTTAAAAAAAACTTATATGTCTAATAGGTATATAATTGAATTTTCAAATGATGACTCAGATTTAATTGAAACAATCATGACATTGGGGGCTGCTCCAATTATCAATAAAGTGCTAGGGGAAAGAAAGACTGAATGGTTTTGCACAATAACTGATACAATAACAGAATTAAGAGAGACTCGACGTGGATGGACCAAACAAGAAGCTCAACAAAAAGCTTTTAATGCCTTAAAAGAATCAAATGAAAAATTCGATGAGAGAAAGAGAGAAAATAGAGAAATAGAGAAACGCTTAAAACAAATAGAATTAGAAAATCAAACTAAAATTGAACATCAAAAAAAGCTACCACAAAGGTCAAAATCAGCATCCGAATTAATTGGGGCCATAATTGGATTTATTTTAATTTTAGCATTAATTATTTGGCTAATATTTAAAGTTATGTTGCCCTTAATTTTAATAAATTCCACAATAATTTTATTAATATTAAGCTTAACTTTTAAAAGATACAAAACTCCAACTTTATTTGTTTCATTATTAAGTTTGATTTATTTATTTTTTGATTATAATAATGGATGGTTAACCCAGACCTTAGTCAACAATGTAAAATTTCTGCATGATTTTATACCTCTAATATTTTATGTAAATGTAATTGCAGGAATGCTAAGTGTTTATTTCTTAATAAAATATTATTTTGAACATTCTGATTCAGCATTTATAACACATGCAAATTTCAATAAAAATGATCTAATAATTATTCCTTCAATAGCAACTACTACGGCATTAATCATTTTTCTACAATTGAATCTAGGCAATAATAACTTTAACAGCACTACAAATAAAATACAATCAATAAAAGTAGCCGAAAGTAATAATCATAAACAAAATCAATCAATAAAAAGTCCACCAATAATTAAGAAATTAAATACTGAACAAAATTCAATTCGGAATAACGACCAACTAATAGTAAAAAGTAAACAAGCATATTTTTATAACTCCCCGGATTATACAACTAAAAGGAAAGCCTATTTAATAGAAGGAGATAAAATACAAGCTTTGGAAATCAATAATGATTTTGTGTATACTGTTTTTACCAATAAAGCAGGCATAGTTACAATAGGGTGGCTATTAAGAAATGATTTTTATTAACCTAATTACAAGTTGTGCTTAATCAATCCAACTAATCTTTTTGCCCAATTAAATAATTTATATTTCCGCAGAGTTCACATTTTATTACTTTACAGCAGCCATATAAACCCCTGCGAGGAATGTATTTATATTTTATGATTTTACTACACAGAGTTTTAGAAAATTATAAAGTTTTATTTTTCAACAAGAACTCTATTGAAAAGAGAACATAAAAAAGTGGATCACCTGCTTAGACAGGAAATCTTAACTTTGAAAACTGACTAAAAACAAAACCAACATGTTTGAACAAACCTTTAAAAACATAGATGACATATTACATAAAGATGCCGGTTGTGGTAGCGAATTGGATTATGTAGAGCAAACTTCCTGGGTGTTGTTTCTTAAATATCTTGATGATTTAGAAAAGGATAAAGCAACTGCTGCTGAATTAACTGGTAAATCATATACAAATATTATTGACAAAGAATATCAATGGAGCAATTGGGCTGCGCCTAAACTTGACAATGGAAAAATTGATCATAATGCGCTTAGCGGTGATGATTTATTACTCTTTGTTGATAGCAAACTATTTCCATACTTAAAAAAATTTAAAACTGATGCTGAAAGTGCAGATACTATTGAATATAAAATTGGAGAAATATTTAGCGAACTGAAAAACAGCATACAAAGCGGTTACAATTTAAGAGAAGTAATAAACCGCATTGATGAATTGCGTTTTAGAACCCACGCGGAGAAGCACGAAATGAGCCACTTGTATGAGGATAAAATAAAAAACATGGGCAATGCAGGTCGCAATGGTGGCGAATATTATACACCACGACCTTTAATTAAAACCATTGTAAAAGTGGTAGCTCCTGAAATAGGAAATAAAATTTATGATGGCGCAGTTGGTTCAGCAGGTTTCTTGGTAGAATCTTTTGAATATTTAAAGCATAGTAAAAAACTTACCACTACTGATGTAACAACATTACAGAAAAAAACTTTTTACGGTAAAGAGAAAAAATCATTGGCTTACATCATTGGCATTATGAATATGATTTTGCACGGAGTGGAAGCACCCAACATAGTGCATACAAATACACTTGCAGAAAACTTAGCCGACATACAGGAAAAAGACCGTTACGATATAGTACTTGCCAACCCACCATTCGGAGGAAAAGAAAGAGCCGAAGTGCAGCAAAACTTCCCGATTAAAACAGGTGAAACTGCTTCGCTTTTTTTACAACATTTTATTAAGATATTGAAAGCAGGTGGCAAAGCGGGTGTAGTAATTAAAAATACCTTTTTGAGCAATACTGACAATGCTAGTATTAGTTTACGCAAATTGCTTTTAGAAAACTGTAACCTACATACAGTTCTGGATTTACCCGGCGGTACTTTTACAGGAGCAGGTGTAAAAACAGTTGTGTTGTTTTTCGAAAAAGGCACTTCAACAAAAAAGGTTTGGTTTTATCAATTGAACTTAGATAGAAACTTAGGCAAAACAAACCCACTAAATGAAAACGATTTGGCAGAGTTTGTAGAACTACAAAAAACCAAAGCCGATAGCCCAAACTCTTGGTCAGTTGATGTCAAAAATTTAACCCAGGCGTCCCCAAAGTCCTTGGTGTCCCCCGAAAGCCAGACCTACGACCTAAGTGCCAAAAATCCCAACAAAAAAGTAGAAGCTGCCTTACGCCAACCGCAAGAAATTTTAGAAGAAATGAAAGCTTTGGACGAAGAAAGTGCTGATATTTTAAAATCAATTTTGGAAATGATTTGAGAAACGAAATTATTTTATATCGCCCTGACGAGATTGCCGAACACATTGAAGTAAGAATTGATGAAGAAACTGTTTGGCTTAATCGTCAGCAAATTTCTGATTTGTTTAACAGAGATGTGAAAACAATTGGAAAACATATTAATAACATTTTTTCGGAAGGAGAACTTATAGAAAAGGCAACTGTCGCAAATTTTGCGACAGTTCAAAACGAAGGTGGAAGAATGGTTGAAAGACAAGTGGAAAACTACAACCTCGATATGATTATTTCTGTAGGTTATAGAGTAAAATCACAAAGAGGAATTCAGTTTCGTATTTGGGCAAACAGTATTCTTAAAGATTATTTATTGAAAGGCTACGCTATAAACAATAGGATGAACCGATTGGAAGATAATGTGGAAACCTTATCAAAAAAAGTAACCGAAATAGACTTGCAAATAAGCTCCCATTTGATTCCGACACAAGGTGTTTTTTTTGAAGGACAAGTATTTGATGCTTACGAGTTGGCATCCAAAATTATTCGCTCGGCTAAACATCAAATTGTACTCATTGATAACTATTTAGACGAAACCACATTCACCCATCTATCCAAAAAGAAAAAAGGCGTAAAGGTTCTTTTATTTACCAAAAATATCAGCAAGCAAATAAACTATCTGAATCACGCCTGCCTGCCGCTGGAAGGGATTAAACGGATTAAAAGATTTCAGAGATTATGCAAACAGAAATAAAATACAAAGACATCACTGAGAAAATTATAGGTGCATCATTCGAAGTACATAATTTTTTGGGTAATGGCTTTCAAGAAGTAATTTATCAAAGAGCATTAGCTTATGAAATGCATAAAGCAGGATTAGAATTCGCTCGTGAAATTGAACAAGATATCTTTTATAAAGAATTAGAAGAACCTATCGGCTCAAGAAGGGCTGACTTTGTAGTTGAAGGAAAAGTATTGGTGGAATTAAAAGCGATTATTCAATTAGAAGATGTGCATTTGGCTCAAGCTTTAAATTATTTGAAAGCTTATAAATTAGAAGTGGGTTTGCTTATAAACTTTGGAAGTAAAAGTTTAACCTTTAAAAGAATTATATTATGATAGAATTACATTATCTGAACCACGGATTAAACGGATTAAAGGATTTCACAGATTTTAAATCAGTACACAAAACATATGCGTGTAATCAAAATAAATCAGCACAACAAACATATCCGTGTAATCCGTGTAATCCCTGCCTGCCGCAGGCAGGAATTTAAATCCGTGATTCAGACAAAATTTTGAAACCGATATGAAACAATTACATTATCTGAACCACGGATTAAACGGATTAAAGGATTTCACAGATTTTAAATCAGTACACAAAACATATGCGTGTAATCAAAATAAATCAGCACAACAAACATATCCGTGTAATCCGTGTAATCCCTGCCTGCCGCAGGCAGGAATTTAAATCCGTGATTCAGACAAAATTTTGAAACCGATATGAAACAATTAAATTATCTAAACCACGGATTAAACGGATTAAAGGATTTCACAGATTTTAAATCAGTACACAAAACATATGCGTGTAATCAAAATAAATCAGCACAACAAACATATCCGTGTAATCCGTGTAATCCAATTAAATCCGTGATTCAGACAAATACATTTATTTTAAACTCAATTTTGCAATTGATATGAAGAAAGGTTGGGAAATAAAGAAGTTGGGCGAGATTTGTCGTTTTATAAATGGTCGGGCTTACTCACAACATGAATTATTAAAAGAAGGAAAATATCCAGTCTTAAGAGTCGGCAATTTCTATACTAATCGGGATTGGTATTATTCTGATCTGGAATTGCCTGAAGATAAATATTGTGATAAAGGAGATTTGCTATATGCATGGTCTGCCTCATTTGGTCCAAGAATTTGGGATGGTGAAAAGGTTATTTATCATTACCATATTTGGAAAGTTGAACCCATTGAAAATTTGATTAGAAAAGATTTTCTTTTTCAATTATTAGAATGGGACACAGAAGCCATTAAAACTGCACATGGAACAGGAACAACAATGATGCATGTTGGAAAGGGTTCAATTGAAAATAGATTAATCCCCCTCCCCCCACTCCCCGAGCAACAACGCATAGTAGCCATATTAGATGAAGCCTTTGCCGCCATAGCCAAGGCAAAAGCCAATGCCGAACAAAACCTCAAAAACGCCAAAGAACTTTTTGAAAGTTATTTGCAAGGGGTGTTTGAGAATAAAGGTGAAGGTTGGGAGGAGAATAGGTTAGAAGAATTGGCAGATGAAAAGTGCACCCTTTCTTACGGTATTGTTCAGCCAGGAGAGGAATTTGAAAATGGTTTGCCAGTTATTAGACCAACAGATTTAACAAATAGATTTATTAATTTAAAAGGGCTTAAAAGAATTGATCCGAAATTAGCCGATGGTTATAAACGAACTAAATTAATTGGCGATGAAATACTGCTTTGTGTTCGGGGTACAACAGGCACAATTTCAATAGCAACAAAAGAACTAAATGGTGCAAATGTTACAAGAGGAATTGTTCCTATTCGCTTTAATTCCAAAATAATTAATCAAGAGTTTGGTTACTATCTTTTAATCTCAAATTACATTCAAAAACAAATTAGAGCAAAAACTTATGGTGCTGCATTAATGCAAATCAATATTGGTGATTTAAGAAAAATTGAAACTGCTTATCCAACATTAAAAACCCAACTAACCATCGTTCAAAAATTAGATGCCCTATCTGCCGAAACTAAAAAATTAGAAAGCATCTACCAACAAAAAATAAATGATTTGGAGGAACTCAAAAAGTCCGTTCTACAAAAAGCATTTAGCGGAGAATTATTAATTGTTAATGATTAATTGTTAATGGTTATGAAGGAGAATATTTTAAAAATAAAGAGTTTTAGTTTTGCTATTCGAACAGTCAAATTATACCAGTTCTTATGTGAACAGAAAAAAGAATTTGTATTGAGCAAACAACTTTTAAGAAGCGGTACATCAGTTGGTGCAATGATAAGAGAGGCAGAACATTCGGAAAGTAAACCTGATTTTATTCATAAAATGGCAATAGCACAAAAAGAAATAAACGAAACCATTTATTGGTTAGAACTGCTTAAAGGAACTGATTATTTAACTATTGAACAATATGAAAGTATTAATACTGATGCTGTAGAGCTGATAAGGATGATAACAAGTATAATCAAAACAACTAAAGCCAACTTGAATAATGGTTAATTATTAATTGGTAATGGTTATAGACCAAAAAATAACAATTTATAATTAACAACTAACAATTATAAAAATGAACGAAGCAGAAACAAGAGCAGAACTAATAGACCCCAAGTTAAAGGCATGTGGTTGGGGCGTTGTAGAGGGTTCTAAAATTCTTCGTGAATACAATATTACCGCAGGTAAAATACAAACAGGTGGAGTAAGAGCTAAAAAATTAACTGCCGATTATGTGTTGGTTTATAGAGGAATTAAACTGGCGGTTATTGAAGCCAAAAGCGATGATTCAGAAGTTGGCGAAGGTGTGGCACAAGCGAAACAATACGCAGAAAAACTTCAATTAGAAACTACTTACAGCACAAACGGAAAAGAGATTTATAGCATCTGTTTGAAAACAGGTGATGAAAGTTTAGTTACAAATTATTTATCACCTGAAGCATTGTGGAATAAAACATATCCTCTACCATCAACAGATGTAATATCAGATTCAGATATTCATCATTTAGAAGAGGCTGCAATGTGGAGAGAGAAATTTTCTGAAGTGCCGTATGAAGATAAAAGCGGAACCTGGCAACTTCGCTATTATCAGGAAATAGCAGTTCGCAATACACTTGAAGCAATTGCAAATAATAATCAACGCATTTTATTAACCCTTGCTACAGGAACAGGAAAAACAGCAATAGCTTTTCAAATAGCATGGAAATTATTTCAAACCCGTTGGAATCTTTCAGCAATGGTTAATGGTAAATTATCAATGGTTAATGACACTAACAATTCACCATTAACAATTAACAATTATCATAGCCGAAGACCACGTATTTTATTTTTAGCAGATAGAAACATTTTAGCAGACCAGGCATTCAATGCATTTTCTGCATTTGCCGATGATGCTTTGGTAAGAATTAAACCAAGTGATGTAAACAATAATGGAAGAGTACCCACCAATGGAAGTATCTTCTTTACCATTTTCCAATCCTTTATGTCGGGCAAAGACAAAGAGGGAAATCCTGTTCCAAATTATGGTCAATATCCTGCCGACTATTTTGATTTCATAATTATTGATGAGTGCCATCGTGGAGGAGCAAATGATGAAGGAAACTGGCGAGGAATTTTAGAATATTTTTCCCCGGCTGTTCAGTTGGGTTTAACAGCCACACCAAAACGTCAGGGCAATGTAGATACTTATAAATATTTTGGAGAACCTGTTTACATCTATTCACTAAAGGAAGGTATTAATGATGGGTTTCTCACACCCTTTAAAGTGAAACGTATTCAAACAACTCTTGACGATTACATTTATACAAGTGATGATACAATAATAGAAGGAGAAATTGAAGAAGGTAAACTTTATATTGAACCGGACTTCAATAAAATAATTGAGATAAAAGAAAGAGAGGCGAAACGAGTTCAGATTTATATGGACGATGCCAACCAAAAAGAAAAGGCAATTATTTTTTGTGCCACACAAGATCATGCTGCCGCTGTTCGGGATTTAGTAAATCAAAACAAAAAAACTACCGATACTAATTATTGCGTTCGTGTTACTGCAAATGATGGAGAAATAGGTGAACAGTTTTTAAGAGAGTTTCAGGATAATGAAAAAACAATTCCGACTATATTAACTACTTCGCAAAAACTTTCAACCGGAGTAGATGCAAGAAATATTCGCAACATTGTTTTAATGCGACCTATAAATTCGATGATAGAGTTTAAGCAAATTATCGGAAGAGGAACAAGGTTGTTTGATGGAAAAGACTTCTTTACTATTTATGATTTTGTAAATGCTTATCATCACTTTGCAGATCCGGAATGGGATGGTGAACCTCAAGAAGAAGTTCCATGTCCAAGATGCGGAGAAGTACCTTGTGTTTGCATATCAACACCAGGTGGAATATGTAAAATATGCGGACAACAACCATGCATCTGTTTGAAAGAACCCGATGCTCCTTGCATAGTTTGTGGTCAACTACCATGCATTTGTAATAAGCGAAAAAAAATAAAAATAAAACTGAAAGACGGCAAGGAAAGACAAATACAATCTATGATGTCAACTTCATTTTGGAGTGCAGACGGTAAACCAATTTCAGCAGAAGAATTTTTAAATAATTTGTTTGGTGAATTGCCAAACCTTTTTAAAAATGAAGATGAATTACGGACACTTTGGAGCAATCCATTAACAAGAAGAATACTGTTAGAAAAATTAGCTGAAGCAGGTTTTGGAAAAGATGAACTCAACACTTTGCAAAAACTCATAGATGCAGAAAAAAGCGACTTGTTTGATGTGTTGGAATATGTGTTCAACAGCGACATAAAACCTATGACAAGAGAGGCAAGAGTTGCTGCAGCACAAGCAACAATCTTCGCATTACTCAACAACAAACAAAAAGAATTTATAGAATTTGTGTTGAGTAAATATATTGAAACAGGTGTTGAAGAATTAGACCAGGAAAAATTACCAATCTTGTTAATCAACAAATATCAATCACTTGAAGATGCAAAAGAAATTTTGGGAGACGTCGCAAACATCAGCAGACTATTTATAGAATTTCAGGAGCATTTGTATAAACAAAGTGCGGCGTAGGGGTAGAAAAAACTAAAATGTATTTTTCTGTATCAACATAAATCAATACGCAAATCAAAGTATATGTACAACGAAAAAGAAATTTTCAAAAGGATAAAAGAGTACAGTGGTAAATTTATTTCAGGCAAGCACGATTTAATAAAGGCATTATCCTCTGCTAAAAATTTTGTTAGCAGTTCTGATTTGAAATACTGGTCTTATGGAAAGTCGATTTATTATGATGTGGATTTTGCAGGAGGAGGCACGGCCAAAAAAAGGCTTTATCGTGCCCGTTTTATTGATGTTATGATCCTGCCAGACGGTCGGTTTAAAAATCAGATAATTGGGGCCTTTCTTGTTTGGGCAAGTAGAGTAAAGGGGTTTGATGTTGCTAATAAATTTAAAAATGACCAGAGCAGAAATAAACGCTTTGAGTTGTTGGTTCATACCTCTTTGATACCAGATATTTACGAAAAGGAAGTGGCGAATGAAAGAAAGAAGCAGAAGGTGAAAGTTGACACTAATTCATCAAAGGCAGCCCAAGCCCAGCAGCCTAAAAAACCTACTAAAGAAGATTTGGAAACAGCAAGAATTGAAGGATTCAAGCGAGAGATTATAAAGGAGGTTACCTTCCGTGATAGGAAAGTAGTTGAGCTTGCTAAACGATTGAAGAATGGAACTACCTGCGCAGTTTGTAGTTTTAATTTTGAAAAGGAGTTTGGCTCACATGGTGCAGGTTTTATTGAAATGCATCATTTGCATTCACTAGCCGAGGGTAAAAGAACAACTACGGTAAATGAGTTAGTACCAGTTTGTCCTAATTGCCACCGGATGCTCCATAAAGGCAAGAAAATTCTAACTATAAAACGTTTAATAGAAATTAAGAAAAGTGCGAAGATGAGGAAGAAGTAGCTCAGCCTTGAAGACATACCATTCTGTCTTAGCCGAGTCTTTTGCAAATGACTCGGTGTAAATCCTTTGATCCTGCCCAAAGCGGAACAAGAGTATGGACTTATGGCCGCTAGGTAAACACCACAGGTCAAGCTGGCCCATGGATTATTAGTGCTGTAACGGTAGTGATACCATAATGGTGGGTTCGCTACTTTGTTAGTGATTTTATTATGAATTAAGAACCCCTTCGGTGAGAGGGGGTTTTTTTGTTGTTTATGCTTCGTTTAAATATGTTGTTATGTAGATTTGGAAAAAATACTTATAAAAACATTTAAAAAATTTTCTCTTATGACATTACACGAAGCGATAGAAAAACTTTTACAACAAACTGGGCGTCCAATGACTGCTCGTGAAATAGCTAACGAATTGAATAAAAATAAATGGTATGTAAAAGGGGACAAATCTCTAATTAAGACAAGTCAAATTACTGCAAGAGTTGACGACCATCACGAGCTTTTTGAAATAGACCGATCAATATCACCTCTTAAAATAAAACTATTTGGTAGACAATTTACTCCAACTGCTAAACTTGTTTCTGCCAAAATTGAAATTCCGAAACAAGTAATGAAAGCGACACAAATTTCATCGGCTGAAATATCTCTATTTGAAAAAATTTTGATGAACGAAAAGAATTTTAAAAGTGCAAGCATCATTGACAATCTGATTCCTAATGTTTCAGGGGTATATTGTATTCGAATTACTGACGTTAACAAACTTCCCAAACCATTTAACACTTTTTTAGCAGACAGACAACACAACATCATTTATATCGGCATTGCATCAAAGAGTTTGAACAGGCGATTTTTAAATCAAGAACTTCGAGCAAAGGGACATGGGACATTTTTTCGGAGCATTGGTGCGGTGCTTGGACATAGACCACCAAAAGGTTCGTTGTCTTTAAAAAATAATAAACGCAACTACAAATTTTCAACGACAGACGAACAGAAAATAATTTATTGGATTAACGAAAACCTAAAAGTAAATTGGGTTAAGTTTAGTGGTGACTTTGAAACAATAGAAACAGAACTAATAAACAAACACAGACCTTTAATTAATCTTGCAAAAAATCCTTCGGCACTTCTACTGCTTTCGGAATTTAGAAAAGAGTGTGTGCAAATCGCTAACGAACTATGATTTCATCTGTACTCACATTCATTGAAAGAAATAGTGCAGCTACTAACAGCACCTACACAAATGGTCGAGTTTCGTGTTCCAAGAACACCTTTGTGGTTAATGGAAGTTTAGTTTTTCAAATTAAGTTTTGTGGTAAAAGCCCCGCCCTTCGGGTAGCTGCAAAACGTTATGCATCATTTTAAATGAAGAGACCCGAACAACATATAACGGAAACAAAATCACAGCGATTTTTTGAGAACATTGTTCCAGACGAATGGGTTGCGAGGGAAATTAAACCAGACTATGGAGTTGACTACATTGTTGAAAAATTCACAAACGGACAATCAACGGGAAAAAGTTTCTTTGTTCAACTAAAAGGGTCAACACAGGAAATAGAAAATGACACATTCAAAAAGCAATTTGACGTTGCCAACTTGGAATATTATGCTTCGTTAGCATTGCCTGTTTTAATTGTCTGTGTTTCGGTTGTAACAGAGCAAATATGGTGTATGTGGTCAAACAACTTGACAGAAGCATTCGCTTTAAAAGACAAACAAGAAAGCTTGTCTGTTTCATTAGACAAAAAATACCTGATAGATAAAGTTTCATTTCGACAATTAGAGTCTGATTTAGATTCAATCAAAAGATTTGGAATATCTATTAGAACAGAAAATGAAACCGGTGTATTATTAAACGAGTCAATCTTAAAGTGGATAAACCATTTTTATTCGAAGACTATTTCAATTGAGTTTAAGTATTTGCCAAATCATATAGAAATATCTTATATCCCCAAGGAAAATGATCGGCTAACCTTTGCTATAAAAGCATTTGGTTTTAAAAAAGATATCACAATAGAAAATATAAAAGAAGACAATATTGAATTACATCGTCCAATATTTAACGAGGATGATGTTACAGACTTGAATAAAGATATTCTAAAGGCAATCGCAATCTGTTTTGCTAAATATGATATTCAAGGCTCTTTACTAATTCTAAGAAAAATAATAGGAATTATAGACTTTAGTTCAGAGGAAGGTATGTTATCTCTAGATCCAATGGGTTTACTAACACTTTCTAAAACGAACAATCATTTACCGCTTTTCAACAAATTAATAAAAGATATAATTGATTTAAACCAACACGACTTGTTCTTTTTTTGCGACTTAGCATATTTTGCCGTTGATCAAGAATCAAAAGAACTCCAACAATATAGAATCGAGAACTTGTCATACTTAATTGAAAAGACATCAGACAATTCCGTAAAAGGAACATCTCACTACAACCTAGGCAATATATTGAAGACAAACTTGGATTCGGACAGAGCTTTATTCCATTACTTTAAAGCAAGAAAACTATTTCCAGATTATTTAGAGAGACCATATTGGTGGCGTGAAATAGCAGGTTTACTTTTTTCTAAAGGACATTTTATTTGGGCTGAAACCTTTTATCGAAAATCGTTAGAAAAAGCCAAAACTCACCAACATAAAACATATGGTAGACTAGAGAAAAAATCCCCTAAAGAAGAGAAATTAATAATTGCCCTTATAGCTGATTGTCTTTTTCATCAAGGGAAATTCAAAGAAGCCCATTTATTATTTGAAAAATACCTTAATGAAACATCTTCAAATATTCAGGAATGGGTGATTAAAAATATTATATGTGTTGAATTGATAAATCGAAATCTGGACTCTATAATTATCGACAAGAAAAAGTCTTTAGAAATTGTAGAAAAGTCATTAAAGATTTCGACTGAAGATGAAATCATCAATTGTTTGAACGATGCCATAAAGGTAAATCCGTTGAACGGACTTGCTTGGTTTAATTTAGGTGTTGCATTAGACAAAAAAACGAAATTTAACGAAGCTTTGTTTGCCTTTTTGGCTACTTCAATGATTCAAGATTGGGACAAGGAAGCTCAATTTAATGCGATGACAATTTCACTAACACAACAAAACTTCGTTATGTTAGACTCACTACTTCAATTTGTGATAGAAAAACACGGAGAGTTAGTGAGTAATGATTTAGCTGACTACATTATGAAAAAAAACATTCCTCTAGATGCGAAAAAAATGTTGATTAAGACCTTCAAAGAAATGATCGAGAAAATAAAAAACGATGCATAACAGCACCTACCCAAAAGTGGCGGTTCAGTGGTTTAATCAATCTTTGTGCTTCTATCAAAGTTTTACGTTCCCGCAGGGTTCTCACAGCAGCATTGTGCGGAAGCAATGAAACCCTGCGAAGTATGGAATTGAAAACATAATTCATTGTCTGCACTCTAATTAAAATGATTACATAAATACTATGATTTAATTTAATTTTTTCCGTTCCCGCAGGGTTCTCACAGCAGCATTGTGCGGAAGCAATGAAACCCTGCGAAGTATGGATTTTGTTCCCCGCAAGGTTCTCACAGCAGCAATGTGCGGAAGCAATGAAACCCTGCGAAATATGGAATTGAAAACATAATTAATTGTCTGCACTCTAATTAAAATGATTACATGAATACTGTGATTTGATAATAATTTTTTCGGTCAGCCTGTCCTATCAGTTATTATCTTTTGATGAATTTGCCAGTAAATGTTTGTTTGTCCGTCGTTGTTAGATTATAAAAATATAGCCCTTCAGGAAAATTGTTTATATCAATTTTAAAATTTGGCTCAAATATTCCGCTTACAGTTTTAATTTCCTGCCCTATTGAATTATAAATTTTCATTTGCATTATTTTCCCAACTGTCACTGCACTAACCGTAAAATTTATTTCATTAATTGCCGGATTTGGAAATGCAATCACTTGTAAGTTGTTAGGCGTTGAATTGACACTGATTGATAAAGCATAATTGCCAATGCTATCAAGTTTTATTAAAATTATGTCAGCTATTGCCACACCATTATTTTTAGAACCTGTTAATAGAAAGCCACCATCTGAAGTTTGAGTAATATTATTCCCTAAGTGGTAAGTGTAGCCATCAAATGATCTGCTCCATTTAACGTTTCCTAATGTATCCAAGTAAGTAATAATAAGATTATAATCATTGGGATAGGGCCCCCAGCCTGACAAGTATCTTGTAGTGGATAGAATATATCCGTTCTTGCTTTTACATTCCTTAATGAAATGCGCATTTCCTAAATTATATTTCTTCGTCCAAATGGTATCACCATCCGAGTTTGTTCTAATTATGAAAGTTTCCGATTCACCATCAATTATTTGCGGGTCAAAGTTTGAAGCAATTAAATATCCGTCATCAAAAAGTTGTTGAATTGAGCTTGCCTGGTCATTTCCTGATCCCCCAAATGTTTTCGTCCAAACTGTATCTCCACTTATATCGGTTTTAATAAAAACAATATTCTGGTTCTCTGTTATTGAATTGGTATATCCAACCATTGCAAAACCACTGTCTTCTGTTTGAATTACTGATTGACAAATTACAGAATTGTAACGCCTTGTCCAGAGAGTGTCTCCATATGAGTTTGTTACAAAAAGTGTTGTCGAGGTATCCGGTCTAAGAAAAAAATATCCGTTACTATTTGTTTGTCCAACTGAATATCCTTCTGACCAAAAGGTAGAGAGATATTCCTTGTCCCATATAAGGGCACCTGATGAATTGAATTTCATGAGGTATGGATTGCTGCCATTCACTCTTCCGGCAACAACATAATTACTATCAATAGTTTCGATTAATGAGTAGGCGAATTCCATTCTTGGGCTTTGTCCTATATACTTGTCCCAAATGAGATTTCCTACTGAGTCTACCAACAAAACATTTACATCATAGTCTGTTACGAATTGACTTCTTGTGGACCCAGCAATAAGATATTTGCCATCATATCTTTCAATCACTGCACTTCCATAATCAAAATTTGTCTTGGAGTAAAGCTCGTTGAACAAATCTTGTCCATTCGCTTTTGCTGTAAGAAGAATCAGTAAAATTGTAGTAATATGTTTCAATAGTAGCTGGTTTTTATAATTGCAGATAACATGTAAATAATTCTGTATCAAATATAAAAAATTCAGACCTATCCTTCCATAATGGGAATGTAAAGTTTGCATGTTCTTTATATAGTCAAGTTTTTTTCCAATCCCGAATTTTCTTGTCTCCAATAAAAAATAAATAAATAACAACCCCTTGCAATGGTTGGAGTTGTAAACTATAATTCATTATCTGAACTCTAATTAAAATGATTACATAAATACTATGATTTTATTTCTATTTTTCTCAATACTTACTACTCTATTCTTTTTGAAACCAGTCAAGGGAAATCAGTTTATATAGAACAGATTAAATTCGATTGCGTAAATTATTAAAACACATTTTTGCTACCTTTAAAAAGCAATTGCGATTTTTTATACGGACTTAAGTTAGTGGTCAACATAAAAGACGACACAGCTAAGAAGACACTCACCGAATAAGCAAAAAATGAATAAAATTGAAATCCCACTTAACAAGACAAAATTATTTTTAGGAATTGGTGGCTCAATCCTATTTGTGATTTTAGGAATTTATCTTTTTACATCCATTGAACCCAACCAAACAAAGTTTAATACTACACTTGTAAAAATTGCTGGAATAGCAGGGATTTTATTCTTCAGCACAACAGGTATTTATGGTGTGAAGAAATTGTTCGACAATAACGATGGGCTAACTATTGACGACAACGGAATTATAGATAATACAAACGCATTAAGCATTGGACGTATTAAATGGGCTGACATAACTGAAATAAGAACAGAACAAGTAATGTCAACAAAATTTTTACTCATTTTTATAAAAAACCCAAACGAAATTTTAAAAAAAGCTGGTGGAATGAAAAGTAAATTAATGGCTGGAAATATGAAAATGTATGGGACACCTTTATCAATAACTTCTACAACATTAAAATACAACTTTAACGACTTAGAAAAACTATTGAAGGACAGACTAAATGAACAGAGAGAAAGTATGCCGAACGATTAATCAAAGTCGGTTTGACTTAGTTGTGTATTCCGTCTCAGCCGAGTCACTTGCAAAGGACTCGGCGTAAATCTATTTCAGGTCTATCTTTTTAACATACTAATTTAAAATCAAACAAATCATAGTTCAGTCAATTACCTGATACATTTTGTATGTATTAACATTCAAAAGATTGCTTCGTCGTAACTCCTCGTTTACCTGCCGAAGGAAGGCAATGACGCTCCGGGGGAAATGAGTTTTAAAATTTAGAATCACTTAATACTTGCCTCATCAATAAAATTTCTAAGTCATAATAATTACATCTTCATTAGAATTCCTAATAAACAATGTGTGCGTCATTGCGAGCCTTATTTTTTTATAAGGCGTGGCAATCTCATCGTAAGAAGTAATTATTTTTTGTCAGTACTACCATTCAAAAGATTGCCACGTCACTCGTACCTCGTTCCTCGCAATGACACTTCTGTTGTTCATTTATCGTAAGAATTAATAACATCAAGTGTGTACGTCATTGCGAGCCTTATTTTTTTAATAAGGTGTGGCAATCTCATCATGAGAACTAATTATTTTTTTTTGTAACTCCGGTTGTATATTTTTTAATGAAATACTGTGTTTCGTATATTTGGGAGTAAGATGTTATTGTACAAAACAACACCCACAATTTACGTAAACATTAAACGACAAGTAAAATGAAAAAGCTACAATTTAAAATAGAGATAAACGCAACAGCTCAAAAAGTATATGAAACAATGTTGGGTTTAAAAGATAAATCTAATTATGAATATTGGACTTCTGCTTTTAATCCTACTTCTACTTATGAAGGTAGTTGGGAAAAAGACAGTAAAATTCTTTTTGTAGGAGTGGATGAAAATGGAAAGAAAGGTGGAATGGTTTCTAAAATAGAAGTGCACCAACCGGCAAAGTTTGTTTCAATATTACATTATGGTTTCCTGGATGGCGACAGTGAAGTAACCACTGGCGAACAAGTTGAAAAATGGGCAGGCGGACACGAAAATTATTCTTTTCAAGAAAGTAACGGTATAACAACTGTAACAGTTGATATGGACACTATTGAAGAATATGAAGAGTACTTCAACAATAATTATCCAACCGCATTAGAAAAATTAAAAGAGATTTCTGAGTAAGTGAAATCTATATTGAAACCCAAAACAAAAGAAGAATTATTATTTCTAATTACTGATTTACTAATTTTTTTTCTCGCCACTTACTACTCACTATTCACTTTCTTTATCATTGATCACTCATTCTGTCTCAGCCGAGTCACTTGCAAAGGACTCGGCGTAAATCTATTTCTGTATCGGCCTGAACTATGATTTAATTTCTATTTTATTTTCTCAATACCTGATACTCAATACCCGATACTTTTTTCTGTCTCAGCCGAGTCACTTGCAAAGGACTCGGCGTAAATCTATTTCTGTATCGGCCTGAACTGTGATTTAATTTCTATTTTATTTTCTCAATACCTGATACTCAATACCCAATACTTTTTTATAGCTTTAACTATTAAAATGTAAATCATTACCATGGGAAAATTAGCGAAAGTAAAAACGACAGAAAACTCTTTAAACGTAGATGATTTTATCAACTCAGTGAAAGAGGAACAAAAACGCAATGACAGTTTACAACTAATCAAAATGATGAAAGCGATAAGCAAAGAAGAACCAAAAATGTGGGGGAGTTCACTTATTGGTTTTGGAAAACTAATTGTTAAAAGCCCGACATCAGGTCGTGAAGTGGAATGGTTTAAAATTGGTTTCTCTCCTCGTAAAGCAAACCTAAGTATATACTTAATGAACCTTCAAATTCATGAAGCCTCATTGAAAAAATTGGGAAAACATAAGCAAGGAAGTGGTTGCCTTTATATCAATACACTGGCTGATGTTGACCTCAAGATTTTGGAAGAAATGTTTATTACAACTATAAAAGAAAAATAACTTTATAATGAAAGCAACAGGAAATACAGTAAAAGAAATTCTGACTAGTCTTCCACAGGAAAGAGCAGAACCATTTAATAAATTACATGATGTAATTATAAAAAATCTACCTAAAGGTTTTGAAGCCGCTATGAGTTATGGTGGCTTGGGATATGTGGTTCCGCATACTTTATATCCTGAAGGTTACCATTGCAAACCAAGCGAACCACTTCCCTTCGCAGGTATTGCATCGCAAAAGAATTCTATTAATTTTTATCACATGGGTATTTATGCCGACCCGAAATTATTGAACTGGTTTGTTAGTGAATATCCCAAGCATTCCAAGCAAAAACTGGACATGGGTAAAAGTTGTATTCGTTTTAAAAAGCTGGACGATATTCCTTACAAACTGATTGGTGAATTAATGAAAAAAATAAGTGTAAAAGAATGGATAACTATTTATGAAACTCACTTAAAAAAATAATCCTGTGAAAGTTTCGGAGGTTATAAATTTACAAAATGACAGAAGGAATAAACGAAATAAGAGAACTACGAACGTCTTATAAAAGATTCGCATACAAATGGAAAATTTACCAATATACATAAGTATAGTTTTTGGGCTGACAACAATTTTGACAGTTGGAATATTTTATAAAGCGACCAATTATTCTAAATCAACATTAATAATTTTATTGTCTTGGTTAGCATTGCAAACTGCTATCGGTCTTTCAGGTTTTTACACCATGACGGAAACAATTCCACCAAGGTTTATACTTTTAGTTCTTCCACCTTTACTTTTAATTATTTTACTATTTACCACTTCAAGAGGCAAACAATATATTGATAGCCTGAATGCAAAAACTTTAACCATTTTGCATATCATAAGAATTCCTGTTGAAATTGTTCTCTTTTGGCTATTCGTTAATAAAGCCGTTCCTGAACTTATGACTTTTGAAGGAAGAAACTTTGATATTCTATCTGGACTGACAGCTCCTATTATTTTTTACTTCGGTTTTATAAGAAAAAATTTAAATCGAAAAATAATCTTGATTTGGAATGTTATCTCTTTGGGACTTCTCATAAATATTGTTGCGAATGCAGTTCTATCAGCACCGTTTCCGTTTCAGCAATTTGCGTTTGACCAACCCAATATTGCTATTTTATATTTTCCTTTCAATTGGCTACCCTCTTGTGTAGTCCCCTTAGTTTTACTTTCACACTTGGCTACAATTAGACAATTATTACTTGGCGAAAAAAAGAAAAACAACAGCTACCAAACTAACGAATAATTACCGTCCTCACAGTGTTACCAGAAGGGAACTCTGCGAAGAATAAATCCTGCATACGATAGTGTAAATGTTGTTACAATTGAAAAAACTATGCAGCCAATTTTAAAAACATTTTAATGTAATGACATTTGTGAATGCGAATAACCGCTATATTTGTTGAACCTATAGATACTCTATTGAAGCACATACTTATCATAGTAACACTAACCGGGGTTTTGTTGCAAAACTTTACAAACGAAATTTTCCTTGCGGGATATGAACTGAACAGGGAATATTTTGCTACTAATCTGTGTGAGCAAAAAGACATAACAAATAATAATTGTAAGGGAAGTTGTTTTTTCCTAAATGAGATAGTAGATCAAGATAATAATAAGCAAACACCACTATCTAAGAATTTGAAAGAAGTAAAAGATTTTCAATTATTCTGTTTGCAATTATTTTCATTACAATTTCATAGCTCACAATCAGAGCAACAGTTTGCATTACCTTATATTTTTAGCTTCCCTTCTACACCTGACATTATTTTTCTACATCCGCCCAACGCTTGATTAATTTTCCTTTATTGCAAATGTGAGAACTGCTATGATTTAATTCTAAGGCGGGGTAACACATTTTATTTGCAATATGTGGAACAGGATAATTCCTGCTGACTTCTTCCAATTACATATTTAAAAGATTTAACCAAAACAAACTTCAAAAGTGTAATGGGTAAACGGAGTAAAACAGCAGTTAAAAATTGAAAAATCCTTTTCACAGATTAACCAAAAAATTAAACTTCAATATTCAAACTCAGAATAGAACAAATCAGGCTGTTCAAAAAAAGACATACTATGAATCACAAACAATTATTACCAATCATCTTTCTGCTGCTTTTATCCTCAGGTATATATGCGCAGCAATCAATAAAAGGAAGTGTTTATGATAAACAAACCAATGAACCATTACCGGGTGTAAATATTTATTTTGCCGGCACACAAACCGGAACCACATCGGATGTTACGGGGGAATTCATTCTTGAAAGTCAACAAGCAGCAGATAGTATTACATTATCCTTTTTGGGTTATCAGTCAAAGAATGTAAAAGCTGAACAAGAAAGTAATATGTTAATCGGATTAGAAGCATCGTCCACGAATATGCAGGAAGTAATAGTTTCAGCAAGTCGGGAGGAGCAAAAAAGAAGTGAAGCTCCGATTGCCATCAGCAATATTTCATCATCAGTAATCAGTGATGCAAAGCCAATTTCTATTGACCAGGTGTTGAATAAAGTGAGTGGTGTATATATGATAGATCTTGGCAATGAACAACATTCAATGTCTATTCGTCAGCCTCTTGGATATAAAAGCCTTTATCTCTATTTGGAGGATGGAATTCCGATTCGAACTTCGGGATTGTTTAACCATAATGCATTGATTGAAATTAATATGGCAAATGTCAGGAATATAGAAGTTATTCGTGGACCTGCATCTTCCCTTTATGGACAGGAAGCAATTGGCGGAGCGGTGAATTTTATTACCTATGGCCCAACGATAGTACCAACAGCAAAAGTATTTATACAGGGAAATGATATTGGTTATAAGAGAGCAGATTTTCAAGCTTCTAATACCTTTAATAAACTGGGTTTATCCATTGCAGGCTATTATGCTGAAAGAAAAGATGGTTATATAGAACAAAGCGATTTTAATAAACTTGGTTTATCACTGCGGGCTGATTACCGTTTTAATGATAAAACTATACTGAATACTAATATATCATACATTGATTATTATTCAGAAATGAGTGGTGGCTTAGATAGTGTCAAGTATTTTGAAAAGGACTATGAAGATATGAATACGTTTACCTACCGTGATGTATCCGCACTAAGAGCTAATGCCAGATTATCCCATTATTGGAATGACAATAGCAAGACTTCTTTTACAGCAATATTCCGTGATAACAGCATTAAACAAAATCCCTCCTATTTTATAGTGGATGATTACAAACCCTGGTTAGGAACCGGTGACCCCAATTTAGCCCATGGTCAGATTAATGATGTGTATTTTCAAAGCTATGCCGCAATCATTCAACATAAAGAATCCTTTGACTGGAAAAATGCGGCATTAATTGGTGGAGTATCAACAGATTTCAGCCCATCGGGATATTATGCCAATTATATCAGTATAGATAAAAGCGATGACGGTCATTATACTGACTTCACCTCTACTGATTCAGTGCTTTCGGACTATGATGTGGATGTATCGAACTATGCTGCCTATACTCAATTTGAATTTTCACCATTAATGCATTTGCGATTCGTAGCAGCTATTCGTTATGACAATTTCGTATATGATTATCATAACTTGTTGCCACCTTCACCTACTTCAGGAGCACCAGACAGCAAGAATACATACTCGCAATTTTCTCCAAAACTGGGTTTGACTTATGAGATAAAAGAAACATCGGGTGTATATGTTAATTATAGCCAGGGTTTTGTACCGCCTCAGATAACAGAATTATACAGACAAGTACAAGTGCCAACATTAAAACCTTCAGTTTTTTATAACTATGAAGCAGGTGGCTGGGCAACCCTTTTTAAAAACTTGGTGTATTTAGATGCAAGTGTATATCTGATGGAAGGGGTGGATGAAATAATTTCGGTATATGATCTTACGGATGGATCATATCATAATGAGAATGCGGGTAAAACACAACATAAAGGAATTGAATATGGGTTAACTTATACTCCCTTAAAGAGTTTGTATTTAAGAGTAAGCGGTACAAATGCCACACATATATTTATTGATTATGTCGAAAACGGAGTTGATTATAATGGAAATGATATGGGAAATGCACCAGGGTTTATAGCGAACGCAGAAATAATGTTTAAGCCAGCAATGTTAAAGGGATTCAGAATCGGCGTAGAGACTCAGCATCTAAGCGAGTACTATATGGATCCAGCGAATACAGTTAAATATCCGGGATTTACAGTCTTCAACCTGCGTACAGGTTATTCATGGAGCGGACTCGAAGTTTGGGTTAACTGGATGAATTTTACAAATCAGTATTATGCCACTATTGCTAGTAAAACAATTTGGGGATATAGTTATGATCCGGGCGATCCATCAAATATAAATATTGGTCTGAGTTATAGATTTACCGGTAAAGAAAAATAAATTGATGGAGCTATTATTATTAGCAGTATTACCGCAAAAGGCAAATGGCGCATTTCAATAATAAATTTAACAGCAAACATGAGTTCATGAAAGAAAAAGCAATCGCAATTGTATTTATAATTTTTTTATTTTCTTGCACATCTTCAAACGAAGACAAAAATACTCGTGATGAGCAAGAGGAATCCACAGTAAAAATATTATCATCCGAAGGAAGAAAACCACATTCCGTTTATATCACTAAAAATTATAATCAACAGCCTGTAATTTGTTGGACGGAAGAAGATACGCTGAGCAAAATAAAATATGTTTACTATTCAGTTTCATTAGATAACGGTATTTCTTTTTCAGAAAAAAATGAAATACCTGTTGAGCAAACCATACAATTACATGCGGAGGGAATGCCAAAAATAGCATTCAGAAAAAATGGAGATGTATATGCTTTTTATGAAGTAACATCTAATTCGGAAGTGAATCATTTTGCCGGAGAAATTCATTACAAATTATCGACGGACAATGGTAAGAATTGGTCGACTCCGAATCGTGTACATCAGGATAGTACAAAGCATAAAGGCTGGTCGTTTTTTGATGTTGCAATGTTAAGCAACGGAGAAATTGGTGCATGCTGGCTCGATACATCAAATCCTGATGGCGGAAGGCCGGTGAAGTTTGCCAAAACAAATGCAACGGGGAAATTTTCAGATGAAGTAATGGTTGACGATTTAGCATGTGAGTGTTGTCGAACTGGAATATATTGCGATGAAAGCGGAATTATCAATATTGTTTACCGAGATATTATTCAGGATTCCATAAGAGATATTTCTGTGGCAACTTCATCTGATGGTGGTAAAACATTCAGCAATCCCATATGCTTCAGTGGTGATAATTGGAACATACAAGGATGTCCACACAATGGCCCTGATGTAGTAAGTGATAGCAATGGTATTTATGCCGTATGGTTTACAGGCACATCGCAACAAGGATTGTATTATGCTGAATTGAATTCTAGTGGTAGTATTTCAAAAAAGGAACAGATTAATTCAGAAGGAAGAAATATTCAAATTGCATTGTTACCTGATGGCAATAAAATAATGGTATATAACGAATCATATAAAATTGAAAATACCTTTTATTCAACAATCAAATTTAAAAAAGGAAACCAGGAACCGGTGATATTAACAGATGAAAAAGTAAGCGCTTCCTTGCCGGTAATTCTTGCTTTGAATAATAGCCAATGCATCGTTACATGGCTGGAAGAAAATAACGGACAGGAACAAGTAGTGTATAAGTTAGCAGCAATGCAATAAAAATAAATTGTTTAAATAGTTATTCTTTCGTAGCCGAGTTACCCTAAGGGAATTATGCAAGGAAAAAATCATTGTCTGAACTATGATTAAAATGATTACTTGAATACTGTGATTTGATTACCCAATACTCAATGCCCTTTAATCCTCATTAACCATTGCACATATCTTCATATTGATGAACTTGCTGGCACAGGAAAAAACATCGAGTAAGTGAGAAAGTTTAGCGGATTAAAATACTGAAATTAAATATTATCCTTCATAAACTTAAACTGTAAATTTACCGATACAACATTGTCAAATTTTGACATGTTAAGTTCAATACTTCAATGAAAAAACCAATTTATATATTCCGCTATTTTAGTTTAATAGCAATTACTTGTTCACTAATAGGATCTCTACTACTTTTCTTTATTGGTACTTGGAAAACTTACAACGCAATTAGAATAGTATTTTTTGATTATATCCCTTCAGGGAATGAACATTTGCATTCCATTGATAATGCAACAATATATTTAATGAAATCATTAGATACATTTCTAATAGCCATGGCTCTATTCATTTTTGCGTATGGTATTTTTACTTTATTTATTTCTAACAAAAAAGACATTAAGGATAATGGCGTCTTACAATGGATTGCTATCTCAAATATTGGACATTTAAAAAACATACTTGCAGAACTTATTATTATTATTCTATTTGTAATTTTTCTTGAAGTCATAATCGAAAATATAAACAATTTAAAATGGGAGTTTTTGATAATTCCAATCTCTGTGCTTTTATTAGCACTCGGATTGAAATATTTAAAATTAGAAAACAAAGATGACCCTTAAAAAATCTCCCTATGGATATTAGAGTTATAGAATCAATAATTACAGTTGCAACTTTCTTTATTTTAAGATTTGCTACTGTAAAATTTCTTGCTAAAGTTCAGAAAAAGTATGACTACTCAAAGTACAGAATAAGACCTATCTTGAAGTTTGCCAATTTATCAATTTTTATAATACTCGTAATTGTATTAATAGCAATTTGGGGTGTGGAGCAGACAAATATATTAACCTTTATTACTTCCGTTGTAACAGTCGTAGGAATTGCATTAGTAGCTCAATGGTCAATACTTTCAAACATTTCTTCTGCTTTAATCATATTTATTAGTCATCCTGTTAAATTGGGAGAATCTATAACAATTATTGACAAAGAATTTGATATTAAAGGACAAGTGTCTGATATTGGTTTATTCTATGTGATTTTAAAGACAGATACAGCTGAAAAAATTACAATTCCAAATAATGTTTTCTTACAAAAAGCGACAAAAATCAATTTAAAAAAACAGTGAATATTATTCCGTCAATAGACTTCTTTTTATTTCTCCGCAGAGTTACCAGCAGAGAACAGTGCAAGGAATAAACACTCTATTCTTTATGTCCCCGCAGGGTTTTCACAGCAGCATTGTGCGGAAGCATTGAAACCCTGCGAAGTATGCAGTTGCAAAACATAATTCAATTGTCTGAACTATGATTATAATACTTTCATGAAGACCGTGATTTAATAACATTTTTTTAGTCCCAATATCAGGAACTCACTACCTGATACTTTTTAAATATTTACGCAGGTTCTCAATAGTCACAGCATATACCTTCTGATTGAGGAACCCGCTTGCACCGAAATATAAAAGGAATGTTTTAGCTTTAAATGAGGATGTAAAAAGCTGATGGAATGAAATCTTTTTCTGAAACATTAAAACGTGAAATAGAAGTTGCCTTTTCCAGGCATTCTCAACCGATTTGGTTTAGAGTAGTAAAGTATATTACAATAGGTATTCTGGTTTACTTTTTATGGGGAAAAGATATAATTTGGATTGTATTATTTGCATTAGCATTTCTGTTTCTCTGTTTACATTTCTGGTATAGATATAAATCAAAAGGGTGGACTCAAAGTTATCGTGGGTGGAAACTACATTCAACAAAGGGTAAAAAAAGCAGATGAATTAAAGTTGAATTAAAATAGGTAAATAACTAGTAACCTAACCTCATATATTGAATAGATTTGATGCCACATAAAAAATGCACAGATTCTTTGTTATAACTTTAAAATGCACAAAATAAATTAATAAGTAGAACGAGTGTAACTAATCGCAATTGTTTTACAATTAATTTTATCTATACATGGAAAAACCCACCTTTACAGAAGCATTAAAATTTTGGATTAAACTTGGTTTTATAAGTTTTGGCGGCCCGGCTGGTCAGATTGCTATTATGCACGAATTTCTGGTTGAAAAAAAGAAATGGATAAGCGACAGTAAATTTTTACATGCATTGAATTATTGCATGGTTTTACCCGGACCGGAAGCGCAACAGTTGGCGATATATATTGGATGGATGCTACACGGAACCCGAGGTGGAATTGTAGCTGGAATTTTATTCGTGCTTCCTTCTATGTTCATTTTACTTGGCCTGAGTGCTATTTATGTTTCTTTCGGAAACCTGCCATGGATTTATGCAATGTTCAATGGATTAAAACCTGCCGTAATTGCAATTGTTATTCTTGCACTTATAAAAATTGGTAAAAAATCTTTAGTAAGTCCGTTTCATTATTTTATTGCATTTGCAGCCTTTGTATGTATTTTCTTTTTAAATATTTCATTTCCCCTGATAATTATAGGAGCAATTATTATTACAATCATAATACGAAAAATCTTTCCCGCCTTAATTCAATCCTCAATAAAAAACACGGTGGAAAATGATAAAGATGAAACAGATTACTACATTAATAAACATACAATTACTTCTGATATTGGTTTCAAACCATTACGATTTTGGAAGCAAGTAGGCTTCGGTATTTTATTCTGGATAATGCCAGTAATTGTATTTTATATGTATATAAATGACTTTGAATTTTGGAAAAATTTAACACTGTTTTTTACTCAAGCTGCTTTCGTAACCTTCGGTGGTGCGTATGCTGTTTTACCTTATGTAGCACAAGTAAGTGTTGAAAAATTTAACTGGTTAACCGAATTACAAATGGTAGATGGTCTTGCTCTGGGTGAAACAACTCCCGGCCCCTTAATTATGGTACTTGTTTTCGTGGGATTTATGGCAGGTTATAATCATTTTGACAGCTCTCTTGCAATGGGTACTCTCGCATTGGTAACTACTACATTTTATACATTTCTACCATGCTTCCTTTTTATTCTTGTCGGAGCCCCAATCATTGAGAGAACACAAGAAAATAAAACGATAAAAGAAATTCTAGCTATTGTAACTGCTGCAGTAGTTGGTGTGATTATTAACCTTACTATTTATTTGGGCTCTGCTGTAATTTTTCCTACAAATATTTCTTTCGCAGAACTCGACTATATTGCACTTAGCTGGACAGTAATTTCATTCATCGCCATGTATCGTTTCAAAATAAATATGATAACATGGATTGGAGTAAGTGCAATATTTGGACTAGTATATTATCTTTTAGAAAAATAAGTCAATCAATATATAATTCAATCAATATATAAATGAGTTTAATAATTCTATCCTATTGTGAATATTTTTTAGTCTTTTAATTAAATATTTTGAACTGAACACTCTTACTAATTACTCATTTCTAATTACCCTTACTCCTTCTTCCCATCAAACAATTTATCAAAAAATCCATCTTTCTTTTCTTTGTCTGTTCCCACTGTTTTAATATTCACATTATTTTCAAGTGCAGGTTGTAATGCTTTTATAAATGCATTACGAAAAGTTTCGCCGATAATTACACCAACAGGCACATCGGGATTATCCAGATTTCCTGAAAATTCCACTTTCGTTGCCACCTGATCTTCCGAGCTATTTTTAAATATCCATCCACCAAATCCCACTAAAGATTCCCAAAGTTTTTCAGGAAGAGGATCTTCCTTTTCCTCTTTCCAATTAATGACATCTAAATCTTTAATAATTGGTTTTGTATATCCATCAATTTTATTATTTTTTGCTGCCGCTTCAATATACAATCCGAAGGTTCCTTTTTGTACATCAAAATTGCCATACGCTTTTAAGAAATCATTCACCTCCACTAAATTCAGATTCAACAATTCCGCATTAAAATCGAAAGTGGGTATTTTATTTAATGCATCTAACTTCATATTCATTGTTGCACTTCCACCGTAAATATCCGCAGAACCCACAACTGTTGATGGCAATAAAATAGAATCATTTTTTTCATTGGTTAAATTTTCGGCAAGTATATGAATGTTATCAGAATACACATCTACTTTAGGGTCACTATGAAAATCCTGATAATGAATTTCTCCATTATTAATTTCAAAACTATTGAGTTTTAATGGCAACAAATCATCTACCACATCTCTCCAATCTCCATCCATAGAAGTTTGAGAAGTTTCTTCTGTTGGGCCTTTTACAAAATTGAGAACTGGATGCTCCACTTTAATAGTCCCCACTAATTTTCCTTTAAAAATAGCAGGCCATTCCACGGCTAATCTGATTTCATCCGCAGCAAAAAACGGTACAGGAATTTCGCCACCGGTTTTTTCCAATTTAATCACTTTTATTTTATATGCCCCAGCAATTAATGCAAGATCAATATCATCAACATGGCCATAATATCCATCAATTTCAGAGAGTTTTTTATTTACTACTTTAAGTACTACATAAGGTAAAATAAGTCTGATAACTATTAATACACCAACTACTATTAGTATAATATTTCGGACTCTTTTTTTCTTATGCTTAGGTTTATTATAATTACTTGTTTCCATGAAAATTGTTTTTGTCATTTTGATTGTAGCTTTACCGGCTTAATAACAACATTATACCAGAAATGTTAATCCTTATGAAAAAAATATTTTTACTTATTAAAGATACCGTTATAAGTTTCAGGCAGGATAAAGTGCTGAAGAAAAGTGCATCGCTTGCTTATTATACAGTGTTTGCATTGCCTGCGTTAGCACTAGTTCTTATTTCAATTACCAGTGTTTTTTATGGAGAAGATGCTGCTTCCGGTGCAATGTTTAGTCAGCTTGATGGCTTAGTTGGGAAAACTGCCGCATTGCAAATTCAGGAAGCAATTAAGAACCGGCATCTCTCTGGGAATTCAGTTATAGGAACAATTGTAGGTGGTGCAATTTTGCTATTTAGCGCAGGTGGAATATTTGCAGAAATCCAAGACAGTATTAATATGATTTGGGGTTTAAAAGCAAAGACCAAGCGGGGAATATTAAAATTAATATTGAACAGAATTATTTCCTTTTCACTGGTATTAAGTCTCGGTTTTGCATTACTTGTTTCACTTGTGATTAATGCATTAATAGCGGCACTTAAATCAAAATTAGAAGTTCAATTTCCGGGCTTAAATGTCAACCTTACACTCTTTATAGATTGGGCTTTGCAAATTGTAATCATCACTTATTTAATTGCGATAATTTTTAGAATTCTACCTGATGCAAAAATTAAATGGCGTGATGTTTCCATCGGAGCATTTGTTACTACAATATTATTTTTATTAGGGAAAATTTTATTGGGATATATCATTTCAAGAAATGCATCTATTGAAGCTTATGGAGCTGCAGGTTCCATTGTATTAATTTTATTGTGGGTATATTATTCCTCAGCTATTCTCTATTTTGGGGCAGAATTTACACAAGTATTTGCAAAACGTTATGGCAGCGATATACAACCGAATAAATATGCAACATGGGTTGAAACGCATACAGTGGAAGTAGAAACTCCAAGTGTAAAAGATAAAAACATAGTTCAGGAAAAAGAGTAGCTATAATATCTGTCTACTCATAACTCTATTCAAATAGTTGATATGAAATTCTTGATACCTGCTGTCTTCTTATTTTTTATCCAATCATTATCTGCACAAACTTTGAATGCTACCTTAAAAAATAATAGAGATTCTTCTGTTGTTGCATTTGCCGCTATTCAAATTAATGAGACAAATTCTTTTACTACATCAGATGAAAATGGAGAATTTAATTTTACCGTTCCCGAAGAGATTACCAATATTCATTTAAACATTTCCTATGTTGGCTGCCATGATTCCATACTATATCAAACTGCAAAGGGCAATCATCAAATCATTTATTTGCAATGCGATCCCACACTTTTAAAAGATGCGGTTATTGAAGGATTAACGGCAAAGGATTTGGTTAAAAAAGCCATTGCATTAATTCCAAACAATTATCCTGATTCAAGTTATGTTTCTGCTGCTTTTATCAGGCAGTATGAAAATGTGAACGGCTCTTTTATAAATTTGATAGAAGCAAAAGGTTGGCTGCTATTTACTTTAAACCATAGAGCAAAAAATAATAATTGGACAGAAGCATTTGCAACAGAAAATTTGCGCAGAAGTAAATATCGTGAAATAGAAAATTTTAATGAAGATGATTTCAGCGATGTAATGTTTCAAAATCCGGTGTACCATTTACAGCATAGTCTTTTAGATTTAGATGGTTTGAAATATTTTACTTACAGATATGATACTACTTCCACCGATGATAATTATACAGTGCTTTTTCAATGCAATGCATTCACTACCGAAAATCATGGAGTTTCAAATTATACATCAATAGGATTGCAGGAAGAGGGAATTGAATCGGGAAAACTTATTATTGACAAACACACATTTGCATTTATTCGTATTGAAAGAAATGCTGTTATTCGCAATGGATTTAACTATCCGAAATTCAATAATTTTATTTTACCCGACAAATTATATACTGCGGAATTTGTAGAAGGAAATCTCACGATAAATTATCAGCAAATAAATGGCAAATGGTATTTACTAAACATCATGCACAATTACACAAACAACTATTTCAAAACACAAACACATGAAAAGACATACTCTATTACCAAGTGTTTTGAATATTTTCTGGCAACGCCTACCCGATATATCAATAAAGATTTGTTTGATAAATTTAATTATAACCCGGAATTAAATACAGCATCCTATAATTATAATGCAGATGATTGGAGTATTAATGTACCTCCTTATTTCTTTTATCCTTACAAAGAAGTATGGAAAGATTTGGAGAAAAGCATGTCGCTGGAAGAGCAATTTATATTGAATGGGAAATAAAAATATTGGTACTCTTAAATTTGAGGAAACAAATAGAGTGAACGATAACTCGGAAGTAATTGTAATTACAAAGCAATAGTATGAATTGCATATGCATATTTAATTTAAATAGCGTTAAACTGCTGACAACAAAAAATAAAATTGAAAAACATCAGATTCATCTCCGCCTTCTCACTTCTACTTTTACTTACAAGTTTTAGTTTACACTCTTTTGGTCAAACAGGTGATATTAATGTTACAGTTACCAATTTAAAAAATACGGATGGCTATATTTTTATTGGCTTATTTAATAAAGCGGATGACTTCCCTATTGATGGAAAACAATATCGAAAAGATTATGTAAAAGTGAGTTCAAAAACGTTTACTTATACGTTTAAAAATATTCCTGCCGGGGATTATGCAATTGCTGTTTATCACGATGAAAATGCAGATCATAAATGCAATCGCAATATGATGGGAATACCAACAGAGCGATATGGTTTCTCCAATAATATAAAACCTGTGTTATCCGCTCCGTCTTTTTCTAAAGTGAAATTTAATTTAGTGTCTTCCGTGGATATTTCTATTCGATTGTTTGATTGATAGTTTGAAAAAGGAAGTTTCGGGTTTCATGTTTCATGTTAATAAAACTCGTTAATAATTAAATGGCTATTAGCTATTGGCCTTTAGCAATTGGCTAAAAAAAACGCATCAATAATTAAATGGCTATTGGCTATTGGCCGTTAGCAATTGGCTAAAAAATTTATCACTGATTATTTCATTTACCATTTACCATTTACAATTAATATCACTCAACTTTACGCAGATTTCATTGTTTTTCGAATCATGCCATAGCCATTAGCTTTAGCCTTCGCCATTTCCAATTCTACAGTTCTACAATTCTACAGTTCTACAATTCTACAATCCTCAATAACCGATACCATTTAAATAAATACCTTTGCTAATACAACTTTTATAAAATGAAAAACATAAATAACATCAATTTATTAACCGGCATTTTAATGCTAAGCGGAGTAATTTTATTTGCATTACCAAGTCATGCGCATTTTAATGATTTTGAAAATAAAAATACTACAATGCAATCCGACACTTCGCTTTCTGCAGATGAGATTGCTCTTCAACATCAAGTAATTTTATTTTTGCGTTTAGTAGGAACGAATCAATTAGATTCTTTACCTGCGATATTTATGCCTGGTGCAAGTATTGGAGTGGCAACTTATTTTAATGAAGCATGGCATGTTACATCACTTTCATTCGAAGAATTTATGAAGAATTTACAATCTAGATCAAACCCCGCTCCCAATGAACAAGTGATTTCAAATTACACAATTCATATTGATGGATATTTAGCTTTTGTAAGAGCCGAAGCTGTATTAATGCGTGATGGAAAAGCACTTTCTAATAATATGGATTATTTCACTTTGTTGAAAGATAGAGGGGAATGGAAATTTGTGAATGCAAGTTATGCTGGTGTCCCTGTAAAGGAATAATTTCTTTATAAAAATTTGATACTATCTTTTAATAAAATTCTATAAAAAATCATTTTAGAAATCTGCAACAATACCAAACGTGGTAAGCATTCTTCCGGTGTCGCTGTTTATCTGTTGCAATTGATATCTGGACGGATCACCCGGAACTAAAAGCGGTTCGCCAATATCATCATTCACTGTTGTGAGATATGGTAATAATTCAATATCGGAGCGATAGGCATTTTGAATATCGAGAAATACATTCATACTCCAGCGTTTAAATGTCCATGATTTATCAACTCTTATATCAAGCACATGAAATGCAGATAAGCGATTTGCATTAAGTGTATTGTAATCAAAAATTCCTCTGTTAGCTACATCCCAATTTGTAATCTTAGATGATGCAAGTGTATCATACGAAGTATAAGGTGTACCACTGGAATAACGCCATCGCAAGCCCGCCTGCCATCCACTCTTCCAACTTTTACCTGCGGATAAACTTATGAAATGACGGCTATCCCAAACAGAAGCAACATACTCACCATGCTTGTCTTTAAATTCACTTACACTGTATGTATAAGAAGCCATCCACCAATAATTGCGTTTTAATTTTTGCTGCACATAAAACTCTAAACCATACGCATGTCCTTGTGATTCAGAACTTGCAGGTTGATTACCAATAATTACATAATCACCAATTGCATTTGCATAAGAAATTGAATCTAAAAGTAGGAAAGGATAATTGTTGTAATGTTTATAAAAACCTTCAACACTCACACGGTAATTATCTGCATTTCGATATTCTATTCCTAAAGCAGCTTGTGGTGATCTGATATATTTAAGATTATCCTGATAAGGATCATCTGCAAATGCGAGTACTACTTCATTGGGCATTTGATAATAAATACCAGTGCTTGCATTAATACTTAAATGTTCGTTTTGTCGCCAGCTAATTGCAATACGTGGAGAGAATTGTGCGAGTGGATTAATCATTTCATTATTGTAAGTATTCATATCAAACCGAATACCTTCAGAAAATACTAATCTGTCATTAATTAATCTTTGACTTGTATTTATATAAGCAGCAAGATTCCAATTATTTACTGATGTAATTGTATCAACTGTATCTATTGCCTGCGGCCTTACATCAAAACCATAAATATCAAAATTGTTATCTGCATTATTTGCTTCTACACCGTATTCAATTTGTCCCCCAGAAATAAAAATGGTTTGCTCTACTCGTATTTGTTCATTGCGATTAGAAGAACGATACTTCAATAATCTATCTGCTTCCAATCCGGTATTGTCTTTAAATTTATCTGCATCATTATTAAAAGCGGTATGACTGATTATAACATTGTAATAAGAGTTGGGTAAATAATGCTTGTAATTTAATCCGATAGTATATTGTTGCTGTGTGCCTTCCGGAATGTAACCGATATTATATAGCAATGCATCACTTTCTTCTGCTTCCGTATTCAATTCATATTTATCACTTGCTGCAATTGCAATTATTGCTAATTCATTTCTGGAATCAAATTTTATTTTTTGTCTGAATTGAATATCGGTATAAGTAGGTAATACAGGAACATTAAACGCTGCTAATAAATATTGACTGAATGAATGACGTGCAGAAAATAAATAACTCGATTTTTTTCCCATCGGCCCTTCGATGGTTGCACCATAATCTGTTGCACCCAAAGTAACTCTTGCACCAAACTTATCAGTTCGGCCATCACGTTCTGTAATTTCCATTACACCACTTAACGCATTACCTCTTGACACTGGAAATGCGGCGGTATAGATATCTACATTTTTTACAAAGTCGAGATTCACTAATCCATTAGGTCCGCCACTGGCACCTTGCACACTGAAATGTGTAATACTTGGAATTTTAACACCATCCAAATAGTATCCATTTTCTGTAGGGCTACCACCACGAAACACAATATTATAACCAAAAGAACTTCTGGGTAACACACCGGGATAACTCTGAATTACTTTTGAAAGATCGAGAGTAGCGCCGGGAATTCTGAATGCTTCTGCATAGCTGAAAGAACGTATAGACAATGGTGTTTCATCGGTTTTATGAAAGCCTGCACTTTCAATAACAACGCCGGTTAATTCAGTGGGCTGACTATCCAAAATTATTTCCAGATATAATGGCCGCACACCGGAAGTTTGAATTTCCTGTTGCACATAAGTTTTATAACCCACAAATCTTATTTCGAGATTATATAAGCCCGGAGGTAATTCTAATTTAAAATATCCTGTAGAATCAGAAATTGTGGCGTACTCTGTTGATTGTGCTAATATTGTTGCACCAGTTAAAGGTTCATGCCCCACCTGACTATACACATACCCGGTTACAAGGCTTGATTGTGCAAATAAGGTAGAATGTAATGCAATAAAAAATAATAGTAGAACTACTCCTTTCCAGCTTTGTATTCTTAAATATATTTCTCCTGAAACTTCCATAACGGCGGCGAAGGTAGTATCGGAAAAATGTATTCTATTTAGTTATGCAAATAATACCTTGAAGCAGGTACTTGTTTATTGAACAACTAATTTCCTTACAATACTGGCATCACTTGTATTGAACAAGAGTAAATACATTCCGGTGGCTAAGTCACCCATTGGAAAAGAGAAATTATAAAACCCTTCATTTAATTTTTCAGATTTTAATGCGATTACATCAGATCCGTATAAGTTAAGAAGTGAAATTTCAACATTGTCATTGAATTGCATTTCAAAAGAAATATGTAATGTTCCAGAAACAGTATTATTTAAATAAAAATTAAAATCTGAAACAGTATTGGAAATTTCTGTTGAACCTGTTGCAGTAAAGCTGGCAATCATTCCCACAGCTTCATGAAAGATGCATATATAGTCATAAACGCCGGGCACTGTAACTATATAATCATAATTCTTATGTTCTATATCAATTAACTCATCCCATTCTGCTGCACCTGCCGGAATATCAGTAGAAGTGGTTGTATGGAATCCTGCACTAACATCCCAGGTCCACCTAACTGTATCGCCAACCATTACGGTTAAGTTATCAGGGGAAAATATATCATCTTCCACATTAATGATATGTACTGTTGCAAAAAGCGAAACAGAAAAGCATAATATAATAACTGTGCTTAGGTAAAATTTTTTCATGATTTTGATTTTTAAAGGTTTAAAATTTATATAAATAAAAGAATTTAAGTTGATCTTGATTTTGTATAACTACTGCTGAGAATTCATTAATGATATAATATTTTAAATCCATAATTGTTCAAACTTAGTGTTTCAGTTAGTGTTAAATCTTCATTCGTAAATGCATCTTTCCAATTTGTATATTGTAAATCAGAAGGCAGAGTTATTTCTGTATTTGCATTTCTCACATTTACAATTACTACTACTTCTTCCTCTCCTATTTTCTTTTTAAAACAAACAGCATCGGTAAATGTATAATTTGTAATTCCACCAATAACTAATGGATCAGAAGAATTATAAAATTGCATCAGTGCATTATAAAATTGCAACATTTCAGGATGTGTATTCCAATTAATAGGATCGTTATAAAAAAATGCAACTGTACCCGATGTTCCCACCTCCTGACTTCCATAAATAAGAGGTATTCCACCAAGGCAAACGGCAATAATTGAGGCAGCCATTGCACCGTCGGCACCATTAAATATTTCAATAGGTGTTGCATCCCATGCGGACTCATCATGATTAGTTGTAAAGCGCAATCTTTCTGCTCCAGCAGGCAGCCCTATATACTCTGAAAGATGAGTAGTATAAATTCCACTTGCAGAAGTTCCATTCACAAAAACATCCTTCAATTTTCCATAAAAACTCCAGCCGTAATTCATTTGAAAACCCGCATCAAAATGATCTGTTCTGCTTCCTTCGGCAAGTAAAATAAGTTTTCTATTTTTTATACATTTCAATGAGTCAATTGCTTGTTTCCAAAAATCATAAGGCACATAATCGGCAGCATCACATCGAAATCCATCAATGTTTGCTTCCAAAACCCAATATTGCATTGAAGCAATCATTTCCTTACGCATCTCCATATTATCAAAATTTAAATCCGCCACATCATTCCAACCAGTTCCTGGCGGAGAAATAATTTCGCCATCAACTTGCGAATACCAATCAGTATTATCAATCCAAGGGTTATCCCATGCGGTATGATTCGCAACCCAGTCTAACACCACTGCCATGTTTCTAATATGTGCCTCATCCGTTAATTCTCTCAGGTCATCCAAACTTCCGAATTCAGCATTTACTTTCATATAATTCTTTATGCAATAGGGAGAGTTTACAGAATTTATTTCACCAACAGGATAAACAGGCATTAACCAAATAACATTGATACCCAAATTTTTTATAGAATCCAATCTACTGATTACATCCTGCAAATTACCATTCGCACTAAATGCCCGTATGTTTACTTCATACATTACTATACGCTGTGTTTCCGGAATATTTGAAAATGCGATGCCATATTGTTGAGGGCCGGAATCCGCAATCATTTCCTTGGTTTCTTTATCACAAGAAATAAAGAACAAGAAAGCTGCAATTGTCAGAAGTATAATTTGAATTTTATTGCGCATAAATATTATTTGCAGATAATTTAAATGTTATTTAATGTTTCATGAAGGTAGTATGTAATTACCGATTTGAGTTCAATACTTTTTTGATGTAGTTTTAATTTTTAAAATAAAAACATATATGAGAACCCTATTTAAAAATTGGTGGACTATTCTGATTGAAGGCATTTTATTAATTATTTTAAGTGTTATCATTTTCAATAATCCAAATACCGTATTAACCACACTTGCTGTTTGGCTAGGCCTTATTATTTTAGTGGGAGGAATTACAGGTATAATTTCTTTTTTACTTACCTCTAAAGCTAGCCGTCAAAATTCGTTTTTGATTACGAGTTTAATTATTGCAATTATCGGTGGAGCTATGATTGCAAATAGCAGTACCACCGAACGTGTTATTACTATTATGTTTGGCATTACAGTAGCGGCACTTGGAGCCGGAGTTATTAGTGATTCATGGAATGCAAAAGGGAAATGGAATAATTGGTGGATCACTTTTATTCTGGGAATAGTCGCATTAATAGTTGGTGTAAGCAGCATTTTCCAAACAACCTCAGGAGCGCAAACCATTTCTTTATTAATGGGAATTTCTGTATTGAGTTCCGGCTTGGGAATGATCATCATTGCATTTGTAAAACGCAATGTAGAACTTGTAATAAAAAAAGCATTAAAAAAATAGCAATAAAAAAGCCGGATATATTAAAACTATCGGGCTTGTATTATTACATGAGTAGTTTGTTAGAACGATGCATGGCATTATTGAATTCTGACCTTCTCCTTACTCTCCCTTAAAAAGTTTACCTGCCGAAGGGAAGGAGAGCTATAAATCATCTTTCTCCAGAAGTAATTAATAACATTAATATTTATTTTTTCTTATTTAGTTTGAATGAGAGCAATTTTATAAAACTAAAAATTTGATAGAACGGTGCACAAACGTCTTCCCCTACCGAAGGCAGGGGAAGATAAGAGATGGGTCAAATAAAAATAGCATTGAAATAATTGTATTAAAAAAGCCGGATACATTTTAATATATATCCGGCTTTTTATTTAATTGTTAATTTGAGTTTATCTCGTAATAATAATATTCTGAACAAATACTTTTTCTGTAGTAATTAATTTCATCAAATACATTCCTTTACTAAAATTACTTGTATTAATAATCATATTTGTTTCTGCAATATTTGCATATACCAACTCACCATTCATATTATAAATTTCCACTTGCGCACCATAAATACCTGCATGTAAATTCAATTGAATTGCATCCGTAGCAGGATTTGGATTAATACTAAATGCTTCGCTGTTTTCTAATTGTGCAATGCTGTTTAATACACCAACTGTAACTGATTGAACAGAAGAACAACCCGCAGCATCTGTAACTGTTACTGTATATGTTCCAGAATTTAATCCTTCAATAGTTGAGGTTGTTTCTCCATTGCTCCATAAGAAAGTAAATGGTTCAACACCACCACTTATTATTTCAACTGAAGCTGTTCCATTTGCTTCTATACCTGTTGATCCGGTAGATGTACTGCTAATAACTAATGGCTCAAGTACATTTACATTAATTACATCTGTAATTGTATCAGAGGCACTTATACCTGTAATGGTGTAAGTGATATCCGCATCAGGAGTACAAATAACAGAAGAACCTGAAGTAGCCGAAAGGTATGTAGCAGGTTCCCAAGTCCAGGTATAATCTGCATAAGTATTGATTTCAAAATCTACTATACCATCATTACAAACCTGATAGGCACCATTGTCAGTAATATCATTTTCGTTTGCAGAAATACTATAAGTAGTTAAACCATGCGCAGTAATTTCCAATGCTTCTGCTTTTGCTTCTTCACCAAACATTCGTGCAAAAGAAAAACTTTCACACTCACCTGCTGGTATATTTAATTTAAAAGAAAGTTGTACTGCACAATCACAATATAGTGACCCTTCCAATGCATAAGAATCATAACCCCATCCACCATAACCTATGGAATCACCATTCCAAACTTGTTCAGGTGTATTAGGTGCAAGAAAAAACGAACCGAAAGTTGCTCTTGCATCGGGATGCACTGTTGCCATTGCAAAATAACAACCATATACAGATCCAATTGCTTCTACCATTGCGGTATCAGAAGTTGGTGGATTGTTGATGATTGTATTTGTAGTAGTAAAATCTCCTGAGAATGGCTGATCTTGATCGGGATCTACATTATGGGTAAAATAAAAATCATTTAAATCTGTAGCACCGTTATTACAAATTTCAAATTCAGTAAGGAAAAAAAGTGAAGTATCAAAAACTGTCGTTGTTTGTTTTAAACTCACATTAAGATATCCATCATCTAAAGCGCCTTCCCAAACAGCCTGACGAATTTCACCTAAATCTTCATAACTTGTAATTGACCCATCAATATCTGCTACACCAGTACCCCAGCCATAATCATATCCAGTACATGGTACATAATGATTTTGATAAACACTGTCGCCATACTGAATAGCCCAACCTTCTTCAGGTGAACCCGGTGTAAAATAATCACCACAATACAGTGGATCACCAATATCCCAACCATCTTTATCAGAGTCGGCTACATAACCTAATCCGTAATAGTCAACATTTGGATGATACGGCCCATAAGGGCCATCAGGTGGAGTTCCGATGGTGCCATAGACACCACAACCGGAAATTCCTACTTCTACATATTGCCCTTGCAAGAATACATTATCGCCATCAATTTGTGCGTGTAATGTGATAAATGAACAAGCAATCATGAGAGTGGAGAGGAGTAATTGTTTTTTCATTGTATATAATTTTAACCAAATGTAATACATTATTTATGAATATGGTTGATTCATTTTTTGTTGTCAGAACTCTTCAATAATTACAATTTTATAATACTGCTTAAATATATTTTTAATGATAATATTTTACAGGCTTTTAAAATGTAATTTCATTTAAAAAAAAATCGCATTAAAAAGCCGGATACAATAAATTATATCCGGCTTCTAGATATTTTTTAATTGAGTTTATCTCGTAATAATAATATTCTGAACAAACACTTTTTCTGCGGTAATTAATTTTAGTAAATACATTCCTTTACTAAAATTACTTGTATTAATAATCATATTTGTTTCTGCAATATTTGCAAATACTAATTGACCATTCAAATTATAAATCTCAACTTGAGCCCCATAAATGCCTGCATGTAAATTCAATTGAATTACATCTGTTGCAGGATTTGGATTAATACTAAATGCTTCGCTGTTTTCTAATTGTGCAATGCTGTTTAATACACCAACTGTAACCGATTGCACTGAAGAACAACCCGAAGCATCTGTAACTGTTACTGTATATGTTCCGGAATTTAATCCTTCAATAGTTGCAGTTGTTTCTCCATTGCTCCATAAGTAAGTAAAAGGTGAAACACCACCACTAACAACTTCAACGGATGCAGTTCCATTTGATTCTATACCTGTTGATCCGGTAGAAGTACTGCTAATAATTAATGCCTCAAGCACATTTACATTTATCACATCTGTAATTGTATCAGATGCATTTACACCAGTAATTGTGTAAGTAATATCAGAACCGGGAGTGCAAATAACAGAAGCACCTGAAATTGCTGAAAGATATGTTGCAGGTTCCCATGTCCATGTATAATCTGCATAAGTATTTATTTCAAAATCTACTGTTCCATCATTACAAACCTGATAAGCGCCATTGTCTGTAATATCAGTTTCGTTTGCAGAAATACTGTAAGTAGTTAACCCATGAGCGGTAATTTGTAACGCTTCGGCTTTTGCTTCTTCACCAAACATTCTTGCAAAAGAAAAACTTTCACATTCACCTGCTGGTATATTTAATTTAAATGATAATTGCACAGCACAATCACAATACTCCGTACCTTCTAAATTATATGCATCATAATACCATCCATCTATACCTATGGAATCTCCATTCCAAACTTGCTCCGGTGTATTAGGTGCAAGAAAAAATGAACCGAAAGTTGCTCTTGCATCGGGATGCACAGTTGCCATTGCGAAATAACACCCGAAAACAGATCCAATTGCTTCTACCATCGCAGTATCAGAAGTTGGTGGATTGCTTATAATTGTATTGGTTGTAGTGAAGTCAAAACCAAATGGTTGATCTTGATCAGGATCTACATTATGTGTAAAATAAAAATCATTTAAATCTGTAGCACCGTTATTACAAATTTCAAATTCAGTGAGGAAAAAAAGTGAAGTATCAAACACTGTTGTTGTTTGTTTTAAAGCCACATTTATATATCCATCATCTACAACACCTTCCCAAACAGCTTGACGAATTTCACCTAAATCTTCATAACTTATAATAGCACCATCAATGTCGGGTCCAAAGCCATATCCACCATCCCAATTATATCCATCGCAAGGCACAAAGTGATTTTGATAAATACTGTCGCCGTATTGAATAGCCCAACCTTCTTCTGGAGTACCGGGAGTAAAATAATCACCACAATACAGTGGATCACCCACATCCCAACCGTCTTTATCAGAATCGGCTACATAACCTAAACCGTAATAATCAACATTTGGATGATAAGGCCCATAAGGTCCTTCGGGTGGGGTTCCGATGGTGCCATAGACACCACAACCGGAAATTCCTACTTCTACATATTGCCCTTGCAGGAACACATTATCACCATCTATTTGTGCGTGTAATGTGATAAATGAACAAGCAATCATGAGAGTAGAGAGGAGTAATTGTTTTTTCATTGTAATTAATTTTTATCAAATGTAAAGTTTTAATAACAATAATGCAATAGTTATTTTGAGTAGTTAGTACAATGCAATTGCTACTTTCGCAACATGAGTTTTAAATATTTTATTGCAACATTATTTTTCTTAAATGTTGTTGCAACAATTGCAGAAGCACAACAACAAATTATTCCAACTCCGGTAACAATCAATGCGGGCAAGGAATACTTTAGCATTACGCCCACTACTTATATTTTGGCAAATGATTTTAGTGCATTTATGGATGCTTCTGCATTCAGAGAAATATTATATGCACATTTTAATATTCCGATTAAAACTGCAATAAAACCGTTGCCTTCATTAAGTACTATCGAAGTGAGTTATGACAGCACTCTGACTATACCTGAGTCAGGATATATTCTTGATATCGCTAAGGATAAAATAACAATAACAGGAAAAAATAATGGAGGAGTATTTTATGGATTGATGAGTTTATTGCAATTAATTCCTGTTCAGGATAAATATCCTTATAATATTCCTTCGCAACATATAGAAGATTATCCTGCTTTTCAATGGCGTGGAATGCATCTGGATGTTGTGCGCCATTTTTTTTCTGTGGATGAAATAAAAACATATCTTGATATTCTCGCCATCTATAAAATAAATGTTTTTCATTGGCACTTAACAGATGATCAGGGTTGGAGAATTGAAATAAAACAATATCCAAAACTTACTGAAATTGGTGCATGGAGAAATGGTACAATGACCGGTCATTATAGCGAACAAACATATGATTCAATTTCTTATGGCGGATTTTATACGCAAGTAGAAATTAAAGAAATAATTAAGTATGCAGCACAACGAAATATCACTATCGTACCTGAAATAGAAATGCCCGGGCATGTATTGGCACTGTTAGCTTCTTATCCGGAATTATCATGTACCGGAAATAAATTTGAAGTGGCAAAAGGCTGGGGAGTGTTTGATGATATTCTTTGTCCGTATGATACCACTTTTACTTTTCTTGAAAATGTATTGGATGAAGTGATGGCATTATTTCCTTCAGAATATATTCATATTGGTGGTGATGAAGCACCCAAAATGCGATGGAAAGAAAGTGCATTTTGTCAGCAATTAATTCAGGAAAAAAATCTTGGTGATGAAGCAGGTTTACAGAGTTATTTTATTCAGCGCATTGAAGAATATGTAAATAGTAAAGGCAGAAAAATTATTGGCTGGGATGAAATTCTCGAAGGGGGTCTAGCACCGAATGCAGCAGTAATGAGTTGGCGGGGTGAAGAAGGTGGAATTGATGCTGCAAAACAAAATCATGAAGTAGTGATGTGCCCAGTTGGCTATTGTTATTTCGATTATTATCAAAGTGATATTGCAAATGAACCATTGGCAATTGGCGGTTATTTGCCCATTGAAAAAGTGTATGCTTTTAATCCGATACCTACTGCATTGCACACAGATGAACGCAAATTTATTTTAGGTGGACAAGCAAACATCTGGACAGAATATATTCCGGATTTTAAACAAGTTGAATATATGTTGTTACCTCGTTTATGCGCATTATCAGAAATAGTATGGAGCAATCCGCAGCAAAAAGATTTTGATGTGTTTGGAAAAAAAGTGATGACGCATTTTGCAATGTATGATAAAGCAAAAATTAATTATTCCAAAGCTATGTTGGATGTGCGTGCAGATATATTTCCTGATTACAGTAATCATGGTGTGAATGTAATTTTAAGAAGTATGGATTCCACAGCAAAGGTTTTATATACCATAGATAATTCTGATCCTGCAAAAACAACAAATACTTATAAGCAAGTAATTTCTGTTGACTCAAATACTACCTTGCGAGCAATTAGTTTTTCAAATAATATCTATGGACCTACATTATTTAAAGAATTTATTTTCTCAAAAATCACTGCTTCAAAAATCACTTTAACAACTCCTGCGAATGATAAATATAATGTGCATGGTGAATTTACTTTATGCGATGGATTGCGTGGCAAACATCCTTGGAGGGGAAGTGAATGGTTAGGGTTTTGGGGTGATGATTTGGAAGCAGTTATTGATCCGGGTCGTAACATTACAATTAGTAAAGTATCAGCGGGTGTGTTGCAAGATGAAGGCAGTTGGATTTATTATCCTTCTTCAATGGAAGTCTATACATCTTCAGATGGAATTAACTATGAATTTAAAGGATTTATCAGTGCAGATAAAATAAAACAATCTAATGGAAATATTTCTGTTGAGTTTAATACAATTACAACACGTTATTTAAAAATTATTTTAAAAAATGCAGGCACTATTCCGGAAGGATTACCCGGTGCAGGATTTAAAGCATGGTTGTTTGTAGATGAATTATTAGCGTATTAATTATTTTATCTCACCAAAGTAAAACTTCCTGATTTCACTTTCTCAATTCCATCTTCTGCATAGCGCAACAAATAAGTATAGCTTCCCATTTCAGAATCATTGTAATTATGTTTTCCATTCCAGCCTAATGTATAATCATGCGTTTCAAAAAGCAAATTTCCCCATCTGTCGTAAATAGATAATGAAATAAAATCTGAGCAGGGTTCGCATAACACAGTAAACCAATCATTAATGCCATCATCATTTGGAGAGAATGCATTTGGCACTGTCATCACTTCACAAGAAATAACATTTATTGAAGCAGTTTTCTCAGTACATAAAGTAGTTGAACTCACAGTATAAATTCCGGGTGTATTTACTTGAATTGTTTGCATTGTTTCACCGGTATTCCAGTAATAATTTGGTAACACTGCACCTGCATCTAAAATTACAAAAGGCTCAAGTAAAGTGCACAATAAAATTTCCTCTAGTAAATTAAATTCTGTCAATAAATACGGATCTGAAATAACAGTAAAAGTATGTGAGTATGTATCGCAATCTTTTGAATACGTTAATGTATAATTTCCATCTGAATTCACCGTAATTGACTGTGTTGTTTCTCCGCTATTCCAACTATAATTATCAAAACCATCGGGTCCATTTAATTCAGCATTGCCGTTTACTTCACAAATTAAAAGTGTATCATCTAATCCAATTGCATCTGGAACAAATTCAAAAACAGAAATTGTAAAAGTATCGGTGAAAGAACTGCAACCACCATACGCATGTAATATATAAGTCCCTTCACTTGTAATCGTAATATTTTGTGTTGTATCTCCCGTATCCCAAATATATACTGTATATATAGGTGAGCCTTCGATAATGTATGGCAATTCAGTATAACAAATTTCCTGATAATCCTCCGAGGTATAATTTGAATCAATATTAAAAACAACATAGGCTGAATCATAAAATACACCACAAGAATATTCGGCAATAACACTATAATTTCCTGTTTCATTTACCGAAATGGAAGCAGAAGTATCGCCTGTATTCCACAAGTAAGAAATACCACCTTCATACATAGTTAATGTAAGTGTTTCGCCTGCGCACAAAATGGAATCATGTAATACATTAATTGCGGTAAGAGGTGTTACTAAAAAATCATCATATACATAATAGGAATAAGCGTTTGCAACGGAACCAACAAATTCTATATATTCTGTTTCACCATCATTAAAAAAATTGCCAATAGTAATCCACTCTTCACCACCTTCAGCAATATATACACCGGACACTTTTGTCCATCCTAGAGTATCTGTAATAAAAGAGCCAAGAGGATTAAAAATTTGCGGCTCTAATTCCAATGTTTCATAATCAAGTTCACCACCACCCAATGGTCGTTCTACTGATATATACAATCCAATTCTATCTGTTGCAACACTTCCTAAAAATCCGTCCACAGTTTCAGCAGGAGCAGTATAGTATTCTACATAATAGCATTCCTCTGCAATCATCGGTTCAATGAGTTCTACCTGAATATATTCACGATAATGAAATGATTGGTAAAATGCATATCCTCCTGCATAGGCAACCCCCGTTCGGGCAGGTTGATAGTTCATAAAGTAATTTGCAGGAATATCAACATAGGATGCAAGAGTTGCGCACTCATTGAAATAATCAGAACTTCCTCCGGTAGGTCGTATCCAATTTTCAACAAACGTATTTGTATTGTATTCAACACCTGAATATGCAACCGGACAAAGTGCATAATTTTCAAAACCCGGATTAGGTACAAGATTTATTTGAGCCTTGACAAACCCACAATATAAAAACACAATGAGGAGTAAATATTTGTACATGTATGTAAGTTATATATAAAGATAATTTTTTATCACAAACAAAATTGTTTCTTTTAATGAGAAAGAAATAAATAAGTTTAGATTTGAAAAAATTCATAATGCTATGACTAGCCGAAGAAATTTTATTAAACAAGCTGCATTAGGTGGTGCGGGAATTTTTTCTTTACCAAAAATTGCATTGCCATCACCAATTATGAATAATCCTCCTATAGTAATTTCTACCTGGAATTTTGGTATCTATACGAATGAAGCTGCATGGAAAATATTAAGTACAAATGGCAGAGCATTAGATGCAATTGAAAATGGAATTCATGTTGCAGAAAATGATTTGCATTCTACTTCTGTTGGTCTTGCGGGTTATCCAGATAGAGAAGGTCATACCACTTTGGATGCATGCATTATGGATGAAAATTATAATTGTGGTTCTGTAATTTTTTTAGAAAAAATAAAACATCCAATTTCTGTAGCAAGAAAAATAATGGAAACAACACCGCATGTAATTCTTGCAGGAAGTGGTGCTCAACAATGGGCATTGCAAAATGGATTTGAGTTGGATGATTATAAAAATCCGGAAGCAGTAAAAGCATATCGGGAATGGCTAAAAACATCGCAGTATAAACCAGTAATTAATTTCGAGAATCATGATACAATTGGTATGGTTGCGATGGATGCAAATCAAAATTTATCAGGTGGATGTTCTACCAGCGGAATGGCATTTAAAATACGAGGGCGTGTTGGTGATTCACCAATTATCGGTGCAGGATTATATGTAGATAATGAGGTAGGTGCATGCACATCTACGGGTGTGGGTGAAGAAGTAATTCGCATTGTGGGTTCTCATCTTGTTGTAGAAAAAATGCGTGATGGTATGACTCCGCAAGCAGCATGTAAATATGCGGTTGAACGCATGCTTAAAATTAGAAAAGAAGCGAGTAAAGAAATTCAGGTAGGATTTATTGCAATTAGTAAAAACGGTGAGTATGGTGGTTACGCAATTCAACCGGGATTTAATTATGCAGTCTATACCGAAGCAAATGGCAATATTTTAATTGATGCGCAATCGTATTATTAAATTGCTTTCAGAATATTTTTTACTAATGCAGGGCCTTCATAAATCAATCCTGAATACACTTGTACCAACGATGCGCCTCTATCAAATTTAGAATTTGCATCATCGCCATTTAATATTCCACCTGCACCTATTAAAACCAAATCCTTACCTGCAATTCTGCGCACATACCATAATACATCGTTTGATTTTTTTAATAATGGTTTCCCGCTTAATCCACCGGCTCCTATTATTTGAATTTCTTCATCAGATGTTTTCAATCCACTTCTTTCAATTGTAGTATTCGAAATTATTAATCCGGTTAATTGTGTTTCTTTCACCACCGATATAATATCATTCAATTGTGCATCAGTAAGATCAGGAGCTATTTTTAAAAACAAGGGTTTCTTACCCAGTTTATTATTTAAATCCTGCAATTGTGAAAGGATATATTTCAAAGGTTCTTTTTCCTGAAGCTCTCTTAATCCGGGTGTGTTTGGGCTACTCACATTCACCACAAAATAATCAACGTAAGGATGTAATTTTTCAAAACACTTATTATAATCTTTCCAAGCATCAGCGTTGGGAGTAATTTTATTTTTCCCAATATTTCCTCCTATAATTAATTTATATTTTTCTCTTGCAGTAATTGTTTTTTTATGATTCAGATTTTTCAGCATCACTTCTACTCCATCATTATTAAATCCCATACGATTTATTAATGCTTTATCTTTTGGCAAGCGAAATAATCGAGGTGTATCATTTCCACTTTGTGGTTTCGGTGTAATTGTTCCTACTTCAATAAATGCAAAACCAAGATGCGCAATCAGCGGAATATATTCTGCATTTTTATCAAAGCCTGCAGCAAGTCCAATAGGATTTTTAAAATGCAATCCCGCAACTGTGCGATTCCATTTTGAATTATCAGGAACAAGTGTTGCATCACTTATTGCAGCATATCCGGGAATAGCAAGCGCAGTTTTTAAAAGTGAAAGCGTAAGATGATGCGCTTTCTCAGGATTGATTTGAAACAGTAAAGGTTTTAGCAGTTGATACATTGGGCTTAAAGTTAAGTAGCAGAGGGCAAAGAAGGAAGGGCGAATGTGGTGAAGTTTGAAGTAGAGATTTATAGAATATGGGTTGTTACTTTTCATTGCTTTCTGACAATAACTATTTTAAAAGTCAATAGTTATTGTCGTTTTTATTTTCATATTTGACGTCGAAAAAAATAAACCATTATGAAGAAAACGCTATTGATGTTTTTTACTTTATCCATTGGGCTTTTATCGTTTGCACAAAACTCAGTTGTATTGTGTGAAGCATATAATGAAGAAGGTAAAACAACCGGAGTAGGCGACATCTGGTATATACAACCCGATGGAGCTAAAATTAATATTGTATATAAACAAGAAGAATTAATTACAGAACCAATACAATTACAAATCAATAAACTTAATGAATCTACCGAAGCATTTTCCACTTATACACTTGTAGATATGGTAACTCAAGAAGGTAAAAATTGGGCAGTGAATGAATACCAATTAATAGAGGCTGGTAAATACCAAATTATAGTGATGCTAGGTAAAAAGGAATTAGCAATTAATTACTTTGAAATATCTATTTTATTAAATTCCGAAGAAAAAAGTTATTATGAAATAGATATGGACAATTATTATAGATTTGCCACTACTTCAATTGGCACTTCTATTTCATCTGAAGGAAAACTGGAAGGGAAAAGCAATGAGTTTATTTTAGGCGATAATGATAAACTCGAATTGGTAATTCTTGTAACGAATGAAAGTAAATTTGCTACGGATAAATTAATTATAGAATTGAGGGGTTATGAGGATAATCCTATTGACGAATTCATGGCTAATGTGGATCCAAATTGGGATGAAGTGAATTTTCCTATCACATTTTCAAACAAAGGATTTTTTTATATTGATATATTTACTGAAGATTATACTTTCATTAATTACACTTCTATCACCATCAAATAATTTTATTTGAATGCGCATTTCCAGCTGTAAATAAAATAGCAATAAATATTCGATGTAAAAGAATACTGAATATGGTTTCTAATTAAAATATTTAATAATAAAAAACAACACACTATGAAAAAGACTCTATTACTTTTTTTGACTTTATCGTTTGGGCTTTTAGTACTTGCACAAAACTCAGTTGTATTATGTACTTCCTATAATGATGATGGAATTACTGCCGGCATTTTCGAGCAATGGGAAATAGAACCCACTGGTGGATATATTTATTTGGTATATAATCAAGAAAAAATAATTAAAGACCAATTGCAAGTGCAAATGGATAAGCTGGATGAAACCACAGGCAATTACGTCGCATATTTTACTGGAGATATGTCAATGCAAGAAGGGAAAAATTGGGCAATGTATGATTTAGGTTTTTCTGAAACAGGTAAGTATATTATTAAGGTGATGAAGGGGAAAAAAGAATTGGCAAATACCAATACAGAGATATTTCTTCAGAAAGCAGACAAAAATATTTCAAATACAGGTGCGATTGATACTTACTATTATGAAAATTCTGTTATCAAATTTGGAACTTCTGAAACAGATGAAGGATTACCTGTAGGAGAAAACACAGAGTTTAGTTTAGGAAGTAATGATTCCATCACATTGCGGATTTTTCTAACAAATGATAAGGTATTTGCAACAGACAAATTCTATGTTGATGTGTATGATAATGAAGATGATTTAGTAGATGCCTTTACAATTAAAATTGACCCTGATTGGGATCAAGTAAGATTTAATCAATGGTTTACTAAAAGAGGTGAATATATAATTGATATTTTCAATGCGGACGATATTTTTATAAATAGTGGAGAAGTTACGATCAAATAATTTCTCACAAATAATCGATAAATATTTGTTTACTATTTTCGAATTTCAATGAGAAAATGAAAAGAGGAAAATATTGTTATTCTCCTCTTTTTTCTTTTGCTTTTGTTGCACCAATAGGTATTCCTACTGCGAGATAAAGGGAACGATTAAATACATCCGGTTCTGAATCATCTATTTTAATATCAATCATTCCATAATAATAGCGTACGGATAAATTCATTCCATTACCCTTTAGCATCCTGTAACCAATACCTGCAACAATACCTGCGTCCAAAGGATGATATTGCTTTTCTATATCCAATTTATACTTTAAATCTTCAGGCTCATTCACCTCTTGTGTAAATTCATCAAACGCCTTATTCATCAAACCTAATTGAATACCAGCTTCTGCATAAAAATGACTTGGAAGCATATATTTTGCCAAAACGGGCACATTAAAATAACGTAAGTTGCGAGATACTTCACCACCGATAAAAGCTGAGTCGAGCAATGCATCATTTACAGAATAAGGATTAATTCCGTTAGCTCCTAATGGAGATTTTACAATTACACCTGTATGAATCATCCAATTATTTTCTAATTTAAAATCGAAATAAAATCCCAGATGAAATCCGGTAATTGACTTAGAACCATTCAATCCATTTAATGCAGAAAAATTTGCACCACCATCCAGACCAAATTCTATTTTTCCCGTGTTAAGTAAATCACCAAGAAGCAGTGAAATAATTACTTGACCTTGTGCAATACATGCAGAAATTGAAATACAAAATAAGAGAAATACCTTTTTCATTACAGTCCAAAACGATATTGCAATCCTCCAATAAACTGTTGTCTTGAACCAAGAAAACCAAATTCACCACGAATCATCCAATGTTTATTAATCTGATATTGAGAACCCACTATAAAATTCCATTTATCTTTTGGTCGTTTATCAAGAGAATATTGAATGGTTGAAGTAGTTAGATTATTAACGGCAGATGATGCACCATCTAATAATTGTCCTGCAGTTTCCAGTGACTGATTAGCTCTATCATACTTTGCTTCATTCAAAGGATTGTTTTGTTCAAGCTCTGATAAACCATTCCACCATTGATCAATTTGTTGTTGTGAATCTTCCACTTTCATATATGCATCATCCAGATTTGCTCCTATGTTTTCAGAATCAATAACATCACTTAAATTCAATGAACCGTTAGTACCTGAATTTAAATTTAGTCGAAACCCTCCTACCCATATTGCAACATTTTGTTCCGGCTTTTTAAATCTGAATGTTTTACCGAAACGAGGACCGAATACAAAAGCAAATGCAGGTTTATCCAGTGCATCAATATCACTCCATGTAAAATTCATATCCAATGCAATCCATCCACCACCAACACCAATAGTAGGGGTTATTCCAAATCCAAATGAAGTAGCATCAAAATTTGCAGTGGTTTGTGTAGATAATATCTGATTATAATTACCAGAAGAATCCGGAATATAAATACCATATCCCACATCAGTGGAAGGTGTTGATTTAGCAATAATGCCATACACATTTAAAAACGGTAACACCCAAATATCCGGACGAATATTTATTGCCGAAGCGGTAGATTGTGCATTATCAAATCGCACTATATTATCAAGATCATACATGGGTCCATTATTAAAACCTACTTGCAGATTTTCAATAATCAGATCAGATTGCTGCCAGAGATAATTAATTCCAAGACCTGCAGAATATGGAAGTTCAAATCCTTTATTCGTAACTTTTTGTCCCCAGATAGGAAGTATATAAGGATAATCTGAATTTTTAATACTATCGGCAATACTCATATTCTTTTTGCCTACCACTTTATCAGCACTCACTTGCGCTTGCAATTGGGATGCTGTAAAAAATAGGATTATAAAAACAATGCTGACAAGAAATTTCATGCTGTTGATTTTGAAAATAATAATAAGCTGCAAAAGTAGAGATTTATTCTTGCTGGGAATTAAGGAGATGTTAATATTGAAAGTATAATCAGAAATGTAAAACTCTCAATTGTAAAAATTTTTTAAGAATTGTAGAAAAAATAATTTAAATGAACTTCAATTCCAGTTACTATTTAGTTGAAAGCTTGTAATAGATTATTTATATATCAAACCCCAATGAACCTTTCCACAAAATAGGTATTTAAATTAGTCAAAAAGGTAACGTTTAGAACATGATCCTCAATATCTATATTCTTACCTTTGCAAAGCATACAAAAAAAGAAATGGCGCAGATAGCAATAAATTTAAAAGAAGGCAAGATTGAGAAGGAAGAAATAATTGTTGGAATTGATTTGGGTACTACCAACAGTTTGATTGCAATTATTGACAAAGAAAGCGGTAACCCGATTGCATTGAGAGATGATTCGGGTTATGCAATTGTTCCTTCAATAATTCATTTCGCTAACAACGGCGAAATCGTTGTCGGCAATAATGCAAAAAAGCATTTAATTGAAGAACCACAAAATACTATTTACTCTGTAAAAAGATTAATGGGAAAATCTTATGGAGATGTAGAAGGACAAATTTTCGGATACAAAATAATTGACGACAATACCGAAAGTCTATTGAAAATAAATGTGAATGATAAATTCTATACCCCTACAGAATTATCATCGCTTATTTTAAAACAATTAAAAGCAAGAGCAGAATCTGTTTTAAAAAAAACTATTTCAAAAGCAGTAATTACAGTACCTGCATATTTTAATGATGCACAGCGGCAAGCAACAAGAGATGCAGGAAAACTTGCAGGATTGGATGTGTTGCGCATTATCAATGAACCCACCGCTGCAAGTCTTGCTTACGGCATTGGAATTTCGGCAGATGAAGAAAAAATAATTGCAGTGTATGATCTTGGTGGTGGCACTTTCGACATCAGTATTTTACGGATTCACAATCAGGTCTTTGAGGTTTTGTCAACGCATGGGAATACGTATTTAGGTGGCGATGATTTTGACCGTTTGATAATGGAATATTGGTTGAAAGAAAATAATTCTGCTATTGAAAAATTAGATGAACATCAATTACAAGAATTAAGATTATTAGCAGAGGAAGCAAAAATATTTTTAAGTGATAATGCCAATTTTTCTGCAACTACTTCAAGTTTAACATGTGAAATATCCAAGGCAACATTTGAATTACTTATAACACCTTTAATAGAAAAAACAATTACAAGTTGTAAGCAGGCATTGCGTGATGCAAAACTAAAAACCACCGATATAAATACAGTAATTATGGTTGGTGGAAGTACTCGCACTCCATTTGTAAAAGAAACTGTTTCCACATTTTTTGGACAAGCAGTAAATGATACTTTAAATCCGGATGAAGTGGTGGCACTTGGCGCTTCGGTTCAAGCAGATATTTTAGCAGGAAATCAAACGGATATGTTGCTGTTGGATGTAACACCTTTATCATTGGGATTAGAAACTATTGGTGGTTTAATGGATGTAATTATTCCACGCAATACAAAGATTCCTTTCTCGGCCGGAAGACAATACACTACTTCTGTGGATGGACAAGTGCAAATAAAAATTGCAGTATATCAGGGTGAAAGAGATGTGGTGCATGCAAACAGAAAATTGGGAGAATTTATTTTAAAAAATATTCCCGCAATGCCGGCAGGATTTCCAAAAGTGGAAATTGTGTTTCAATTAAATGCGGATGGTATTCTTACGGTTAAAGCAAAAGAATTAAGATCGGCAACAGAACAATCCATTGAAATAAAACCACAATACGGTATTTCAGAAGAAGACATGGCGCTAATGCTAAAAGACTCGTTATTGCATGCAAAAGAAGATATGAATAATCGTGCATTAATTGAAGCAAGAACAGAAGCAAAAATGCTGGTGGATACAACAGAAAAGTTTATTGTAAAAAACAAACAACTGATGTCTGAAGAAGAAATTTCAGAAACATCAAAATTGATTAATACATTGAAACAAAATCTGGATGCTACTGATAAAGATGAGATTTATAAAGCTCTGGATAATCTGAATGAATTTACAAAACCATTTGCTGAACGTATTATGGATATGGCTATTGCTGATGCGATGAAAGGGAAAAAAATTAATTGAGATTGTTATAGTTTCCAAACATTCTTACAAAATATTTTGCAAGAATATCGAATTCCACATTTACACTTTCTCCAATTTTAATTTGCGATAAATTTGTATGCTCCCATGTATAAGGAATTATAGCAACAGAAAAATTTGTTTCGCCCACATTTAATAAAGTAAGGCTCACTCCATTTAATGTTATTGATCCTTTTTCAACAATAAAATTTCGAAATGCAATATCAATTTCAAAAGTTAATAGCCAACTCCCCTGCTGTGAAATACTATTTTTTAATACCGCAGTTGTGTCCACATGACCTTGCACAATATGCCCATCCAAACGTTCGCCTAATTGCATAGATCGTTCTAAATTTATATTACTTCCTATTTGCAGAAAACCTAAGTTGGATTTAATTAATGTTTCTTCAATTGCTGTAACTACATGTGTAGTATCTGTAACTTTTACAACAGTGAGGCAAACACCATTATGCGAAACGGATTGATCAATTTTAAACGTAGTGGAAATAGATGATCGAATAGTGATGTGCAGATTATTTTCTTCTTTATTCAAATCTGTAACGATGCCTGTTGCCTCAATAATTCCTGTAAACATGAAGATTATTTATCAGCACGAATAAGATGAATATACCCGCTTAATGGTTTCTCAAGTTTACTTACGCCATTCACTGTAATTTCATAGACATCGCACACATAATAATAAGTACCCTCCTCCAAATCTTTTCCTGAATTAATATCTGTTCCATCCCAATTGAGAATTGGATCTGTTGATTCAAAAACAAGAGCACCCCAGCGATTAAAAATTTGCATATTCACATGATCAATAAAACGATAAGGCAATACAGGCGTATATAAATCATTGGCGCCATCACCGTTAGGAGTAAATACATTTGGCAATATATAATCAGAACAATTGTCCACGCAAACTTTGTTGCTCAATACACTTTCATTATAAAATGAATCAATAGCAACTACAGCATAACAACCTGCAAGAGACTCCAAATTTTTATGCGAGTATTCAATATTTTCTGCACCTTGCACACTATCTAAAAATGCGAATGTTGCACTTTGAGTAGTCGCATAATAAATGTAATAACCAATCACATCATCGGCACAAGATAAATTCGGATTAGTCCATGAGAGATCATTGCGCAAATCAGCAGGATCAAAACTTGGATCATCGGTATCACAAATATTTGTAACAGTTAATACAGGTGCACAAGGCAATTCATTATCAATAGGAGTTTCACATTTTATTTGCGAATAATTAATTAATGTATCCGCAGGTAAAGATTCCGCAGTGTAATTTCCAAATCCTTTAATGCGGTAACATTGCTCTACACCATTCGCTAAATTCATATCGGTATATGCGGCGGTTTCTACCGTTGCAATGGAATCAAAATTTCCAGAACCGATAGGTATTTCTTTATAAACATCATATTTAAAATTCGTCCACGGCACATTAAAATTCCAGGATAAAATCACTTTATTATCCGCAGGAGCTGATGTTAAATAAATAGAAGATGCACTTGTAGATGTCCCCAATAAACCTTCACTTGTTATGAAATCAATTGTATATGTGTAAGGATTAAATACAGTATTTAAAAAAGTATCTACAAAAGAAGTATCAGTAATAGAAGTAAAAAATGGATAATCGAAAGTAGCAATTTCTGTTTCAGAACCACTCGCATCAAAACCTTCATAGCGTTTAATCACATATTGATAAGGTCCGGGATTTTGAATTGTATCTAAATCAATTGCATCGGGATTATACCATTGCAAATACATAGAGCCATTCTCAACGTCGGTTGTATTTACACTCACATGATTGATAATTGGCAAATCTCTTTTCAATTCTGCACAAGCACCATTGGAAGGATTACTGGAAACTCTGTTGTAATAAAATGTTGGAACAATATCACTGTTCTCTGCAAATTCAGCTAAAATTCGATAACTATAAATCTGACCATGCACAACATCAAAATCTGTGTAACTATGATTGACATATACACTATCCAACAATTCATAGTCAGTGCCTTCTAATCCACGCTGACAAATATCAAATTCAGAAGTATCGCATGCTGTTTTTCTCCAAACAGTAAAGCCAATAAAATTATCGCTGTTATAACATTGATATAAACTATCCCATTGCAATTGAATTTTATTACCCTGAGGTTCGGCAGTAAGATTTAATGGTGGCGGACCTACCACATAAATTATCCATGATCGTTGATAAGTAAGCGGTTGTGGTGTTACCCCAAGTTTATAATCATCTTGAACTTTAAATATTACCTGATAAAATTCTTTACGCACATGTTCACATTCTGTTTCCCATTGGAAAGTTCCATTCACTGAATTTATGGTAGGTGTTGAAATAAAAGTTGCCGGACTTATATCAACAGTAAAAGGACCACCTGTGGCAGTAAGTGTAAGCTTTTGACCTATATCCGGATCATTTGCGGTAATCAGTTTAATCAAATCTTCGCCGGCAAAAACGCAGGTATCTGCAATCATCTCAATAAATGGCGCATGATTCGGATTGTCCAACACTTCAATTTGCATATCTCTACTGACTGAACCCACAAAAATGCCATCACGAAATTCCTCAATCAATATTGCGATAACAAAAATTCCGGGGACACAAGGCACTTCCCAAACTACATCGCCGGTAAGCGAATCTATTGTAAATGTATCATCACAATCGGTATATTCATCTGGGTATTGATATCCGGGTACATTAATGCCCGGTGCCTGTCGGGGAACAATTAATGAAAAACGCAATGCATCTCCATCGGGGTCATAGGCTCCCGGATTATGGGTAAAAGTTTCACCCACATTTGCATAGTCTATCGGGTAATTGGTAAGCTGAACAGAACTATTATTGCCAAATAATAAAGCATCCGGCATTGTCAAAATGGTTTCTAAATAAAAAGGCACGTTTACAGAACCTTCAATATTGTTAATACCATCTACCCTATTGGGATCTTGCATATAAATAGTATAAGAACCTTCAGCGGCGTATTGATGTGAACGGGTATATTTATTTTGTTGAATTGAGGATGTAAGAACTAATATTGAGGAACGGATTACAGTATCAAAAACGCCATCCCCATAATAGATGATAAGTTCATTTCGGTCTGCTGGAGAATTGGGGTCTGTATAAGTGGTAATTGTAAAATCAAAAGTGAGATCTCCCTGATAGATATAAGTAATTTCCCCTGCCCGATTATGTGTTGCCAATAATGTTATTGGAATAAATACCAGTGTAATTAAGGTAAATAAAATTTTCAGGGCGCTGTGTTGCATGTTATTTTTCAATGCCACCAAGTTACGAATATTTGTAGAGCGCACATTTCAAGATTGTGTAAAATGATTTTAAGAAACGCTTTAAAGCAAATGAATTGCCGGAAAATGTCAATATTAAAATCCTATTCCGCTTTAAAACTTGCCCTTAAAAATTCACGATTCAACTTTGCAATGTTTGCTACGGAAATACCTTTAGGACATTCCGCTTCACAAGCAGAAGTATTGGAACAATTGCCAAAGCCTTCATCATCCATTTGATTAACCATATTTAATGCACGGGTCATGCGCTCCGGTTCTCCTTGAGGCAATAAAGCTAAATGCGCCACCTTAGCAGATACAAACAACATAGCAGATGAGTTTTTACAAGCGGCAACACATGCACCACAGCCTATACAAGCAGCCGCATCCATCGCCAAATCAGCCTTATGTTTTTCAACCGGTAACGCATTTGCATCCTGAGCCTGTCCGGTTCCAACAGAAATAAAACCTCCTGCCTGAATAATGCGATCGAAAGCAGAACGGTCAATACTTAAATCTTTAATTACGGGGAATGGTTTTGCACGAAATGGCTCAATGGTTATGGTCTCACCCTCTTTAAAATTGCGCATATACAATTGACAAGTGGTAGAAAGTTTTTGTGGACCATGTGCTCTGCCATTAATATACATACTGCAAGTTCCACAAATACCTTCACGGCAGTCATGATCAAAGGCAACCGGGTCCTCACCCTTTTTCACTAAAGTATTATTAAGTACATCCATCATCTCCAAAAAAGAGGTGTCGGAGCTAATATCATCTATTTCATAATTCACAAGCTTTCCACTTGCATTTCCATTTGCCTGTCTCCAGACTCTGAGTTTAAATTTCATCTTCGTTCAGTTTTGTACTTACCAATAACCAATTTAATTCAGGTATTATTTATAGCTGCGCACAGCCAATTTAATATACTCATATTGCAAAGGCTCTTTATTTAAAACAGGCTCATTGTCAATACCTTGAAACTGCCATGCTGAAACATAGCTATACTCTTCATCACGCCTTAATGCTTCGCCGTCTTCAGTTTGATATTCGGTTCTGAAATGTGCTCCGCAAGATTCCTCTCTGTCGAGTGCATCCCTAATCATCAATTCACCCAATTCAATGAAGTCAGCTAATCGAGCTGCTTTTTCCAATTCCGGATTCATTTCATCTGCATTACCCGGCACATATACATCTTTCCAAAATTCTTCCCGTAGATTTTTCACCAAACCCTTTGCCTTCGTAAGTCCTTCTGCATTTTTTGACATACCGCAGTAGTCCCACATAATTTTACCCAGTTCTTTATGAAACTCATCTACTGTGCGACTGCCTTTTATGCTGAGTAATTTATTAATAGTATCTCTTGCTGATTTTTCCGCTGCATCAAAAGCAGGATGATCCGTTGGAATTGCTTTTGTAAAAATTTCTCCTGCAAGATAATTGCCGATAGTGTAAGGTATAACAAAAAATCCATCTGCCAATCCTTGCATTAAAGCAGATGCACCAAGTCTGTTTGCACCATGATCACTGAAGTTTGCTTCACCCAAAGCATATAATCCCGGAATGGTTGTCATCATTTCATAATCCACCCATAAACCACCCATAGTATAATGCACTGCAGGGTAAATGCGCATCGGTACATCATACGGATTTTCTGCAGTAATATGCTCGTACATTTCAAAGAGATTACCATATCGAGATTCAATCACATCTTTTCCAAGACGTTTAATGGCATCTGCAAAATCCAAATACACAGCCAGTCCGGTATCTCCTACTCCACGTCCATCATCACAAGCTTCTTTAGCAGCACGACTTGAAATATCACGAGGAGCCAGGTTTCCAAAGGATGGATATTTTCTTTCTAAATAATAATCTCTTGCTTCTTCCGGAATATCAATTGCACGTTTGCGTTTTTCACGAATTGCTTTAGCATCTTCTATAGTTTTTGGTACCCAAACTCTGCCATCATTTCTTAAACTTTCACTCATCAAAGTAAGCTTACTTTGATAATGACCACTAACAGGAATACAAGTAGGATGTATTTGAGTAAAACAAGGATTGCCAAAGTATGCACCTTGCTTATACGCTTTCCATGCAGCCGTAACATTACAACCCATTGCGTTTGTGGAGAGAAAATATACATTGCCATAACCACCGGTGCACAACAACACAGCATGACCGAAATGTCTTTCCAACTCGCCGGTAACAAGATCTCTGGCAATAATTCCTCTGGCTTTTCCATCAACCATTACCAACTCAATCATCTCATGTCGGGAATATTGCTTCACATTTCCCAAACCAATTTGACGACTCAATCCTGAATAAGCTCCAATCAATAATTGTTGTCCGGTTTGACCACGGGCATAAAACGTTCTGGAAACCTGTGCCCCTCCAAAAGATCTGTTATCCAAAAGTCCACCGTATTCTCTTGCAAATGGAACACCTTGCGCCACACATTGGTCAATAATATTTACGCTTACTTCTGCAAGTCTGTGCACATTGGATTCCCTGCTTCTGAAATCACCACCTTTCACGGTATCATAAAACAAACGATAAACACTATCGCCATCGTTTTTATAATTTTTTGCAGCATTAATTCCTCCTTGAGCAGCAATGCTATGCGCACGTCGGGGAGAATCCTGAAAGCAAAATGTTTTTACCTGATATCCCAACTCAGCAAGTGAAGAAGCAGCAGAAGCACCGGCTAACCCCGTTCCGACTACAATTATTTCTAATTTGCGTTTATTAGAAGGGTTCACCAATTTCACTGACGATTTAAAATTCGTCCATTTTTCGGCCACCGGCCCAGAAGGTACTTTAGAATCTAAACTCATAATTAATTATTGAATCCATCCAAAAAACATTGTTACGGGCATCATTGCAAATAATATTGAAACTATGATGCTATAAGCAATACCAATATTGGTAATTAGCTTGGTGTATTTTAATCGTGTTAAACCCAATGTGTGAAATGCAGATCTGAATCCATGTATTAAATGCCAAAGCAGTGAAGTAACACCCAGCAAATACACAATCACGATCCATCCATGTTGAAATACTGCGGTCATTTCAATAAACAAATCACCTGTACCATCCGCAGTTTCCTCTAAGCCTGTTATTCTACTTACCCACCAGAAATGTTTAATGTGAATAATCAGAAATAATAAAATGAGTGTCCCCAACAAAGTCATGCTTCTGCTATACCAAGTACTGTTTTGTGAAGGAGAATTTACTTGATAACGAATTGGTCTTGCACTGCGGTTTTTGGCTGCAATTAATAAGGCTTGAATGATATGCAGGAAAAATCCCAGAAACAAACCTATTTCCATGGTTCGGATAATAATATTGGTACCCATAAAATGAGCAGCTTTATTAAAAGTAACTCCTCCATCATTAAGAAATATCAGCGAATTGACTCCGCAATGCACTGCTAAAAATAGTATCAGGAATAAACCGGTGATACTCATTACGAACTTCTTACCAAGAGAAGAAGTGATAAAATTTCCAAACCAACTCATCCTTTACAATTTTTGAATATCGCAAATTTAAACTACGAAGATTGGAAATGAAACTTAATATTGTTTTGATTGATAACATTTTTAAAAACCACCTGTTACAAATGTTGTTTAAAACAAATGATAATTGAATTGAAACTGATATAATCTATCTACAGAACTTCTTCAATGAAATACAATACAATGATATAGGTTGATTATACGTTAGTTTTGTTGGATTGAAAATCATGAAAAAATTAATACTCACATTTACATTTTTGATAGTTGCAAAATTTATGTTTGCTTCATATCTGTTGATTCCCATGGATGATACACAGAAAGAACATCTGAAAGCTTACGGACTTACTTATTGGGTTTTGGCAAATGGTGGTAAAGCGGATTGGTTATTGAATTATCGTGGAGGCAGTTTTTGCTTTCAATACTTTGAATCTTTTGAAAAAGAATGTTTGATTCGCAATATCAGTTATGAAGTAATTCCGGATTCCAGATATAATGCAATTGTAAAAGAAATCAGTAATCCGGAAGTGAATATGGATGTCATGAAATTGGAAACTGCTCCAAAAATTGCTGTCTATTCACCTAAAACAAAACAACCCTGGGATGATGCAGTTACTTTAGTTCTGTCTTATGCGGAAATTCCTTACACTGTTATTTATGATGAAGATGTATTGAATGGCGACCTTCCAAAATATGATTGGCTGCATTTACATCACGAAGATTTTACCGGACAATATGGAAAATTCTGGGCCTCTTATCGCAATCAAGCATGGTATCAAAATCAGGTAGAGGAAAATGAAACGATTGCAGCGAAATATGGCTATAAAAAAGTTTCTGAATTAAAATTAGCAGTGGCACTTCGCATCAGAGATTTTGTTTCTGGCGGCGGATTTTTATTTGCGATGTGTTCTGCTGCGGATAGTTATGATGTTGCTTTAGCGGCAGAAGGTGTAGATATATGTGATAATATGTTTGATGGAGATCCATCTGATCCGCAAGCTCAACAAAAATTAAATTACGACAACACATTTGCGTTTAAAGATTTTATTATCTCACGCAATCCTTACGAATATTCTATTTCAAATATTGATGTCTCGCAATCAAGAAAAATCCCGAAGGAACAAGACTTTTTTACGTTGTTTGAATTTAGCGCAAAATGGGATCCTGTTCCAACTATGCTTACGCAATGTCACCAACGTGTGATTCCAGGTTTTTATGGACAGACAACGGCTTTCCGCAAAGATCTTATTAAATCGAATGTATTGATTCTAGGTGAAACAAAAGTTGCCAATGAAGCGAGATATATTCATGGTGAATTTGGCAACGGAACCTGGTCATTTTATGGGGGTCATGACCCGGAAGATTATAAGCATTATGTGGGTGATCCTCCAACAGAACTTATATTACATCCCAGCTCTCCGGGGTATAGATTGATATTGAATAATATTTTATTTCCGGCGGCAAAAAAGAAAAAACAGAAAACGTAATTAATTGGCTATTGGCAGTTAGCTATTGGCTTTTAGCAATTGACTTTTGGCGGTTAGCTATTGGCGGTTGGCTTTTGGCTGTTGGCTTTGGGAGAATTTCTACAATAATTTATTTCTTCCTCATCAATAATACAACTGCCAGTTGATACCAATTTTAAATGTGCGATCCTGCATCGGATATCTCGGTGCTTCATAATAACCACGATCAAAAAATCCCATACTCAGGTTATCAAATTTTAAAAAGAAACGCAATGCTTTTATATCAAAATTGATAAACACATCCACCACAGGTGTAAAATCCAATTTGGTATTATCCTGTAAATAGAATTGTCCGTTCACAATATTATATCCATAACCATAATAATTAGATGCATACCAAACATCTACACCGGTCTGAATTATCAATGCGGATTTAAATAAATTATGCATGAAATAAAAAGAATGATTAGATGCATATACCGGAAAATTTTTTTTAAAATCACTTAAGAATTGCACCTGGAAAAAGTTATCTAAATAGAAATAACCAAATTTAAAATGCTGCTTCAATTGAAATTGTATAGATTGAAATGCTTTTGTTTCCTGAAATGGCAATGCCGTAGAATCATAAAATATATAATTATCAAAAATGGAATAACTAACGGTGAGCGCAGAAAATAATTTAGGCACATCTGCATACACACCAAAATTTATTGAACCGATATCCTTAAAAGTATTATCCCAACGATAAGCAAATCCATCATAATGTTGCTGCATCCAATCGGGTGCTATTTTTTTATAAGATGCTAAAATGCCGGAGGTAAAAAATTCTGACTGATTATTTAAGGAAGCACTTATAGAAAAATCATTATGAATTACATCCATTCCAATTTTACCATTTAAAAATAATCCTTCCAAAATATTTAAATGCATTTCAGCGGCAGGGATTAAAAAATTTTTATTGTACGAACCCGAATTATCGGTAAGATTATAGGATTGTTGTTTAATTGAAAACTCCCATAAAAGAGGTAAAGAATCAGGATCAAACAAATGCAAATTTCCAAAGGAAATATAGTTGTAAAATCCATCTACATCCGAAACATCTCTGAGTGTATCTGCATCAGAATAAATTATTGGATAATAGGTATCATCCATTGTTGCATCTTTAAAACTATAGCCAAAATTTGCAGCACCAAATCTGTGCATCAATTGTGTTGTTGGTGTAAATATATTTAGTGCCGTTGTATCATCAATCCATTTCTCTTCTGATTTTCCAAAATCATAAGTATGTGTTAATTGCCCCTGAAAACTCCACCATTCCGTAATTGCATTATCTCTATAAATTTCTGCAAGATAACGTGGTCCTTCATATCCATCAAATAACGAATCAACAGAGATACCACCGTTTTCTTCGTTGTCTAATTCATTAAAAATAAAACCGAGATACACTTTATAGCGATCATCTTTTGTACGCCACGAAACCGTGAGATCTGCATTGCTATAAGATTTACGTTCTCTCAAATAAAATCCTGTTGCAATAGGTTTATCAAATCCCAATGCAATATTTAATCGTGGTGTAATATTTTGAGTATGATGAAACCGAATCCATTGTTCGCCTTTAGTACCGAGCAAATAAAAGATTTCAGTAAAGGGAGCATTTGTGCGATAGTATTTTAAATTCTCCATTTGATTTTGATACAATGCAATTGAATTGCGACCTAAATCAAAACCCAACTCTCTGTCGAAAGAAAATAATCTGTTGTAATATGGTGCTCCTAAATTGGTGAGATATGCAAAAGGAATATCTTGATTGCGAGCAGGATTAAATTTCTGCATTTGCAATATTGATGTATCCTCACCTACATATTTACTCCAATTATTTTGAGTAAAATATTCGGTGTTGCGTTCACCTGTATCAGAGAAATAAGTTTGCGTAGTATCAGTTTCCAATGTATCAATTTGTGCATTTAGAATTGCACTATCGAAAAACAAAATCATTGCAAAAAGAATACAAGAATAATTAAAACGGATAGTATGCTTTGCTTTGCGAATCAATTGATTTTTTTCTTAGAGTGATCCAATTAGTTTTCGCAAAATAGTAGTCATCTTCGGCTCTGCTTCTCTTGCAACTGCAATTACATCTTCCACAGTTACCGGTTCAATTTCTTCTAAGGGATAACCTTTATCAGTAATTACAGAAAGCGCAAAAACAGGTAAGCCCATATGCACACATGCAAGTACTTCAGGCACCGTACTCATGCCCACTGCATCACCACCTATAATATGCAAATAATTATATTCTGCAGGAGTTTCTAACATCGGTCCCGGTACACTGATATATACACCTGTATGACATGATATAGAATGTTGTTTTGCAATTGCTTCTGCTTTATTAATTAAGTCGATATCATAAGCACGAAATAAATCTGGAAATCGTGGACCTAATTCATATTCATTATATCCAATTAAAGGATTAGATGGTTGCAGATTTATATGATCTCTTATAATCATTAAATCACCTTTATTAATATTTCCATTTAAACTACCCGCAGCATTTGAAATAAAAATGGATTTAATTCCTAACTGTTTTAAAACTCTGACAGGAAACACCACTTCTTCCATTGTATAGCCTTCATAAAAATGAAATCTGCCTTGCATGGCAACTACTTTTTTATTTTCCAACATTCCAAAGATTAGTCTTCCTGAATGGCTTTCTACCGTTGAAACTTGAAAATGCGGAATATTAGAATAATTTATTTCATGCTTCACTTCAATATGAGATACAAGGTTTCCAAGTCCGGTACCTAAAATAATTCCATACTCAGGTTCAAAGTTTGTTCGTTGTTTAATAAATCCAACTGCTTCGGATAATTGTCGAATCAAGTTCAGCATAGTATATTCATTTCCGGCAAAGATAAACTTCGGCTTGCTAAAGGGTTGCAAATTCACGGTGGATATAATCTTTCAATTCAAATGCAAATTCATTTTCTGCATCAAACAAGAAAGAAACTGCTACCGGTAATACATAAAAATGAATATCCATTTTAAGTATCAAAGCCTCTTGCTCCATTAATCGAACTGCATCTTTTTCTGTGGTAATTACAATTTTGTTATCTGTAGTTTTTTGTTGAATCAACTGTAAATCCTTCTCAGAATAATAATGATGATCGGCAAAGGGAATGCGTTCAATAAAATGATATTGCTGTTTTAGAAATGCAGTAATATGTTTATCACTTGCTATACCGGATATAAGCAAACATTTATTTGTTGCGGGTAATTTTTTATTTTGCCATGCCGGAAATAAAGGTCGCAATGATTGATATTGAAGAGTGGTAAAAAATAATTTATGTTGAGGCAATAATTGCAAACGAGTACGCAATTCTGATGCTTCCCTTTTCGGCATTTCGGGTGGACATTTAGAAATAATAATTGTATCGGCACGGCGCAATGAAGTGGCAGGTTCACGCAAATTTCCTGCGGGCAATACTTTATCATCAATAAATAAATCATTGTATGCAGTGATAATAATATTATATCCGGCCTTTACTTTCCGATGCTGAAAACCATCATCCATCAATATATATTCTAATCCATTTACCTCTTGTAATAAGGTACTTATTCCGATGAAACGATTTTCGCAAACAGCTACTTCTAATTGCGGCATTTTTTGTTTTATCAATTTGGGTTCATCACCAATATCCTTCACCAAAGAATTTATTGTTGAAATAACAAATCCTGAAGTACGCCGTTTGTACCCTCTACTAATTACAGCCCCTTTCCATTCGTTTTGCAACAACCCGGCTATATAAATTAAGTGTGGTGTTTTTCCGGTGCCTCCTGTATTTAAATTACCTACACATATCACCGGAAAATCATAACGAAAACTGCGCAACCATCCTGCATCGTAAAAAAAATTACGAATGGCAATGATGATGGAATATATCCAGGTGAATGGTAGTAACAAGATACGCACTCGGCTAAATTAAGAAATAAGTATAGGTTGATGTAGTTGGATTAGATTAAGATTTTATTAGAATTTTAAATGCATTAAGCATTGCGAATTAACTTCGCTGCAATAAAATGAAAATTACAGTTTGAAACAGCTTATTTATAAATGTATTTATTCTCCTTCGGCAAATTATGTTTTACGGAATTTGAATAAGTGGTTTTCATCACTTATTCCGAAAGTAAAACTGCCGCCCTCGGGTAATTTTAAAATAACACTAGACAGTGGTACACCGATAATTTTATATACCAATCAAACCAGTCATGTAAGTCAAGTAATTTTTTGGGAAGGAATTTATGCCTATGAATATATTCGATTGTTTGAAAGCATTATTAAAGAATGCAAAGGCTTTTTAGATATCGGTGCCAATACAGGAATTTATTCTTTAATTGCTGCGAGTTGTAATAAAGAAATTCAGGTGATTGCATTTGATCCAACAGATGCTGCACAATATTATTTGCAAAAAAATATTATTGCCAATGGTTTTGCTAATCGTATTCATAATTATCAACTTGCTGTTTCCGATAAAAAAACTATACTTCAGTTTTATAAGGTGCGGAATCCAAAATATCCGTATTTAAAATATAATCTCGGTGGTGCAAGTAGTCTTATTCATAAGCCTGAACATTATGAAACTATGGAAGTGGAATGCGTGCAAGGTGATGCATTTATTGCTGAACATCATCCGCAATTACAAATTGATTTTATAAAAGTAGATGCCGAAGGTGCCGAGCCGGAAATTATTCAAGGATTAACTTCTGTAATTGAAAAATATAAACCGATAGTGGTTTGCGAAGTACGCCATAATGAAATAACAAATGCCCTTGCTGATTTTTTTAGAACAAGAAATTATGGATTTTATTTATTTACAAAAAATGCATTATTACAAGTAGAAAACTTTAATGCAATGCCGAATGATTCGACAGATTGTTTTTTCGTGCATGAAGAAAAGAAGGAATTGATGTGCAAATTTATTAATGTGAAAATGAATTGATTAGCAGATTTGATAATTAGCCGATGTGTTGATTAGCTGATTAGCCAATGGAAAAAAATGTGCAAATGAAATTGATTAGATGATTCTTAATTCTCAATTCCTAATTCTCCATTCTTAATTACTCTCCTCCGCCTTCTCCTCCACCACCTTCTATCCTGTTCTTTTCATCATCAATTCCTGTCTTGCGATTTCTGGAACTTTTCACCTGATCATTGCCAAATAAATAAGAAAAACTAATACGCACTTGTTGGCTTTCCCATCCTCCTTCCACATCCATATATAATCCTTCAATATCTTGTTTTGCCTGCCAAGGTGCAGTATTAAATAAATCGCTATAAGCCACTTTAATATTTCCTCTTTCTTTAAACACTTTATATTGTGCACCGGCATCTATACTCCAGTTTGCTTCGGTTTGAAATACTGCACCCCAAACAGAAGGTGAATTAAACCAACCGGAAAGTTCAAGTGAAAATTTATCAGTTACATTAAAAGTGGATTGATGATATAAATTAAATGTAGTTTGTTTGAGATCAATAGGACGATCATCAGAAATAACACCTTCATTATGCAGTGAAAACACTCCTGCATTTGTGTAAGTGCTCCACCATTTTGTAATGCTAAACGGATAACTCACATTTAATCCAAACACTTGTTGTGTACCAATATTTAATGTTTGAATATAGCCTGCTCCATCGGCGGCAGTATCGGAAACACTGCTGAAAAAATCTGTTGTATAACTATAGCGCAAAGTAGAGCTTAATGAATAATTATAAGTATGCGTTAATTGAATTGACTGTGTGTATTGTGGTTGTAAAAACGGATTACCTTTTCTGTAACTCAGCTCATTCATTTTAAATTCAAACGGATTTAAATCCTGATAATTCGGACGTTGAATTCTGCGGCTATAATTTAAACGCAGTGCATTTTTTTGATTGATAGAATAGGAAACTCCTCCAGAAGGAAAGAAGTCTAAATACTGTCTCGTCACGGTATCATCAGCAGTTTCCACTAAGCTGGTAAGTGTACCTATGCTGTTCGTTTGTTCTGCTCGCAATCCAAGTGAAATATTAAATTTCTTCACTGCAAATGCATAATTTAAATATGCGGCATTAATATTCTCTTCATATACAAAATTATTTGAGCGGTTAACATCCAATATCTCTTCATCATTAATTACCTCATAGTAATCATAAGTATTATCGGTAGTTACATACGAAAATTTAATTCCTGCACCGAGTTTTCCCGGACCCAGTTTTCTTTCATGATCTACATTAGCAGTATATAAATTTATGAGAGTCGGTGCTTGTGATGTATAAATATTTTCTTCAATAATAGTATCAGCCATCGGATCATAATAAGTATTGGGTTGATACGCATTATTAGTGTTATCATAATTACCATAATCGCCATCAATGTTCCATGTATTGCCATCCAAATTATCAAAGCGATAATTTACATTGGTGTGCAGGTTTACCTGATTTCCATTACTTTCAGAACTGGCATCTAAATTTGAAACCGGATCATTTGTAGAAGCATCAAAAATATTTACCACACTGGTACTGTAATTTTTTGTATTATTAAAAGAACCGTCAACAATAAAACCAAGTGTATTAAACTTATTCAGAAAAAAATCAGAACCAAACTTATAACTGTTGTAAGGACCTGAATGCTTGTTAATACTATTTGTAAACGTATTTAATTCATCCATGTACTTATCAAAATCCATATAGTTTCTCCATGTGCCGGTATTCACACTATACATACCAAACAGGTTCACAAACTTATTGCGGTAATTCATATTTACCGTACCATTATATTTTGCATAAAAGCCCTGATTATATCCCAGATTAATATTTGCGTTACCACCAAATCGTTTATCTTTTTTCAAACGAATATTTATAATTCCCGCATCACCTTCTGCTTCATATTTTGAAGATGGATTGGTAATAATTTCTATCGCTTCGATTTCTGATGATTGCATACTGCGCAACAACATAGCAAGATCTTCACCGCCCAATGGCGAAGGTTTTCCATCGATATAAATTTGTGTTCCACTTTTTCCCAGTAAAATAATATTATCGTTATTATCAACCATTACTCCCGGAGCTTTGCGCAATAATTCCAATGCAGTATTTCCGGTTGCATTCACACTTCCTTCCACATTAAATATAGTGTTATCGGGCTGTACTTCTATCAATGCCCTTTCAGTTGTAATCTCCACAGCATCCAAGACATTTTCATCAGTTATTAATTGAATATTGTCAAATGATTTTGTAGAGTTATCGCTTAATGAAAATGTTTCAGATTCGTAAGTGGTATAGCCAACAAAACTTATTTTCAAATGATAATCGCCTTGAGATATTCCTGACATTTTAAATATGCCATCCATATCTGTTATCTCGGCTTTCATCATCTGACTATCTGCTGCGAGATATAAAACTGCATTTGCAAAAGCTACTGCTTCGCCATTTGCGTCAATCACTTTTCCGGAAATAGTTGATTGGGATTTAATAAGCAGGGTACTGCCTAATAAAAAGGTAAGTAGAATTATTGTCTTCATAGTTCTTTGGTTGCCTCTGCAATTTTACATTTATATTGCCTGAAATCCCTTATCTGTTTGCATCCTTTCATAAAGTTTAAGATTATTTAACCAAATATTCCCGGATGATTATTATTTGGAAATCAGATAAAAATTTTATTCAATGCTAAATATTCAATACAAGTTATGATGTTTATCACCTGCAGTTCATATAATGCTATTTAACTTAGAGCATAAATAAAAAATACATTATGCCAAGCAAAAAATTAGTAAATGATATCATGACAAGTCATGTAATTACTATAAATGAATCTGATGATTTACATGAAGCAACTCAAATTTTCAGAAGAAATCATATCCGACATATACCCGTTGTGAAGGACGGACATATAACAGGTATTCTCAGCCGAACAGATTTAAACAGATTATCTTTTGGCGCTCTGATGGAAGAAGAATCAGAAGCTGATGAAAGTATTTTAAACATGCTGACTATTCCGCAAATAATGAGTAGAAAACCGGTAACTATAAATCCGAAAGCAACTGTAAAAAAGGTGGCGGAAATATTTGCAACAGAAGATTTTCATGCCCTACCTGTGGTAGAAAATGATGTTGTTGTCGGTATTGTAACTACTACGGATGTGATAAAATATCTGTTGGAAATATTGGATAAGTAGAATTGGATATAGATGAATAATTTTTTAAGGATTATGTTATCTTTTGCTATATCTAATCCGAATTAATTAAAAAATACAAAAAATCGCACTGAGAAAAGTGAATAGTGAGTGGTGAGAAAAAAATCAGTGATAAGTTTTTTATTCCACTTTCAATTTATAGAATTAGAGAAATGCAGCCACGAATGCACGTATAAAAAAAGAATCTATTCGTGCATTCGTGTTATATAAATATTCGTGCATTCGTGGCTACATTTTTTTTTATAATCTCTAAAAACTTTGTGGCTTTATAAAAATCACAAGGAGCAACACAGAGAAAGACACTGAGTTTCACTGAGAAAAATTCCCTGAAGGATTGGCGATTACACCAATATTGGATAAAACATTCCATCTGCAAATTGGCTAATCAACAATTCTGCTAATTAAAAAACTGGTTTCAATAAAATTATTGAAAGCGGTGGAACCATAATTGTTATTTCATAAAAAAGAATATTTTCATCAACAACTTCTTCTTCGTTTTCAATTTCAATTTTTGCCGGAATTAATTCATCAAGATTCAGCAATCCCGAGCCTCCATATTTTTCATCATCGGTATTCAGTAACTCTCTATAATTTTTATCCGATGGCACTTTAATTTTTCTTTCCAAATGTGTTTGCTGATCGAAATTGCAAACCACTATAATATGTTCTTCTTCTGAACTGCGCATAAAACACAACAAACTGTCATCATGATTTTCTATATCAGTCCATAAAAATCCTTCTTCTTGAAAATCTAATACATGCAATGCTTCCTCATTAGTATAAAGTGAATTTAAATCCGTTACTAATAATTGCACGCTTTTATATTTTTCATCCTGCAATGAATCCCACTCCAACTGTTTATCGTGATTCCATTCATTATACTGCGCAAACTCCTGTCCCATGAATAATAATTTAGCACCGGGATGAGTAAACATATATCCATAAAATAATCGCAGGTTAGAAAACTTATGCCACTCGTCGCCATTCATTTTATTTAACAATCCATATTTACCATACACTACTTCATCATGCGAAATTGCAAGTACATAATGTTCTGAACGAAAATACCACATACTAAAAGTCAATTCATTTTGATGATACTTTCTATAGATAGGTTCTCTGCCGAAATAGCGCAATGTATCATGCATCCAACCCATCATCCATTTATAGTGAAATCCAAGTCCGCCATTCTCTGTGCTGTCTGTAACTTTTGGCCATGCAGTAGATTCTTCAGCAATGGTGATATATCCTTTTTTCTCATTGCGGATTGCATTGTTTAATGTCTTTAAAAAATGAATCGCTTCTAAGTTTTCATTACCACCAAATTCATTGGGCAACCACTCCCCTTCATTGCGTGAATAATCTAAATAGAGCATACTCGCAACTGCATCTACCCGCAAACCATCAGCATGAAATTCTTCTAACCAATACAATGCATTGCTAATTAAAAAAGAAAGCACTTCAAATCTGCCGTAATTAAAAATATAACTCTTCCAGTCGGGATGAAATCCTCTGCGTTCATCTTCATGTTCATATAAATGCGATCCATCAAATTCTTTCAATGCATAATCATCACCGGGAAAATGCGAAGGCACCCAATCGAGAATAACTGCGATACCAGCTGCATGAAATGCATCAATTAAAAATTTAAAATCTTCCGGTGTTCCAAAGCGAGAAGAAGGTGCAAAAAAATTCGTTACCTGATATCCCCATGAACCAAAAAACGGATGCTCCATAACAGGTAAAAATTCCACATGTGTAAATCCACATTCTTTCACGTAAGGAACAAGTTGTTCAGCAAGTTCTTTATAGGATAATGAATTTCCATCAGCATTTCTTTTCCATGAACCTAAGTGTACTTCGTAAGTTGACATTGGTTTAGAAAAATCAAAATCTTTTCTTTGTGTTTCCCAAGTTTCATCTTTCCATTTATAATTTGATGCATGAATAATGGATGCAGTTTTTGGTGGCACTTCCACTTGTGTTGCAAAGGGATCTGTTTTCTCCAGCAACTCTCCACGCAAAGTAGATTTGATTACATATTTATATAATGCCCCTACTTCAATTCCCGGAATAAACCCTTCCCAAATACCGGATGCATCCCAACGAGCCTCGAGTTTATATTCTGTTGTATTCCACTCATTAAAATCTCCCATCACCCAAACACTTTCTGCATTGGGTGCCCACACAGAAAATAACACACCACTTTCTTCTTCATGCTCATAAACATGCGCACCTAACTTTTCCCACAAACGAAAATGTTTTCCTTCTTTAAACAAGTGTATATCATAATCGCTGAACAAAGAAATACCGTGAATTACTTTTATTGCCATATCGCAAAGATACAGGTTAGCTATCTTTGAAATAATCGGTTTAAAAATGCATTTTATCAAATCAAAAAATCTATTTCAATTTATATTGCTACTATCTGTTGCAGCAGCAATTTCTGCATGTAATACAAAAGGCAATAGTGTGAATGAACCCATAGGCTCTGTAAAAGATACAGTTGTTGTTCTTCCATTCGAACCATTAATTACAGATAGCACAGCAATTGCAAATTTTACAAAACAATTTCCTTTATTCAACTATCATAGCAAGGATGTCAATTCATTTTATGAAAATAGAAATTATGAGTTTGGATGGTTTGATTCAACAGGAATAACACAGACTGCAACTAAGTTTATTAATCTGTTAAATCATTTGGGTGATGAAGGAATCCATGACACTGTAATTTATATTACTGACTTAAATAATGCGGTTAATAATTTAATTACATCGGAAAATATTTATACTGGTAAAAATAAATTGACAGAGCAAATTGAATTGTTACTTACCTCAGAATTTTTTGTATATGCTCAAAAAGTATGGGGAGGAATCAGTGAAACCGAAAGCAGGGAATTGAACTGGTATGTGAAGCGAAAAACACTGAGTTCCACTTCCCTTTTAGATTCTATTTTAAATGGAAGTTCAACCGCTTTTACATCCTTTCAACCGCATTACAAACAATATGAATTACTAAAAACACAATTGAAATTTTATAAAGCATTAGAAGATTCAGTGAGCTGGGATTCTTTGTTTTTACCGATGGATAAAAAGTTCTTAGAACAAGGAGATTCTTATCCTGTGATTACTTTGATAAAAGATAGATTATATGTTTTGGGTGATTTAGAAACCAGAGATACTACTTCCTTTTTAGATTCAATTACAACTATTGCAGTGATAAAATATCAATCACGTTTCGGATTAACAGCCGATGGACATGCAGGACAAAAATTTTTTGAAACAATGAATACACCGCTCTCCTATCGCATTGCACAAATTGAAATTAATATGGAACGTTGTCGGTGGATTCCAACGGATTTAAAAGGAGATTTTGTAATTGTAAATATTCCGGAGTTCAAAGCACATGTTTATTCCGCAGATACACTAAGTTGGGATATGCAGGTAATTGTTGGTCGCACTAGTACATCTACAACAATTTTTAATGATGAAATAAAATATATCGTTTTTAGTCCTTATTGGTATGTCCCCGGCAGTATTATTCGCAATGAAATATTTCCTGCAATAGTAAAAAGTCCCGAATACTTAAATCGCAATCACATGGAATTATATGATTACTCCACTCGTAAAACTGTTGACTATAATTCAATTGATATAAGTAAGTATTCGGCAAAAACTTTTCCTTTTGGAGTGCGACAAAAACCGGGTGCTTTTAATTCGTTAGGTTGGGCAAAATTTATTTTCCCCAATGCGTATGATATTTATTTGCATGATACACCTACCAGAAATTTATTTGCAGAAACACAACGCAATTTCAGTCATGGATGTATCCGTATCAGTGAGCCGCAAAAGTTTGCAGAATTTTTATTGCGCAATGATTCCACTTGGACTAAAGCATCTATTGATTCAGTAATGCATGGCGGCAAAGAAACAAAAGCAATACTTGAAAAACCCGTACCTGTAATGATAGTTTATTTTACAAGTTGGGTAGATGAAACTGGCAAATTGAATTTCAGAAAAGATATTTACAACCATGATTCTGATATGCTGGAAAAACATACACCTATCGTTTCAATCAAATAAAAAAGGACCGCTAAATAGCGATCCCTTTTTATAAGTCCTATGAAAAAGATTATTCGATAATAACAGGTAACATAGTGATGTTTTCTTCTGAAACAACTTTAACTATGTAACTACCTGGAGCAGGATTTCCCATTTGAATATCTAATGTGATAACTGCATCATCAGAATGAATTAATTGACTTGACATTAACTGACCAGCCATATTAAATACTTCAACACTGGTTTCAAAGTTTGCACTTCCGTTTAGTTGCAATCTGAAATTTCCATTATTAGGGTTTGGATACAACATAATTTGCTGAGCAAATTGACCAACTCTTAATGGATCAGTTGTAAAATAATACCAATCAGTAAATTCGGAAGGAGTCCAAACCTCACCTTCTAAACAACCGGATTTCACCCTTACACCATAGGTAGTAGATGGTAGAAGTTCACCGGGTGTGTGATAAGAATTTGCATCATAAAGAGTAAACTTTCTGAAGTCACCTGTAGATAATTCCCAAATTGTGCCTTTAGTTACGGGAGTTCCCGGGGCAATTGTCCAATGGATCATTCCACCAAAAGCATTGATTTCATCTACATATAAATCAGTTGGAGGTACAGGATCGCAAATGGAGACATCTTCACAAGCAGAACATTCTTCCCAGCAATATAAATATGTTGCATCGCTTAAAGGAACAGTTACTTCACGGTTATCACCACCGCAACCTAAATCACCAAACAAAGAAGTAGCACCATCATCATATTCGTTTTCACCTGTTGGGAACCAATCAGTATTTACGTATTTATATTCTTGAGTTAATCCCGCAGAACCTAATGGATATTCTACAGTAATTTCCCATATATTATCTCCAATATCAGTCATTGCACAAGCTGGATCTGAAGGAGTCCAGTTTGGTAATGCAGAACCTAAGTCTGCAAAATTTCCACCAACCCGCATACCACCAGCACCAATTACACCACCTTCTGCAAGGTAATTAGTAACGTCAACCTGATAAGTAACATTTACAACTTCTGTTACTACATCTGTAAATAAAACATCATCAATATAATACCTGCAATTGGCATCAATTGAATAAAAGTCAATACCACCAATATTTCCGGCATAAGCAAAACTTGCAACATCAACGCCATCTACAATTACATCAATTGTATTCGCATCCAGATCAATTAATTGTTCTACTTTAAACCACGCATCAACAGGGTAAGTAAAATCTCCTGATCCGAAAGGGATAGAAATGGTTCCTTCACCAGAAGAACTGGGCACGCCCACAGCGGATAATCCAAATAATAACTCAAGATTCCAGGCAACACCGGGAACTTCAGTTTCTTGAATATTATAGTACCCGGTTTTTCCGTCAGGGACATACATCATCCATTCTAAGCGAAAAAACCCTTCGGACATATCACCTAATTTTAGGATAACATCATTGGATCCACCTTCGGAAATCTGCATAGAGTTAGAACCAGAATACGCATAATCAGAAGTTACAAGACCATCCTCTCCGCCGCCTTCGGAACCGCTCCACGTGCTCCACCAGGTAGCTTGAGGCCCAATAGCTTCGCCAGAAACATAGGCATCTATATTATCGCATAAAGTAGCTCCCGGAATTTCACAGGGAGGATCGATTAACTGAGCAAAAACCTGATTCTCCGAAAAGGTAATTGCCAGAAAAAATAAAGTTGTGTAAATTGATTTCATATTATATATTTTTTTTAAAAATACGCATAGATGAATCAAAAAACAATGATGTACTTTCTTTTTTATTTAGAAAATATACATTTTAGATTAAAAATCTATTGAGAAACATCGGAAGTTCTTTTAAAATTTGCTATTCGCTAATACATTAAATTTTGTAGTAATAACAGACTTTAGGCAAAATAACAAAGGCAATTTTCACCTTTTGTAAGTAGAGTTTTTATAAATCTAATCGATCCCTTTAGAAAGGGTAATATTTGGGTAAAAAAAAAGAGGAAATATATTCCTCCTTTCAAACCCATAAGGGTATTATCATTTTAATCTGATCAATAAAGTGGTGATCAACCTCCTCATTCTACAAATATTACATCACAATTTTTATTGAAGTAAATCAATTTTGTATAGATAGTGGATGTTCCTTTACTATCTGCCATTCGATAACCATGAACAATTACAGAATCAGCTCCCTTAATATTGTTAATACTATTAGCCTTACTCCATTTAATTGGTTTATATCCTGAATTTTCCGGTAATCTTTGTTTAAATTGATCTGCAACACAGGGTTCATTAGATGTGTATTCAACACGAGGATTGAATCCTGCAGTTTGTGTTTCATTGCTGTTATTAATAAGAGTGCTACCACTTATATATTTAAAAGCGGTAAGACTTAAAATAAAAATTGCTCCAATGAGGAACATTTTTTTGTTTTTTGACATTGTGCGGTTCATTGTTGTTGTTGATGGTTTAAGTTTCACTAGTTTTTATCGTAACTGTTTTTCACATGATTTGTTCATACGCCTGAGTTACAATTAATTTGGCAGGGAATAAGTTGAAATGTGAAGTAACTACTTCTATTTCGATGTAAACATACTAAGCATTTCAAATCTTAATGAGGCAATACCAATAGTTTAATCGTTTATTAATTTATCCAAAATGTTAAACAGAATATTTGCAGAAATTGGTTGTAAAAAGCTGAAGTCACTTTTGGCAATTTAACACCAAACACAAATACTTAAAATGATAAATTTATAATTAAAAATTTGTCATCAATTCACTTCAATTAAATCTCATTTACTAAGGAAGCAACCGTTCCGACCTTAGTCTCGTCGTATGCAATAATGTATTATCACACTTAATATTAAAGAATTACATAATCCTTTCACTAATTGCCATGTAACCAAATAATTGGTATTGAAACACTCACTTCCTCAGAAAACGGACCTATACAAGTGTAAATTATTTGTAACTAAACTTCAAACAAACGAGGCTTTATTCACCTCAATAACTGCTTTTGATGAACATAGTGACATGAAATATTTTTTTTAATAAAAATTATTTTTCTCCTATCCCGCTGTTAGATTTTACCCAGCTTTGATTTTCATCCATCATAATTTGCTCGGACCTTACCACAAAATCCGAAAATGCATTTTGCCCATCGTAAGGAGTGGCCTTTGTTAGAAACAGATATTTTTCATTTTTTAAAAACTCACTGGTTCTTCTGTTATTCACCCAATTTTCTTGAAATTTAAAAAGTGCAATTAACCCGGCTATTAAAGCGATTAACATACCTAATGCACCTACTACTATTTTTAAAACTAATGGGTCTTTTATCAAAATTGAACAAAAAGGAATAGAAATCCCCAGGAATATTTGAGCTAATTGCAGAGATTGAAAAGCTTTTTTATACTGTCTGCTTTTTGAACTGTGCCATTTAATTTGGTTATCTATTCTTTGTTCTAAATATTGAGCTTCGTCCATTGTGATAAAAATTTATGTAAGAATATAGAAAACAATGAAATTAAAACAATCCATTCTTCAATACCTTCATATACCTCTATATTATGGCATATAATATTTCCATCACTAAACCACTTCTTGTGCTTCCTTCTTATTTTTCTGCCCCAGCTTTTATTTATTTTGCTTAATTTTCGGTTAAAGGAATTGAATATCAATTTCAATTTCTGTATACATTCTTAATAAATATACCCTTGATGAATGATCAGTTTAACTGGAAATCTTTTGTTTATAATGTAAATAGTCGAGCTATTATTCCTATCATCGGCAATGATTTATCTTTTATAAAATTAAGTGCTGATAAATTTGAACCTCTTGAATCAAGTGAATTAATTAAGACGCAAGGCTCAATGGAAAATGGCAAATTGCGAATTAATCTTTATAAGTATTTATCTTTCAAACTATGGGATATCTTTTCTAAAGGCCCACTCACTTTCAAACCAAATATTAATTCGGTGACTTTGCATTTATTAGCAGAGAATATTTCTGAAAATGATATTAACCTCGCTATTAAAAATGAAATTAGCAACCTTACTATTGATGAAATTGATCTTGAACCTTTTATTCAACTTACACAGATTGGAGGTTTCGATTGTTTTATTAATGTGAATTACGACAACTTTCTGGAACTTGCATTTGAAAAAACAAGCAGACATATAAATAAGTCATTTAATTTCTCTATTCCATTTCCTTCCATTGATCCTAATGAACGCAAGGATGCCGCCATTCCAAAGATTTATAATTTGATGGGAAATATTACCGGTTATAATTTTGCAGTAACAGACGAACAATCACTGGAATATTTATATCTGCTTCAGGAAAACACTGAAACTATTGCAAAAGAATTATTCGATACGATATCCAGAAAAAATCTATTGCTAATTGGAAGCAGTTTCCCTGATTGGTTTATGCGATTTTTTATTCGCATCATTTCTAAAGAACGGTTTAAAAATGGCGTTAAAGCCAAATATGTTGCATGTGATTTTACTTTGCAGGATCCTGAATTAAAATATTTTTTAGAAAACAATGCTACCCGTGTTATTCCAATTGGCACAAACATTCCTTCGGATAGTTCTGAATTACATTATAATAATTCCATAGAGTTTATTAAAGAGATGCATGCACAATGCACGAAAAGTGCAGAGCACATAAGTACCGGCCCACAATTTAAAGAAGTAATATTTATAAGCTATAGCTGGTCGGATAAATTATTAGCCGAGACTTTTAGAAATGAAATGGAGAAAAACGGTCTGAATGTATTTTTTGATGATGATGAATTGAAAACTGGTGATCGGTATAATAATGTTATTAAAAATTATTTGAAGGACTGTGCATATTTTGTTCCTTTAATTTCACAAAATGCGATTGCGGATAAAAACAGATATGTGTATGATAAAGAATGGCGCAGTGCTATTGTTTTAGATGGATTTAAAGAGCAATCTTATATCCGCCCTTTTATAATTGATGACACTGCTGCTGCAGATCCAAGGATACCGGAGGAAATTAGAAAATTGAATATTGAAAAAATTTTAAATATGGATGACTTGCCAAAAGTTATTAGAAAATTTATTTCAGAAAATACTTTTACACCCATCGAATAAATAAAATCAAAATGCCTGAACCAACATTTGATAAAAATATAATTGAAAGCTTTGATCCCCAACGACCTTTTTTGGGTCTGAGATCTTTTGATGAAAAAAATAAATCACAATTCGGAGGACGGGATACAGAAATTAAAGATTTGTTTAATCTGGTTGACATTCATGGCTTAACAATAATTTTTGGCGAATCCGGAATTGGAAAAACTTCCCTTCTTAAGGCAGGATTAAATCCTGAACTTCAAAAAAACTTTTATCTACCCATGTATATTCGGATTGATTTCAATTCGGATAAAAATCCCTTGGAACAATTGAAAGAATTTGTTTACAATAAAATAAAAACATACGACTCAAATGTTCCTGATTGGAAACCTCAAACTCTGTGGGAATTTTTTCACTCGGTTAAAATTTTGGATGGCTTAATTACTCCTGTATTAATTCTGGATCAGTTTGAAGAATTATTTACTATTGGTTATGAAAACAGTAGAAATACTTTTCAATTTATCCAGGAACTTTCTGACTTAGCGGAGAATAGAGTACCACTATGTATTCAGGAAAAAATGAATACTACAAATGAAATTATGTCTTCCAATTATGGCGCAAGGCCTTATAGATTAGTAATAAGTTTACGTGAAGATTATCTTGCACAATTAGAAAGCTTGACGAATTTAAAATCTTCAATGCGCAACAGCCGATACAGAGTTTTGCAACTTACCACTAATCAAGCTCTTGATGCAGTATTAAAACCGGGAAAAGGATTAGTAGAAGAACAGGTTGCAATAGAAATTATAAAAAAATTACCCGGCATTACAGATCAGGATTTTCAAGAAATAACCACTGATATAGAAAATAATAAACGCATTCTTGTTGAACCGTTTTTATTAGGGCTTATCTGTTATCAGATCAATGAAAAAAGAATTGCATTAAATCAGAAAACAATCACCACTGACTTGGTGGCAGATTTTAAAATAGGTGATGTAATAAATAATTATTATAACGAAATAATTAAATCGTTTCCTCCCCACGTTGAAACAGGAATTGAAGAATCTTTACTAACAGAAAGTGGGTATAGAAAATTACAAGCGGAAGAAGAATTGCGCAATGAATATAAAATCAGCAATCAGGAAATAAATCAATTGATCACAAAACGCATTATCAGAAAGGAAATTCGGGACGGTGTGGAATATGTTGAATTATTACATGATATATTAGTACCTATCATAAAACAAAAACGAGAAATTCGATTTGCAGAGAAAAAGAAAAAAGAAAATGAACTTGCAATTGAAACTGCTGTAAATCAAGCAAGAGAACGTTCGATGGTGAAGTTAAAAAAAATTAGAATTGGCGTTGCAATTTTTGTTATTTTTCTTTTGACAGTAATAGCAATAACAATCTATTATGCCAATATCAGTGCAGAACAAAGTAAACGATTACGGTTACAACGCTATGCACAAAATTTATTGACGGTAAGCAAAACAACTTTGTTATACAATGGAGATAAAAATGCTGCGGCTTTTATTTCCGGAACTGCTTATCAGATATATAAAGAAAATGGTGGTGAAGATTTTAATCCATTTTATTCGGACTTATACAATATTATAAATTTTTCTAATTCAAATTTCAGTAAGCTCAATGATAATAGTATTGCCTTAAAAGCGCTTTTATTGCATGATAATAAATTGTTGGTTGCAGACAATGCAGGCTCGTTAGTTATTTTTAATTGGCCAAAAGTTTCTGATACTTTATCTTCTTATAAATTTCCGAAGAAGATAACACAACTTAAAATAAGCCCTGATAAATCAAAATATGCAGTGGCCGGTGTTATGGATTCCATTGCATTATTTAATACAACCAGTTTAAACAGACCTATCGCATATTTCGCAGCGCCAATATCCGGTAATGCAAAACAATGTGATTTTTTAAATGATGATCAATTAGTAATACTAAGCAACAGTAGTTTACGGAAATTTGTAATACCTCAGAAAACTATCCTGGATTGGAAACCTCGAAAAATTTATCGGTTTAATGATGGTAAAGAAGCCACACCTGATATTACTGTAAATTTTACAAATAATGATATTACATTTAACAATGCAGATAATAACTCACTTAAACTTGCCGGATTAAGTACTTTAGACAATACTATTATAGTAAGTTTTGATTACGGATTAATAATTATAAAAGAAGATTCTATCTTAGAAATAACTTCAGAAAAATTTGAAACCTTAACTCTGTTAACCGTGGATAATATAAATAAAAATATCTATGTCGGCGATGGGAAAGGCGGGATTTTTAAAATCTCTTTACTTAATTATTCGGTTGCTTCATTAATACTGGCACAAGCTGGAAGGCCAATGTCCATTGCATGCAGTAGCAATGGTAAATATATTGCTATGGCTGGAGGTGATGGCAATATTGGAATCTATGATATAGGTAATGAGCTCATAAATAATTATCCGATTGTGCAATATAGAATGTATTCAAAAGGCACAATCCCCTTTGCTTTATGTTTTGACGAATCCAATAAATTTTTAGTAAGCGGATATAATGATGGAAAACTTTTGATATGGCCAACAGATGTAGTTGGTCTTGTAAGGGCAGTAAATGAAATAACAGGTTTAAATGAAATTTCGAATTTAGATACCTGGAATAAATACGTGACTAAAGAATTTACTGAGAATCTTTTGGGTTATACAATCACAAATGATTTTCTTAAAAAATATGAGTTAAAACATATCAACTAAGTAAAACTAAATTTGAAACAAATGAAAAATATTACACTTATACTTATATTAAAGTCCTGCTTCATTATGTTACTTTGTTGTAGTAGTATACACATTGTAGCACAAGATTGTGAATCCACATTAATTGAAAATAATAAAACACCACTGCTGAATAAATCCCCAGAAACAATTTTAACTTATGAGAAATGTTTGAATACTTTTTTCACTGATTATAAAGCCATGTTGAGCGAACTTGAAACTGTAAATGATAAAATTGCAATAGATGAAAATAATCTAAAGCCTAAAATCCAGGACTCTATCAAAATGGCAGATGAATTAGAACAGATTACAACAGGATCTGATTCAGGCACCAACGCTTCTTCAAATGAAATAAAGAAAAAACAAGATAAATTAAAAAAGTTGAAAGAAGAAATTTCAAAAATGGAAGTAGAGTTAGCATCTAAAAATAAGTTAAAGCAACAATTGGAAACTGATTCTAAAAATTCCAAAACATTACTCACCGCCTCATACAAAATAATTATATCCTATTACGATGATACAAATGATGAAGCCAAAGTAAATGAATATAAAAACATACAAAATTCACTTAGATAAAATCACAATAATGAAAAAAATTACTTTCACTTTTTTACTTTTTACAATAGCATGTGTTTTTGCAAAAAATGCAAATGCCCAAGATTGTACCACAGCCTTTAATGATGCTTTAAATTATTATTATGCAGGTCAGTTTGACTACATCTACCCTACTTTAGCCAATTGCCTTGAAAACGAACGAGAATATCTTATTAAAAATGAAGACCTTACTTTTAAAATTTATAAATTGCTAATGCAATCATACAGCAATATCAATATGGATGAAGAGTCAGATAGAATGTTCAACGATTTGGAATCCTTGCTTGGAGGGAAGACAGGTTATTCGAGTAAAGATTTATACAAACGTCTAAGTGAAATTCGCTATTGATAAATCCAGAATGACATCTGATAATTTAGAATTTTGTAGAAATAATTTTCTTGTAATTCACTCACATTTTATAGATAAAGAAATTAAATTTATTACAATCCTTTGTAACTCATTATAAATTTGAAGCGCCAAACAAATATGCGCAAAGTAACAATTCACTTTTTACTATTTTTATTTTCTTTAAATGCACTCTTTGCGGCGCATGAAATTTCTATTCGTTCAGAACCCATATTTCCTGAGACAGAAGGTGATTGGCTCCAATTAACCATACCATTAAAAAGAGTGGGTAATTTATTTTTATTGGAGGCAAAAGTGGATAGCATTGAAGGGAATTTTATTTTAGATACCGGCGCACCTAATCTTGTATTAAATCAAACTTATTTCCGCAATGCAAAAATTAGTGATGGAACTACCGCATCCGGTATTGGGAGCAGCAATAATAATATTAAGCGATTGACTACAGATTCATTAACCATTGGAGATTTGGTTTTTAAAAATATTACAGCAGATGTAATTCCTCTTGGTCATCTTGAAAACATGAGAGGCATTAAAGTAATTGGTTTAATAGGTGCTGGATTATTCTATAATTTAGAAATAGAAATTGATGCCAATAATAGTGTGTTGATTATATATAAAATCGACAAACAAGGAAATAGAATAGTCATCAACGAAAACACACCGATATTAATACCAGACATACTTTTACCTCTGCAATTATTTAATAATGTACTTCTGATAGATGGAAAAATAAATGGCAAAAAATTAAAATTTGTTTTTGATTCAGGTGCCGAAGTAAATGTACTCGACTATAATGTTCATGATAAGGTTTTGGAATTCTTTAGTTTAACCACCCGAAAAATAATTAGTGGTTCTACTAACACTAAGATTGAAGTATTAAATGGGGAAATCAGGGAACTGGAAATAGGCACAATACTTTTTAAAAATATACCATTTGTTGTTTCTGACCTCAGCAATTTACAATTAGCTTACGGATTGAATATAGATGGCATATTGGGTTATGAAATAATTGCAAAAGGTAAAATCGTAATTAACCTGAAACGGAAATTATTTATCATGTACTTTTATAAGGAGGACGATCAATGAAGAAATTAATTACATATAGTTTATTATTTATGGCTTGTGTTTTTCCAGCGTTGAATGCCTATGCACAATTATATAAAAATGTATTTACCCATACAGATTCAATGACCTACATTCATCTGGATAAATCACGTAAGAAAGAATACAAAAATCTATTGCTGTATTTTAATATGCATGATGATAGTTTATTTAATTATGATAATATAGGACAGACTCTTAAAAATGATGGTTGGCTTTTGGTAAAAAAGGAAAAGAAAAAAGTGTTGATAGGAAAGTCAACTAGTGGAAATATTTCTGATTTCGATTGGTTGGGTAGCCCTGTATTTATTAATAATGCGGATCAACAAATGGCTTATGGGCAACCGGGCACTCCTGGATTTCCTGCTGCTGTTAATTACGGTATAAATCATTTTAAAAACAAACCCACTGCTTACAAAAATGCGGAAGGTAAATCTGTCTTTATTTTAAAAGATGAGGAACAAGCTCAGCAAGTATTCATCAGTGGTAATTTTAATTTGTGGAGTACTGCACAAGATGCAATGCACAAAACAGATTCCGGATGGGTGATAATTTTAGATTTACCTCCAGGAAAATATTTATATAAATTTATTGTAGATGGTAAATGGCAAAATGATCCAAATAATGTATTAAAAGAAAGCGATGGTTTTGAAAGTTATAACAGCACCTATTTTTGCTACAATTACACTTGGGATATTCCCAGATTTAATAATGCAAAAAAAGTAATACTTTCTGGAAGCTTTAATAATTGGAACGAGAAAGAAATGCAGATGTATAAAGTTAACAATGGTTGGAAATTGGATATGTATCTGCATGAAGGTTCTTATACTTATAAATTTATTGTGGATGGCGAATGGTTTGTTGATCCCGATAATGCAGAAGTAGTGGAAGATGGAGATGGCAATTTCAATTCCCTTCTCAGCTTTGGCAAACCACATAAATTTGAATTAACCGGTTTTACAAATGCAAAACAAGTAGTTCTTGCGGGCTCTTTTAATGATTGGAATTCATCTGAATTAGAAATGAATAAAACAGAATTTGGCTGGCAAATAAATTATGTATTAGGTCCTGGAATTTATTCCTATCGCTTTGTGGTGGATGGAAACTGGATGCCCGATCCTGCCAATACATTTACAGAAAACAATACAGGTTATTTGAATTCGGTAGTTATAATTGAACCAAATTATGTTTTTAAACTTAAAGGTTATACAGATTTACAGCAAGCATTTATCACTGGAAATTTTAATGGTTGGTCTGAGCCAGGCTTTCCTATGCAAAAGGTAACTGACGGATGGGAATTTCCAATACACCTTTCACCGGGGAAATATATTTATAAATTTGTGGTAGATGGTAAATGGATTTTAGATCCTGAAAATCCGCTCTATGAAAACAATGATTATAATACTGGAAATTCTGTATTATGGATTGAACAAGATTACATGAACAAATAAAAATAACACACATTGAACCTTTCAATAAATGATATTATTACAATCACATTTACTCTGTTTGCAATTATTGATGTAATTGGAAGTTTGCCGGCCATCATCAATGTAAAATCGAAAATCAATGATTTTAAACCACTATCAACAACTCTATTTACCGGCTTTTTAATGATTGCATTTTTACTTGCAGGAAATACCTTTTTAAATTTAATTGGTATTGATGTAAGCTCATTTGCAGTAGCAGGTTCTATCGTAATTTTTATAATTGGTATTGAAATGATTTTGGGTATTAATCTTTTTAAGACAAGTCCCGAAGCACAAAAAGCAGGAAGTCTTGTTCCTATCGGTTTTCCATTACTCGCAGGTTCCGGAACGCTTACCAGTTTAATTTCTTTACGAGCAATTTATTCCATTTATAATATACTGATCGGAGTAGCTATAAATTTAATATTAATCTATATCGTACTTCGCAGCACAGGATGGATTGAAAGAAAAATTGGACCTGCAGGATTAGAAGTAATTAAAAAATTCTTCGGTGTAATTCTGATTGCAATTGCGGTTAAAATATTCCGTACAAATCTGAATGTTTAAATAAAAAATGCTTTTATTGTTATAGTTGGTTTCTACTCATTGAACTCAACTGTACTAATGAGCCGGTCGTATAATCAAATTGATAGAATTCTTTATCGGTAACCACTATTAATAATCCATTAAGAGGTATTACATCAATTGGATTTTGCAATGCAACTGTTTGCAATAAAATAATATTTTGCGAATCGCTGACATCATACATTTCCAAGCCATCCGGTCCATCACATACAAACAGTAAATCTCCATCAATGCCTAAACCAAATGGGTTAGTCATATCATAACTTTTTATAAGTTTTGGAGCAGCCATATCAGATACATCAATAATATCTAACTGATTTGTAAATCCGTTACAAGTATTTCCCGAACGTAAAGTTGAATATGCAATATCATTGGAAACAACCACAGGATCACACACATAGCTATGTACAAATTGAGTGAGATAAGTGGGCGCTGTCGGGTTTGTATTATCATAAATATAAACTCCGTCTTTAGAGCCAATAAACAGATAATCTTCATAAGGAAAAATTGTTTCAATAGATCCACTCATTTGAATTGCATTTCCCTGAACCGGTGACTCCGGTGAACTCACATTAAACAATTGCATATCGTTATTTGTAAGACAATATAAATAAGATTCTACAAGTGCAAATTTTGCAGTTGAACCTGCAATACCATTTCCCGGAGAGTTAACTGAACTTCCAAATGTGGAGCCGTCAAACTGAACGCCAATTGATTCGTTTCCAAAAAATATTGTAGAATTATTAGCGCAATCTCCTTTAACTACAGTATCTCTTTCCACCCAATTCACTATTACCCCTTTTGCAGGATCGTAGTTAAAGCCACTTCCATAATTCCTGTTTGGAAAAACTTCTGTAAACCTTTTAACCTCTGTTATATTAGAAACATTACTGATATCAATTGCAACTAAATCAATATAACTATCTGCATATAATATATTTCCTTTTATAGCAATATCCACGTTGCCCGGAATATTTATAAACGCAATATTTTGTGGTGATAAGGGATTGGAATTATCAATTACATGTATTCCCAGATCTATTTCATTCACATACAAGTAAGGATATTTAAAATAGATTTTTCCTGTTTCTTTTAATGGCACAGGCGGCATGGATTTTATGGAAGCACGCAAGCCTTCATACGACATATACACAGGAGTAAATAATTTATAATAAGATGTTTTTTCACAACTTTCTTTCAGGCAAGAAGAGAAGCTACACCATACTATTAAAGTGAGAATAAATGGGAATGTGGAGAATATAGATTTCGTTTTCATATCAATTACTATTTGCAATAAATGTATAAATAAATTTTCTAAATGTAATTTTAAACTGCAAATTCACTTTTTAATCTTTGAATTATTACAATAATATGCATAAAGTATTTCAATTTCTTATACTGCTCTGCTTTTGGAATCCACTTACTGTTATTGGTCAAACCAATGACTTAGAAGATGTGATATATCTGTATGATGGAGGTATTTGGCGTGGAGAAATACTTGAAAGGGATTCTACAAATTCATATAATGTAAAAATAAAAATTGCAGGCGGCAGTGTTGTTGTTATAAAATCAGAAACTGTTAAAAAAATTACTCAGGAAAAGAAGTTGGCAAATACTTATTATTTAAACACTTCGCACTATTATAATTTTACAAGTATCGGTGTTTTAATTGGTGACAATACTTATAGCAATACCCCTGTCGGGCCTTCCTTTGAAATGGCAAATGGGTACCGCTGGAATAGTGGAATTTTAACGGGGGTAAATGTTGCATTAGAATATATTGATGTGAATTTTATACAGTTTGCTACAGATGTCCGATATGATTTTACAAAAGAAAAGATAACACCTTTCGCTTATGCAAATGGAGGTATCAATATTCCTCTTGCACAGAATGTGTCAAATATATTTAGCGACATAAATTATAATGCGGGAGCTACTGCGGGCGGTGGTGTTGGTATTCGAGCCCGATCTAAAGAAAACACTATTTGTTTTATATGGAGTCTTGGATATAAAGTAAATACTTTTTCAATAACAGAAATTCTTTCTAATGACCGTCGGGAAGTTTCTAAATACACTTTTCAAAAACTCAATATGCGTATTGGATTTGCATTTTAAAACAAACAAACTTATTATTACCAAATAGCTGTTGCAAAATTATATTTTGAAAAAAATCAATACCCCGGATTCTGAGTTAAATTAGAATTCACATCCATTTCACTTTGCGGAATAGGATATATCATCTTATCACTGTTCCATGGTGTTGTTCCAATATCAATATGCAATCGTTTATTATCAAACACTTTAAAACCTTCATGCGCAAGTTCTAATCTGCGTTCTAATAATATATCATCTAAGGTTACCACAAGTGCTGTATCTAAACCTGCACGTGTGTGAATTGTATTGTAATCATTCAGTGGTGTGTCTCCTATTTCAGTGCTTAATCTATGATTGCATTCTGCACGAATTAAAAACATTTCTGCCAGACGAATAGCGCCGATATTTCCGAATCTATTATTCCATTTTCCTGAACGCCATGCACTTGACGATAAAGTAAACAGTGCTTTTCTCGTATCTAAATCATTATATAAATCGAGATGTGCTGTTTCAATTTCTATATCTCCTCTACCGCCATTTGTAGTAATTGCAAAATAAGTATTCATATTATTTATACCTTCCTGATCACTAATTTGAATACTAAAGATATCTTCATCAGTTGCCGCATCTTGATTAAAACAATCTGCATAATTTTCTAACAGATCAAATTTATTTGTACTGATAACTTTGTCTGCAGCATCCCTAGCATTTGCAAAATCACCCTGTTGCAAATACACTCTTGATAAAATTGCATCTGCAACATTTTTATTTGCATATACTCCATTCGTTAAAGGCAAAAAACTTTCAGCAGTAGTTAAGTCTAAAATTATTTGAGCATACACTTCTTCCACCGAATTGCGAGTTACAAAATCCGATTCATCAAAGTTTGTTGTAGGTGTTAAAACAAGTGGTACACCGGGTTGAATATTTATTATTCCTGTTTCATATTGTTGACCAAAATTTTGTATCAACATAAAATAACACCATGCACGCAAGCACCTTGCTTCTCCTTCCACTTTATTTCTATCTGCTGCTTCCACTACATCCAATGCAGATAATACATTATTGCAAGAATTAATACATTCGTACGCATCCGACCACAGGTTTAAAACATCAAAATTCGCAGTAAGAATATTACGATTAAATATTTCTGCCGGCTCTATAAAAGTACCTACCCAAAGTATTTCGCCAAAGCCTGCATATAATTCTGCATTGCGCAATACGTCTCCGCCATACAATCCATCTGCACCAAAACGAGTATAAGCACCAAGTAATACTTGTTTTACACTTTCATCAGTACTCAGTGCTGCATCATTATCCAGACTTTGAGCCGGCGAAAGATCTAAAATGTTTTTACAACTGCTGGTAACAAGAATTAAAGCAGTTAGAATATGTAGTATATATATTTTTTTCATAGTGTTATTTTGTAATTATTATAATTCGATGCTAATTCCAAATACAAGAGTTTTTGGTTGAGGTGCGCTATAAAAATCAATTCCAAAAAACATGTTGTCTGTAAAAGAATCTGCGCTAACTTCCGGATCCCATCCTTCGTAATTTGTAATAGTTAATAAATTATATCCGGACACATATAATCTTAAATTTGAGAGATTAATATTACTCATCATTGTGCGTGGAAAAGTGTAGCTGAATGTCATGGTTTTTAAACGCAAATAAGAACCATCAGAAATATATCTACTACTTCTACTCTGAGAACCATTTACAATCAGTAAACGATTTTCTGGCACATTCGTATCATCTCCAGGTTGCGACCATGAATCTAATTGATCAGAAGTTTGATTATCGTAAGCCGCAGCATTTGAGGTAGTAAAAGTACCTCCGGATAAATTCACATCATTACCATACACAGATTGAAATAAAAAATCCAATCCAAATCCTTTATAATAAAATGAGTTACTAAATCCGGCAATAAAATCCGGATTGGGATCGCCGATAAATACGTAATTCGCTTCATTAAAATCATTGGTAGTTGCATTACTTCCATCTTCAGCATTAACATAGAATAAAGCATCGCCATTTTCAGGATCAACACCAGCATATTCAGCTCCATAAAATACACCGAGTGGCTGGCCAACTTGCACCACATTCATAAATCCGGATCCACCAAAGTCAATAATATCTTGTCCTTCTGCCAGTGAAGTAATCGTGTTTTTATTCGCCGCAAAATTTATACTTGCATTCCACTTCAAAGAATTCACAAGTATATCTCCATTTATCATCAATTCAATTCCTTTATTTTCTAAGGAACCTACATTTTGATAAATACTTGCAAAACCTGTTGTAGTTGGAATAGGTACGGCCAAAAGTAAATCAGTAGTACTCTTAATATAATAGTCAATTTCGCCATTCAATCTATCTCTGAAAAAACCAAAATCCACACCGATATCAAATTGCCCGGTACGCTCCCAAGTAAGATTTGGATTTGCAATAGTTATTGGCTGCAGTGATGATTCACCATTATATGAAGCTACATCATATAAGCCCAAATAATTAAAATTTCCAATACCTGCATTTCCGGTTATACCATAACTTGCTCTCACCTTTAAGAAGCTGATAACTTCATTGCGAATTAAAAAATCTTCTCTTGACAAAATCCATCCTGCGGAAGCGGCGGGAAAAAATCCATATTTATTTTCAGCACCAAATCTGGATGAACCATCCATGCGTCCGGTAAGCGTGAATAAATATTTTTGATCAATATCATAAACTACTCTTCCGAAATAAGAAAGGAAACGATAATAATCAATAACTGAAGATCCGAAAGTTATAGTTGCAGCGCTTGCAAGTGTTTGCAATTTATCATTTGGAAAACCCTCGCCTGCCACTTGCTGCCAGTTTTCATTGTAGGATTGAAATTCAGTTCCCGCCGTAATATTCAAATTGTGTTTCTCCTTTAATGCTTTAGTATACACCATAAATAGTTTGGTATTAATATTTTCGACAAGATTCGAAAAACTTTGTCCATATCCATCCGAAGCAAGGCCTAATGAAGTTTTCTGACCGCTGTATAAACTTTGCGATAGGTTTGTAATATCACCACCTAATTCACCACGCAATTTTAAGCCGGGAATAAATTCATATTCAGCAAAAAGATTTGCAATAGTTCTATAGGTAATAATTTCAGAAACGGTATTATCCACTTCAATTAATCCATTATAATATAATGTAGTTGGTCTGTCGTAATATTCACCTGTTGTATCCTTTGGCGGAGTAATAGGTTGCAGAGCTACTAATTGCATTGGGTTTGCAAATGCATTATCATCGGGAACATCATTATTGCTTCCACGACTTAAACTAAGTGATAAACCGGTGTTCAATTTTTCAGTAAGCTGTGCATCTAAATTTAATGTTGCAGATAAACGATCACCACTATTGCGCAACAAAATTCCTTGCTGACGTGAGTATCCATAACTTGTATAATACCTCAACTTATCTGTTCCACCTGAAGCAGCAACACTGAGCATATTGGAATTGGCTTTTTGAAATGCAAGCGCTTGCCAATCGGTATTCGTTTCATTTGTTTCCCAATCACTCCATCCTGCATTGCGATCCAACTGTTTATCTAATTTATTTAAATAAGCATTAATAGCTGCTTCCTCAGTTGCATATCCACTTAAATTATTTGCAAAATCATAAATTCCACCATTAATCGCTGCCTCAGTAAAATAGTCAACATATTCTTCAGCATTCATAAAATCACGCAGCCGTGTTGGCTTACTAAATCCCTGTTGATAATCAACAGTAATTTTTGCGTTACCTGCTTTACCACGTTTGGTAGTAATTATTATAACGCCATTAGCACCTCTTGAGCCATACATAGCTGAAGCCGATGCATCCTTTAATATTTCTACCGATTCCACATTATTAAAATCAATATCATTTAAAGGATTTAATCTGATACTGAAACCATCATTAACCGGTGATGTATTAATAGGAATACCATCCACTACATATAAAGGATCACTATTCGCATTAATAGAACTTGCACCACGAATACGAATACGCATTCCACTTCCTATTTTTCCATTATTAGCTTCTATAAAAACCCCGGCTGCTTTTCCTTGCAATGTCTGTTCAATTGTACTCACCGGAGTCAATGCAATATCTTCAGATTTCACAGAACTTACACTGCCTGTTACGTTTGCTTTTATTTCTGTTCCATAACCCATCACCACCAACTCATCTAATACCTGTTGCGAAATATTCATGGTCAAATTCATTTCATTGGATGCACCTAATGGAATCGTTTGAGTTTCATAACCCACAAAAGAAAAAATTAAATTACCGGGTGCATCCGGTACAGTAATAATATACTTTCCATTTATGTCGCTCACCGTTGCAGTTGATGAACCTTGTAGCAATATAGTTACCCCGAGCAGGGTTTCATTATCCACTCCGATAATTGTTCCTGTAATTATCCTGTCTTGTGCAAACAGTTGGAGTGTAAATAAAATCAAGGAACAAGTAAGTAAAGTTTTAATCATACAATCAGGTTTAAAAGTTCGGAGATAAATGTAATCCAATTATTAAAAATAAAAAGGGAAATAAATAAAAATCTGTCAAACTAATTTTGAACTCTATTTTTTTAACTTTAGGAAAACTTCTCAAATGAGTATTAAAACCTTTTACCTGACACTGATTTGCAGTTGCAATTTTCTTATTATGCAATCACAAAATAACATGACTCAACCACCTGTTGCCGAACGGATACCCTACGAAATAAAAACACCAGATGGTGATACCCGCACAGATTATTATTACTGGATGCGATTTCGTGAAGATCCTAAAGTAATTGAATATTTGAATGCTGAAAATGCATATATGAATCAGATAATGCAACACACTGAAGCTGTACAACAAACACTTTTCCACGAAATGAAAAATCGAGTGAAATCAGATGAATCCTCTTATCCCTATAAAAAAGGAAATTACTATTTCTATACACGCTATGAAGCCGGTGGAGAGTATGCAATTTATTGTCGAAAAAAGGAATCCTTAAATGCGAAAGAAGAAATTATAGTAAATGGTGATTCATTGGGAAAAGGAAAAGCGTTTTTAAATTTTTGGGTAAAAAGTAATCATGATAATACGATTGCTGCCGTTCCAATGGATACTCAAGGTCGCAACTTTTTTACTATTCGGTTTAAAGATCTTTCCAATGGCGAATGGTTAAAGGATGAAATCCCTATGACAAGAAATAATGTAGTTTGGACGCTAGATAACAAAGCACTTATTTATACCATTCCTCACCCTGAAACTCTTCGCATTTATCAGGTTAAAAAACATGTACTTGGAACAGATGTGTCGAAGGATGTTTTGTTGTATGAGGAGCCTGATGAAACATTGGATTGTGCATTGTATATTTCCAGAAGTGAAAAATATATTTTCATAGATGCCAGCAGAACGGATGCAAATGAAATCAGTTTTACCTCAGCGGAAAACCCCGGTGATTTCAGGTTATTTCAACAATTAACACCGGATATGTTTTACTCTGTGGATCATGTGGATGGCGATAAATTTTTAATACATACAAATTACAAAGCAAAGAATTATCGCTTATGCGAAGCTCAAATCCGCAATACCATGAAAGAAAAATGGGTGGATATTATTTCGCATCGTTCAGATGTGTTTTTAAATGAAGTATTGTTTTTTAAAAATTTTATGGTGGCTGAAGAATCCATCAACGGACTAACACAATTCAGAATAATAAAACCGGAAGACACAATGCGTATTCAGTTTGCAGAACCGGGATACTATATTTCTTTAGGTACAAATGAAGAATTTGATGTGGATTTTGTGCGTTATAATTATGCTTCGCTGATAACACCATTTTCTGTTTACGATTATGATTTAAATACACGACAAAGTATTCTTAGAAAATCTAAAGAAGTGCCTACTTATGATAAAACAAAATATGTTTCGGAACGGATAATGGTGGAAGCACGTGATGGAAAATTAGTGCCAATGACAATTGCTTATCGCAAGGATAAGTTTAAAAAAGATGGCACTATGCCCGGATTTATTTATGGCTATGGTTCGTATGGATATAGCAATGAAGATTATTTTGATTCCAATATTATCTCTTTACTCGATCGTGGTTTTGTATATGCAAACACACATATTCGTGGCGGACAAGACATGGGCGGACAATGGTATGAGGATGGTAAAATGTTGCATAAAAAAAATACCTTTTATGATTTTATTGATTGTAGTGCATGGTTAATTGATAATAAATATGTAGCTAAAAATGGTTTGTTTGCAAACGGTGGAAGTGCAGGCGGACTATTGATGGGTGTCGTTGTAAATATGCGTCCTGATTTATACAAAGGCGTTATTGCAGATGTACCTTTTGTAGATGTGCTCAGCACAATGGAAGATGAAACAATTCCATTAACTACTTTCGAATGGTTAGAGTGGGGAAATCCTAAAATAAAAGAGCAGTATGATTATATGAAATCTTATTCGCCTTACGATAATGTAGAAGCAAAAGCATATCCTAATCTACTTGTAACAACTGGTCTGTACGATAGCCAAGTACAATATTGGGAACCTGCAAAATGGGTTGCAAAATTGCGCTATACAAAAACTGATAAAAACAATTTGTTATTAAGAACAAATATGAGCGCCGGGCATGGTGGAAAGTATGGACGTTATGAAAGCATGCATGAAATTGCTTTTATGTATGCATTTATACTTGATGTTTGGAACTCAGGTAAATAATTTAAATTCAATTGAAACTATTAATATAAAATAATGCATAAAATTTATTTATTTCTTTTTTTAATATCTACTTTCCATTATGCAAATGCAAACATGGCTAGTCCATGGCAGAGAGGTACACAAAGTGCATCCGCATACAGCAGCAATGACCTCGATATTATTCATGAACATATTTTAATAGCAGTTAATAATGATTTTTCAGAAGCAAAATATACAATTACTTATACCATACAAAGCAGTGTGCAAGGCAATCAAATTCCACTTGTATTTTATGCAATGGATTATGTGGGTGATTTTCAAATTTGGTTGGATGATACACCGGTTACCTGGCAACAAATAATAGATCAACAATCGAATGATTCTTTATTGATAGGGTATAATTATATATTTAAAAATAATGCTGAGGAAGATACACCATTAACTATTTTTTGGGGCAAGGAGAATAAAGATCAAATAGAGTCATCAGATTTAAAATACTTTGTTGCAGATTTATCGGCAGGCACTCATACTATCAGAGTTCAATACACGGCAGAGGCTTGGGTGAACAGCAGTGAGTGGGTAAAAAATTACAGCTTTAGATATGCATTATCTCCTGCAAAATATTGGAAATCTTTTGGTGGAATGGATATAGATATTCAAGTTGAAAATAGTACAATTGCATATTCAACAAATCTGGGGACATCACAAACCAATACAAATGGCAATATGAAATCATGGAAGTTTAAAACAATTCCTGAAGAAACACTTGTAATAGATTATACTCCGGAGATTTCAAGTTTCGCAATGTTGTTAATCAAGATTGAACCATTCGGATTAGCAATCATATTTTCTGTGTTGTTATTTATTCTGCATTTGACACTTATTTTCAGATATCGTAAAAAACATCCAACAAAAAGTATTGCATGGTTCATCAGTATTGGCAGTGTATTTATTCCTATCATCGCAATGATTTTTTATATGTACTCATTTGGATTAATTGATAACGCAATCGGCACAGGAGCGTCTCGTTTTCATGGATATACTTTTATGGTTTTGATGATATTACCCTTAGCAGTTCCTGCGTACTATTTATTAATTGTTGCAATAACAAAAATTACAAAACATCTTCAAAAACATTAATCAATAATTCATGTTTTAATGTTTTAGGAATGAAAACAGGTATCAGAATTAATTATTTTTTTGTAACTTTCATACAAACGGTTCAGCCTACAAACAATCAGAAACTGTGGCAACTATGAAGGCTGCAAATCTCAGCTTCGGCAATTAAAAACAGATATACAATACTAATGTGTCATTATTATTTACTGGCACACATGTTTAGGTTTGTATATAAAAAACAATAATAAAATATGAAAGACGTCGGGAAAATTGAACTTACTTATTTAGAAGATAAAGATTATGAAGATTTGCGCAAAGCAATGGAAGAAGCATATCCAAGTATGCCGAATGCAATTTGGAAAGAATCGCAGATAGAAACATTAATTAAAAAATTTCCGAAAGGTCAGGTAGCTATAAAAGTGAATAATGAATTTGCAGGTTGTGCATTAACAATTATTGTTGACTACGAGGAATTTGATCATGCACATTCCTATAGTGAAATCACAGGCAACTTCACTTTTAACACACATAAACCGGAGGGTGATATGTTGTATGGTATTGATGTTTTTATAAAACCGAAATTTCGTGGTTTGCGATTAGGAAGACGATTGTATGATTACCGAAAAGAATTGTGTGAGCGAATGAATTTAAAAGGTATTGCCTTTGGTGGAAGAATTCCCAACTATCATAAATATGCAGAGGAAATGACACCGAAAGAATATATTGAAAAGGTAAGGCGAAAAGAAATTTATGACCCTGTATTAAATTTTCAAATATCCAATGAATTTCATCCTGCTAAAATTTTAAAAAACTATTTACATGGAGATATTGCCTCTAATGAATATGCAGTATTGTTGGAATGGGATAATATCTATTATGAAAAACCTGCTAAAAAGGCAACTACAAAAAAAAGTATTGTAAGGTTGGGTTTAATTCAATGGCAGATGCGGCCGTATAAAAATCTAAATGATTTAATGCAACAGGTAGAATTTTTTGTAGATGCGGTATCGGGTTATAGAAGTGATTTTGCCTTATTCCCTGAATTTTTTAATGCGCCTCTCCTTGCGGAATACAATCATCTTTCTGAACCGGAAGCGATTCGTGAAATGGCAAATTACACACCTGTGATTACAGAAAAATTTTCGGAATTGGCAATTGCTTATAACATAAATATTATAGCAGGCAGTATGCCGGAAGTGGTAGATGGTTTATTGTATAATGTAGGTTACTTATGCAAACGTGATGGCATTACCGAACGCTATGAAAAATTACATGTAACACCAGATGAAGCAAAAGTATGGGGAACGCAAGGAGGTAGTAAATTAAAAGCATTTGATACCGATTGTGGTAAGATTGGAATTTTAATTTGTTATGATTCCGAGTTTCCTGAATTAAGTAGATTACTTGCAGATGAAGGAATGCAAATCTTGTTTGTTCCTTTCCTTACCGATACTCAAAACGGTTATTCAAGAGTACGACATTGTGCGCAGGCAAGAGCGATTGAAAACGAATGCTATGTTGCCATTGCAGGTAGTGTTGGTAATTTACCGAAGGTGCATAATATGGATATTCAATATGCGCAGTCAATGGTATTTACACCATGTGATTTTGCTTTCCCTGCAAGTGGTATAAAAGCAGAAGCTACAACTAATACGGAAATGATTTTATTAGCGGATGTGGATTTAGATTTATTACTTGAATTAAATCAGTTTGGTGGAGTGCGTAATTTGAAAGACAGAAGAAAAGATATTTATAGTCTTACAAAGGTTTCAAAAAGCACTAATGCATAAAATGCGTTGTATAAACTTCATCACCAATATTTATTTGCAACAAATAATTTCCTGATGGTAATGACACAACATTAATTGACTGCATATTTTCTGAAAATTGCATAACTAATTGACCATAAAAATCAAATACTTTAATTGATTTTATTTTTTCAGTAAATGGTGTTTTTATAAAAAGCATTTCCGGTGCAGGATTTGGATACACTTGTATAGTAATCGGAAAATATTGTTCTGTAAAAGTAGCATCTCCCCACAACCATAAATACGCATCTCCAAATTCTCTTGCCCAATACCATTCGCTATGCATACCATCGGGATGAATTGTAGTTATAAATTCATCAGCAGAATAGCCTGCATCAAGAAGTGTAGCATCCATTTCTGCAACGCCATCAGTCATTGAAGTTCCTTCCAGTGTTCCGGCTATACTATAAATTTTCATAGGTGCATCATGCGGTGTTTCTTCCACTTGAATATAACAACTATCCGATATCCAATATGAAGGAGAAAATGCACCAATTCTGCTAAACGTTTCTCTGTGTTCCACACCACCATACATACTTATTAATGCCCCCATACTACTTCCCATTATTCCGGTAAATTCTCTTTCCGGTTTTGTACGATAATTTGCATCCACAAAAGGCTTTAAAGTTTCCACAATAAAATCAATGTAGTATTCTCCTATTCCATCCACATCATAATCCGGAATTTCCCAGGGAGAATATTCATTTAATCTTTCGCCTCCACCATTATCAATTGCAACGACAATACAACCTTCATCACCGGCATCAAATAATGCATTTAATGTTTCATCCACTTCCCATTCACCTGCAAAACTTGTGGTTACATCAAATACATTTTGTCCGTCTTGCATGTATAACACTTTAAAATCATCTGCACTTGTATCATAATCCGGAGGTAAATAAATCCATATTTTGCGAGAGCGATCCAACTGTGGCATATAAAAAGAATCATCCAGAATATACACATTTTCTGCTGCGGTGCTAAATCCCGGACTTACATCTTCCCAAGTAATAATATCAATATCTAAAATTACCGGACCACCGGTATAATCATAAGTGCGATCAGGCAAATAACCACCAAATTCATTTCCTTCAACTGTCTCCCAAGAGCCTCTTGTAAACTTAAATTGAAGTTCACCAATTGCTGGATTTACGGTGATAGAAAAAGTGCCATCCAAATTATCCGTTAATTTATAATCTTCACTGCCAGGATCCCAACCAGTAAAATTTCCGGCAATATAAATTTCTAAATCAGGTGGACTTTCAACCGGATAACTAACTACATTAAAGGTAATTTGACCATTGGCAATAATTGCAATGAGTATTGCAGAATTGAGCAAAAAAATTTTCATTTTGTAAAGTTACTTATAAATTAAAAGCTATTAAACTGAAAACATTTTTGTGAATAAAGGGTTTGTGTGAATAAAAGAAAATAGTACATAATTTTTTCAGTTATACTTGCAATTGCAATCCTTGCATTGAGTTTTAATAATTGAAAAATCTTTTTAAATAATATGTTTTTAAACAGCCTATGTCCAGTAGTATCCTGATTACGTTATGCTGCCTGCTTTTGTTGGCTTATGTATTTGATCTCACTGCATCAAAAACTCGTATCCCTGCAGTTATACTATTATTATTATTAGGTTGGGTAGTGCGTCAGTTCACTGACTTCATCGGAGTAATGTTACCAGATATGCAGGATGTATTATCCATATTAGGAACTGTGGGACTTATTCTAATAGTTCTGGAGGGCGCATTGGACCTGGAATTAGGTGCTGATAAAAAGGTGCTAATACGCAAGTCAATTTTAATGGCATTATTTCCACTATTTATTTTATCCTTTGCACTTGCTTTTGTATTGCAATATTTCACAGGAGCTTCATTGCAAATGTGTCTTGCCAATGCAATTCCATTAAGCGTAATCAGCAGCTCAATTGCCATACCGACAGCAAGGAATTTACCGAAATCAGAAAAAGAATTTGTGATTTATGAAAGCAGCATGTCGGATATTTTAGGGGTATTATTTTTTAATTTCATTGTATTAAATGACATTATAGATTTACATTCCTTTGGCGAGTTTGGATTACAGTTGCTTATTATCATTTTCATATCCATTTTAGCAACAATAACTCTTGCTATACTATTAAAAAGAATTCAACACCAAATAAAATTTGCACCCATAATCTTATTGCTCATTTTAATTTATGTAATTGCGAAGGAAATGCATTTACCTGCATTATTATTAATCTTATTCTTTGGTTTATTTATCGGTAATCTTGACGAGTTAAAACGCTTCAGTTGGATACAACGATTAAATTCGGATTCACTAAGTAAGGAAGTAGTAAAGTTTAAAGAATTAACTACAGAAGCAACATTTTTAGTGAGAGCTGTATTCTTTTTATTGTTCGGTTATTTGATGGATACAAAAGAGATAATAAATACTGAAACACTTAAATGGTCAGGTGGAATAGTAATCGCAATTTTTCTTATTCGGGCAATTCAATTACGTATATTTAAACTACCATTGAAACCTTTGGTATTTATCGCTCCAAGAGGATTAATCACTATACTATTATTTCTAACAATTCTTCCTGAACACAATATACCAATGGTAAACACATCACTGATAATTCAAGTAATAATCCTTACTGCATTAATACTTATGGTTGGGATGATGATATCCACGAAATCACCATCACTGTTGCATTCTAAAACAGAAGAATCAGAAAAAGAAGAATCTCCAATTGATGAAGAGTTAAGTGAAGCCTCTTAAGTTTATTTTGTTTTGCTAACAACAATTCTATAATATTTTTCAACTCGAAGATCCTCTGCATACGTATCCTCATTATAAGTAAAAATAGAATCTGTAGTTATCTCTGCCACATTATCAAATTCCAAATTTTGTATTTGTTTGCCTGTACCTAAATCAGTAGAGACATAAGTACCCGCTCCTTTACAATCTAATATTGTCAAAGTATTTGAATAACCCGGTTCATCGAAATTTAGTATGGTAGGCAAGGTACATGGCGCTTCTATTGTGCGACTCAAGTCTGCATAAAAGATAGGGTAGCTGCAAGTGCATTCCACATTTGAAATTGCAAATTGTTGTATAAAAAAGAGAATGAAAGTAATTGCCATAATGAAAATTGTTTTTATAAAAATAGTGCTATTAAATTTTAAGGGCAAATTAGGAATAAATGAACATTTCAAAATCCCCCGTTTCCCTTCTTCCGTTTACTGAAGTAAACGGAAATGGATGAGCGGGAAAATATCCAGCACATAAAATCCATTTCAGTAAGTTTTAACTGACTGTCATTGCAATTCAATTAATATTCGTTTTGATGTTTCCCCTTTTTCCGTTTACTGAAGTACACGGAAATGGATTACAGATTTTGCCCATCACATAAAATCCATTTCAGTCAGTTTTAACTGACTGTCATTGCAATTCAATTAATATTCGTTTTGATGTTTCCCCTTTTTCCGTTTACTGAAGTAAACGGAAATGGATTCCAGATTTTGCCCATCACATAAAATCCATTTCAGTCAGTTTTAACTGACTGTCATTGCAATTCAATTAATATTCGTTTTGATGTTTCCCCTTTTTCCGTTTACTGAAGTAAACGGAAATGGATTCCAGATTTTGCCCATCACATAAAATCCATTTCAGTCAGTTTTAACTGACAGTCCTACAAAAATTAAAAAGAGATAATTATATTTGAATACTAAATTTTTTTAATCCCTCAAACTACTATTAGAATCTGTTTTAGCTGACTGAAAGAAATTGATTCAATCACCGGCTTAAGCCATTAAATAATCAAATTATGAGTTGGGTAAGAATCTGGGTGCATCTTGTTTTCACCACTAAAAAAAGAGAGCAATTTCTACATACTAAAGAATTGCGAAAAAAAGTATTTCAGCATATCAAGTCAAACGCCAACAAACAAAATATTTGGCTGGACTGTGTAAATGGTTACAGTGAACATGCTCACTGTCTTATATCATTAAACAAGAACAAATCCATTAGTGATATAACACAACTCATAAAAGGCGAATCTTCACACTGGATTAATGGAATAAATTTGATTGAAGAAAACTTTATGTGGCAAGATGATTATTGGGCGGTAAGTGTAAGTGAAAGTCATTTACAACGCACAAGAGAATATATTTATAAACAAGAAGAACATCATAGCAAAACTGCATTTAAAACGGAACTGGATGCATTTGTAAAAAAGTATGGTTGGCAACATATTACTCCATAATATTTTTTTTAATGTTTTTTGTTTTTCCGTTTCCGTTTATCCTTTATCCGTTTAACCCTTCTTCCGTTTACTGAAGTAAACGGAAATGGATGAGCGGGAAAATATCCAGCACATAAAATCCATTTCAGTTAGTTTTAACTGACTGTCATTGCAATTCAATTAATATTCGTTTTGATGTTTCCCCTTTTTCCGTTTACTGAAGTAAACGGATATGGATTCCAGATTTTGCCCATCACATAAAATCCATTTCAGTCAGTTTTAACTGACTGTCCCTGCCAAATCTAAAATTCATATATTTATAAATCAAAAATTAAATATTGCAAAGCATGATAGCCATATCCATTCTGATAACATTGCAAACCTTGTTAAGTAATTCAGATTATTCTAAAGCTTGCACACATGATGAAATGAATACTAATAACACATTTCATTTTTTGATGAATGACGAACCGGAAAATAGCACCACTTACGGCTTAGGCATGGTTTCATTCGATTATACAACTCATCCCACTATTTATTTTTATACTTACAATATTAAATCAGAATCTTACCTTGATTTACAACCTTATGATAGTATTGTTTTTAATAATATACCATATAATGAATCTGAAATCATATCCGCCCCTCCCTACCTTATGCCGGCACATATGAAAATGGATTATGGTTTATTGCTTTTTAAAATAATCTCCATCACAAAAAATTTTATTGAAATAGAAGTGAATGCTTCACTTGAACAAACTGCCTGGGTTTCAAGAGAGGTTTGTAACATTATGTTATGGCCAGAATTTATGTTGAATGTGTATTCGGTTGAGATAATGGATACAATTCAAAATCCTTTGCGTGTTGTTCCTTTTTCGCATGGTAGCCAATTGATGTATCACGCATATTCTATACTTCAACCGGTGCAAATTAAAGGCGATTGGATGCAGGTAATTTTATATGATGGTAATTTAAATAAATTGGATGAAGGCTGGATACGTTGGCGAGAGAATAATAAATTGCTGGTAAATTATTCTTTATTGTGCTGAATAATGCGAGTGTATTAATTTTAAAAAGCAAACTATCAAATCACTTTTCACTTTTTCGCTTTACTGAAAATTGCATTCAGTGCATTGAGTGAATCAAGATTATCTTTGTGAATAATGAAAGCAGGAAAAGAAACCCCGTTGATGGGGCAATACAATAAAGTAAAAGCAAAATATCCCGATGCAATCCTGCTGTTCAGAGTCGGTGATTTTTACGAAACTTTTTCTCAGGATGCCGTAACCACTTCCAAAGTCTTGGGGATTGTACTTACTCGTCGGGCCAATGGTTCTGCCAGTCATGTAGAACTTGCCGGATTTCCTTATCATGCATTGGATGCGTATTTACCAAAATTGGTAAAGGCAGGATATCGAGTTGCTATCTGTGAACAATTAGAAGATCCTAAGCTGACAAAAACAATTGTGAAGCGAGGTGTTACAGAATTAATTACTCCGGGAGTTGCTACCAGTGAAAAAATGCTGGATACAAAAAGCAATAATTATCTGGCTTCTTTTCATATTGAAAATGTAAAAGATAAAAGATTGATTGGTATGAGTTTTCTGGATATCAGCACCGGGGAATTTTTTGTAGCACAAGGCAATCCGGATTACTGTGAAAAATTATTACACAGTTTACAACCTGCAGAAATTATTTTATCAAAATCCAATCAAAAAATATTTAAAGAGTTATTTGGAAATAAATTTTATCTATACACTTTAGATGATTGGATTTTTACAACAGATTTTGCAAAAGAAAAACTATTACACCATTTTAATACTTCTACACTCAAAGGATTTGGTATTGAAGAATTACATCTTGCAATTATTGGTGCCGGTTCCACATTGCATTATTTGGGTGAAACAGAACATAATAATTTAGGACATATTACTTCTATCTCCAGACTTGCAGAAGAACAATATGTTTGGCTCGACAGATTTACAATTCGCAATTTGGAGTTATTGCATTCACCAATGGAAGATGGTATTCCGCTGTATTCTGTGTTGGATAAAACCATTACCCCAATGGGAACCCGTTTGTTGAAACGATGGATAATAATGCCGTTAAAAGATAAACAGAGTATTGAAGCCCGACATGATACTGTGGAGAGTTTTATTAAAGATGCGGAGCTGTCAAAACAAGTAAGTAACTCTTTAAAAATAGTGGGTGATTTAGAAAGATTAATCAGTAAGGTATCCTTACAAAAAATCACACCACGGGAAGTAATTCAACTCAATAGAGCTATACATGCATTAGAACCATTGCGCAAAACATTATTGCAAAACGAAAATATTCATTTGCGAAAATCGGGTGACAGAATAAATACCTGTGATATTATCCGAAAACAAATTGATGATGAAATAATTGAAGATGCACCCAATCAAATTAATAAAGGCAACATCATTCGCAAAGGTGTAAATGCTGAATTAGATGAGTTGCGTGCAATCGGCAGCAGTGGTAAAGATTATTTGGTACAATTACAACAAAAAGAAATTGAACGCACCGGAATCACCAATTTAAAAATCGGTTTTAATAATGTGTTTGGTTATTATCTGGAAGTAACAAATAGATTTAAAGATGCAGCACCTGAAGATTGGATTCGCAAACAAACCTTGACAAATGCAGAACGCTATATTACCCCTGAATTAAAAGTGTATGAAGAAAAAATTTTAGGCGCAGAAGAGAAAATAATTGCGCTGGAACAAACGATTTTTGAAACATTAGTGCATACATTAAATGAATATGTAAAACCTATTCAATTGAATGCGCAAATAATTGCTCAATTAGATTGCTTGTTAAGTTTTGCAACTATTGCAATGCAATCTTCATATCGCCGACCTGAATTAAATACAGGCAATGCATTGCGTATTAAAGAAGGGCGACATCCGGTAATTGAAAAGCATTTGCCTATCGGTGAAAAATATGTTCCCAACGATATTTATCTGAATAATGATGATCAGCAAATAATGATAATTACCGGTCCGAATATGGCCGGAAAAAGTGCGTTGCTACGGCAAACCGCATTAATAGTAATGATGGCGCAGATGGGAAGTTTTGTACCGGCAACAGAAGCGCAAATTGGTATCGTTGATAAAATATTTACCCGTGTGGGTGCGAGTGATAACATCTCTTCCGGTGAATCTACATTTATGGTGGAGATGACTGAAACAGCGAGTATCATGAATAATATTTCTGCCAACAGTTTAATTCTGTTAGATGAAATAGGACGTGGCACAAGTACGTTTGATGGAATTAGTATTGCATGGAGTCTATGCGAATATTTGCACAATAATATTACCGCACATCCCAAAACATTATTTGCTACACACTATCATGAATTAAGTGAATTGGAAAACAGATATGAAAGAATTCACAACTTCCATGTTGCTACAAAAGAAGCGGGCAATAAAGTAATTTTTCTACGCACCTTACAACCCGGAAGTATAAAACACAGCTTTGGAATTCATGTGGCAAGGATGGCGGGTATGCCGAAAGAAATTGTGGATGGAGCTAATGAAGTGCTGAAAGAATTAGAACAAAAAAACTTAGGTAGTGAATTGCAAAATAAATTGCGCAAAGTGCAAAAGCAAACGTATCAATTAAGCATATTCGGCATGGACAATCCCGAGTTATTAAAGGTGAAAGAAATTCTGGATAATCTCGACATTAATGCGCTCTCTCCTATTGAAGCACTCATGAAATTAAAAGAGTTGAAGGAAATAATGCAAGTCTAAAATTCTAATCCAAATCCTGATTTAAGAATATATGCAGTTGTTGTAATTCCAATCGGTGGCCGGGTATCATACAACAATGTATAATCGAAAATAAAATAAATTTTATCGGTGATATCTGTTCTGATATTTAAATTTTCTGAAACCCTGTAATCATTCCAAACATCTAATCTGGGTTGGTAATAAGTAGTGCTTGCAATAAATACATTGTCATTAGGAGTATAAGTAAAAGAAATATAACTACTCATTCTATTATACTGCGTTCCCTTCATCACTTCTGTTGTCTCTTCCCACTCCGACATATAAGCCGCTGCCACATATAAACGAAACTCATCACCGCCAAATACTTTTAATCGGGGACCAGCTCCGGCAAGATATCTCCAATTAATTCCCAGAGGTTCGCTAAACTGACCTTGAATAAATGCTTCCAGAACAAAACGATCCGTGATTTTATAATTAAACCGAAAATGTTGAAAGCCACCATTCACAAATCGTTGATCATTATTTGCACGCACAGTTGCTAAATCAGTAAGCATTAACCATAATGTTTTTTTGGTTTTATATTGCAATTCTATATTAGTATTTAATGCTAATACAAAATCATTATTCTTATTGATAAACAAAGTAGCTTCCGCACTTCCCGCCCAACCAACGGTATCTGTTTTTTTGCGATAACTTTCAATATTCACTACCTGCGAAACAGAGATTAAACTTGAACTGATAATTATTAAGAAGAGAAGAATTTTTTGAAGAAGCATAGCGCATAGTTTTTTGCAAAACTATGCGCTATTGTCGTTGTGGAATCCACAAATTAACATTTAAAAAAAAAGGCAGCTACAAACGCAGAGAAAAACTCTGCGCTGTTGCTACCCCCGCCACGGTTAAGAAGAACTTTAATTTTCAAAAGGGAAAACTAAATTAGATACCTCATAAAGAATTTCCAAACAATACTTCACTTTTTTTATAATCTATTTTTACTTTTCCTGTATTACGGGTAGCTTAAGTGCATGTATCTTTTCATTGAGCAAAGGGATATCAGTAGTTTGCACCTCTTTTAAGGCATTAAGCTCTGCATCAATTAAAGAGGATAAAGTATCAAATACATTTAACACCTGATTGGTAGGTCTATAATTTCCCTGTGCTGCTGCATAATATAATCCGGCAAGTTTATCATTCAATTTAATACCATAATTCAACATATCCTGCGCACTTTTATTACGTGTTTCATTTAATGTTTCTTCAATTCGTGTAAGTCTATTTATAATTGTATCCGCAAGTGGCTTAATACTATCTGCATCCTCTTTATCTATTTGTTTCATAAAATTATTAATTTGTGTACGAGATGCCCGCAGTGATATAATTGCATTTTGTACCTCATTAAATTTTTCAATAACACGCTGTTGAAATTCAAATTGCAAAACATAATCTTCAGCAGTTGCTGTTGAATTCGGATCTTTTACAATTGTGAATGCATTATTAATTGTATCCTTCCCAAAAACAATTTGTGCAGTATAATTTCCAGGTGCTGCTTTCGGTCCACTTGGTGAATCATTCCATAAGAACATACCTTCAATTTTTATTGCGTCCGGATATTGCATATTCCATGCAAATTGATTTATGCCTTTATGCGCAATTAATTTTTTATCCTTTTCAGAAGCATTGCTGCTATACGTTTGAATAACCGAATCCAACTTGTCTTTTATTGTGATTGAAACTTGATTTGAAGTATCTGGTTCAATATTGATATAGTAATTTATAGCAACTCCCGATGCAGGATTTTTACCGGCGTTTTGCGGCTTTTCAATTTGATATCCTTCTTGCAAATAAGTATCTCTTATTGGATAAACTAATAGGTTATTTGTTGCAATATTTTTATCCATTTTTTGCATTATCGAAAGATCATCCAATATCCAAAACCCTCTTCCTTGTGTGGCTATTATAAGATCATTATTCTTTATGGTGATATCTGTAATGGGAACAAGAGGTAAATTATTTTGAAACTTATTCCATTGCACTCCATCATTATAAGAAATATATAAACCATGTTCAGTGCCGCAATATAAAAGTCCACTGCGATTGATATCTGCACGAATTACTCTTGTAAAATCTGTTGCATCAATTCCTTTCACAATTTTTTTCCAACTCTTGCCATAATCTTCAGTAACATATAAGTATGGTGCATCATCACCCACTTTATATTTTGTAGCTGCAAAATACATTTTACCTTTTGTAATGGGATCCACTTCAATACAATTAATCATAGTCCATTCCGGTAAATCAGGTGGTGTAATATTTTCCCAATCCACTCCACCATTTTTTGTTAAGTGTAATAAACCATCATCCGATCCTGTATAAATTACATCCTTCTCTAATGGAGATTCTGCCGCAGCGAAAATGGTGCAATACACTTCCACTCCTGTATTATCTTTTGTAATCATTCCACCGGAAGGAATTTGTTTGCTTTTATCATTAGTGGTTAAATCAGGTGATATGATATTCCATGTGGTTCCTTTATCAATTGTATAAAACAACACATTTCCTGCAGCATATAATTTCGAAGAATCATGCGGTGAAAAGAATAATGGAAAATTCCATTGGAATCTGTATTTCTGAATATCTGCTCCTTGACCAATTGGTTCATCGGGCCACACAGTAATATTTCTTCTGTCGCCTGTTTCATGATTCACACATCCGATAAAGCCACTGTAATTTCCACCATATACGATATCCGGATTTTTAGGATCGGATACTATAGTTCCACTTTCAAAACCCGCTGTTGGTTCCCAATCATTGCGATCAATTTGGCCATCCAAACTGCGATGAAAAATTCGCACACTTGTATTATCTTGTTGTGCACCGAGTATGCGATATGGAATATGATTATCGGTGCTCACTCTGTATATCTGCGCTGTAGGTTGATTGTAATAAGTGCTCCAGTTTTTTCCTCCATCATACGTCACTTGCGCACCTCCATCATCTCCTATTATCATCCTTTCGGGATCATTTGGATCAATCCATAAATCATGATGATCAACATGTGGAGTTCTGATTGAAGTAAATGTTTTTCCTCCATCAATAGATTTCCAGAATTCAACATTCAATACATACATCGTATTTTCTGATTTCGGATCTGCAAATATTTTACTGTAATACCATGCTCTTTGTCTCAGATTATTATCACTATTTGTTTTGTTCCATGTGTTACCTGCATCATTACTTACATATACTCCACCTTCTTTTTTCGCTTCAATAATTGCAATGTATTTATCGGGATTTGCAGGACTAATATTTATACCAATAATCCCCAGAGTTTCTTTTGGCAGGCCTGTGTTTTGAGTTATATCTTTCCATGTGTTTCCGGCATCTGTAGATTTCCAAATACCACTTCCAACACCACCACTTTCTAAACTATAAGGAGTTCGTTTTACATTCCAAAAAGTGGCGAGTAAAATATCGGGATTGGTAGGGTCTATAATTAATTCGCAAGCACCAACTGAATCATTGAGATATAAAATTTTCTCCCATGATTTCCCACCATTTTCTGTTTTATAAATTCCACGATCAACGGAATGAGAAAATATATTTCCCTGAGCTGCGCAGTAAACTGTATTCGGATCTTTCGGGTGTACCACTGTGCGGAAAATATGCTTTGTATTTTCAAGTCCAACATGTTGCCAAGTACGACCTGCATTTTCTGTCCGCCACATGCCATCTCCAGAAGAAACATTTCCTCTTATAGAATTTTCACCACCACCAACATATATAATTGTAGGATCACTTTTACTAATTGCTATTGAACCAATAGAGCCACCGAAATAGCCGTCTGAAATATTTTTCCAATTGCTACCGCCATCTGCAGATTTCCAAACACCACCACCGGTGGCGCCGAAATAAAACAATTGTTTATTTTCTAAGTCACCAACAACAGCGGCACTTCTTCCTCCACGCCAGGGACCAATTTCCCGAAATTGTAATTGAGCTAAAATTGATGTATCATATTCTAAAACCGATGCACTTGTATTTTTTTTCTGAGCAAAAGTTTGTAAACAAGAAAGCATAAAAACAAAAAGTATATATCTGCGCATATTGAATAATTATTATTTAAAGATGCAAAAATCCTGATATAACTTTTATTGACTATTAAAAATAAGTAGCCATGATTGCAAGAATCATTTTATTAAAAAACCATTGTTAACTTGTTTTTTAATCTTCTGAAGCAGGTAAAAAAAAATCACCTTCTGTAATTTCAAGAAGATGATTATTTTTTAATAAGGCGGAGAGAGAGGGATTCGAACCCCCGGACCCTTGCAGGTCAACGGTTTTCAAGACCGCCGCATTCGACCGCTCTGCCATCTCTCCGGGGTAAAGATAAAACAGCAGAAACACTAATTCAAATGTGTAATTGAAAATACTTTTTATAAGTAGTTAGATGTACTAATACTAAAGAAGTGAAATAAAAATATGCGTTGTTATTACTTCCTATCAATAAATGATTTTCCTATTTCTTTATTCATAATAATACTGTTGTTGATTTCAAATCCCAGAATTAAAACAAATGAGTTGAGATTCATCCAGATCATAAGCACAATCAAAGTACCAATGGAGCCGTACACTTCATTATATAATCCAAAATTATTTACAAAGGAACCAAAGCCTAATGAAGTAAGTACTGAAAATATAGAAGCGAAGGTGCCACCCGGTGTAAGGAATTTGTATCGGTATCTTTTGGTAGGTCCATAATAATATATTAAGGATATACCGGTGAAGAAAAGCAGCAGAATTACAATCCATTTAATTACACTCAGCAAAATTATTGAGAACACACTAAGGAATCCGATTTTATCTGCAAACCAAAACACCACTTTATCTCCCGCAATAATCAGTAAGATTGAAACTATAAATAAGAAAAATAAATAAAATGTTAATCTAAATGCAGCAAGTCTGCCACGCAACATTCCTCTTCTTCTATACATAGGATGCTCTTTATTAAATGCGAGCAACAATCCATTTACTCCATTAGTAGCAAAGAAAAATGCCAACAAAAATCCAAAAGATAATAACCCGCCTCTTTTTATGCTGACGATATCTGTGATGGTGGATTCCAGAAACTGAAAACCACTTTCGGGCAACACTTCATGTAAAGTATTTAGTAAATATCTATCCAGATCTTGTACGGGTATATATGGTATCAGCGTAAATAAAAATATGATTGAAGGAAATAATGCTAGCAGAAAGTTGAATGAAATTGCACCTGCTCTTACTGCTATTCTGTCTCTGCGAATTTCTTGAAAAAAAAACTCGCCAACATCCCAAATAGAAACTTTATAAAATCCCGGTAAACTGGAGCTCTGAAGAAAAAATTTTGCTTTCTGTCTCCATGCTTCTATTCTATCCCTATATTTTTCAGGTATGACAGGCATTGGCTAAAAATACTATTTAATCATTAAAGACTATTTACACTTTGCTGCATTTGCTTTACATAGATGTCCTCGGGATAGAACGCCAGCAGATATTTCAATTCATCCTTTGCTTTTTGCTTTTGTCGTGTTTTAATATACAAGTCAACAAGTGTAAGCCTTGCCTGCAAATAATCAGGATCTAATTGAATGGCATTTATCAATGCAAATTCCGCTTCCTGATACTTTCCGTTTTGCAAATACACTGCTCCCAAATTCATCCATGCTTTTTCATATTTCGGATTTTCATTGATAATAAATGCAAATACTTTTTGTGCATCAGAAAAGTTATTTACTCTAAAATATGCTGAACCCAATTTTAAATTAAAATCGAGATTATAAGGTAATACCTCTACTGCTTTTTTAAAATAAACAATTGCATTCGGAAAGTCCTTCATGGTAAAATAACTTTCACCGATTCTATAATATGTCCATGCATCCGGAATTTTCATGGCGTTCAATTTAGATGCATCTGCAATTATCTGTTTAAAATTTCCATTTAAATAATGATAATGAATACTTGCTTTATAATACGGTTCATCTTTTATTTTCACTTTTTGTAACCACATCCATGCGGAATCCAACATGATAGGTTGATGGGTAAATGCTTCAAAATATTTCAGATATCCTTTAGCCATTGTTACAGGTGAAGCATTAGAGTCTGTAAGTGCAATTAAGCGTACAAATTGCCCATCTTCTTTCATTGCATCCTTACCCGGAATTTGAATTTTATGATCTGAAATTGAAACATGCGGAATATCAATACTACCTGATTTCGGAATATGACAACCTGAACAATTATCTTGTTTTAAATTTCTTGCTGCAATAGTTTCTGTACAATCATTTCCATTATTATGACAACTTTGACAAGGCGCATTGAATTGCGCAACCGGTGTTTCTTTTACAGTGAGATGCGGGTTATGACAAGTGATGCATGATAGCTGTTGTGTTTCTATAAAACATTTACTCTGCAACATTCTATCTGCTTGTGATGCCATTAAAAATAAATCATTCTTACCATCATATTGCGGCAGAAAAATATTCCAGTGATCCCGAATATGATCGCCCGGTTTAAAATCAAAAAAACTTGCGCCATCATTCAATACATCCACACCTTGCAAATGACAACGGAAGCATAAATTATTTTGTAAGTCAACAGATAAATTTCCGGGATTTACTATTGTATAATCTATTCCATTTGCAGTATCCACTAAGATTACTTTACTAATGGTTGCCACATGTAAACTACCCGGACCATGACATCTTTCGCAATCAATTCCCTGTGGAATTTTTACATATTTATTTATTGAACCTACAACAGGTTGCGGCAATCCATTATGACAAGCAAGACATTCGCTTTCTATAATACGGGAGAATCTGGAATTAAATCCACCTTCCATTCCGGGTGCTAAATCCCATTGTTGTTTTTGCGTATAAAATGTAATTGGTGCCTGATATAAATATCCATTGATTAGCAACATGTGCGAATTCGTATGTTGACCGGAACCCACAATATAATTTATTCGCTCAATGCGCAGATGTACTGTATCTTTTTTTAATAAGCGATATTCCTTTACATACAATGAATCATTTTTCCAAAATGGTTTGTAATAAAAATTGCGAATGGAATCATACACCACATCATGTTCACCAAAACGAGCATCTGATTTAGTACGTGTAGCAATATCGAACGACATTCCCATTCCTGTATGAATATATGTTTCAAATTTATCTGCATGACATGTTCGACATGTTTCCATACCCACATATTGCACTGTATCATTTTGATTTAGATAAGGACTTTCTAAATTATCAGTGGTATTATTCTGAGTACAAAAAGTGAGCAGACTTAATAACGAAATGATAATGGCTATGATCAGGAAATTTCTCAATACTTGTTTATCTGAAGCGAAGTTACATACTGATACAATTATTATGTATCCAAAAATTTGTTTGCTGTATCAGCAGAAGGCATCATACAACTATCTCGACGGCCAAACCACTTATATCTAACGGATGCAATTAATTTATAAACTGCATTGCGAATAGGTGTCGGAATAACAATAAAAACATACCAGAGATTAGTAGGAAATCGCAACTGTTTTGCAATATATAATGCCGCAGTTGATTCCGTATAAAATGTATTGTTATAATACAATACTATGGAATCTGTTTTAGGAACAAACTGTTTTTGATGAAAGAATTTTTTGGTGAAATCAGATTGTAATGCGGCGAAGCGAAAATTATTTTTCTTATCTCTTTTCAATACATATTGCACTGATGCATTGCATAAATTACATACCCCATCAAAAAAAATAATTGCGGGTTCACTGTTCATTATTTATTTTTTTCCTGCCAGTCGAGAATGCCACCGGTTAGATTGCGCACATTAGAAAATCCTGCTTGAGTAAGAATCATTTTGGCAGAGGCACTACGACTACCGGAACGGCATAGCACAACAATTTCTTCTTCCATACGCTCATCAAAATCCCAAAACTTTTGCGGCAACAAACCAAGCGGAATATTTAATTCAGATATTGAAAATTCAGCAAACTCATGTGGCTCACGCACATCAATTATAAAAATAGATTCCTTGTTGTCTAGTCGTTGTTTCAATTCTTCTACTGTAATATCTGCTGACATTTTTCTCTTGTTTATTGTTTAATAAATTTTGTTATCCATGTAGTTCCACTAGATACATCAATTACTTTGAGCAAATACATTCCGGTTTGCAAATCAGTAATGGACAATATATTATTTTGTAATAGATTTCGAGAAATGAATTGCCCGGTGATAGAAAAAATTTCTGCCTCTGCACCTGCTGGAAGATTATTTAATATTCTAATATTATCGTGCGCAGGATTAGGTGCAATCTGTAATTCTTCCTTTGCACTTAATTGAGATATGCCGGTATATTTCGAATAATCTCCTCCCACTTGTGGACGAATCATAATTGCACCCGGTAAAACGGATTGTTCCCAGTTTCCACCTACATAAAAATATGCATTGTCGTTAGAGATTGTATTCACATCGAAACCTACATTTAAAAAATCGGCTTGTGTTTGTAACCAACCTACATAAAAATTTTCATTCACCACAACCGGAGTTGGTTCACCCAGATAATTTACTAACTGATATACATACCAACCATTAATACTATCTGCATATTTGGGCGTAAGAAAATCGGCTTGATAAATAATATTTTCTGCACTGCTGTTTAAAGTAGTATCAATATAATCCCAAATAATTAATGAAAAGAATTTATCAGAATTATCTCCGTCTATATGCGCCCAATGGATATATACTTCTTTTAAAGTATCGGGTTGATTTGCATAAAATTCAATTGCAAGCTTTGCTCCTATACCATTTAATGCATACGCCTTTTCTGCGGTGCCATCATCATAGGCAAAATAATTATAAAATTGCTGGTCGAAATACATGGTATCATTCCAGTTGATTACATCACTTGCAGGATTCAGAATAAATTTAAAGGTTACACTCAAACTATCCTCATCAAAACCCGGTACTGTTGGTGGAATTTCAAAAGTGGTATAGTTTGCAAATGTTGTACTGAATGGATCAAAGTTGATAGAGATAGGTAAAGTAGGTGCTAATATTTCCGTACCGGAATATTTTTCATACGCTGTCCATTGATGACTTGTATTTATAATTGCATTATAATTATTTATAAGCTGCACCAGCATATTTTCTGATACCTCAGTTGATTGATAATCTTTAAACTGATTCCAAGGCATTTGTCGGTAACGTGATAAATATTTTCCAAAATCACCTGTATAGGAAACATCACGAAATAATGTATCACCATTATTCCGGTTATCATTAATATAAATCCAATCAATATTCCAATGATCATTATTTCCATTCACACTTGCTCTATTGCGAAAACGAAACTGAAACCCATCATATAAAAAATCATTTCCCACAATTGGAATCATTGCAATTTTAAAAGCCTGATTTGCATCTGCCAAACTATTTACTGCATGCCAAATGTTCACCCAATTACCACTTACATTTCTAAATTGAAGCACCAAAGAATCTTGTGGCTCAGGCGCATCTCCATAACCTTTCGGTTGAAAATAAAAACTTAAATACACCGAGTCCTCTAATGTGCCGCCTAAATAAATATATCTGGAAGTTAATGTATCCGCAGGACCATAATCCACTGCAATATTATGCGGCACTCCGTTTCTATCGAGTCCATCAAGAGTAACTGCACCATACGAAGGAGGTAAAATTGGATAAGTGCGATTTACAAAAGCAGAACTATCTAACCAGTTTAATACATTGGGATAAATAAAACTTGGGGCCGGATTTATTACTGTATCAGCACATGAAGATTCTGCTTCATCTAAAAAATAATGCAGGTTTGAAAAATCATCAAAAAATGGAAGACAAATTGTGTCTCTTGTAAAAACGATATCTCTTGTACTTCCTATTGTTTTATTTTGATTAAATAATTGCGCATTGAATTTTAATGCATGTAATTCTTCCTGAGACGAAACAGCAGAAAATATAAAGCATCCTACAATTACCAATATCTGTTTGATCATAATTTTTCTGTTAGAATTCATCATCGGGATTTTCATCCATTATAGGAGGTTCATCACTAATCCACAAATCCATCATTGAACCAAGATTGATATAAGAATCGGGCGCATACGCTGGATATTGTCTGATTATATACGCATTTAAAGTATCGGTAATCATTCCGCTTCCAATCACTGAACCCAGATTTAAATTTTTTAATTGAATTAAATTCACCGCTTCAATGTAAGTGAATCCTGTAAGATCAGGTACTTCAATATTTGTTTCTCCAAGTCCATTACCGAGCACTAAATCCACTTTCGATCCTTTAGGAATTTCATCTCCTGCTTTAATCCGTTTACCATCAAATCGCATTTCCAGAAATACATCTTTATACTGAAAAGGTTTATAGGAAATTTCACCCACCTTTAGTCCTCTGCTTGCCAACACTTCTCTTACACTTATAAAACTTGTTCCTATTTCAATATTTGGAATTGCAACGGGCATTGCCTCCGACATATTGAGCACAACATAAATAGTGCGCCCTGATTTTACTTTTGCATTTGGAATCGGATCTTGATTTAAAACTGTAGAAGGTCTCTCATCCGGATTAAAAGTGGAATCCATTACTGCAAATTCCAGACTTGCATTTTTCAATTGCGACATTGCTTCTTCTTTATTCATTCCTGTAATGTCGGGCACCGTGCGACTGTCGCCATGTCTGCTATATGCATTCACAAGGCTGAGTGTTACGGTTAATAGCAAAGCAATTACTATCAATGCTATAAATACATTCACCAAAAATATTTTGCTGAATAAAAATCGGAACAGGCCGGAATTTTCTTTATTTTTCTTTTTCGTCAAAGCCAATAATCAGAAGTGCAAATTTACAAACTCTCGTTAATGAGATTTGTGAAAAACTCCCGGAGTGGAATTCCTGCCGCTGCCAACATTTTGGGAACGATACTGCTTTCACTCATTCCGGGAACAGTATTCACTTCCAAGAAATGCGGAATTTCATCTTTTAGTATATAATCAATACGAATTACTCCTTTGCAACCTAAATGCGCAAATATTTTTTCGGAAGAAGAAGTAACCATTGCTGCAACATCAGCAGGAATTCTGGCAGGAACAATTTCCTCTGCTTCGCCATCAGTGTATTTGGCGGTGTAATCAAAAAAATCATGTTTTCCACTAACGATTTCGCAAATAGGCAAACTCGTGATTTTATCTTTATGTTTAAACACAGCACAAGTAACTTCAGTGCCAGTCATACCCTCTTCCACCAATACTTCATCATCAAAAGTAAAAGCATGAATTAGTGCTTTTTCGGTTTCCTCCGGAAGTTTTATTTTACTTATTCCGTAGCTGCTTCCATTGTTGTTGGGTTTTACAAACACCGGAAATTGCATGGTTTGAATTTCTCTTACTTTCTCGCTCAACACATCGCTTTTTCTCACTAATACACCCTTCGCCATTGGAATGGATATTCCTCTGATTGCCTCTTTGCAAAAGAATTTATTGGCTGTAATTGCAGATGCAAACATGCCGGAGTTATTGTAAGGTATTCTTTTCATATCAAAGTATCCTTGCAATTTTCCATCTTCTCCCGGCGATCCATGTATAGCAATAAATGCAGCATCAAATTTCACTATCTCCGCTCCCATCAAAAAGCTAAAATCCTGCAAATTCACTGTAGTATTAAATGGCTCGACTATCCATTTATTTTTTGAAACAACAACTTTAAAAGGATTGAAACGATCAGGATCTAAATTTTTATAGACAAGCTCACCGCTTAAAAGGGATATATTTTGTTCGGCAGTAAACCCACCACACATTACTGCTACATTCAGTTTTTGCATATAAGGATATTTCCGGAAAAATAATGCAAAGAAAAAATTCAGAAGACATACCCATCCACATGTCTCGGTGAACATGTATAAAAAAAACGCCTTCGCACGGGGGCAAAAGCGTTAATTAAAAAAAAACAAAAGTCAAATCTTATAAATGCATTTTTGCTTTTTTGGCAAGCAGCACCTCTTCCGTTTCCACATGCTCCGGATCCGGTAAGCAGCAGTCCACAGGACAAACAGCAGCACATTGCGGCTCTTCATGAAATCCCATGCATTCGGTGCATTTATCAGGAACTATATAATAAATATCTTCAGCAATAGGAGGCATTTTTTGATCGGCATCTATTTCACTACCATCTAATCTTTTAACCATTCCCTTCACCGTAGTTCCATCGGTAAAAGCCCATTCTACTCCGCCCTCATAAATTGCATTGTTCGGGCACTCGGGTTCACAGGCTCCGCAATTGATGCAATCTTCTGTAATATGTATGGCCATAATTTTATGTATTTAATTTTACGGTTCAAATATGTAGTGTTCTTTTCATATTATCAAGAACACAATAAAGATAATTAAAAAATATATGTCACTGAAAGATAGAATTGCAACACTTGCTGAATTTGGAAATGTAATTATGCAAAGAAATGATGAGTTACAGGAGTTAATGCATGAAATAGAAATGCACAATCGCTGGTTCACAAAAATAAATCAAGAAATAACATTAGATGCATTTGCAAATAATTTCCTCCAAACTTTTAAAATGAATGAATGGGTTTCTAATTATACCATAAATGAAAGTGCAAATAAACAAGTAGGATTAATATTAGCAGGCAATATTCCATTTGTAGGAATGCATGATGTGTTAAGTGTTTTAATCAGTGGCAATACTGCATTGATAAAACAATCTTCAAAAGATGCGCTGTTTTTTCCCTGGATGTATAATACTATAAATGAAATTTCAGATGTGTTTAAACATAAGATGGTGTTTACAGATCAATTGAAAAATTTTGATGCAGTAATTACAACAGGCAGCAATAATGCAGGAAAATATTTTGAATATTATTTTAGTAAGTATCCAAATATTATCAGAAAAAACAGAACATCAGTTGCTGTGATTTCTGAAGATGATAATGATGAAGAATTATTTGAATTGGGTAAAGATGTATTTTCTTATTTTGGATTGGGTTGTCGCAATGTGAGTAAAGTTTTTCTCCCTGAAGGTTTTGAACCGGAAAAGCTTTTTCGTATTTGGGAAGATTACAGATTTGTTATTGATAATAATAAGTATAAAAATAATTACGATTACAACCGCACATTGTTATTGCTAAATAAAACACCACATATTGCCAACGATTTTTTTATGATGGTGGAAAATGAAGAATTGTTTTCGCCGTTGGCAACATTGAATTACGAATTTTATAATAGCCCAGTACAATTACAAAATTATTTTGAATCACAAGCAGAAAATCTGCAATGTATTGTATCAAATATTCCTGGAAATATTTCTTATGGTAAATCGCAGCAACCTGAATTATGGGAGTATGCAGACAAAGTGGATACACTTAAATTTTTAACGATGTTATAATTCTATTGTGAGAATTTTTATTTGTCCTTGTATTCCTCTTTAGTAAGTTCAGGAAATAATGATTCAAATTTTTCTACTTTTTTAGCAACCACATAAGTACAATATGGAGCATTCCTATTATTTGCATAATAATCCTGATGATAATTTTCAGCAATAAAAAATGTGGTTGCAGGTAATACTTCGGTAACTATAGGACGACCAAAATAGTTATCTGCATTTTTCTCTTTAATATACTCTTCAGCAACTATCTTTTGTGCATCATTATTATAAAAAATGATTGAACGGTATTGTGTGCCTTCATCATTTCCTTGTCTATCTTTTGTAGTAGGATCATGTGTGCGCATAAATACATCCACTAATGTTTTATAATCCGCTTTTTGGGGATCAAATGTTATTTGTACACATTCCGCATGGCTTGTTGCTCCGCTACTAACTTGTTCGTATGTAGGATTTTCATTTTTGCCACCGGAATATCCGGAAACTACTTTTTGTACACCAATCATTTCTTCAAAAACTGCTTCTGTACACCAAAAACATCCACCGGCAAAAGTGGCTAACTCCATTCCTGCAGAAGAGCTTTCATTAGATACTGCTTTTGAATTCATTTCATTATTGTTATTCATATTTTCTTTATTTTTTTCTTGTGCGGTACATCCGTTTAAAAGTAATATTCCAAAAATTGAAACTAATAATATTTTCATTTATCAGGTATTTAGTTGTGATTAAAACTACATCAAAACACATTTAATTCCTTGCTTAACAATATTTATGTAAATAAAGATTTTAAATAAACTCATTTTTAATTTTAATATTTGCCTTTACAAATCTCAATATGAAGCCAAAGATTGCAGTGCATGGTGGTGCAGGCACAATGCCAAAAGAACAACTGACCAAAGAAGTGGAGATGCAATGTAAGTCTGCATTGAATCAAGCACTTTTATCTGGATATAACATACTTATAAAAGGTGGTTCTGCCTTAGATGCAGTAGAAACATCCGTAATATCATTAGAAAATTTCCCCATGTTTAATTCGGGGAGAGGCAGCGTGTTTACGCACAATGGTATTCATGAAATGGATGCTGCAATTATGGATGGAAGCAATTTAGATGCAGGTGCAATTGCTGGTGTAAGTAATATTAAAAATCCTGTAACGCTTGCAAAAAGGATTTTAGAAAAATCAGAACATGTTTTTTTGTTTGGAGCAGGTGCGGAAGAATTTGCACGACTGCAAAATATTGAATTTGCCGATTACGATTATTTCTTCACTCAATTTAGATACGATCAATTATTACAGGCAAAAGAAAATGATGTGGTGGTTTTAGATCATGTAGATTTTAATAAAGGAAAAAATAAAATGGGTACTGTGGGTGCAGTTGCAATTGATATGAATAATAATTTAGCTGCTGCTACCTCCACAGGTGGTATGACAAACAAAAGTTTTGGAAGAGTTGGCGACACTCCTATTATTGGTGCCGGCACTTATGCAAATAATAATTCAGTAGCAGTTTCATGTACAGGACACGGTGAATTTTTTATGCGATATGTAGTTGCTTATGATTTGCATTGTTTAATTACTTATAAAAATTTATCTCTGGAAGAAGCTGCAAATTTCCTGGTAAACAAAACATTAAAAAATGCAAATGCAGAAGGTGGATTAATTGCAATTGATAATAAAGGGAATATTGTGTTACCCTTTAATTCAGCAGGAATGTATCGAGGTTGGATGAATTCAGAAACTGATTTTTTTACAGGAATTTATTAATCGACAAACTACTAATGCACCATCTGTTCTTCATTCGCAATTTTGCGTTCCTGTATATCGAAATGAGTTCCTTTTGAGAACAAATGGAAAATAATATATTCCAGATTAATAGTTCTCTCCGTATTGAAAGCGGCACTATTGTATTTTAAATCTTTGCCATCCACCAATATCACCTGATTAGAGCCAATCACTTCCAGAAATCTGTTTTCCTTTATTATTACTCCGGTATCTTCACTAATTCCAATTCCCATTAATGCAGGATGTTCTGCAACTGCAACTACCAATCGGCCAAAGCGACCTCTGTTAATAAAATGCGAATCAATGATGGCGGTATTAATAAATCCCAGACCTTGCTTCAATTTCGCTCTTCCTTTTTTTAGAGTTTCTACCGGCGTTCCTCCATTTATCATTTTCTCTGATTGCGCCATTGCTCCTGCACTGGTTCCTGCAATTACAAAACCTTCTTCCGTATGATAACGCTGCATCATAATTTCAAGAATTTCTGACTCCAGAAACACTTCACTCAATTTAGTTTGATCGCCGCCGGAAAACATGATTCCATTACAACTCTTAATTCTCGAAATAAAATCTTTCTTTTCGGCATCTCTGCGATTGCGGATAGCCATGTGTTTAGAGTTAGTACATCCCAAATAGTTAAAGGCATCTTCATATTCCTTCCCTACTTGATTCGGAATACCGGAGGCGGTTGTAATAATTTCTATTACAGAATTTTTCCCTGAAACTTCACGAAGTATTCGTCGCAACACTTCTAATTTCCCTTTGCTTACACGGTTGCTTCTTTCTTCAGCACCTCCAACAGCAATTAATTTTCCCTTTGGTATGGTCATGGATTAATATCTTGCAAGCAAAAATAAAAGCGTTGCCTTTATCTAATAATAGATTTATTAACAAAAAGCGATTAACGGAATTTATAGCCAAGCGTAAACACGAATACATTAGGTGTAATGTCAACTGCGCTGCCTTCAACGATATCGCTAAATCCAAAGCGATATCTGAAATCAGCCGTTAATCCAAGCACATCTATTCCTAATCCAGCCAGTCCATTAAAGTAAGTTCCTACTGTATTTGTTGCTTCGGTTTTCGAACCATTAAAATCTATTGTAGATCCCATATCAATACTATAACCCACACCAATTGGCAAGCGCAATTTTACTGCATCCCCCAATGAGATACCCAACAGATTGATAAGTCCGTTTATTTCAAAAATATCTGAACTCAACTTTGCCTGATATAAATTGCCACCATCATTTGCAGTGAGTGTAACATTGTTCTTTGAATAAGCGATTTCTGGTTGTATAGTTAAAAACAGAACTTTAAAACGACTGAATGCGCCAACTGTAAATCCGGCTCCGGAAGTCTTATCATCATAATCAATATTGGTAGAGATATCTGTAGATGTAGTCCCGGCAAATAGTCCGTAAGTAAATCCTACAGCTCCGGATTGGGCTTTTACGCCAATTACAAAGAAGAAGCAAATACTTGCAATTATTAGTTTTTTCATTTTTATAAGTTTGAGAGTAAAGATATTTCAAAGCAAATAAAACTCTTTGCAAAACTGTATTCCAAAAGTTTCTATATTCGAAACTCAATTTACTACTATGAAGATTCTTGAAACTCGTGTGATGAAAGGCCCTAACTATTGGAGCATCCGCAGGCATAAACTCATTGTTATGCGCTTAGACCTGGAGGATATGGAAAACTGGCCTACGGATAAAATTGATGGATTTGCTGATCGCCTTGAAGAAACTATGCCTTCTTTATATGACCATCGTTGCTCCGAAGATCATCGTGGTGGATTTTTTAAACGAGTGCGTCAGGGTACTTGGATGGGACATGTAGTAGAACATATTGCACTTGAGTTGCAAACACTTGCAGGACTTGACACGGGTTTTGGAAGAACCCGGGAAACTAAAACTCCGGGTGTATATAATGTGGTGTATTCTTATCTGGAAGAGAAAACAGGTTTATATGCCGGTGAGGTTGCTGTGGCTTTTTGCGATGCATTATTTAATAAAGCGGATTTTGATTTGACGCCGCATATTCAGCGGATGAAAGAAATGCGTGAGCGGGAAAGATTAGGACCATCTACCGGAAGTATTGTGGAAGAAGCTATCAAAAGAGATATTCCTTTTATTCGATTGAATAGAAATTCCTTGGTGCAATTAGGTTGGGGAGTTAATCAAAAACGAATTCAGGCTACCATCGCATCCACCACTTCTAACATTGCAGTTGAAATTGCCTGCGATAAAGAGGAAACCAAAAATCTATTAAATCAACTTAATATCCCTTCACCTAAAGGCGATACGGCTTTTGATGAAGAAGACCTACAAAGAATTATCAATCGCATTGGTTATCCCTTGGTTATAAAACCGATTAATGGCAATCATGGCCGAGGTAGCACTATGAACATTAATACCTGGGAGGAGGCTGTTGTTGCTCTGGCTAAATCGAAAGAAGTAAACCGCTGGAGCATTGTAGAGCAATATGTAGAAGGATTTGATTACCGCTTGCTGGTAATTAACTACAAATTTGTGGCTGCTGCCTTGCGAAAACCTGCTTCTGTTTTCGGCGATGGGGAACATACTATTGCGCAATTGGTAGAAATAATAAATCAAGATACCCGTCGTGGTTACGGACATGAAAATGTATTGACTTCTATTAAAATGGATGACCATACCTTGCGCTTGCTTGATGTGGCAGGTCTAAGTCCGGATTCCATTCCCGAAAATGGTGTTGAAATAGTTTTAAAATCCACCGCCAATTTAAGTACCGGCGGCACGGCTACCGATGTTACCGAAACTGTGCACTCTTACAATGTATTTACCGCCGAAAGAATTGCCCGATTAGTGGGTCTCGACATCTGCGGTATAGATATTATGAGTCAGGATATTTCGCAAGCAATGACGGAAAACCGTGGAGTTGTGCTGGAAGTGAACGCCGCACCCGGCTTCCGTATGCACCTCGCCCCTTCTGAAGGCATCGCTCGTAATGTAGCTGAACCTGTGGTAGATATGCTTTTCCCCGCAGGGACACAAGGTCGCATTCCCATCATTGCAATTACCGGAACCAACGGTAAAACCACCACCACCCGGCTATGTGCCCACATTGCCAAAATGATGGGTTACAAAGTGGGCTTCACCACCAGCGACGGTATCTATATTCAAAACCGTATGCTGGAAAAAGGCGATTGCACCGGCCCGCTTTCTACAAAATTTGTGTTGATGGATCCCACGGTTGACTATGCCGTGTTGGAATGTGCCCGTGGCGGTATGTTAAAGGCAGGTTTGGGTTTCGATAAATGTGATTACGCCATTGTTACCAACGTTACTGCCGATCATCTTGGCCTGAAAGATATTGATACTGTTGAGGAAATGGCAAAAGTGAAATCTGTTTTGCCCGAGACTGTGCATGAAGACGGTTACGCCATCCTAAATGCCGACGACGATCTGGTGTTTAACATGCGCAAAACTTTAGAATGTAAAATTGCACTGTTCAGCATGGACGAAAATAATGAGCGCATTAAAAATCATTGTGAGCGGGGTGGCATTGCCGCCGTATTAGAAAACGGATGGATCACCATTTTAAAAGGCACTTGGAAACTGCGAGTAGAAAAAGTGGTGAATATTCCCCTAACCTTCGATGGTCGAGCCGTATTTATGATTCAAAATATACTGCCCGCTACCCTTTGCGGATTCTTGCAAAACTTCCGGGTAGAAGACATGAAACTGGCGCTGCAAACCTTTATTCCCGGCCCTGTTACCACACCCGGCCCTATGAATTCCTTTAAGTTTCGCAGCTTCGAAGTGCTGGTTGACTTTGCCCACAACCCCGACGGATTCAATGCCATTTCAAAATATTTAGAAAAAGTAACCCTCAGCCCCAAAGTAGGCGTAATAGCCGCTGCGGGCGATAGACGTGACGATGACATCCGTGAACTCGGCCGCATAGCCGCCAGAAGCTTCGACGAAATTATTATCCGTCAAGACAAAAACCTGCGAGGCAGAACAGATTTGGAAATAATGAATCTGCTGAAAGAAGGCATTAACGATGTAAACCCAGCTATACCCACAATCTGTATCAATCCCGAAGCCGACAGCATACAATACGTAATAGAAAACGCCAAAGCCGGCAGCCACATCACCATCCTCAGCGATGTAATAGCCGAGGCATTAGACCTGGTGCTGATGTACAAAGAAAAAGACGATAAGTTCGAATTTAAAAAAGAGGAGATTCCCAATACCTACGGACAGGAAACTGCAAGCACATAAGTAAGAGAACAAAGGTGAATGGTGAAAAGATAATTTATCAAGTCGTTTTAAAAGAGGAATTTGCTAAGTGCGATTCTTCTTTTTTTTTGGGGAGAAAATGCTACTAACGAACTGCGCATTTAAAATATCCTCATCCAGAAATATATAAAATGCGTATTGCGCATTTATGTTTTATATGCTTGTATTTACTTGATTTTAAATGCCTTGGAGCATAGGATATATTTTTAAGAAAAATGGTGGGTTTCGTATATTTGGGAGTTACATGCAAGCGTAGCGGACGACACAACTCCGAAAAAATGAGCGACAAAAACACATTTCTGTAATACATCGCTAACATAAAATGCTAACTATAGTCGGTGGTTTATGTTGTATACTAAAGTTAGCTTTGTGCAGACTTTAGTTAGCAATGATTTCAGAACACGACATACTAAATTTATTCGGAGAAAACGTCAGGAAGTATAGACGTATTCTTGATATTTCCCAAGAAGAACTTGCACATCGTGCAGACCTTCATAGGACATATATTGGTATGATTGAACGAGCTGAAAAAAATATCACACTCGTAAATATGCAAAAGATTGCTAATGCTTTAGAAGTCAATATTGAAGACTTAATTAAAGATAGTAATCATGGCAAAAAAGCAAATTAAACCCTACATTATTGTTGAGAATGAATACTTCATTCCTGAAAAAACAAGTGATGTTTTCATGGAAGTAGAATTCGAATATCAAGTTAAAAAATGGCAAGGTGCATTACCAAAATTTTTAGAAAAGCAAGGACTTGATTTAACAGATGAAGAGTTTGATAGTTTAATTGAGGAAAATTACGAACTACTGCACCCTGACAATAAAGATGGATGGATATTAGAAAGTGATGCAAAATGGACAAATAAAGATTCTGCAACATATAAGGTTTTAGCCGCTTTATATTCGGGAGATTGGGAGTGTCGAGTTTGTGGTCCTGTTCCACAAGTAAATCCACAACCAGCAGCTCGTATAAAAGCTTTGAAAATTCAAGGTTACATAATAGGTTCAAGACGAAGACAATGTTCAACTTGCAATAAAAAAACGATGCATGATATTCTTATTATGCTACCAAATATTGAATCAAGATTTGAACATGGAAATGAATTGCGAAAACCAATGTCAGATATACTTAAAAAACGAATCAAAAGTATATTGGGTAATAGAGAGGTTTGTTTTAATGTAGTTAGGACTGAGGTTGAATTACTAATTGACCATAAATTTCCGTCACAACGTTGGAGTATTCCAGAATCAGACAATCCCAACAATATGAGTGAAGTTGATATACGTAAGAAATTTCAACTACTCTCAAATCAAACTAATATGTGGAAATCTCGGTATTGCGATACTTGTGTTAAAACTGGTAAACGTGGAGATTTTATGGGGACAAGATGGTATTATTCAGGAACTGAAAATTGGGAAGGTCAAACACCAAATGACGAAAATGGCTGTATAGGTTGTCCTTGGTATGATTTAGAGCTATGGAAACAAAAATTGAAAGAAGCAACTGAAAAATAATATAAATTTCTTGCATACTATAGTATTCTTTTGTAGTTTTGTAATTCAATTTAATGATGAGGTAAAATGAAAGATAAATTAACTTTTGGTAGTGTATGTTCAGGAATTGAGGCTTCTCAATTAGCTTTTGCCCCTTTTGGGTATGAGCAATTATGGAGTTCTGAAATTGCTGAATTTCCATCAAAGGTTTTACACCATCATTACCCTAACATACCCAATTTAGGCGACATGACGGAACTTCCTGACTTAATTTTAAAAGGGAAAGTTCAAGCACCTGATTTATTTTGTGGAGGCACACCTTGTCAAGCATTTTCACTTGCAGGTTGGAAAAATGGTTTGGCAGACAAGCGAGGACAGCTTACAATTACATTTATAGAAATTGCAAATGCAATTGATGAAACTAGAGCAAAAGAAAAAAAAGACCGTTCAATAGTTCTTTGGGAAAATGTTGAAGGAGTTCTTAATGACAAAACAAATGCTTTTGGAAACTTCATAGCTGGACTTGCAGGGTTTGACGATGAAATTAAAGTAAGTAAGTGGACAAAATCAGGGTATTTAGAAGGTCCAAATAGAAATGTTGCATGGCGAGTTATTGACGCAAAATATTTTGGTTTAGCACAACAACGTAAACGACTTTATGTACTTGCTGGAGGTAAAGACTTTCGACCAGACCAAGTACTTTTTGAATTTGACAACCAAAACATTGTAAAGAAATTAAAAGCGTCAAAACAAGATAATTCAAACGGCAACATTTTTAATCTGTTTTCTGACAGTCATCAAACTAATGAAATTCTTGACAAAAAAGTATTTTACAAAGGCAATACAAAGTTTGAAATATTTAGAGAATATACAGACTGTCTTTATTCAGCTTACGGCACTAAATGGAACGGCAATGCAGCAGCGTACAATGGTTCATTATACATTGCACAAGACGACAGAATAAGAAGATTTACACCGTTAGAATGCGAAAGACTAATGGGTTTTCCTGACAATTACACATCGGTTAATGGAAACAGCGATACAAATCGTTTTCAGGCAATTGGTAACTCTTGGGCTGTACCAGTTGTAAAATGGATTGGCAACCAAATCGACAATTTTCTAAAACAAAAGACTAACCATGAAGTAACTTGTTGGTACAAATCAGCAAGGAAGTCAACAAATAATTTAAGTGCTGACTTGTATTTGTTAGACAATGTAATTTCAATAAATCAAAAATTATATCTCAACAGTTCGACAGTTCCAAACACACCAATTGAAAGCACCATTGAAGACATAGTTCAAATTGACAATGTGCCTGAAAAATTTTATTTAAGTCCTCAAGCGTGTAGAGGAATTTTAAGACGAAAACAAGAAAGAGATTTAAAAATGAACTCTCAACTTGAAACACTAATGACAATAATTGGTCAAGAAGAACGAACACTTCAAGAGGCATGACAAGAACGCCAGCAGGTAACAGCACCTATAAGAAATTGGCGGTTCAGTGGTTAAATGAAGTTCAGTTTTTCAATCAAACTTTCGTGCAGGTTGACAGTTTTGTGCTTCGAAATCGCCAACTTCTTATAGCTGCAAAACGTTATAAGCAATAAAAATTACTTACCGAGTACTTCATTTATAGTATCGTTGCTAAATTTAATTTTGTCTAAGGCGGTTCTTAATTTATGTAATTCCGCAAGTGCTTTTGTGTTGCTTTCGTTTATTGCATTTATAGCACAAGGTTCACATTGTCTTGCATACTTATCTCCCATAAATTCTTCTTCGCAATCCGCACACTTACTCATATAGTGTCCTGGTGCATAACCGCCTATTGGATATTTTACTTTCATAATCGTAATTTTTACAGCTTATAACAGCGTATATACAAGATACGCCTACAAGCATTTGTTTATAATTTTAAAATTTCTTTAAGGCGTACCTCGTATATACGCAAACCGTTAGTGGCAAGGCTATGACGACACAACCCGACAGACAAAATCGGGTTCTTTTTGAAATTTTGTATTTAAGTAATTGCTTAAATAAACAAATTGACTACCTTTGCCTTATGGACAATATTTCTTGCATACGACAACAAGCGGACATTAAACAAATAAACCGCTGTAAAGACAGAGTTTCAGAACTCAACGGCTCGTTTGACTATTTATCGAACGGACTTGAATTGGCGGGCAACAACGTAAGACTGAAAATTCTGTTTCTACTTTATGAAGAAAAACGGCTTTGTGTCTGCGACATAAGTGATATTCTCGGTATGACAATTTCGGCAATTTCTCAACATTTACGAAAACTCAAAGACCGAAAACTAATTGAAACCGAACGAGAAGCACAAACCATTTTTTACTCATTGACAAAAGAGTATGAAAAAATGTTGAAACCGTTTTTTAAAATACTTGACGAAAACAAAATTTTGGAAACAATATGAAAACCGACAACAAACTAATCGGAGCAGGACTTTTAACAGCTATTGCAGCTTCATTATGTTGCATTACACCAGTCTTGGCTTTAATAGCAGGTACAAGCGGACTTGCATCAACCTTTTCTTGGCTTGAACCATTCAGACCTTATTTTATCGGCTTGACAATTTTGGTGCTTGGCTTTGCTTGGTATCAAAAGTTGAAACCTAAAAAACAAATTGACTGCAACTGCGAAACGGAAGAAAAACCAAAATTCATTCAGACAAAAATGTTTTTAGGAATTGTAACAGCTTTTGCAATTGTTATGCTCGCCTTTCCATACTATTCAAGCATTTTCTACCCAAAGACAGAAAAGCAAATCATTGTAGTTGACAAATCCAACATTCAAAAATAGAGTTTACAATTAGCGGAATGACTTGTGCAAGTTGTGAAGAACACGTAAATAACGAAGTGAATAAATTAACGGGAATAATAAATTCAAACACATCTTACGAAAACAGAAACGCTATTGTAGAGTTTGACAATTCCAAAACGAACATCACGGAAATTGAAAAAGCAATTAACTCAACAGGATATTCTGTAACCAACAAAAAAGAAAATTAAAATGGAAGTCATTTTACAATCAACAATCACTTGCCCAAACTGCGGACACAAAAAAGAAGAAACAATGCCGACAGATGCTTGTCAATATTTTTACGAATGTGAAAATTGCAAAACTGTTTTAAAACCCAAACAAGGCGACTGTTGCGTATATTGCAGTTACGGAAGTGTTGCTTGTCCACCAATTCAGCAAGACAAAAAATGTTGCTAACGGACAGGAAACAAAGAAGCCCAGCCACTAACAGCGGTTTGGCAAAATGGCGGGTTCAGTGCTAAATTGAACATTCGGAATTCTAATGAACTTTTGTGCTAAACTGAACATTTGTGCTTTTAAATCCGCCACTTCGCCAAGCCGCAAAACGTCAAACTGTCTAAAAACTACCCACACATTTTTGTTGAATAGTAACTTCATTTTATAGGTTATGAATTGCAATTTTATGTATGCAATACATACAAGGAACAAACCGAACCCAAGCCGTATTGTTTACCGAAAGTTTAGATCAGATTGTCAGCGCTGATAATGAAGTGCGCCTGATAGATTTGTTTGCCGAAAGCATCAAGATTGAAGAGTATGGTTTTGTAATTAAACTAAACACAGAAGGTCGCCCGGCATACAATCCCAAAGATTTGCTTAAACTTTTTATTTACGGCTACCTCAACAGCATACGATCATCGCGCGTGCTGGAGAAAGAATGCAAACGTAATGTGGAAGTGATGTGGCTGATGAAACAACTTGTGCCCGACCACAACACCATCAGCAACTTCAGACGCGACAATGAAAAAGCCATTCGAAAAGTGTTTCGCTATACGGTAAGCATTGCCAAACAATTTGAATTGATAGGTGGTAAACTTATAGCAGGCGACAGTACAAAACTTCGCGCACAAAACAGCAAGAAGAATAATTTCAATCAAAAGAAAATTGATCTGCACCTGGAGTACATCGAAAACAAGCTTTCCGAATAAACAGAGCGCTGGCCCGAAGCTGATAAGGATGATGACCAATACAAAAGGAGAATAAAAAGTAATTAATCAGCAAATTGCTAAACACGAAAACCGAAAAGCGTTTTACAACGGTTTATCGCAGCAGTTAGAACAAAGTGGTGAAGTTCAGATTTCGACCAGCGATCCCGATAGCCGTCAACTCATTACACGTAACAACATTACCGAAGTAGCATACAATGTTCAAACAACGGTGGATGAGAAAAACAAACTCATCATCGATTACAAAGTAACCAACAACAACGACAGCAAGGCCATGAGTGGTATGCTTCGCAGAGCCAAAACTATTTTGGATAGCAATGAATTTGCTGCTCTATACGATAAAGGTTATCACACCGGCAGCGAACTCAAAGCTGCTCACCTTATGGGTATAGAAATGTTGGTAGCCATTCCCGATATTTCATCAGCATCGATGGCGCCTGATCCGGCATATAATGTTTCTGAATTTATTTATAAAGATAACCATACCTATACGTGTCCACAGCAACACACACTTACCACCAACGGCAACTGGTATAAAAAAGACCGCAATGCACCCGGCCGCAAACACACTGCTCCTGTGCTGATGCAACAATTTAAAACCACAGCATGCAAGCAATGTCCGGTATTAAATAATGCACAAAAAATACAGGGGGCAGAGGCCGTGTAATTGAAAGAAGTCAATTTCAACATTACGTGGATCATAATAAAATTAACATTCAAAACAATGAAAATTTATATAGCAAACGACAACAATTAGTAGAACATCCATACGGAATAATTAAACGCCAATGGGGTTTTTATTACATCACTACCAAGCGGGAATTAAACGGGCCAGTTCTGATGTTGGACTGATGCTCATCGCATTTAATTTACGCAGGTTATTCAATATTATAGATAAGAAAGAATTGTTCAGTTACCTGATGAAGAAACTCATTTTGTTATTTGCACTTCTCCAAACACATTTAGCTTCAATATGCCAAATTATTTTTTTTCAACACAGAAATTATTCTTATAAAAGCATCTCTGTAAACCGCTTCAATCACTTTCAATAAGTTTTTAAAAGCGAGAATTATTATCTTTAAAAAAGAATGGAGGTTTTTAGACGGACTGACGTTATCGGCAAGGCTTGGTGACACTGCTAACTTTGAACTGAATGCATAAAACCAAACTTTTTCATTTACCATGACAAACAAATAATGATTAGAAAGATTCAACTCATAAAACAATTCGGAGTTTTCAAGGACTACAAGTGGGACACCACAGACGGCATAAAAGACTTCAAGGAGAAGAATGTAATTTATGGCTGGAACTATTCAGGCAAGACAACAATCTCAAGAATATTTTCTTCGCTGGGACAAACAAATTCACGAAAAATATAAAAGTGGTGAGTTTAAGATTGTTTATGATGATGACAAGAAAGAACTTACACAGGCTGACTTAACAACATTTGGATATGGAGTGCAAGTATTCAATTCAGAGTTTATCAAGCAAAATTAAAGTGGGATACGAATGAAAGTTTGGATGCAATTTCCTTTGATGTTGGACAGAATGTAGGAATCAGAGAAGAGATTGAAAAAATGAAGACCGAATAAATTCCATTGAGGGACAGAAACTATTATTGGAAAAGGCAACCCACCAACCTGCCATAGACGAGTTTAACAACTTTGAAGGATGGAAGTATACCAATGAGGCACGGACAATAAAGATTGATGCTTTTAACAGCTTAATAGAGTTCAACAAAGGACACTTAAAAGGAATAAAAACACAAGTTGAAAATAACCTTGCAGCATACATCATTGTAGATGCGAAACATCTTAGCAGAAATCAAAAGACTGCACTTGCAAGCAACGACAAAACGAAATTGATAAAAATAGTTTTTACGCAAAGCGTAAAACTATTTATGATAGCGTTGAGGCTATTCTAAAAGCAGAGCCACCTAAACAGAAGTCATTGAAGTTTTAGAAAACAACAATGATATTTATAAGTGGGCAAAAAGAAGGGCTTGAATTGCATACCCACGATAACAAAGAAGATTGTTCCTTTGCGGAAATAAAATTACAAAAGACAGATATAATTTACTTAACAATTACTTTTCAAATGCTTCTGCCAAACTTCGTTCTGAAATAGAAAATTGCAAGCTGTTACTAACAAACGAATCAACGGCACTTGACAACTTAAACATACCGAAAAGTAAAAATGACTTTACTGATAAATGCCACAACGAATTTGAAAAACAAGTTGAGAAATGGAAGGAAATAAAAAAAGCATATAAGAAATTTCTAAAGAGCCTTTCAGACGAATTAGATAGAAAAGAGAACGGAAATATTTTTAATTCTCTCACAGTAATTGAATATGATTTGGTTTCTGTAGACGGTGTTAGTAATTGGATTGTTGACACTCAAAAAATAATTGATACTCATAACGCTTTTGTAAAAAACTTTAATGAAGAGCAAAATACAGCTCGGGAGAAATTAAAAAAACATCTTGTTGCTGACTTCTTGGACAGAGAGATATATGCGGACAAAGAAAATGCGAAAAATTATTCTGTTGAATGTTTAAGAAAATACGATTGTCTAATTGCTAAAATTAAAATCAAAGACAATGAACTTTTAGCAAAACTTAAAGATGTTGTTGCTGGCAAAAAGAACTTGATAAATTTATTAAGGCATTTTTAAATCGTGAAGACATAAAATTGAAGTAACAACGGACGACAGATTTGTATTGCAAAGAGGAATGATTTTGCTGAAAATTTAAGCGAAGGTGAAAAGACTGCAATTTCATTCGCTTATTTTTAGTTACATTAGAGCGCCTTCACAGAGAAGAAACCAAAAGAAACAATTATTTTATTGAAGACCCAATTTCAAGTCTTGATGCAAATCATATAGCACAGATTTATTCTCTAATAAACTCTTTCTTCTTTAGAAAAGGGGGAAGACCCATTGCAGCCAGAGGCTGCAATCAATTGTTTCAAGCAACTTTTATTTCTACACACAATTTTGAATTTTTCTCCTTCCTAAAAGATTCATCACAACTCAATAAACACAACAGTAATCCAAACACTGGTTGTCATTACTATTTTATTCAGCGAATCGGGTGAAGACAACTCTCAAATAACCCTTTACCTAAAAGTTTGAGACTTAAATCTGAGTATGTTTATTTGTTTCAAATTCTATTCAAGTTTCATAAAGACGGTTGCAAATTGGAAGACGATAGCTTGATACTTATGCCAAATGCTTTAAGACGATTCTTTGAAATTTATACTTTGACGAAACTCCCCGACTCAACTGGAGAAGTTGATAACCGAATTAATTTATTATTGGTAACACTCATAATTTAAAAATACTGCATCACTTCTCTCATTTCACGACATTTGAAAAGGCAACAAAACATGATGAGTTAATTATGTTACTACCTGACGCAATGGGAAGAACTTATGACATTATTAAAGAATGAACTCAACATTTTGAATCATTAAAGAGAGCAATTAACGAACCTTAATAACATGACTACGAAACTTGAACGACAGATCTTCGGATGGACAGTAGCCCACCGATAACAGGCGTTTGGCAAAAAAAGCGGGTTCAGTGCTTAAATGAAGCTTTGTACTTCGTATCAAGTTCAGTGCTGGCAGACAGTTTTGTGCTTCGAAATCCGCTTCTTCGCCAAGCGCCAAAACGTTATAGCCAATGGTAGGACGACCGTTACAACGACAAACGACCGACCGAAAATTTAAACAATAAAACAAAGACAAACCATTTTGACAGGTGACCAAAGACATAGAAACAATATTGCAAATGGACAGCATCTTAACCGACCCGCTGACCAACGCTATGTTTTTTATTTTTCCCCACCGCACAAAATATTTTGAAATTCTGCCAGCCGCACAATTGGCACATTTGCAAGCCCCACAAGCCGACACACAAACCAAAGCTTGCAAAAGAGCCAATTCTCCCACCCACCACGGAACGGTAACGAGATTTTAAAACGAAATTTGAGTATCTTAACCGACAAAAAATTGAACTGAATTAGATGGCAGAAAAAGAAGCAAAAGCAAGAATAAAAATTAATAAACTCCTTGAGGAATCAGGGGTGGAGCTTCTTTGACACGGACAAAGGTAAGGCGACTATTAAACTTGAATCTTCCATCAAATGGACGATTTAGGCGAAGACTTTGAAAATTCAAAAAACGGTTTCATTGACTTTTTTACTGGTTGACGAGAACCAAAAACCCAATACTTGTTTTAGAAGCAAAAAAGGAAAGTTTGAATCCACTTGTTGGAAAAGAACAAGCAAGGAATTACGCCAAATCTCAAAAGGTTAAATTCATTATTCTTTCAAACGGAACACTTCACTATTTATGGAATATTGAAACTGGAAACCCTGAACAAATTCAAGTGTTTCCGACATTGGAATCCATCAAACAGTATTATCAGTTTAATCCCGACCCAAGCAAATTAGTTAGTGAAGTTGTAAATGTCGACTATGTTGTTTTAACGCAACTTCCAAACTATAAACAGATTCCTGAGTTTCAAGACGAGCAAAAAAAGAAAGATTTAATCTTCAATTTAAAACTGCGTTTTCTTCGCTATTACCAAGTTGAAGCAATCAAGCTGTTCAGCAATCAGTAAGCGAAGGCAAAAACGTTTCTTGTTGGAAATGGCAACAGGTACAGGAAAACCTTGACTGCTGCTGCATTAATCAAACTCTTTACAGAACTGGAAACGCAAGACGTATTTTATTTTTTGGTTGACCGTTTGGAATTGGAAAGACAAGCAAGAAAGATTTTACCAACTATTTGAAAAACGACATTACAACAGTTGTTTACAAAGAGAAGAAAAACGATTGGCGTAAAGCCGTTTGATTGTTGTTACCACCATTCAATCATTAATGGTAAAACAACAAATACAAAACACTTTTTCACCGACCGACTTTGATTTAATTATTTCTGATGAATCGCACCGACTATTAGGTGGCGGGAAATAGCAGAGCATTGTTTGAATATTTCTTAGGTTACAAGTTAGGTTTAACCGCAACAATCCCAAAGACTATTTAAAACATTTAGACACCGACAACATTGACGACCCAAGAGAATTGGAACGAAGAATGTTGCTTGACACTTACACAACCTTCGGTTGTGAGAGTGGTATTCCAACCTATCGTTATACGCTTGCGGACGGTGCTAAAGATGGATATTTGCGACAGCCTATTGTTGTTGATGCAAGAACAGATGTTACCACCAAACTATTATCGGAACAAGGTTACGGCATTATGGTAACGGTTGCCAGTACCGAACAAGAAGACATTTTAGAAGAGGTAAATTAGCAAGCAAAATCATTTTGAACGGAAATTTTTCAGCGATGAAACCAACCGTTTTTGCAAAACATTTATTGGAAAACGGACTGAAAGACCCAATAAATGGAGAGAGTTGGAAAAAGTTTGGTTTTTGTTACGTAAAACCACGCAAATTGGCCTCAATTGCTCAATGAATATGCACACCTAATATTTCCCCGCAAATATCAAAGCGACTTGCCGGTTCAGGTAACTTC